>CAVPCG010000072.1:0-30573 GCA_963702325.1 uncultured Acidobacteriaceae bacterium | reverse complement strand
GCTCCATCCCATAACCGGCTTGAGTACCGCTGCGGCCTCCCGCGTGCATTCCGGCGACCAGCATGCGCCTAACGCCACGGGAACCCGCCGCAAGAGAACATCGCCCAAAGTCAGTGCACACTCATTGGCGAAAGCGTCCACCGCCTCGGCGACGATATGTTCGGTATGCGGACACAACGGAGCGCGCAAATCCGCGCTGCTCAATGCCATTCGGGCAATCGTTCCAGAGCGCCTTCCGTGCCACTCCACAATCCCCGATGCAGAACTTTCGCTGATGCCACCCGCGTTAGCAATGTCAGTAACAAAAGAATCGAGAACGGGGTCTACATCGGATCCAATTATTTCTAGTGCGGGAAGATTGGAAGGCAGTAAGAATCCTTCGACACGATTGGCGTTTGTTCGCGAACTTTTCTGGATGGGAATCCCGACCTTCGCAGCGCAATCGCGTGCCAGTTGAGCGGCAGTTGTCAGCTTGCCTCCAATCACCGAAATCATCCCTGCCGCTCCGTCCGGTTTGTGATCGTGCAAATAATGTTTGCGAGATACCGCCGATATTTTCGAATTCGGAGCGTAAGGCAGCGGACGAACGCCGGCAAATGCATATCGAATATCTGCCGTGAGAAATTCGCGTGCGGAAACAGCGCCGCGAACGAGGACAACAAATAATCAACTTCCTCGGCCGATGGCTGAACTTTCCCCGGATCTCCGCGGTCTTCTGCTTCCGTAGTGCCAACAAGAATTTGCTGGTTCCACGGAATACGAAAATCGGGCGTCCATCCGCAGCCTCCGAATACACTGCGGAATCGGGCATTCCGGGAAATCGCGGTAGCACGATATGCGAGCCGCGAACTCCACCCAACATCGCGCCCTGAGTTCTGATGCGGAACGCTGGCAGATGCGATCCGCCCACGGTCCCGTAGCATTGATAATCCATGAACCTTCAACCCGCCCTTCTTTTCCGCTCAGAAGATCCCGTATAAATATGCCCTTGACCCGTCCTTGCCTCACATCAACCGCAAGTACCTGAGTGTGATTTCGCGCGATCGCTCCAGCCTCAATCGCCTCGACGAGCCACTCTGCAACGAGACGCTCAGGGAATTCACATTGCGCGTCCTGATAGCGAAGATTGACCATTGCCCCCTTCTCCAGAGATCGTTCGAGCTTTCTTCATCCCCCTTGGCAGCGCTGGTTCTGCGCCTTCTTCCTGCCATCATTTGATAGAGCCATAGTCCAGTTTGTATTTTGAGCGCACTTCGACGACTGTTTTCATTCATCGCCAGGAAAAATCGCAGCGGATGAACCAAGTGGGGATAATGCCGTAACAGTCTTTTTCGTTCTCGCAATGATTCTGCGACGAGCCGAGTTCGCCATGCTCGAGATAGCGCAGCCCCCATGTATGATTCGCGTCGAGCGGCTGGTCGTGCCCGATCCAAAATCGGCCTGCTCCACCAGAAGAGTGTGGCGACCTCTCCGGGCGCACTCTCGTCGATTGCCACTCCATTGATTCCCCCGCCAATGACAATCACTTGGAACGCGTGGCTTTCCAAAGATGACCGAGGCGAGTTAGTAGTGAGATTCACTAATGATAGTGTAGGGACAGGCGCTCGGTCTCGTCTATGGAGGGCGACGACGAAGCTTTAGAATCGCTTATAAATCTTTCCGACGTAGGAAATCAGAGCGATATTAAAGCGGCGAAGTAAACAGAAATTTTGGAGCCGAGCCACTACCGCATGAAGACTATTTTTGACACTACTAGGAGCCACTGCTACGATCAACTAGCGAAAACGCATTTCTTTCCACGCATCCGTCCCCGTCGTCTAGCCTGGCCTAGGACATCGCCCTTTCACGGCGGTAACACGGGTTCAAATCCCGTCGGGGACGCCAATCATTTAATTTCAACGGTTAGCGTGACACGTCGCGCCCGCAAAACTAGAGGTCGCTAGCGCATCCCATCCAGCACCGCGCTACGCAGCGGCGCAGGCGCGAGCGTAACGATTAGCATCAGCAGCCCCAGCAGCGCAACGCCCCAACGGACTCCGCGAAGCTCAGGATAATCAGGAGCCTGCCTTTGCCGCCATGAAACAATATTCATAATCGTGATCAGGCCCGCCCACGCCAGCCATCCGGCGTACCATTTACCGAGGTAAACCAAAGCGATGACAGTGATCCACGAAATGTAGCGGTGCGCTCTTGGCCACAACGCATAGACGATGTGTCCGCCGTCGAGTTGTCCAGTGGGCAGCAAATTTAGCGCAGTGGCGAACATGCCGACCCATGCGGCTATCGCGATGGGATGCATATAAATACCGCTGAGCGGAAGTCCGGCAAGTTGATAGCCCGGCAAGGCTGCGGTAAGGCCGCGATGAACAATTACGAAAATCAACGGATATCCAAACTGCAAGGCGGACGGCCCCATTCCCACGGGCTTCGGTTTCGACATCTCCAGTGCAATCGGGAGCGTAATCACGCTCACTACCACACCGGCGATTGGTCCTGCAATCCCAATATCGAATAGAGCAGCCCGGGTGCGAATTGGTGACCTGATACGATCACCGCTCCAGCGTGCCAATCAGATGTAGGAGCCGGAATGAAAAACGGCAGCGTGGCATAAACCCGGTAATGAAACGGCAGTAGAGATAATGCCCCATTTCGTGCGCCATCAGAATTAGCAGCAGCGTCCCCAGAGAAAGGGAAATCCCCAGTAAGCAATCGCGAAGGATAGCGCCAGCGCCCATTCGAATAGGGAAGAAGGGGACAAATCTCATTTCACCACCGCGAAAGCCGACTGGTTATGCAGGAAGTTAAATTCCATGCGTGCGCCAACAACCAAGGTGGTGAAAATCGTGGCAATGAAATAAGAGAATATGCAGCCAATAACGTTGCGGCCGCCGCTCGACCACGTACACCGGCATGGGACGGTAAAAATCGGGTTGCTAGAGGAAACTGCGGAAATGGAATCAGACATCGAGAATCCGGTCGGAAAATTCTATCGCGGTTGAAAAAAATCGGAGACGCGGGAAGTTGCCGCTTAATCAATAGACTGCAACTCCTTGCCCGGTTTAAAGCGCACAGCCTTGCCCGGAGGAATCGAAACCTCAGCGCCTGTGCGAGGGTTGCGTCCAATGCCAGTTTTTCGCGGGCGTACATTAAACACACCGAATCCACGCAGCTCGATGCGGTCGCCCTTTGTCAGCGATCGTTTCATGCTTTCAAAGACAGTTTCGACCGCCAATTCGGCTTTGGTTTTGGTGATTCCGGTCTTGTTTACCACTTCATTGATGATGTCGAGCTTTATCACAAGCGGCTCCCAGCGGCGCCGATAGGGTACCAAGTCATTGATGCTAAGGGAGATATGAGGGGAATGTCAACGTTACGAACTCGTGAGTGAAGGGCGCCCTTGCCCGTTCGATCCAAGGCTTCGACGCATCGGACCGAAGCACGCCAAAATTCTCAGTCACGCCCTAAGTCAACTCGTTCGTGTAGCATAGATGCTCGCAGCCATCAGAAAAAATCAAAGGAAATTCATTCATGCGCAAGAAAGTTTCAATCGTAGGTTCTGGGAACGTTGGAGCCACGGCCGCTCACTGGATCGCCTCAAAAGAACTCGCAGACGTGGTTTTGATTGACATTATCGAAGGCGTTCCCCAGGGCAAAGGCCTCGATCTGCTCGAAGCCATGCCGATTGAAAAGCGCGATTCGCACACATCATCGGCACGCAGGATTACGCCGACACCGCGAACTCCGACATTGTAGTTGTCACCGCTGGTATTCCGCGGAAACCGGGCATGAGCCGCGACGATCTCCTGAACACGAATCACAAGATCATGAAGGATGTTGTCGCAAAGCCGTGGACATTCTTCCAAATTGCATTTTGATTGTCGTGTCGAATCCGCTCGATGCCATGGCTCAAGCCGCGTACAAGATGAGTGGTTTTCCTCGCGAACGCGTGATAGGCATGGCCGGTGTTCTGGATTCCGCCCGCTTCCGCGCCTTTATCGCCGACGAATTGAAAGTCAGCGTCGAAAACGTTACCGCATTTGTCCTCGGCGGTCACGGAGACACGATGGTCCCGTTGCCCCCTATTCAACTGTCGCCGGAATTCCCATAACAGAATTGATGGACGCTGCAACCATCGAACGCCTCGTCCAGCGCACCCGTGACGGGGGCGCCGAAATTGTGAAGTATCTGAAAACTGGAAGCGCCTATTACGCGCCGTCCGCCGCCGTGACCGAAATGGCCGAGGCGATTCTGAAAGACAAAAAGAAGATTATGCCCTGCGCCGCTTATCTCGATGGCGAATACGGAATCAAAGGCCTCTTCGTCGGCGTGCCCGTCAAATTAGGATCGAAAGGCATCGAGCAAATCATCGAGATCAAATTGACTGCCGAAGAAAAAGCTGGACTCGATAAGAGTGCTGCTTCGGTGAAGGAATTAGTGGGAGTGATTGGGGTCTAAATTCTTGATCGCAGCCCTTGCCGGTCAGTATTGAGACGTTCTGGGAGACGCAGTCACCCGAGCCTCTACCTAAAGAGTTTATTGATTAGAACAAACCGTATAACAAGAATTCGCGGTTGCCTTCTGTCCCCAGAATTGGTGACTCGATGACATCGGTGCTCTTGCATTGCAGAGTCACGAGTGATTTGCGGACATTCTCGACGGCGGCGTTCTGAGCCTCAGTGTTTCGGACAATGCCGCCCTTTTCCACGTATTCACGGCCCACTTCGAATTGAGGCTTTACCAGGACCACGATTTGCCACCCCGGTTTCGACTCCGGCAAAGCAGCTTTAATCACGGCAGGCAATAGCATGGTTGCCGAGATGAAAGACACGTCTATCGCAATAAAGTCTGCGGCTTCACCGAGTTCTTCACGGGTGAGATAGCGCGCGTTTGTTTTTCTAGTAAATGAACGCGAGGGTCATTGCGGAGACGGAAATCTATTTGGCCATATCCAGTATCAATCGCGAAGACCTGAGCCGCGCCGTGCTGTAAAAGACAATCAGTAAAACCGCCGGTCGAAGCGCCGATGTCGAGGCATACCTTTTCATGGACATCAATTTTCCAATAGGACAAGGCTTTCTCAAGTTTCAAACCCCCTCGGCTTACGTACTTTTTCTCTACTCCTAGCAGGCGAACGATCACGTCTTTGCCCGTAGGCGCGCCCACTGCAATAACTTTCTGTTCGTCTACCAAGACTCTTCCGGCCAGAATGAGTGCCTGAGCCCGTTCGGGCGAAGGGACAAGTCCGCGTTCGACGAGCAATTTGTCGAGTCGAATTTTCAAAAGCGAGAACTCCCGCTGCCGGTTAAAAAGAGAATGGACGGCACCGCACTTAACTCAGTGCAAGATGTAGAAACAATTCTTTTCTAACCACTTGCGCCGATGAAAACCAGCTTTTCCACAGAATTATGCACCGCAATGTTGAAAACTGAACGCAATGAGGCCTTGACAAATGAAAAAAGCCGCCGGATGGGCGGCTGAATTTCTGAATTCCATCCTAATTACCCCGCAACTTCTTCCAGTAGCTTCTGATCAATGTCGAAATTCGAATGCACGTTCTGCACATCGTCATGCTCTTCCAGGGCTTCCATCAGTCGAATCATCGTCGCGGCATGGGCGCCTTCGAGCTTGATGTAATTTTGCGGAATCATGGTCACGCTCGAGGACGTCACCTCGAAACCGGCTTTCTTAACAGCCTCCAGCACAGCTTCGTAAGCAGACGGCGCGGTGAGCACTTCCCAATTTTCTCCGTCGTCGTGAAGGTCATCCGCTCCGGCGTCTAGCGCAACCGCCATCAGGTCGTCCTCCTTCGCCGAAGTTTTGGGAATCACAATATCGCCTTTCTTGTGGAACATGTAAGAGACTGCGCCGGCGTCAGCCATATTGCCGCCATTCTTGCCAAACGCATGGCGAATTTCGCTGACGGTGCGGTTACGATTGTCGGTATTGATGTCGAGCAGAACGGCGACGCCGCCCGGTCCGTAGCCTTCGAGCGAAAATTCCTCATAAGTCGCGCCCGGCAATTCACCCGTACCACGCTGGATGGCCCGCTTGATGTTGTCGGCGGGCATATTTTCAGACTTGGCGGCAAGAATGGCTCCGCGCAAGCGAGGATTTGTATCCGGGTCGCCGCCATTCTTTGCCGCAATGCTGATTTCTTTGATCAGGCGAGTGAAGATTTTGCCGCGCTTGGCGTCTAATGCGCCTTTTTTATGCTTGATTGTCGCCCATTTTGAGTGTCCAGACATGGATAGACCTCGCCTTCAATAAACTGGAATTGCACAGGATTCGCCGCAGGAAAGTCCAACTGATCACCTCAAAACCAACGCTGGCGAAAAGAAATTATAGCACGGTAAAAGGCGCATGCCGCACGACGCCTATCATCCAATGGATTACTCGTTCGGGTCTGGAAGGTTGCGAATGACGGCTTCATTTCAAACCCTTTCCATCAACATTGCCACACCCTGGCCTACGCCGACACACATTGAGGCCAAGGCATAACGTCCGTGAGTTCGCTGCAATTGGCGTGACGCGGTCAATACTAGTCGGGCGCCACTCATCCCTAGCGGATGGCCGAGCGCGATGGCCCCGCCATTAGGATTCACTTTCTCGCTATTATCCGGCAACTCGAA
Organism: uncultured Acidobacteriaceae bacterium; assembly: GCA_963702325.1. Lineage (GTDB taxonomy): Bacteria > Acidobacteriota > Terriglobia > Terriglobales > Acidobacteriaceae > PALSA-188. The sequence continues at coordinate 23,944 of CAVPCG010000072.1, read as the reverse complement.
CGCCCGAGTCACCGCTAATGCTTGCGCGGCGAACGCTTCGTTCAGTTCCAGGAGATCAACGGCACTGATTGATACCTTTACTCTTTCCAGCAGCTTTTTTATCGCTGGAATGGGACCGATTCCCATAAGGCGAGGTTCTACACCGGCCGAAGCTGCACCCACTATCCTCGCGCGGGGAGTCAGTCCAAATTGAGAGGCGGCTTTCTCTGATGCAACAAACATCGCGCACGCCCCGTCGTTGATGCCGGAGGAATTTCCCGCAGTGACGGTGCCATTTTCCCGGAATGGCGTTGGAAGTCTTGAGAGTGCTGCGAGTGAGGTATCCGGGCGTGGATGCTCATCGTCAGTCACTATTTTGTTTTCTCCTTTTCGTCCGGGAATTTCGACTGGCGCCATTTCCTGGGCAAAAAATCCCGCTTTCTGCGCTGCTGCCGTTCGTTGCTGAGATTGCAACGCGAACTGATCTTGCGAAGCCCGGTCAATCTTGTAAGCTTCGGCCACATTTTCGGCGGTTTCGGGCATAGAGTCCGTCCCATACATTTTTTGCATGACCGGATTAATGAATCTCCACCCGATGGTGGTGTCGTAGATTTCCGCGTTTCGCGAAAAGGCGGACGCCGCTTTTGGCAGCACGAGTGGAGACCTGCTCATGCTTTCAACGCCGCCCGCGATTGCGAGGGATATCTCATCGGCGACGATGGCTCTCGCCGCAGCTGCAACGGCCTCCATTCCCGAAGCGCACAGCCGATTCACCGTCACGGCAGGAACAGTGTGCGGAATACCTGCAATCAAAGACGCCATGCGGGCGACGTTGCGATTATCTTCTCCAGCCTGGTTGACACATCCGAGAATAACTTCGTCCAAGGCTTGCCAATCACCATTAGGAAATCGTTTTCGTAAGGCAGCCAATGGAGCAGCGGCAAGATCATCGGTGCGAACCTGCGCTAACGCACCGCCGTGGCGGCCGATTGGAGTGCGCAGACCCTCGCAAATAAACGCAACGGCCATGTCAATATCCTGTATTAACTCTACGGTTTCGTTCCAGCGCTGTCATCTCGAAAGGTACAGTGGATGGAAACGAGCGCCTGAAAGATGCAATAATCATTATCCATTAACCTGTCGAGAGGCTCTCAACGTCATGGAAGAGCGTGAATTTTTCGATGAACGTACGGAAAAGAAACCAGCCAATCTTAACTGTCCGAGCTGCCATCAATCGGATACATACGAAGTGACCTGGGTCGTCCGTACAAAAAAACGGCAATTATCGGGACGCGCTGACGAACGGGATCGCGCACGCTTCGCCAAGGCGAAGTCCTACATGCTCCGCAAAGATGACATGATGGCGTGCAAGAACGTGCGCTGCCGCAAGCGCTTCGAAATATCGGGATTACAGTCTGTAGTGTTTACGGAGTAAATCACGGACAATCCATTAATCAGTCGCTGTTCTTTTGATCTGTGCTTGTTCTGCTCGTTTATACTTACTGGTTTGCCCAAGGTTTCCTTTGGAATACTGGACCTTGCTGGCCGCTTTGAGAAAGCGATAGGAGCTTTTTGTTGAAGATTCTGGTTTGCATAAAGCAAGTTCCTCAGAAGGACGCTCCCCTCAAGCTGAACGAATCGAGTACTTGGATTCGCGAAGACGTTTCTTATGAAGTGAACGAGCCAGACGCATTCGCGCTGGAAGAGGCACTACGACAGAAGGAAAAGCATGGCGGGGAAGTGGTAATGATCACCGCTGGTCCGGCACGTTCGCAGCAGGTCTTAAGGGAAGCTCTAGCCAAGGGCGCGGATCGCGCCATTCATTTGGAAGATAATGCATTCGTAGGTTTGGATGCCTTCAATACCGCTCGTGCATTTGCCGCAGCGGTCAAGGATGAACAATTTGATCTGATTTTTACCGGACTGCAATCGGACGATTATGGATACGCGCAGACAGGGGTCATTCTCGCCGAACTGCTTGGTTGGCCTCACGCTACGATCATTATGCAGATTGAAAAGACCGAAGCCGGCGTCCGCGTGAAACGTGAACTCGAAGCTGGATACTTTCAGTTCGTGGATATTCCGCTACCCGCTGTGCTCACGATTCAATCGGGCATCAACAAGCTTCGCTACGCCACTCTTATCGGAATTAAGCAGGCGAAGAACAAGCCGATGCAGAAAGTTTCGTTTGAAAATGTGAAGTCTGCTGTGGCTGGCAATTTGCAGAAAATTGAGCGGCTTTATATTCCAGAGAAAACAAAAAATACTGAATACATGGAGGGGACGCCTTCCGAAATCGCCAAGAAACTGGTGGACAAATTGCGCAATGAAGTACCACGTGTTGTAATCGTTTCGAGGCGAGACGGAGAGTATCGTAATAACTATGGCTGGAAAAGATCTCATGCGGATGGAAGAAGCGGCGATGGCGGGCGAAGAGCGCGTCGGTTCGGTTCTGATGACGGCCGGCAAAGTCCTACTCTGGTTCGCCTTTATTCTGTGCTCGTTCGTTTACGTCGGATTGCGAAGTGGCTCTCACATGTGGATGTGGTGGGTGTTAGGAGAAGGGATACTTGGGATCACGCTGCTGGCAGTCGGTGCGCACAAGCGGGGAAGCATAACGGATTAGTGCCCTATGTGACGCGGTCGCACGTAAGCTAAACAATGCCTGAGACTATTCTTGTTGTCCTCGAACAACGTCAAGGAAAACTCAGCCGCGTCTCATGGGAAACGCTTGCGGCTGGGCAAGCTTTATCCGCCGAAACTGGATGGACGCTAGAGGCCGCTGTTGTGGGAAGCGGCATCGCGAATCTCGCCGCCGAAGTAGCGGGCAAAAAAGTTTCAAAAGTGTATGCGATCGAATCGGCGAAGCTTGAGCCCTATACTCCCGATGCATTCGTCGCCGGGCTGAAGCAGGTGATTCAATCCAAGCGGCCGAAGCTGGTTTTACTTCCTCATACTTACCAAGTCCGCGACTTCATTCCCAAGCTCGCCACGGCGATGGAGCGCACAGTCATCAGCGATTGCGTCGGATATAAGAAAGACGGCGATAAGTTGGTGTTCACCCGGCAAATGTTTCAGGGAAAGTTTACTGCGGACGTGAGCTTCACTTGCGAAGCGCCCTGGTTTGTGACCTTTCAAAATGGGGCATTTCGAGGGGATAAAGTCGAGGCCGGAAACACCACCGCACCTATTGAAACGATGAATGTCGAAATCGCGGACAGCGTTGTGCGTACCAAGCCGCAAGAGATTTTCAAAGAAGCAAAGCAGGCCATTGACTTAACTCAGGCCGAAATCATTGTTTCCGTAGGCCGTGGCATTAAGGAACAAAAGAATATTGAGATTGCGAAACAGCTTGCGGAGGCTTTGGGGGGCGAATTGGCGGCATCGCGTCCCATATGCGATTCAGGATGGCTCCCGATGGATCGCCAGGTCGGTTCTTCTGGACAAACGGTCGCGCCCAAGCTTTATCTGGCATTAGGGATCAGCGGCGCGATTCAGCACGTTGTCGGCATGAAGGGCGCACGAGCGATTATTGCGATTAACAAAGATTCCGAAGCGCCGATTTTCGAGATCGCAGATTATGCGGTGGTCGGAAATTTGTTCGATGTAGTGCCCGCTTTGATGGAGGAGATCAAGAAGGTGAAAGGCGGAGGGTAGTATTCATCGTTCCCGCGTGTATCAGCCGGGTTGTTCAGTTACCGTCGAATTGACCGGTTTATTGACCATAGATAGAATAGTGGTCATGAATGATGTTTCCATCTCCGAGTTTAAGGCCAAGTGTCTTGGCCTCATTGAGCAAGTGCATAAAACGCGTCAGCCTCTCCGAATTACGCGTCATGGCCGCCCAGTTGCAGAAGTCATTCCGGCCGGACCCGACCGCAGGCGAAAGTTTCTGGGGGATATGGTAGGGACCGGCGAGATTCTGGGCGATATCGTTTCCCCTGTCATTGAGCTGGAGGACATCGAGGCCTACCGCAATTGAATCTTCTGCTCGACACCCATATCTGGATCTGGAGCAAATTGGATCCGAAACGGATAGGAAAAAGTGCAGCGCGAGAGTTGTCGAATAATGACAACGATCTGTGGCTGTCTCCGGTCAGTGTTTGGGAAGCTCTTGCGCTGATGCAAAAGGGTCGCATCCGTGTGGGCGACCCGCTGGCCTGGGTCGAGCGCGCTGCCGATCAACTACGAGAAGCGCCGCTGACTCAAGAAATTGTTCGTACTGGCTTCGCCCTGTCCCTGCCTCATGCCGATTCGGCGGACCGCTTCCTGGCCGCGACTGCCAAGGTTCTAAAGTTGACCTTGGTCACAGCGGACGAAAGATTGCTGGGGTTGGGCGAAATAGCCAGCTTGGCCAACCGCTAAAAAGGCGATAGCTGATGCGCGCTTACAATAATTCCATGGGCGCGATTCTCACTGGTGTGTACGAGGCAGTTCCGGAAGGCGGGGGCTACGTCGCCTATGTAGCAGAACTTCCCGGCGCAATTTCAGAGGGTGATACGCTAGAAGAAGCCCGCGAAAATCTGCGCGACGCCATCTCTCTGCTTCTGGAAAAATGCTGATCCTCCGCAAGCCTCTCGAAAATGTCGAACGTCCTCAGATGCCGGCTGACGTTGTCATCGTCGGCGGTGGGCCTGCTGGGATGGCGTGCGCTCTGCGGCTGTCGCAGCTTATTGATCAGCACAATGCTGAAAACCCCGATTCGCAGTTAAACAAAGAAAATGTTTATGTTCTCGAAAAGGCTCGCGAGATCGGCCAGCACTGTCTGTCGGGAGCGTTGCTCGATCCCCGATCTATGCGCGAACTCCTTCCCGGATTCGAGAAACAAGCTCCGCTCGAAGCCGAAGTCGCGAAAGAATCTGTTTACTTCCTCACTGAGAAGAACAAACTAAAATTTCCTATCACGCCGCCGCCACTTCGCGATCACGGCAATTATGTGATTTCTCTGAACCGTTTTGTGAAATGGTTAGGCGGCAAGGTCGAAGAGGCCGCGATCACGGTGTTTACAGGTTTCGCGGGGTCAGAATTGTTATTTGACGGCAATCGCGTGACGGGAGTTCGTACCGACGACAAGGGCATAGATAAGCAGAACCAAGCAAAATCCAATTTCGAACCGGGATATGATCTCAATGCAAAGATTGTCATTCTCGCCGAAGGTCCGCGTGGCTCGTTGACGAAGCAGCTCATCGCGAAATTTGATTTGGCAAAAGACCGCAATCCGCAAACCTACGGCCAGGGAATCAAAGAATTGTGGGAGGTTCCTGCGGGAAGAATTGCCGCAGGTGAAGTGATTTACACGATGGGCTGGCCGCTGACTTCAAAAGAATATGGCGGCGCGTGGATTTATGGCGGCAAAGATAATGTCGTTTCGCTGGGATTCGTTACCGGACTCGACTATCCCGATCCACGCCTCGATCCGCAGCATGTGCTTCAGGATTTCAAGCAGCATCCATTTGTAGCGAAGCTACTCGAAGGCGGAAAGATGATTCGTTACGGCGCGAAGTCGCTGCCGTATGGCGGATGGTGGGCGCTCCCGCCGCTAGCGGGGGACGGCTGGATGATCATCGGCGACTCCGCAGGATTTCTGAATTCGCAACGGTTGAAGGGAATTCACCTTGCGATCAAGAGCGGCATGCTTGCCGCGGAAACCGCGTTTGAAGCGCTGAAATCATCCGATTTCTCGGCGTCGAAGCTCGGCGAATTTCAAACGCGAGTGGAAAAAAGTTGGATTAAAGACGAGCTTTGGAAAGTCCGCAACTTTCATCAGGGATTCGAACACGGCTTCTGGCGCGGCATGTTCCACGCAGGATTGCAGCAATTTACCGGCGGGCGCGGGTTGCGCAATCGTTATCCTGCAACACTGGGGTACGAGCGAATGAAGAAGCTCGCCGATTTGCCCGCCGACGGCGGCAGCGAAGCTCACTTGCTCGGTCCTGCAAGAGGCGATGGAAAGCTCACATTCAATAAGTTGACCGATCTCTATCACTCCGGCACGAAGCATGAAGAAGACCAGCCATCCCATCTGATCATTCAAAACACGGACATTTGTAATAGCCGATGTATCAAAGAATTCGGCAGCCCGTGCCAGAATTTCTGTCCCGCAAATGTTTACGAAATGGTGGATGATTCGGAGCAGCCTCATGGAAAGCGCATCAGTCTGAATCCATCAAACTGCGTGCATTGTAAGACCTGCGATATTCAGGATCCGTATCAGATCATCACCTGGGTGCCTCCGGAGGGTGGGGGCGGTCCGAATTATGATGGGATGTGACGGTCACGTTTTAGCTGGTCGTTTCTTTCTGGCGGAATTCCAAAATTTCGCCGGGCTGACATTCGAGGGTCTCGCAAATTGCTTCGAGCGTTGAGAATCGGATAGCTTTGGCTTTGCCCGTTTTAAGAACGGACAGATTTTGCGGCGTGATGTTCACAGCCGCGGCTAGGTCGTTCAGTCGCATTTTACGTTGGGCAAGAACTACGTCGAGATTGACGATGATGGGCATAGCCTAGACCGTCAATTCCTGTTCTTCTTGAACTTTCCGGCCCTCGTCCATGACCCAGGCGATGATGATGGTCAAAAATCCCGCGATTAACCAGGGGGAAACGAGGATGTTCAGCATCAATATTGGAAGTTCAACTGCATACTTTTCGAAAATGGGACGAGAGGCGCTAATGACGCCAAAAGAAATCGCCAGTATCCCGAGCTGGCGGATGTACGAGACATTCTTCGCTCCAAAAAGGTTTCCCTTTTCGTAACACTCCAGCAAACGAGTGATTGCAATCATCGCTGGAAGCCACGCTAAGAAGCAAAGCGCTCCATAAATCTTCAACTTTGTTGGAATGGACAGAAAAGCGCGGAGGGTATCGAAATGCCGGGCCTCTTCTGACAGCCGGACAAGAGGAAACATCCCAAAGTAAAACAGAAAAGCGGATGGCAGAATGCGGCTCGTTCTTTTGATCCGAGTCAAGCGAGCGTTAGTTTTGGGAGGATGTTCAATTGAGTTCATGAATAATAAGTACATCAGCACATAACGACTGTCAATAGTTTAATATTGATAATCAATAAATATATATCGCGACTTATAGGTGCATGGTGAATTGCGCTGGAATGACGCCCGGCACGGGGGAAAGGGGAAGCTAAATCGCCCAGTTCTGCGTCTTGAGTCCGCGCACCCGACGAAATTCTTTTTCATTATTTGTGACCAGCGTCAACCCCGCCGAGATAGCGTGCGCCGCGATCCACAGATCGTTGTTTCCGATCATCTCGCCCTTCGATGCTAAGTCGGCGCGGATTGTCCCATAGGCTTCGGCTGCGGTTTCGGGAAGTGCAAGCGCTGGCAACCAATGGAGAAGCTCACGCAGGCGATCAAGCGCCTCAACCCGTTGCTTACTCTTCGTCGCACCGTAGATCAGTTCTCCGTAAGTGATTACCGAAAGAGCTGCTTCCCCTTGTTGGAGCTTGCGAAACCGGCGCAACACTTGCTCCGGCCTCTTTTGGCGGATATAAATGCAAATATTGGTGTCGAGCAGGTATCGCGTTTCCACTTAAAGCCTCTTACGTTTTTGCGGCGGGTCTGTCTTCTTATCGCGGACTTCAATATCTTCGGGCAAGCCGGCAAGCAGGTTGAATGCCTGGGTCATGCTTCCATCTTTTTCACGCAAAACTATTTCCTTGCCCCGGCGATAGATCTCGACTTCCTTGCTCTTGAGGCGGAATTCTTTCGGCAATCGTACGGCCTGGCTGTTACCTGAGCGGAAAACGCGCGCGGTTCCCATTGTGGAAAACTCCAATGTATACACGTCAAGTATACACATCCGCTGGTGGCAAAAAAAATAAATTGCTCGAGCTAGCGAGTGCGCCAACTCCTTATCGTTTTCGGTGGGTCTGCCGTGAGTTATCCTGTCTGCGGAGGACTCGTCCGCACATGAAGGTCAAAAGAATTAAGAACGCCACCGCTAAACCTTTGCAGGTCATTTTTGCAGCAATAGTCCTTGGTCTTCTCGTACATGCCCAGCAACCCACAATCCCCTCCACTGGTTTTCCTGGTTTGGATCAATACCGGGCTTCGCGCATTGCTGTTTTCACGGACGATTTTGGGCAGTTAGCCCGCTACCGCGATGCGAATGCAAGCTTGCCGCGCCCGCTCCGGGCGAATCGCGGGTGGTGTTTTTCGGAGACTCGATTACCGATATTTGGAAATTGACGGATTCTTTTCCGGGCAAGCCGTACATTAATCGTGGAATCGGCGGCCAGACTACGCCGCAAATGCTGGTACGCTTCCGCGAAGATGTGATTGATTTGCATCCGAAGGCTGTTGTCATTTTGGCAGGAACGAATGATATCGCCGGCAACACCGGTCCGATGTCGTTGCCGGAGATCGAGGCGAATTACGCGACGATGGCGGAACTGTCGCGACTGCATCAAACTCGCGTGGTGTTCGCGTCACTGCTGCCGGTGAACCACTACACACCACGCGCTCAGGATTTCTTCGCGCAGAGACCCCCGGGCAAAATTCTTGAGTTGAATCGCTGGCTCAAGGCTTATTGCGCCGCGAATGGTTACGTGTATCTTGATTACTTCAGCGCGATGGTTGACGACAAAGGAATGTTGAAGAAGGACCTAAGCGACGATGGCCTGCATCCCAACGCGGCGGGATTCAAAGTCATGGCGCCGTTAGCTGAGGCAGCAGTAGAGAAGAGCCTGACTACGCAACCATGAACTCGAAGCGAACTTTCCCTGAAATAGTCCTGTAAGGATTCTGCCGCATCTATAATGATGTGGAGTTTCCGACCGCCTTGGCCTTTGGGCATACCCTGGCTGAGGCGGCGGTGGAAAGAGTTCGCTGGCGAGAGCCTGCGCAACACTTTCCCGAGGGTGCGGGTGGAAACGCCCGTGCCTCCCGGCTTCGAGAGAGGCCATTGGAAAGGAAATGCTCGCGAGCACGTGCCCGCCTGTGTGTTCTTTTCCGTTACGATTGTTTCGATACCGGCAAAAGCAGATTCCTCGCTCGTCCTCGCCTTCGGCTGCGGACGGCTCGGAATGACAAGTTGTGGATTTATGCCAACGACCAACGACTGACGACCAACGACGTGCCTCTAACCGACAAATTCGGACGCTCCATCACCGATCTCCGGATCTCCATCACCGATCGCTGTAACTATAAGTGCGTTTATTGCCGTACGGGTAACGAGGGCGCACTTTACGGAGACTTGCCGTTTGCCGACTACTTGCGAATGGCTCGAGTGCTTGCTGGGATGGGGATCAATAAGATTCGCATCACCGGAGGCGAGCCGCTTTTGCGTAAAGGCGTCGTGGATTTTGTTCGTGAACTGGCGAAGCTACGGTCTCCAGACGGAAAGCCTCTTGATCTAGCCGTGACAACCAACGGCCATCTTCTAGCCGACATGGCGCAGCCGCTTAAAGATGCGGGCCTCAGCCGCGTTACCGTTAGCATGGATGCCGTTGACCCCGATCGTTTCGCGCGCATTACGCGCGTGGCGAATGGATATGAGAATGTGCGCGCGGGAATTCGCGCGGCGCGGGATGCCGGGCTGTGGCCGGTTAAGGTCAACTGCGTCTTGATGCGCGGCTTCAACGAAGATCAGATTATTCCTTTCGGAGTGTTTGCCCGCGAAGAAGGCGTCGTCGTTCGCTTTATCGAATTCATGCCGCTGGAAGAAGAGCGGGTGTGGGCGCCGGACACCGTTGTCCCTTTGGAAGAAATTTTAAGCCGCATGAAAGAATATCGTCCCCTTATCGAAATTCCACATCAACGAAGCGAGACGGCCCGGCGTTATCTTTTCGACGACGGGATCGGCGAGATCGGAATCATCGCTCCGGTTTCGCATCCATTTTGCGGACATTGCAGCCGCATCAGGATTACGTCCGATGGCAAAATTCGCACCTGCCTGTTTTCCGTCTGGGATCACGATTTGCACGAATTAATGCAGCGCGGCGCTTCAGGCGAAGAGATGGTTGAGTTCATTGAAGGCGTGGTTCAAAGGAAAGAAGAGCGGCACCACATCGGCGAACCTGATTTCGTCCCCGCATCAAGAACCATGGTCCATATTGGAGGGTAGCGGAAGCCGTCAGCCTGCTGCCCCCCACGCTTCGTCGCGCTTCGTCTGCTTTTTCCATACGCGAAGACTGGCGCCCCAATGGAATGCTAGTCCCGGTATAGCCACTTCAGTGCTGCTTGTAATACCGGGTCTTTATCATCTGGCACGATCTTGTCGCCATAATGAATCACCTCATCGGGTGCAAAGCCGTCGAGATACTGTTTTCCTGATCGGTCAGCCCCCACGCCTATGGTGAGCCACATAGATGCCCCGTCAGAAAGCGCGAATGTTTCATTGACAGTAGAAACTCCTTCAGTGTGCTCTCCGAAAAATCGCGTGTGGGGACGGCCACGAAACGCAATTGCAATCGCCTCTCCGGAACTGCCCGTACCGCCGTCAATTAAAACAGCCACGTTGGGCGTGTCAGCCACCTTATAAGGCGCACCCTCGACGGGCGGGTAAGAATTTACTTTACCGTTGTCTTCTACCTCCGCGGAGACACCGTCGCGATAGCGCGAGACCGAGTGGCCGTGTCGAAGGACTCACCGAGATCATCGCCTTCGCCAAGCACTGGCCCGATACCCGCGAGCATTGGCCACATATTGCCGCCCACGTTGCCTCGCAAGTCCACAACCCATCCTGCCGGATGAGACCGATCAGGTCCGCAACAATCTTTTGTAGCTTGGTCTCATATGCGACAAACTGACGGTCACTTTCCGGAAAGCATTTCGTCACTACAACGAGAGCGAAAGTCTTACTGTTGAACGTTTCGAGGCGGCCTTCCGGCCCGTACCTTCCCACAAACGGACCCAAGGAACCCTGCACTTCCTCATTGCCCTGACCGGACGGATGCTGTGCCTTTCGTTGCAGTTCAAGATTTTCCAGCGCCGGAGTCAGATGAAGGGAACTGTGGTGATCTCCCAGGCTCGCAAGTGCGAAGCGAATCGCGTCATAGGTGTCCACGGTAGTCTCGGCGTGGGCGGCGCGCCTAAGTGCCTCGGCACGAACGCGGGACCAGTCCACAGTTGCACGCCGTAAAGCACGTGCTTGCATTTCATCCAGCGCACGATTTAAGTACGCGATCGGGTCCGACTTAGTTGTATCGGTTGTTTTCGATTGCGCCAAGCAAACCGCAGAAACGGACAGAATCAATAATAGGACGCAGATTTTGCAGCGAGCCATATGCAATCTAATGTACTGCGCTGTCGCTTCAGGTTCAATTATCGCCGCTTCGGCTCATTAGTTTGCAAATCCTTACGCGATACGAGAACATAGCCCTTCGCTTTATATCTCCCAGCCCTCACCTAACAGAGAGTGCTTATAAGGAAGCAACAGAAAATGCCGACGCGGCACAACGCTGAAACGAAGACAACGACGAAGACAAAATCCCCCCAACAAACCAGCACCGAAATTCAACCGGCCAAAGGCAAGCTGGGAATCATGATTCCCGGCATGGGCGCTGTCGCGACCACATTCGTCGCGGGAGTGGAGGCAGTGCGAAAAGGGTTTGCCAAGCCCATCGGCTCCCTCACTCAAATGGGAACTATTCGGCTGGGCAAGCGTACTGACGCTAGATCTCCAAAAATTAAAGAATTTCTGCCGCTTGCAGGACTGAAAGATCTCGTCTTCACCGGATGGGACATCTTCGAAGATGACATGTACACGGCGGCGTCCAAAGCTGGGGTGTTAGATAGGGAACTATTGAAGAAGGTGAAGCCTTTCTTGAGCTCCATCAAGCCGCGGAAGGCCGTTTTCGACCACAATTACGTGAAGAAGCTGGATGGAACAAATGTAAAAAAAGGCAAGAACAAGATGGACCTTGCCGAACAGGTTCGCGCCGACATTCGCGATTTCAAAAAGACTTCCGGGGCAGCGCGGCTGGCGATGATATGGTGCGGCTCTACGGAAATTTTTCTGACGCAGACCGAAGCGCATCAATCTGTGAAGGCCTTCGAGAAAGCTCTGACCCGAAGCGACGAAAATGTCGCTCCGTCTATGATCTATGCCTACGCGGCCCTGATGGAGGGCGTGCCGTTCGCCAATGGTGCGCCGAACTTGACCGTGGATTTTCCCGCGATGCACGAGTTGTCGCGGCGAAATAATGCTCCGATTTGCGGCAAGGATTTCAAGACCGGGCAGACGCTAATTAAGACTATCCTGGCCCCCGGTTTTAAAGCTCGTATGTTAGGTCTCAACGGATGGTTCTCGACTAACATTTTGGGAAATCGTGACGGCGAAGTATTGGAAGATCCGGGTTCTTTTAAAACCAAGGAAGAATCGAAGCTTTCCGTGTTGGAGCACATCTTGCAGCCAGAGCTTTATCCCGAGTTGTATGGGCACTTCACACATAAAGTCCGCATTAACTATTACCCGCCTCGCGGTGACAACAAAGAAGGTTGGGACAATATTGATATCTTCGGCTGGCTGGGCTACCCGATGCAGATCAAAGTAGATTTTCTCTGCCGCGATTCGATTCTGGCGGCGCCTATTGTTCTCGATCTCCTGCTATTCATGGACCTCGCGCAGCGCAGTTCCGAACTCCAGGGTCTGGGAATACAAGAGTGGCTTAGCTTCTACTTTAAATCTCCCATGACTGCACCCGGGCTGTATCCGGAACACGACTTGTTTATCCAATCCATGAAGCTGAAGAACACGCTGCGCCATCTAAAAGGGGAAGACTTAATCACCCATTTGGGCCTCGAATATTACGACTGAGACGCCCGGCAACTCGTGGTTTGGAGTTCGTCAAAAGTTCGCTATTTTCGTTGCTAGGATAACCTTCCTTTGCGGTCCTGCGTCCAACTAGTAAGGATTCAATCCAGAGGCTCCCACTTCGTCAGCGAGCGTATAATCTAGTCAGAAAGCCGTGTTCCAGCGAAACGGAGTAGTCATGGTCAAGATAAATTTCACAATTCTAGCGACTGCAATATTGGCAGTTGGTTGTGGTGTGGGAACGATTTCGGCGCAAACTCAGGGGACGCAAGCCCCTCCGGCACCGACTGCGAGCGCGCCGGTACCAACCGCCGCACCTCCAAGCGCGCCAGAGCCTGCCGACACGCCTTCAGAACCTTCCAAGAAATCGGAGCACGAGGGCGGCATAAACGATTTGGACGCGATCGGCAATCGCAAAATAGGGTGCGATAAGGGTTTAGGCAACTGGTACAGCCTGGAAAAGCAGATTGCTATGGGGAAGGCCTTTTCCCAACAGGTGGAGTCGCAATCCAAGTTGATCAACGACCCAATGATCACGGAGTATGTGAACCGGCTGGGACAGAATCTGGTGCGGAATTCTGACTCCCAGGTTCCGTTCACCATTAAGGTCATTGATTCAGACGAGATCAACGCGTTTGCACTTCCCGGCGGATTCTTCTATGTCAACTCAGGGTTGATTCTGGCTGCGGACGAAGAGGCTGAACTGGCTGGAGTTATGGCGCACGAGATTGCCCACGTTGCCGCGTGCCACGCGGCTCGTGAAAATACTCGTGGAAACCTGATGAATATCGCGTCCATTCCTCTGATTTTTATCGGTGGCCCAATTGGGTACGCTGGCTATGAGGCCGCCGGCTTGGCTGTGCCGCTGACGTTCATGAAGTTTTCGCGCGGATTTGAAGCTGAGGCCGATTATCTTGGCCTCGAGTACATGTACAAGGCCGGTTACGATCCCCAAGCTTTTATAAGTTTCTTTGAAAAAGTGCAGGCGGAGGAGAAGAAGAAGCCGGGGACGCTGTCCAAGGCTTTCGCGACGCATCCGCAGACGCCCGATCGCATTGAGAAATCGCAGGAAGAAATAGCCAAGATTTTGCCCCCGCGGGCTGAGTACAAAGTTACGACTTCGGAGTTCGACGAGGTGAAGGCACGGCTGGCCGCCATCGAAAATCGGCATAAGGTTACCGACCAGAAAGATGGCAAAAAACCCAGTCTGAGGCGGGCTTCAACCACCGATAAGAACGGAACCGACGACAAGACTGGCGATGATGGACGTCCAACGCTGAAGCGTCGGGATGATACGAATTAGGGTAATGATTTAGAAAGACGGGCGAGGACGCCCGTCTCTCCATCGAATTAGAGGATTAGTTTAGGACGCTTCTTTCGCGGCGAGGGCATGCGAATACTTGCGGCTCTCGGAAGGTGAACCGACCACTTTCATAGCCTCCCAGTCGTACGGCAGTTCTTTACCGCAATCCAAACAGGCAACATAAGTTCCGGTCAATGAGGCAGCACCGGTTCGCCGCATGCCGGCGCGGCGACTGGCGCTGCGAGGAAAACTGTAATGGTTATGAGAGCAACCGAACAAGGCGTCGAATAATTTTGCGATCATTTCTGCTACCTCCCCAGACAGCAGCTGATGATTCTTAATCCCCGAAACCCAGGAGAATCGGGGCCAAAAACTCAGGTCATTTACTTAGATTCAGATTTTGAGGAAAAGGTTCTGATTAGAGAGGGCGCATGCTCAATTTTATAAGCCAAGTTGGAATACAAATGGGAAATAGGTGGGCAACCTTTATGCGTTTTCGGAATCGGTTTTTTTGCGGGCCTGACATTTGGTTACGATTGCGGACCGGAGGCGGTTTCTAAGGTCATCCGGGAGCTCGTAGAGTTGAGAATCCCGGTAGATTTCGATGGTTTTCTTGGTGGTATCGCAGACGACGTAGCAGTTGTGGCACCACGAAAGATGATCTTCCAGTTCCGACTTGGTGCGGTCATCAATGACGCCGTCGAGATAATTCGTTAGCTCTTGCAAAAATTCAGAGCATTTCACTGGTTGCCATCTCCGCTCTCACTTGTCGGTATGCCGTCGCCATCATCAATCTCCAATTTCGCTGACCCAGGTTCCCGGCGTTGAAAGAATCTGCTCAACCGCTCTCGAAGCTGCAATCGCGCCCGCAATAACCGCGACTTCACAGCAGGAATACTAAGATCCAATGCTTCCGCTGTCTCTTCCGTTGAAAGACCTTCAACGTCCCGCAATACAAACACAGTTCTAAAAGTCGCCGGCAACCCTTGTATGGTCTTCGTCAAAATCTCGCGCAACTCAGCCTGGTTATACTGTTGCTCGGGATTCGGGCTCCAATCTGCAACTTCCCGAGGGACCGAATCTTCTTCGGTCTTCACTTCCTCGTCCAACGAAACCGTTCGTTCCGGACGGCGCCGCCTCAACTTCATCAGCGCTTCGTTGACCGCAATCCGAACCAGCCAGGTATAAAATTTCGACTGCCCCTGGAACTGCTTCAGGTT
This sequence comes from uncultured Acidobacteriaceae bacterium, assembly GCA_963702325.1. GTDB lineage: Bacteria > Acidobacteriota > Terriglobia > Terriglobales > Acidobacteriaceae > PALSA-188. Next base: position 8,674 of record CAVPCG010000072.1, on the reverse strand, counting down.
GCTATACGCTTTAAGGAATGCATCCTGCACCACATCTTCCGCGTCCTCGCGATTCTGCGTGATGTGTTGCGCAATCCTGAAAACGTTCCGGTCGTAACGCCTGACTAACTCTTCGAAGGCCGAGACGTCGCCATTCTTGGCCGCCTGGACAAGCGTGAGTTCATCACTGACCGGTTCGACTACCTTTGGTTGGATGGTATTCATCATTCGTCCGATGCAACAATTTTACGGCTTTCGTTCGCGCCGAACCGAAGGCCTATTTTACTCGGTACTTTAGTGTTGCGCGAACTGTTTTGACGTATCCAACTGCATAAGATTTACGCTAGATTGCAATCAGGCCGCTGATAACCCGGTAGATCACGTCCTAAAGTGACTTCCGGAGAAGAGAGTAAGTGGCCATAATCAGTCTTTGAAGTCTTTTGAATGTTTTTTGAGAACTACAGCGGGAGTTTTTAGAACCCGGTAAGGCGACAATGGCAGAAATATCCTTAATAGAACGAATTGTGGACGCGGCAGTCTCTCGAATTCTCGAAAGCCATATTCCATCCTTGCGCGAGGAGATGGTACGAAGTGTGGTGGCAGATCTATTGCCGGAGTTCGCAAAGTCCCACGGAGAAGTAGCAGGAGCAGGGGGACAGTCTGAGGGGGGAACGCCAGCCGATTTACTGGCGGCGATTTCGGCGATTCACACCGGAACAACCCAGAAGGAAATTCTACGAGCGCTGCTGAAAAACACGGCTCATTACAGTGGCCGGGCCGCCCTTTTCGTCATCAAGTCAGGACTGGCTACCGGCTGGCAGGGGCGTGGCTTCGACAATAGCGATGCCATCAAAGATTTTTCCCTTGATTTGAGGAGTGGAATTGCGGCGCAAGCCATGCAGACACGGAGCGTTTGCGCGGGATCTGCGACCGACGTGGATGCACGATTCATGACGCACTTTCGTGCCCCTGCGGACAGCGGGGTCCTGTTCCTGCCGCTGTTGTTAAAGGACAAGATTGCCGCATTGGTTTACGCGGATGCTGGCGTCAAGCCGGGCGGAAAATTAGATTCGGCGGCTTTGGAATTGGTAGTTGCCACGACCAGCGCGTGGTTGGAAGTGATCTCACTACGCAAGCAAGCGCACAAAGAAGGTGCGGTCGAACTTACGGAGCGGCCTGAGAGCGGATTGCCCACATCCAGTGCGGATACGACGATGGCTGATCCATTCGCCGCTCATGCGCCGACGCAAAGAGCTTCCGCAGCGCCCCAGCAATCCGTGGCTATAGCCGATGCTGAAGCGGCAATCGAGGAGCAAGTTCCGATGGCAATGGCTGCGTCGGCGACGCAGTCCTCGACCAGCGTAGCGTCCAACAAAGTCGAACCGGAAATATCGGTCGCCGATCAGGACACGCATCGCAAGGCGCAACGGTTTGCGCGCCTCCTGATTGATGAAATCAAGCTTTACAACAAAGACACCGTAGTCGAGGGCCGGAAGAATCAGGATTTGTACGATCGCTTAAAGGAAGACATTGAAAAGAGCCGCATAACCTACCAAAAAAGATATGGCAGTACCTGTGCTGCCGATAGCGACTATTTCAATCAAGAACTGGTTCGTAGCCTGGCTGAGGATAACGCCGCGCTCCTGGGTGTAAACTATCCTCACTGAATAAGAAAGTAAGTGACGCGCCGGCTGTGTATTCTCTGCGATTTATTTTCATTTCTATCCTGCTCGGTATTGCATCGTTCGGCTATTTTTCTGCCGGAACTCCATCCTCATTCGGGCAAACCTCGTCTGCAGAGTCGTCGTCGGGAGCGCCCGCACATTCGCGCGGCAAGAAAACCCAATCTGTCAAAAAGAAAGTCCTTCCTCACCGCCGGAAATCGCGAAACTCGCCCCGATTGCGCCGGATGCGGCTTGCGTTCGTAGCGTCCAGCAGTCTGAAGCCAATGGCGCGGCAATTGCTTCAGGATCGTACTCCTGCGGCATATGCAGGGGTGGAGGCCTTTGCGCGACGGCACAGCAGCGAGGATGCCGGAGCCTTGGCTTGGTTGGTCGTCGGATACGCGCACATTCTCGATCACGACTATGCCCAGGCCATTCCGTCTTTAAGCCGGGCCCATCCCCACGCCGGGGACATTGGCGATTATGTGGATTATTATCGCGGCGAATCTTACTTTCAAACCGGACGCGTTCCGGAGGCCGTGGCTGCATTGAGCGGGTTCGAGAAAAAATATCCGGAATCGTTGCTGATCACCGACGCGCATCTGCTCTACGCGAACCTCCTGGTGACGGAGGGGCAGGCCCAATCCGCGGCGGCATTGCTGGAAGAAAATCGCAAACCGGTTCGCGCTGACATCGAACTGGCGCTGGGCCGCGCTTACGTAGCGGCGGGAGACAACACGAAAGCGACGGCGATTTTCAGCAACCTGTACTTCACCATGCCACTCAGCTTTGAAGCGACTCAAGCTGGGGAAGAATTAAAAAAATTGCCGCCCGCCACGCTTTCTTCTGTCACATTTTCTGAGCGAAGAACGCGAGCCGATCTGCTGGATAAAGGGAAACGACATAGCGAGGCGGCTGACGAATATCGCGCATTGCTCGCTGAAATTTCTCCGGCAGAACGTCCGGCGATGCAACTTTCACTGGTGGAGGCATTGCGTCGTGCCGGACGAATCAAAGAGGCGAAGCAAGCACTTGAGTCTGTCCCCAACACGCCTCCCGAAATTGATGCGGCGCGGCTTTTCAATCTCGGTGAAGTTGCCTGGGCAGAGAATGACAACGATGCATTCCTTAAGACGCTCGATCAATTGCGTCAGGCCGGCCCGGCGAGTCCCTACCTGGAGCAAGCGTTGCTTGAGGCGGGCAATATCTATCTGCTTAGGCCCGATTACGACCATGCGATTGACTGTTACCGCGAATTGCAGTCGCGCTTCCCGAATGCTGCGAGAGCGTCATACGCCCATTGGAAGGTGGCGTGGCTGAGTTTGCGGCAAGGGCGAAACGTTGAAGCGAAGACAGAATTCGAGAACCAGATAGCTCTATATCCCAACTCCGCGGAAATTCCTGCGGCTTTGTATTGGAGGGCTCGACTGGCGCAGGAAGACGGCGATCAAGGAATGGCTGCGGCATATTACCAGAAGCTGTCGCTGCGATTCCGCAATTTTTATTATGGCGAACTGGCCCGCGAGCAATTACAGAAGATGAATGTGAGTGGGCCGCTGCAAGACTACGCCCTGCTGGATCGCGTGCCGCCCATGAATTTCGATCCCGCACCGGCAAATATCGCGATCCCAGCGGATGACCTTCGGGTGCAGAAAGCGCATTTGCTCGAAAATGGAGGTCTGCTGGATTTCGCGGTGCGCGAATTGAAGGCCGCCGCCGAGGAGGATAAAGATGTAGAAGCCAAAGGCGACTGGCTCCCAGCCGAGACCGCGCGTATGTACGAAGATGCCGGACGTTATGACATCGCAATTGAAGTCTTGAAACGCGCCGTGCCGAATTATTTTGCTGTGGACTTGGATAGCCTGCCGCGCTCATATTGGGAGGCGCTTTTCCCCAAACCTTACTGGCTTGATTTGAAAAGATTTTCGTCTACGAATGCGCTAGATCCCTACCTGGTGGCTTCTCTGATTCGGCAGGAGTCGGAATTCAATCCTAATGCCGTTTCGCGAAAAGACGCAGTGGGATTGATGCAATTACTTCCCAAGGTTGGAAAGACGCTAGCCAGGCAACAAAAGATTAAACACTACAAAGCTGCTCAACTATTTACTCCAGGCATGAATCTGCAACTTGGAACGCGCTATTTTCGCGCCATGGTGGACCAGTTCGGCGCGTTCGAATATGCTCTCGCCGCCTACAACGCAGGCACCGACCGAGTGCAAACCTGGATGGGATACGGGAAGTATCGCGATCCGCAGGAGTTCGTGGAATCCATTCCGTTCACCGAGACTCGCGAGTACGTGCAAGCAATTCTGCGGAATGCGAATATGTACCGGCAGTTGTATGGCGCGCCGTAGGGCTAAGCGATGTAACATTCGCGAAATGAACAAAGCCTTTCGAAGTTCATGCTTAATTGTAATTTTCCGGGTGGCGCTGTTCGGGCAAAGTGTCGAACCCGTGCCCGCGCCTAATGACGTTATTCTGCATTTCAGCACTGAAGGAGATCAACACCAGTTCCATCGCGGAGAATTCATACCGGTCAGATACTCCTATCGCTCCGACACGCCGGGGAAATATTTGTGGATGGGACAGAGCAATAAGCTCGCAGGTGGGAGAGCTGTGGAAGTCTCTTGCTCTCCATCCGTCGAGCCTGTCACTGTCTTGTCTCCAGTACTTTTGAACATGCCCTTTGACGCGATGCTTAACTCATGCGGCGGTGTAGGGTTCGGCTCCAGTGGCGCATGTGGGGACTGCGATGGTGAGATTACCCTAGGTCTTACAGATTTAGGGTTTGGCACCATGCCGCTCAACACCTACGTTCGTTTTCGTACGCCGGGGACGTACACGTGCACTGCCTCGGCTGCGGATGTCACAATGACCTCGCGCGATGAGAAAGTTCGTCAGGCGTTGTTGGTGAAATCGAATTCACTTGTTTTAACCATTACCGAGGACCAAGCATGGTCTCGTTCAGCCCAGACCGCCTATGCTGACGCATACAACAAACTCTGTCGCGGCAATGATGTTGCAACCCAGCGCTTCTTGCAATGTTCAGAACTTGCTCGGCGCATAACATACCTGGACACGGCTGACTCCCTCGCCACAGAAGTGAAGACTTTCGACGGAAGGAACCACGGCTGGGAGAATGGCTTTTGGGACGCGATTCAGCAATCGTCTTACCCAACTGAGGCTTTGCGCCTAATGGCAAACCGAATACCAGATCCGGATTTCGAGGTCTCAACGACGATTGTTGAATCGCTGGCAGGATGGGATCTCAGAATCGACTCGCCAGACGCGTTTCAATCGTCCGCACCTCAGACTTATCATTCGGCAGCCGTAGAGAAGCTGCGCAAATACGTTCGGCTACTCGGCAGCAGCCTGTCCAGAAAGAACTCTGATGTTCGATCGGAAAGCGCAAAAACCTATCGCTGGTTCGCAGAGCAAGAATATTGCGAAGGACGGCCATTGATTTCAGGGGAAGAACAGAATCAGGCGCTGGCACCCCAGAACATTCGTCCTTAGGTGTTTCGGTTCTAAAGGCCACGCTAAAAATGCAGTTCCGGAGCCCGGCTGGTATTCTCATCGTTGTCGAACCGTGGAGTTGAAGCACACCATTCACGGCACAACCTACGCCTTTCGCGACTTGAAAGACCTGCTTGCGAAGGCGACTCCCTTGCGCTCCGGGGACGAGTTGGCCGGAATCGCGGCGGCGAGCGCGGTCGAGAGGGTCGCGGCGCAGATGGCTCTTGCCGAGCTCCCGCTGAGTACTTTCCTTAACGAAAGTGTTATTCCCTACGAAGCCGACGAAGTTACGCGGCTTATTTCCGATTCCCACAGTAAGGCAGCGTTCGCAAAGATTGCCAGTCTCACCGTCGGCGGTTTCCGGGACTGGCTTCTTTCCGACGATGCAAGCGGTGATGTCCTCGCGAAGCTCGTGCCCGGAATCACACCCGAGATGGCCGCAGCTGTATCGAAGATCATGCGATTGCAAGACCTGATCGCGGTGGCGCGCAAGATTCGTGTGGTAACTCGGTTTCGAACCACAGTGGGCCTTCCCGGACGCCTTTCGACACGCCTTCAACCCAATCATCCGACTGATGATCCGGCGGGAATTGCGGCTGCGATCATTGATGGACTCTTGCTCGGGTCGGGAGATGCGGTCATCGGCGTCAATCCCGCATCCGACAATGTGGCAACCGTAATGACTCTACTTCGCCTAGTTGACTATGCCCGCGAACGCTACTCGATTCCCACGCAGAGTTGTGTCCTCGCGCACATCACCACGCAAATGGAGGCGTTGCGTCAGGGAGCACCGATTGATCTTATGTTCCAGTCGGTCGCGGGGACTGAACTGGCGAACAAATCATTTGGCATTAACCTGAATATTTTGAATGAAGCGCATCAGGCGGCGCGTGAGCTTAAGCGCGGAACTATCGGCGACAACGTTATGTATTTCGAAACTGGCCAGGGCAGCGCGCTTTCGGCCAACGCGCACCATGGCGTGGACCAACAGACTTGCGAGGCGCGAGCGTATGCCGTCGCACGGCATTACTCGCCGATGCTGGTGAATACGGTCGTTGGGTTCATCGGCCCGGAATATCTGTACGATGGCAAGCAGATTATTAGAGCCGCACTAGAAGATCACTTCTGCGGCAAGCTCCTCGGGCTTCCAATGGGCTGCGACATCTGCTACACGAACCACGCCGAGGCCGATCAGGACGATATGGACTCGCTGCTCACCATGCTTGGGGTCGCGGGTGTCAACTACATCATGGGCGTTCCGGGGGCGGACGACGTAATGCTGCAATATCAGAGCACTTCTTTTCACGACGCTCTCTATCTGCGAACGTTATTGGGATTGCGGCCCGCGCCGGAGTTTGAAGCATGGATGGAAAGCGGCGCGCCACATCGGCTGGCTGTGCCGACAATGCTTCCCGTATGACTCAAACGAACAAGCCCGAATCTAAGAAGACGGGCGACGGTTCGCCGCAAGCATTGATTCACGCCTCGAACGAGATCAGAAGCTTGCGGAACTATACCTCCGCCCGCGTCGCCCTGGGTCGTAGCGGCTCCAGTATTGTGACGGCAGATATTTTGGATTTTCAACTGGCGCACGCTCAGGCACGTGATGCGGTAAAAGCAGAGTTCGACGTTGAGCACTTCGCACAGCGAGTGCGACATGAAGTGCCGGCGCTCGAGGAATTCAGCATCCCCGTTCTTACCTTGAATAGCGCGGCCCCGGATCGCGAGAACTATATTCGGCGTCCCGATCTCGGGCGTGTGCTGGCTAAAGAGTCGGCGGCTTTTTTGAAACCGTCGCCGTGCGACGTCATCTTCGTGATTGCCGACGGTCTTTCGGCGGTCGCACCCGAGCGCAACGCAATTCCATTGCTGGATGCGGTCCTTCCGATGTTTTTTCAATCCGGATGGACATCCGGCCCAGTATGCGTGGTGAAGAACGCCAGAGTCGCGATCGGCGATCAGATCGGCTCGCTGCTGCGAGCTTCTTTGTCCGTTGTGTTAATCGGCGAGAGACCAGGCCTCTCTTCGCACGACAGCTTAGGTGCCTACATCACATGGCAACCACAGCCAGGACGCACCGACGCGGAACGGAACTGCATTTCGAACATCCGGAACCGGCGGCTTGAACCCTGCTGCTGCGGCGCGGCGCTTGTTCTGGTATCTAAATGAAGCTCGTTCCAGAAAACTGAGCGGAACCGCGCTTAAAGAACAAGCGCAACCGACATACCTTGGCACCTAAACGACGGCCCCCGAATTCCGGCTGTACCAGGCAGATTGAGGCGAAACCGTAAACCTAAAATTTCCACAGCCCAGTATCACTCTGCAAAACATAAAGGGTAAAATTAACGTGCCGCTTTTTCTTCAATATTCATTCTGAGCCAAATAGATGCAAAGGAGACAATCAGATGGCACCTTCCAAAACACCAATTCCCAAGGGATTCCACACCGTCACCGCAACGCTCACTGTACGGAACGCAGCCGAGGCCATCGAGTTTTATAAGAAGGCGTTAGGCGCCGAGGAGGTAAGCCGATATCCGAGTCCGGATGGCAAAATTACTCATGCCGAGTTAAAAATCGGCGATTCGATAATCTTCCTTGCCGACGAGTCACAGGCGATGGGCAACAAATCCCCGCAAACGCTCGGCGGTACCAGCGGAAGTATTTATCTTTACGTTGAAGATGTAGATAAAGCTTTTCAGCGAGCCGTTAACGCAGGCGGTAAAGCCAAGATGCCGGTCATGGATATGTTCTGGGGAGATCGCTTTGGCCACTTTGTTGATCCCTATGGCCAGGAATGGGGGATCGCCACGCACAAGGAAGACGTGACGCCGCAGGAAATGACAGTCCGGGCCAAAGACTTCTACGCCCAGATGGAGCAGGCGAGCAGGAAGTCAGCGTAGCTGGAAAGAAATAGTCTCAACCAATGGCGCGGAGAGCGTGCGGAAATATTCTGCATGTGCTCCGCGCTATTTTATTTGCGTGGGCGACAAATCTCGTCAGGCGGATTTTTCCTGTGCGGGGGACTTGTCGAACAGTATTTCGTACACCAGCAGTCCCGCGCCAATCACAATTGCACTGTCGGCAACGTTGAACGCGGGCCATTGGTAGGAGCCGAGATAGACCAGCAGAAAATCCACGACGCGTCCATTCAGCAGGCGATCCCAAAGATTGCCGATTGCTCCGCCCAGGATGAGGGAGAGGCCGATGCCGGTCGTTACGGCATGACCGCTTCGCCAGAGCAGGGCGGAGACAATAATCAACGCGATCATAGAAAACAAAATCAACATGCCGATCTTCCATTGCGACGGCGACTCGGCGAATAGTCCGAAGGCCGCGCCGCGGTTTTCGACATGGGTGAGATAAAACACATGTGGGATAAGCTGAATGCTGTCGTGCAGAGAAATGTCTTTGGCAACGAGCCACTTGGAAGCGCGGTCGAGAAGGACGATTAGGAGCGCGATCAGGAAGTGAAATTTACGCATAAGCCGTAGTTGGACGCGGGTTGAAAAGGGAAG
>CAVPCG010000071.1:0-9104 GCA_963702325.1 uncultured Acidobacteriaceae bacterium | reverse complement strand
GCTCTGGCCAGTTTCTCCAGCAGTTTCGGAATCTCTTCCGGGAGGATGCCGCAAATTGTTATCGATAGCGACGATGACATCGTAGCGCGCCGCCCGAATGCCGCACAGCAACGCATTGTGCTGGCCGTAATTGCGCATCAGGTTGATCGGACCAATCCGGGCTACTGCCGCGCCAGATCGCAGATTACGTGCCAACTACGATCAGGACTACAGTTGTTGACTCAGATCACAAGTTCAAACTCATCAGCGATGGCAAACAGACGTGTTCCAGCCTACGAATGAATTCTGGAAGAATCGCCTCGCTCCGGGAACCGGGAATGACAACGGATAGGCCAGAGTTCCTCTAATGCAAAGAAGGTCAGGCTGCCAGGAATGGTCCATGATCTTTTTCATCGGCACTCACCGATGGGCCACAGCCGTTATTCCAGCAATGATTGCCACCAGGCCTGCCAGCTTCTGCCATGAGATTTTTTCGTGCAGGAAGTAGAATGCCGCGAGAGTGATGAATGAATAGGTAAGACCGACAAAAGAGCGGATAGCAAGTCGAGAAGCTTCTGTGTTGCCAAAGAATGTGGAACCACATAAAAGCAGCCTGATTCCTAAAGCATGTAAACCCACATAACAAATTTCGTTCGTTGCCCCAACCTCAGTAGAGCAGCGATTGACTTATTAAATTCCCAAGCCGCGGCAATACCATTTTTTCATCAAACAGTGTTTAAACCATTGCTGATATCACAGCCCAGTGAAGCAGCAACAGCAGGAATCCCGCGACAGTCAAAGGTGTCTCACTCCTTTATAATATCGCTTCATATTGCCATGTTTCATGAAAGGAATACTTTCAACATTTGCCCATATGCAAGCTTGGCACTTATCAAGGTGTGTTGTGTTTGTTCAACTCTTGTACCAGAATGGACTCAAACCACTATAAGGAGGAAGAAAGCGCACAATGGCGTCCGAAAATCCGCGCTCTAAAGAAGCGGTATCTGCTGGACACACCTCTCCTGTATCCCCCAGCCATATTCCGGTGCAACCACTTGTCCCTCGGCCCACGCATAGCGCGGCTGGAGCAAGTGACCCGCATTCCACGGGCTTGTTATCTTTTGGTTGTCTACACTAATCAACAACATCTCCCACATCGAACAATCACCATGCCACCGATCATTTCACTTCAGAGCAGGAGATACTGTTCCTGTGCCTCATCTGCCAGCAACGCGTGTACTACGTGTTGCACACTGTATTCTGATTGGCGAGAACCTTGTGATGGGCCTACGGCATTGTATTTTGTAAATTTGCTTAAAACTTTGGGTCTGCCATAGGTGTCATTTTCAATTCCGAGGCGCTCTGCCGGGTGAGAAAGCACTCGCACCTTGAACTCTTGAAAAAAGGCGAATTGGATTGTCCCCATATTCAGGTGTGAGATTCACCCCGAGGGGAAGAAAAGCATTTTGATGTGATCTGGGATCCACCCATCACTCCTGGAGTGCTCTAATGAAATTTCTGTGCTGCCGCATTAATTGAATTGCTTGATTTCAATGCAAACAGCGGCTTGCCCCTCAGCTTCGACGTATGTTTCCGAGCAAGTGCATGTCGCATATCCAGATTGTTGCATGCTGTGAAACATTGTCAGTGCCTTGATCCGACTCTCATCTGCCTGCCCTCAAGGGGCGGATATTGAGTGCCGCATAGGCCGTAGAATTGCAATTGTCCATAATTGTGAAACAAAAAACGTAAATATCGTTTAATAACGATCCGATATTCTACATGGAACGTCCTCTAAAAAGGATGTGCAGTATTTTGAGTGCGAGAAAATCGTTTATCTCGCTTAGGGTTGTGGGCGATACGTCAGGAACTGGAACCATTTCAAGGGCATACTCGCGCTGATCAGAATATGCTTCGATAGGCACAACAGTTGAAGGCTCTCAACAGCCTGTAAATACAATGACCGTAACTGCTCGGACTAGTTGAAGGAAATAACACGAGTCGCGACTGTGAGGCCAGAACGCAAAAAAAGTCGCAAAGAAGAGAAATTCGCGATCGCGAAACCCGCGAATAATAATGAAATACGTGGTAGCACTGTCGTGAATTCTGTCTTCATCAGCCACATCGCGCCAGCTGTTACCATCGAAGGGACAATGAAGTTTAAGATTACTGCGGGTGTAAGGAAATAATTTCATTTTTTTTCGGACCTCCGCGAATAAACTCATCCGTTTGCTATGCGACCCCCAGAGAAGAAACATTTGCTGCTCCGATGATGCCCAGAATCGGAATTGATGTGACATTTGTGATCAAAACAAAAGACGCGACAGCGATTTGGACAGGAATTCATGTGCCGCTGATTTCCGGACATAAACAGAAGGTAGCCGACTTACCCTACACCAATGTTTAACATTTGCCCTGCGCTTAAAACGGCAAGAACCCGCTGCCTTCTTGAAATTTGGCCCAAAGACTCCCATAATAACGCGCGCGTAAATGATGAAAACGAGAATTAGTGGTAGCGTCAACGCAATCACCCATTTCGTGATCGTTTGATATAGGCGTAGCAGCACAACTGTTGCGCATCTTGGGCGTGAATGTCCGGATGATAGGGCCAAAAATTGTGTTGATAGACTGCAGGACTAATGCGCATAAAGCTGCGACGGAGCTAGCTACGGCGTAGACCCCGATCTTTTTCGCTTCAATGAAATGGCCCAATATGAGGCGGTCAGCCCCCGAAGACGTGAACTCAAGTAACGTAAGATTACCACATTGATAGTGCAAATCCCCAACTCTTCCTGATGTACGCTTCCAGGGCGAACGTTGATCGCCGGGAGGAGGTTCAGGCCACTTCGCAAGATAGTCCACATGGCAAGAACAATTGCCAGCATTTCGCCCATAATTTGCGCGAAAACATAGCCCCACAACGAGAGGCCAAGTTTCAAAGCAACCACGGTCATCACCATCATGAACGGAAAAGAGATAAATTGCGCTTGATCGTAAGTCCTGCGGCTGGCCTTTTTAAGGCCCGTAAGACACTGCAGGACGAACGAGTTGGCAGTGCCAACTGGTATCAGGATTGAGTACAAGGGCAGATATCGCGACAACTCGGGGTCATGAAAGAAATGGACGGCTAGGCGTTCTCGTCCGGCGATTACCGCAAAGCACAGGGTGGAAGCACCCAAAAGTGAAAACGCAAGAGCGCGCCAGAAGAATGTCCGCAACCGATCGGCTTGGCCGGTAGAGCTGTATACAGCCGTATAACGGGCGGCAGCGTATGGCAGCCCCAGATCTCCCACTAACCGGCAGATCGCATAAACACCAATGCCCAGTGCGTTCCAGCCGAGTAATTTCGCTCCCAGGGTACGCGCTAAGTAGACTCTAAATAGGTAGCCAACCAACAGTGTACAAATTGTTCCTAAAAAAGAGATAGACGATTGATGGCCGATGTCGGAAAGCCTCTCCCGAAATTGCTGAACCGCCAATTCATTTGGCTCTTCCTCCTGTTGCTGAAATCCCTCCGTATGGCTTGCCATAGGCTTTGACTAGCTTTTCGTCTGATGTTGAAGCAACAGGCTGGGGTTTGTGTGATTTTTGAAACGATCGCTGATTTCGTGAGCACCTTTTTCGGGCATTTGATTGCGTGAGATATTTCCAGGGCCGTAAACTACTATAAACTCTGTGCGAGAGGTCAATGAAATGAAGTCGATGGTTATCGTACTCGCTTCGGCAGGGATTGTCGGTGTAAGTGTAATGATTTGGCTATTCATTGGTCTGATGAAAGAAGTTGATACTTCTCGCGATCGACTCGACCATTAAAAGTAAAAGTATAGGAAAATCAAAAACCCGTGTTTGGCGTGACTGAGGCACTGTGGCGGGTCGAGCGGATGTCGGCGGATTCGCGGCTAGACCTGACAGAGCCTTAGTCAGGAGAAAAGCGCTCATTCATTGATGTACTATTGTAATGCAGTCAAATGGCAAGTGGAAGAAAAGGCTGCGGAGGCCGCCGCCGCAAAACGCCAGGATTTCTGACCACATTTCAAACCTGATGGAAGAAAGCAAGGTTCCAATAAATCGAAGCGGCCCCGGCCGGCACATCATCTCAACTTTGCTCTTCCTCGCGATCGCGGCGAGCGTATCCGTTCACTGTTACCGCTACAGTGCGTTCGGAATTGACTTGCTCGGTTATGCCGGCTCCATCGCGCTGGCGGATACTGGCGACGTTGTTAGAGCGCATGATATCGTCTACGGCGCACCTTTGACGCCGCACCTCCGTGGCCTCGATGAAAATACCGAACAAAGTCTCGACATGAGGCGACGAGCGGCGGACCCCTATGTCGCTGCAACGTATTTTCCATACTTCGCAATCAAACCTTTGTATATTCTAACTCTGCAAGTGATCCACAAACTTGGATTCAGTGTCATTGACGCTGTCCGCGCGGCATCCGCACTGTTCTATCTTGGAATTGCTGCGATGTTATGGGCGTACACAGGTTCGTGGCTCAGCCTTGTCGTCATGATCCTTCCCGAGACGATGCTCCTCGGCCAAGCGACTGAACCGGATGGCATGTCCTGAGCTTCCTCATGCTGCTCGGACTTTGGATGGTGTTCCTCCGACGGAGCGATATAGGTCTTTTGGCACTTCTCCTCGCGATCTGGATTATACCGAAAACTCTCTGCTGTGCCTGCTGGTCGTTTTCGTGCTTCTCTTTGAGGGGAGGCTGGACTGGAAGAAGGCCGCGGTTTTGGTTTTTCTGAGCGTAGGAAGCGAAGTGGTGATTAATCAGTTTGGATATCCCTGGCAGGAACTCTACGGCCACCTGCTCGGCGCAATCCCCCGGGCCATGGTGGTGCTTTCTGGTTTTCCAATTACGCTCATTCCCTGGTGAGCGCTGTGAACGACTCACTCCATAGCCCCGTACCGGTGTTTGCTCTCCTCTGGTTGGTTTGCTTCCCGTTGGTCAAGGAAGAGCTCCGTTGGATTATGGAGATTACCCTCGTTTTTTCCGCAGTCCGTTTCGTCCTATTCCCGGTTTATGAGCCTCGATACTACGGGTTATTCTTCCTCACAACCTCGATAGCCGGGGTGCTTTTGATTCAAAAAGGGGGTTACCTAGGCCTGGGAGAAAAAACCCTCGACTACCTGCGCGACTTTGCGTCACAAAAGTTGCGGAGAACGCCTAACAACTTTAGCCGAAAGCTTAGAGGACTTCGTGAGCTTCAGCTCTAGCCCCTTGGTCCAATCCACCTGCTGAAGATATTTTCTGGCCTTAAGAAGACTTCAAGATATGTCGTGTCTTTTGCTTCGCTGCGCACAGAGAAATGCGGCCAGAACGTCAAGATTCACGAGAAAGGGAGCCACTTCTGGCAGGGCTTGCTTGGCGACATCCTTCCGACCGGGGGTACGCAATCCTTTCGGAAACATGGGACACAGTTCCGCCCACCCGCTACTCCTTCAGCAACTGCCTGGCTATCACGAGCCTTTGTATTTCGCTGGTCCCCTCGCCAATCGTGCACAGTTTCACATCCCGATAATACTTTTCCGCCGGATAGTCTTTGATGAACCCATACCCGCCATGAATCTGCACGCCTTCATTCGCGCATCGCACTGCGACTTCACTCGCATACAGTTTCGCCATTGAAGATTCCAGCGTTGTTTTCATCCCTGCGTCTTTCATAGACGCGGCCCGCAACGTCAGCAATTTAGCGGCTTCGATTTCAGTCGCCATGTCCGCCAGCTTCCATTGGATCGCCTGAAAATCGCTGATCGCTTTACCGAATTGTTTCCGCTGCTTGGAATAATTGAGCGCTGCATCGTACGCGCCCTCCGCCATGCCCAGTGACAATGCGGCGATGGAGATCCTTCCACCGTCGAGCACGCGCATCGCGTCCACAAATCCCTGGCCCTCGGTTCCAAGCAGGTTTTCCGCAGGAAGAACGCAATCTTCGAAAATGAGTTCGGCCGTATCGCTGGCACGCAAGCCAAGTTTGTTTTCTTTTTTCCCGGGACGGAAACCTCTTGTATCTTTGTCAACCAGAAAAGCTGAAAGCCCATGCGTATGCGCGGCCCGATCGGTGACAGCGACAACTACCAGCACGTCCGCGTAGTGACCGTTAGTGCAAAAAGTCTTGGTCCCATTCAAAACCCAGTTGTTGCCCTTGCGCACCGCGGTCATCCTCGCACTGCCCGCGTCCGACCCTGAAGATGGTTCCGTCAATCCCCATGCGCCAATAAATTCTCCGGTTGCAAGCCTGCTTACATATTTCTTCTTTTGCGCTTCGTTTCCGGCGACGAAAATATGATTCGAGCAAAGCGACGTGTGCGCGGCAACAATGATTCCGACGAGAACCGTCCACGCGTGACAGCTCTTCGATCGCCGTGACATATTCGACATATCCCATTCCGGCGCCGCCATATTCTGTCGGGAAAATAATTCCCAGCAATCCGAGCTTGCCCAATTCTTTGACTGTGGATAGCGGAAACTCCCCAGCCTCGTCCCACTTCATGACATGCGGACCGATTTCACGCGAGGCAAATTCGCTGACCGTCTTTTTTAATTGGAGTTGCTCGTCGTTCAGTTGAAAATCCACAATCCCTCCCGCGCCGGGTTGCACTCGATTTCGTGCAGTCCCTTAATTAGACCATGTGAGCGAAGGAAGGCGAAGAGGATAGACCGACCGGTTGGTTGAAGAAGCCGCAAACCACTTCACGACGCTGGTATCGGTTAAAGCTTTTCCAATAAAACTCGGTCTTCTCCAACCGAAATGAATCGCTCAAACACCTCATTCGACAGCAGGCGGCCACGCGAAGACAGGTTAATTCTCGACTCCTGCCGCTTGATTAATCCGTCGCTGACGCATTCATCAACCACACCTTGCATCTGAGACACGCATCCAGTTCCAAACTTGCGTGCAACCTCATCCATATCAACGCCACGATTTAGGCGCAATCCCAAAAATAAAGTTTCCTCAAGCGCGGCTTCCCATGAAATTGGAGTGATATTGAGTGCCAGACCCGCCATAAATTCCTCAAGCGAATCGGACATAGAAAATCGCACTGCTTCGATCCCCGAATCCCTCGCCGGAAGCATGGAATGTGCGTCCACTCCGAATCCAAGATCAGGGCTGCCGTTCCCAATATTTCAGGTTGTGGCGCGACTGATGTCCATCTCGAGAAAAATTGGAAATTTCATACTGATGCACTTCCGCCGCATTCAACCGCTCGCAAGCTTCTTCATAGAAATCCGCGACCATGTCTTCATTCGGAACAAAGTGCGCATGATATTTTGTCCCGCCGGCAATGAGTTCGCGGCCCCAGCCGGGAGTCTTCGTCAACCTCAAGCATATAAACGCTCACATGAGGCACGTTCAGTGACACAGCTTGTTCCAGTGAATATTTCCAGCTCTCTCCATTTTGGTGCGGCAAACCGGCGATTAGATCAACATTGATATCGGCAATTCCCGCCGCGCGCAAACGTGCGACATCGTCAATAACCGTTTCCCGTTTGTGCAATCGCCCGACTGACGCCGCTTCCCGGTCCACAAACGACTGCACTCCCAGGCTGACACGATTGACCCCGCAGCCTCTAAAAGCCTCAAGCACGGGCGCGGTAATTGTTCCCGGAGCGCACTCGACCGTAATTTCCGCGCCAGCCTGAATATCAAAAGTTGACCGGATCGTGACAAATAATCTCTCAAGCTGCCTTATATCGAGTAGAGTAGGAGTTCCGCCGCCGAGGAATATGGAGTCCACGGCGCGTTCGAACCGGCCGCCGGTTTGTTCGCTGACCTTTTCTACATGCACAATGCTGTCGCAAACACGGTTGATATAACTTTGGTGGACCGCCACGGAAAAAACGTCAGAGGCAAAATTGCAGTAACTGCATTTGTGCGGCAGAAAGGTACCGAGATGTATAGGCCCAGCGGCATTGCACATAATTATCCCACTTGGGACCGCGACTCGCGTGAAGTTGGTGGGTTTGAGCATTTCGTAAGCGAATAGTTCTATGGTTCCTCGTGTTGTGATCACCGGAATGGGCGTGGTTAGTCCGAATGGAATTGGCAAAGAGGCATTTTGTCTTGCCGTCCTCGCGGGCAAATCCGGCGTAAAACGAATTTCTCGATTCGATCCTTCGGCTTTGCCCGTCCAAATCGCCGGGGAAATTCCCGAATTTGACGAGCTTGCATGGGTTGACGCGCGTGAGCGCAAACACGTCTCGCGTGTTGTCCCCCTTGCCATCGCCGCCTCGCACGAAGCTATCCAAGATGCCGGTCTGGACCCGGCCGCCATGTCCATGGATGAAAAACGTGAGATCGGCGTCATTCTTGGCACCGGCGGCGGCGCGCAGGAATTTTCCGAAGAACAATATCGCCTCTGGCATTCGGGCCACGTGAAGCAAGTCAGTCTTTTCTGCATTCCCAGCGGCACTATGGGCACCATCCCCAGCGAAATCAGCATGCGCTTCGGCTTTCGCGGATACAGTCACGTCGTGACCGCCGGATGCACCTCGTCCACCGACGCCATCGGATACGCATATCAGCATATTCAGGCCGGAGTTCAGCCCATGTTTCTGGTCGGCGGCGTGGATTCGCCAATCACGCCCGGAATTATCAAGGGCTACACATTGCTGCGTGCGTTGACCCAGTCTTTGGAATGAGGAGCCCGAACGCGCCTCGCGCCCCTTCTCCGCAGACCGCGATGGTTTCGTGATGGCCGAGGGTTCGTGGATGTTTATCCTCGAAGATTACGTGCATGCCCGCGCGCGTGGCGCTCGCATTTATGCTGAAATCGTTGGTTACGGATCAACTTGCGAGGCGTTTCACCGTGTGCGCATGAGTGATTCCCCGGAGGAACCTGCCCGGGCAATTGCTTTAGCGTTGGAGGAAGCCGCGCTTACTCCGCAGGACATTCAGTATGTAAATCTGCACGGAACCTCCACCGAAATGAATGACCGCGTAGAAACCAGCGCACTGAAACTGGCATTCGGCGGGCATGCTGACAAAGTTCCCATGTCTGGATTGAAATCACAAATAGGACACGCCCAGGGTGCCTGCGGCTCTGCCAGTCTTGCCGCCACTCTTATCGCGATGCAGCACAGCAAGCTTCCACCAACGATCAATCTGGACGTTCC
>CAVPCG010000070.1:0-32663 GCA_963702325.1 uncultured Acidobacteriaceae bacterium | reverse complement strand
ATTAGGCTTACTTGCGCCATTTCTTCTTATTTTACAAAGCCTCGGACAGAAATATATTTCGGCCCTCCGGGCGGGTGGCCGGGTGCCCCATACTTCGCGTCCTTTGCGAAGTGTGGGATTGGCGGGCCTAGCCTTTCGCGCTTTCCGCGAAAGCTAGCATCTTTTTCAAAATGGACCATAACAACCACTCCGAATTTGTCAAGCCCGCGGGTTGGCCCAGCCTTTCGCGTTCTCTGCGAAGGCCGGGGAATTTATTCTTGAACGGGACGCAATGCGGTGTCCGTGGTTCCATGCGTTACGGGCTCGAAGTAGAGCCAGCGAAGCAGAATATATCCAAGCAGCAAGAGCGAAACCGCCAACTCCGGCAGTGCGTCCTGAAAATAGAATCTTGTTGAGATTTCTGGTCTGAGTGTGAGGGCACTATATTCTTTCCTGAAATCCAGCCAGCGAGCGGAGCAGTCACAACATATGCAAGGTGCAGGAGTCCTTGGGCGAACAAGTACCCCAGATAAATTGCCCCCACAAAGCTCTCCACAAGGCTTCTCTTCAAACGATTAAGCAAAGTTCCTCCTCTTCAAAATCCGAACGGTGTTTGGTCAGAGCGTTTATTGGGCCAACCCCATACACCCAGCGGGCAGAAATCCAGGCAGCGCCAAGGTTCGCTAACATTCCCACGAACAAGAACGCTGCCATCTCGTATCAGCCGATCCTGCGGGGTGACGCCAGGAGACGAGTAAGGAATTCCAAGGATGGCAACGGCGGTGAACGAATATGCGGCAACGTGCCCAAGAGGAACGGCTAAACCTTGAAATGCCCAATCAAGCGCTCCCAATAGAAGGACGGCAATCGCCACGGCGGCGACGTGCGATTCAATCAGAATTTCCCGCAGTGAAGACTTCATCCCGCTAATGGTAGCTCATATGGCGGGCTGGCCCATCCTTGATGGGGATTTGATTTCAGTCGGGGATCACAAGAGAGAGGCTGCCCCATCCGTCGCGATTTTCGACGGATGGGAATTCATGTCGCCGACTCGACCCTTTTCGTAGGAATCAGAAACTCCTCTCTCCGCTGACAGTTGAAGTCCCCATCCTTGCGAAAACCGCGCAAGGATGGGGCAGCCTCAATCATTTATGATTTACAGAAAATCGCAATCTCACATGCGGGCCAGACTGCCTTAGTTCCATCTGCTGGAGCAATAAAGGCCTCTAACCGTATCGGGCCAACGTATGGCTTTCAGCCCATCCCGCAAAACACGTTTGGAAGACGGCAGCCCCCGAACAAGACGCCGAAAAACTCATTTAGCCGGGAAGGGCCCGACTTCCAGTCGGGCCGATCGCGGATTGGGTGCCGATTACGGCCCGACTGAAAGTCGGGCCCTTCCCACACAGTCTCCGAATGTTTCCGCGGCCGTGAAAACACGCCCTGACACGAAGCCCGCCAATTCTTGTCAAGCCCCATTCAGACCCCAATTGCCCCTAAACACTCCGTACATTAGGAAAATAGTTTGGCCCAACGTGGCGAATTAGCTATATCAAAGGATGTATAATATAGTTATAAGCTAATACACAGGCGCGGCTATCCAGCTGCGCCTTTTGGTTTTGGCTGCAAAAATCATCACATTCGCGCACCCCATTCACGCACCCCAAACCATTGTCATTCCGTCTCTAACGACACTGTGTGCAGTCAAGAGGAAATTGGCGACACTTCGGCGAGGACGCGTTGAGAAGCGCGTTTCGCTTCCACCAGCAAAAAGCGCAGAAACAAGCTGCCCTGTTTGCTGATTCTTCCCAGCCGCTGCCGTCCGCCGCTGGAATCTTCGCTGGGGATCAGGCCAAAATAACTGCCCACCTGTTTCGCCGATGCGAAGCGCTCTGCCGGAAATCTTCGTTTGCGAACGATCTCCGCAGTCGAGGGACCTTCTTCTGGTCAGCGTCATCCTCACGATATAATCGCTGCTCCGCCCGATGGCATCCACAACCCAACCCAACCGCCCGCCGCTCCCGCCCCGGCCGGGCGTATGGATTGAACTCGAGAGATTTTGGCAGCGCGTAACCGAGGGACTCGAAATCGGCCAACTCTGGAAGCAATTCCACGCCGATGCTCGAAGCAGCTATCGGCTCTATCAACGGGACTTCAACGCCCAGTCGCCCCGCGAAACCCGGCGCCATAATTTTTTCCATACCGCGCAGGAATTTGCCTGGGCACTCCTCGAGAAATTGACCCCGGCACGCCGTGTTCTGCTTTTGCTTGGAATCTTGCTCTTAATTTTTCCAGCCGGCGGCTTCAGCTATCACGGCAAAGCAGGTGAGGTTGAAGTGGAGGAATTCGACTTCCATTTTTATGGCGGCGCGCTCTTATTCATCTTGCTGATGCTCGAAACCGCCGACCGCGTCGTAATGAAACGCGATCTCGAGATTGCGCGTGACATTCAGGGATGGTTGTTGCCGGCAACGCCGCCCACCGTTCCAAATCTTGCCATCGCCTTCGCCACGCGCCCCGCAAACACGGTCGCGGGAGATTTCTATGACGTCTTCCCCCGCCCTGTCGAAACGCCGGACGAAGCCAGGTTCCTGTTGACTGTCTCCGATGTAGCCGGCAAGAGCATTCCCGCCGCGCTGCTCATGGCGACATTTCAGGCCAGTCTCAAAACGCTGTCCGCGACATCCTGTTCCCTCACTGAACTTGTCGAAGGCATGAATCGCTACGCCTGCTCCAACAGTCAGAATGGATTGCGCTTCACCACCGCCTTCCTGGGCGAGTTCGCCCCTGCCTCGCGGAGCTTGACCTACATCAATGCCGGACACAATGCGCCCATTCTTCTGCGTAGTTCTTCCCAGGCCCTCGAATACCTGTCAAACGGAGGCCTGCCTCTGGGAATCAAAGCGGATGCGCATTACGAGTCAGGAGAAGTTGTCCTTCAGCCGGGCGATTGGCTGGTGATCTTTACCGATGGCCTCGTCGAAGCCATGAATGTCACGGGAGAAGAATATGGCCAGCAACGGCTTCTGAGCGTGCTGCATTCCGGGACCTCAGCCACCCCGGCAGAAATGCTCGCCCGCATCATGAGCGACTTGGACGCATTTGTCGGCGACACTCCGCAGCACGATGACGTCACCTGCATGATCGTGAAAGCGGCATGACGCCCGGGCCCGACCCCTAAAAAGACACCCCAGATTTTGCCGCAAGACGTCTCTTCGTCCGCGTTCATTCTAGGGAAGGCGCCATTTCGGGACTGTCTCAGACCCTGTCTTAAACTGACACAAGTTGTCAGCCTTCCGACAAAATATGACACACGCGGACTGAAATCGGCTGTCACCTTTATCGGGGAACCAGTACCGAAAGACAGAAGCTATTCAGGAATAAGGGACTTCCCCACTTTGGCTGCACTCCTTCCGTAATCCTTTGGAATGGTGGTCGGAGTGCGAACATAAGCAACAACTGGGTCAACAAGACCAACACATCTAAATAACTGGGAAGAGGGGAAACATAATGCGGAAACAAAAAGGTTTTTCACTGATTGAACTTTTGATCGTGGTTGCGATCATCCTGATCATCGCCGCGATTGCCATTCCTAACTTACTAAGAGCGCGTATTGCGGCCAACGAGTCGGCGGCAGCGAGCGGCATCCGGACCATCAACACCGGTGAAGTTTCCTACAACTCCACCTACCCCACGGTAGGCTACTCGGCCACCTTGGTGGCCCTTGGACCGGGCGGCCCAGCCGCAGCCTGTCCTGCGCCGCCTACACAAGCTACGGCTTGCGTGATTGATGGCGTTTTGGCTTCGGGTGCGAAACAAGGCTACACCTATAGCTTTGTTGCTAACGCCTCGGTTCCGTCCGTTGGATATCAGGTGATGGCCAACCCAACGCAGTTGAATCAGACCGGCGTGCGGTCATTCTGCTCGTTCGAAGACGCAGTCGTCCGTTATCAGCCAAGTGGTGGTGGTTTGGCTACTTGCACCGGCACCAACCTGGTCCTCGGACAGTAAGCGTCGAAAACCTAAAGTACCTGATAGCGTAAGGGCATCGGGAAGCCGATGCCCTTCTCTTTCACTCCAATTTAAGAGAAGTAGATTCGATAGGCCGACAAGATTTGCACTCGTCAATCATGTAAGCGGATTTTTGTGCCGATATTAACCTGCTATTCTTTGATTAACGATGTACCTTCTGATTCTGATGGAACGTTAGTTGCAAGAATTAGGGTAGCGGAAAATATTAGGAAGGAATTAAAAAATGCGGAAGCAAAAAGGTTTCTCGCTTATCGAACTTTTGATCGTGGTCGCGATCATCCTGATCATCGCCGCGATTGCCATTCCAAACTTACTGAGAGCGCGTATTGCGGCCAACGAGTCGGCCGCAGCAAGCGGCATCCGTACCATCAATACTGGTGAAGTTTCTTATAACTCCACCTATCCGACGGTCGGCTATTCTCCTAATTTGCTGTCTCTTGGGCCTGGTGGCCCAGCCGCGGCCTGCCCCGCGCCGCCGACCAGCGCGACAGCTTGCGTCATTGATGGCGTCCTCGCCTCCGGTACGAAGCAAGGTTACACCTATAGCTTCGTAGCTAACGCTTCGGTTCCGTCAGTTGGGTATCAGGTAATGGCCAATCCCACCCAGCTGAATCAGACCGGCGTGCGGTCCTTCTGCTCGTTTGAAGATGCAGTCGTTCGTTACAAGGCTAACGGTGGCGGTTTGGCTACTTGTACCGGCACAAATCTTGTTCTCGGACAGTAAGCGCCAAAATACGACTACTCTAAGGGAGTCTCGGAAAGCCGAGCTCCCTTTTTTGTGGTCTGATTACCTGGTTCGATTATCTGGTTTGATTACTTAAGATTTCCCATTTTTTCGCGCCGGTGTCGAGAGATTTGAGTCCGATGGAGTCTCGGTTGCAACAGAATAGAGTGAAAGCTTCGGAGATGACTGAGAAAGGAATCAGAAATGCGAAGACAACGGGGTTTTTCACTGATCGAACTCTTGATCGTGGTCGCAATCATCCTCATCATTGCAGCCATCGCGATTCCTAATCTCTTGCGGGCGCGCATCGCCTCGAATGAGTCCGCGGCGGCCAGCGGGATTCGCACTATCACGACTGGTGAAACCGCCTACGCTACCACATATCCTCTCACCGGTTACTCGACCACTCTTGCGCAGCTCGGTCCAGGTGGCCCGGCTGCATCCTGTCCGTCACCGCCAACGGTTACGAATGCCTGCGTAATTGATGGCGTGTTGGCTGCCGGAACCAAACAGGGTTACATATTTACTTACACGCCGGGTGCAGGTGTGCCCATGTTGAACTTTTCAATCTCGAACGTGCCGACGCAGCCGAATCAGACGGGAGTACGCTCTTTTTGTGCATTCGAAGATGGCGTCGTTCGCTATCAGGCCAGTGGCCCGATTGCGGCCTGCAACACCACGGTTGCAGTTTTAGGTCAATAATTTTGCGTTTGAATTGGCAGATCAGAAAGTAGAGTCCCCGCTTACTTTCGTCATCCCGTAAACGGAGCACAATCTTTCCCGTTCAACTCAATCTGCATATAATTTAGAAACACTTATTTCGCTCACATCTCATTGCTATGTCCGCAATAGAAACAATAAAGCTGGAAAAAATCTACAGCGTAGGTTTCTGGCGAAAGCAACCAAAGCACGCATTACGCCCGCTTACCCTAAACGTCGAAGAAGGCGAAATTTTCGGATTCCTGGGCCCCAATGGCGCCGGCAAGACCACCACTCTCAAATTATTAATGGGCCTTGTTTTTCCCACCTCAGGCACCGCAAGAATTCTGGGCATGGAGATTGACGATCCGCGCATGAAGGCCCAGATTGGCTTTCTCCCCGAACAGCCATATTTTTATGACTACCTTACAGCGTATGAACTGCTCGAATACTACGCGCAACTTTCCGGTATAGCCGCGAAAGAACGCTCGCGCAAAGCCGGCGAAGTGTTGTCGAGGGTTGGGTTGCCCAATGTCGCCGGATTGCAATTGCGAAAATTTTCCAAAGGAATGTTACAGCGAGTTGGAATCGCTCAAGCCATTCTCCACGATCCCAAACTTCTCTTCTTCGACGAGCCGATGTCCGGTCTCGATCCCTTAGGCCGGCGAGACGTGCGCGATCTAATGGAGCAACTTAAGCAGGAAGGCAAGACCGTTTTCTTCTCGACCCACATTTTGCCTGATGCCGAAGCCCTTTGTGATCGCGTCGCCATTATTCATAACGGCGAACTGAAGGGCGTCGGAGCTGTTGCTGACCTTACTTCAGGCGTTCGCGGCAAACTTGAAATTGTGTGGTCAGGAAAAATCATTCCCGCAGCGCTAAAAGGTCTGGGCGCCGAATGCCATGTCACCGGAGACACCGTTCGCGCCATCGTCTCCGAGGAATGTCAGGATGTCGCACTTGACGCCTTACGGAATGCCCGTCTGCGACTGATTTCCCTCACTCCTGTGAGAAGTTCGCTGGAAGCGTACTACGTCAGTAAATTGCAACCCGCGAAGGCTGCCGCTGAGGTTCATCCATGAATCGTATCTTCCCAATCGCACTGAATACGTTTCGAGAGGCGGTTCGCGACCGTGTGCTCTATAACCTCGTCGCCTTCGCGATACTTATGTCCGCCGCCGCCATTCTGGTAGGCCAGATCTCGGTTGGAATCGAGAAACTCGTCGTCATCAACCTGGGCCTTACCGCAGTCTCGTTGTTTGGCGTGGTCATTTCAATCTTTATCGGCATCGGGCTCGTTTCTAAAGAAATTGACAAGCGCACGCTATACACATTGCTCTCTCGTCCGGTGCGCCGCTGGGAATTCGTGGTGGGCAAGTTCCTTGGATTAGTCGGGACTCTCGTTCTGAATACCTTTTTTATGGCGATCGGAGTATTCGGGGCATTGCTGTACGTAGCCAGTCACTTCGCCAGACCCGATGCATGGGTACTCGTCGCTTTGTATTTCATCATTCTTCAGTTCGTCATTGTCACCGGATTGGCGCTTTTGTTTTCATCTTTCTCTTCACCACTCATGTCAGCTGTATTCGCTTTCTCTTTATTTATCGTGGGAGCCTTTGCCGAAGATCTACGCGGCTTTGCCGGAATGACAAAGGGCATCACCCGCTGGATTGCCACGGGCGCGGCCTATCTTGTACCAAACTTTTCGGCGCTGAACGTTATTACTCCGGTCGCCCATGGGCAGCCAGTCTCAGGCCAGCTGATCATTTACAACACCGCGTACGCGCTGATTTATGCAACCATGACAATTTGCGGGGCGGTATTGATCTTCGAACGCCGGAACCTGAAATGAAACCCTCGCAGATCACGATAGTTGCGAGCGTCCTGTTGGTTCTCTCGCTCGCAGGTTCGGTTCTAACCCTGCATCGGATTGATGAAGTGCGTACCCACGGGACCCTGCAAGACGTTCTGTATGTTTCTTCGCCGCAGGCTCTCAAACGCGTTAGCCTGGGCTACAGCGGCCTTCTAGCTGACATTTACTGGACTCGCGCGGTTCAGTATTTCGGTAGTCAGCACGCCCTTGGCGACAGCGACTATAAACTGCTGGCTCCTTTACTTCAGATTACGACCACTCTCGATCCCAAACTGTTGGTGGCTTATGAATACGGTTCTAATTTTCTCACTGCTAAACCCCCTCAAGGAGCGGGAATGCCACAGCAAGCCATTGATCTTGTAAACCAGGGAATTCGTAACAATCCCGACGAGTGGCGTCTTTACTACGACCTGGGATTTATCTACTACCTGGATCGCAAAGACTACAAAAATGCGGCTGATGCTTTCTTGCGCGGTTCTAAAGTTCCCAACGCCCATCCCTGGTTAAAAATCATGGCCGCGCGCACCGCCCAGGAGGGCGGAGAATCCCAAATGGCCCGCATGCTGTGGACCACGACTTTTGAAACCACCCAGAGCAACGACATTAAGGCCAACGCAGCCGCCCATCTGCGCGCCTTGCAGGTGGACGGTGATGTTACCGCTCTAGAAGCCTTGCAGGCGCGCTACCGCGAGAAGACCGGGCATTTTGCTTCGTCTTTCTCCGAATTGGAATCGGCTGGCATGCTGCGCGGCACCCCGCGCGATCCCCTCGGTGCTCCCTATAAGCTGGTCGCGGAAGGTAAAGTTGAGGTCACAGATCCCGGACGATCTTCCTTTCATCCAGAAGGGTCTTTCAATAGGCTACATTCCACTCCCAAAGCCAAAGATATTGCCCGTAAACTGACTGCGTATTCAGTAATGGCTCAGCTTGAAGAGCTTCCTTCGACGCCATCCTGAGGGACCTCAGTCCCGAAGGATCTCGCGGTGTAGAACACTTGCTCTTGTGCCTGGCGAGTATCGCGACACCGAAGAATCCTGACATCTCCGGCGCTTTTGGAAACGGAAATTGTGTGCCTGTTACAATGTTTCAACGGCGATGGAGTTCGCCATAACCGCTTACTCACTGAGAGGCTGATAACTCCTACAAAACTTTTTGTAGGAGAGCTCCGTGACCGATTTCCCTGTCAGAGATTTTCTAGTCATATCCCTCGGCGCAATCTTTGGCGCCAATGCCCGTTACTTTCTCAGCCGCTACGCCGCCAAAATACTTGGCCCCGTGTTTCCCTACGGAACCTTAATCATCAACGTTCTGGGCAGCTTGATCGTCGGATTCTTCGTCATTTGGACTACGGAAAGAGCCCTGGTCAATCCACGCTGGCGATTGCTCGTCGTCGTCGGATTCTGCGGAGCCTTCACGACGTTTTCCAGCTACGCCTTCGAGACCATGGCCTATTTCGAGCAAGGGCAATGGCTATTAATGCTGACGAATTTTTTCAGCAACAACATTCTGTGCCTGGGCGCGGCTGTCGCCGGCATGGCTTTGGCCCGGGTGCTGTAAAATGCCAGACGCGATGGCTGTTCAAGTCACTATCTATCTCACCGAAGGCGATAAGTGGAAGAATCGCCCGTTGCACATGGAGATCCTCAACTATTTACGCGAGCAAAATGTATTTTCCGCGACCGCTGTGCACGCTGTCGGCGGATTCATGGGGCGCCAGCGCGTCAAGACTAGCCACCTCGTGGACGCGGGCGGCAAACTTCCTTTAATAATCATTTTCGTTGACACCGATGAGCACGTGAACCGCGTCCTCCCCACTCTCAAAGAAATGGCCGCACATCGCATGATCGTCCGCGAAAACGTCGTGATCGAACAAGGCGATCTCAACTGAGATGTCGTCCCTCCCTCTGGATCTTCTGGCCATTGCGGCACACCGTGACGATGTCGAGCAAACCTGCGGCGGCACATTACTCAAGATGGCGCAAAAGGGCTATCGCACCGGCATCCTCGATTTGACTCAAGGCGAGATGGGAACCCGAGGCACCGCCGAAGACCGGGCTCGTGAAGCTGCCGACGCCGCGAAAATATTATCTGTCGCGTGGCGTCAGGCGTTGGACATCCCCGATGGCCGCGTCGAAAATACTTGGGAGAACCGGCTCAAAGTTGCCCGCGTAATTCGCGAGCAGCGCCCGAAGGTCGTCATACTTCCCTATTGGAAAGGACGGCATCCCGACCACTACACGGCTTCGATCCTGGGATACGAAGCCTGTTTCCTGGCAGGATTAGCGAAGCTGGACGTGAAGCATACCCTTGGCAGCCAACACTCATCTTTCAGGGAAACCATTGGAGCGACGAACGCGCCGCATCGTCCTTTTAAGATCATTTATGCAACGCTCTATTACGACATACGCCCAACGTTCGTCGTGGATATCACAGAGCAGTTCGAAGCACGGCTTCAATCCCTGATGGCATACAAAACCCAATTCAGCGATCAGGAAGCCGGCAAAGATTTATTCCCGGCTCAAGCCGAAATCAGGAGCCGCATCGAAGCCATGGCACGCTTCTACGGCATGTTGGGAGGAGTGACTTACGCCGAGCCATTCCTGCAAAAAGAAGTAGGATTGATAGAAGATCTAACGCTGATTCCAGTGAAGTCCATTTGAGTAAAAAATAACTCGTCTGATATTAGACTCACCGTTCAAAACCAAATAGATAAAAGTTCCTGCCTGAAGTCAATGTCTACGCGATTCATTTCGCCGACTCTGGATGCTCCGAAATGCTCAGAACATTGCCGTCGGGGTCCTTAAACCATGCCACCCTGGCTCCCGTGGGAGTCGTCCAGATCCCCAGGTGATCTTGTTTCATATACTCGTAGCGTTCGAAAGATACGCCGGCTTCCTTTAAGTCTTCAACTGCCGCGGTTATATCCGGCACCTGCCATCCCAAAACCGTGCCGGCCGCAGCCGGAAGTTCTTTGCCCATTCCGAGCCGGAGCATTATGCCATTGGCATCGAAGACCAATGCGAACGGTGGCTCTTCGCTCATCAGTCTCAAGCCGAGCGTTTCAGCATAGAACTTTTTCGCGCGAGCCACGTCCACAATGGTGACAAATGCGATGATGTTGTACTCGCTAAGTCTTGAATGTTGTGACATGCGCGTGTCAGATGAGTTGTCCTACGCGATGGGGGGCGTGGAGATTCATGCCAGAGCACGTGGTTCTACTTGTTGCATCGTGCTGACTGTTCGCCGTTAAGCTACTGCGCCTTTAGTAAACGACTCCGCCGCTTCTTTCTCACTCGGATACACATCGAAGACAGTAACCAGTTTCGTGACTTGCAACAGGTCACCGACTCTTTGCGTCAAGTTTGCCAGCTTCAACGCTCCCCCATTATTGCGGGCAGTAGTGTAGAGCCCGACCAGCGTTCCCAGGCCTCCGCTGTCAATGTAGCTGACGCCCGCCAAATTCAAAACCGTACGCTTGCTGTGCGTTAGCAGCTTTTTCACGGTGTCGCGAAGAAGCGCAGATTCCTCGCCGAACACAATGCGGCCAATGCAGTCCACGATGAGGACGTCGCCGTCCATAGTTCTGGTGCTCAATCTCAGTTGCATGATGGGCCTCCTGAAACCGGCAAACGACCCAGTTCAACTGAACAGAGTATCTTTTGGAGCCGCACTTCGCAAGCCATTTATAAGGGTTTTTCTCCTATCAAAGATGTCCGGATTCACTGAAATAACACCAGCGGGAATATCTGAGTTGCTTTTTGACCGCCCGCGCCGCGATAGCCAGCCTTCATTTCCCGCGCGCGAGCATCACGTATAATCAGATCATCTCCTCGACATGAGCTACCAGGTTCTCGCCCGCAAATACCGTCCTCAAAAATTCTCCGACGTCATCGGGCAGGACCATGTCACCCGCACCCTGAAAAATGCCATTGCGCAGGGCCGCACCGCTCATGGCTACATTTTCAGCGGACACCGCGGTATAGGAAAGACCACCGTCGCACGCATTTTAGCCATGGCGCTGAACTGCCGCTCTTCCGACAAGCCGGCCGAAGAGCCCTGCGGAATTTGTGAGTCGTGCACCGAGATTCGAGCCGGCAATTCAGTGGACGTTCTCGAAATTGATGCCGCCACCAATCGCGGCATTGACGAGATTCGCGAATTACGCGAGGGCGCGCGCTATCGCCCGGCCCGCGACCGCTTTAAGATTGTGATTCTCGACGAAGCCCATCAGATCACCGACGCTGCTTTCAATGCTTTATTAAAGACTTTAGAAGAGCCACCGGATCACATGGTTTTCATGCTGGCAACAACCCAGCCCGAGGATATTCCGCAAACCATCCGTTCCCGCTGCCAGCATTTCAGTTTCCGCGCGGTTCGCTTCGAAGAGATCATGAATCAGCTTCGAGACCTCTCAGCCCGCGAAAACATTCCAGCCGACGAAGACGCCCTGGCAATGCTCGCCGAAGCCGGAGACGGTTCCGTGCGCGATGCTCTGTCAATTCTTGATCAGGCCATTGCTTCCTGCGATGGGCGTCTCACCGCTGAATCCATCCGCCAACTTGTAGGCGCCGCTCCTTCCGGCGCAATGGAAGAAGTCATGAAGGCCGTATCCGAAGGATCGAGCGACGAGGTGCTTCGCCAGGTTGACCGCCTGATCAGCGAAGGACAAAATCCCACGCACTTCGCCCGCCAGATGGTTCGTTTTATTCGCAACGCCGTGGTCGCGAAAGTTGCCGGAAGCGATTCGTCTCTGCTGCAAATTTCCGGAGACGAGCGCCAGCGCGTTGCGCGCATCGCCGATTTGTTCAGCGAGGAAGATCTGGCGCGGCATCTGCAAATCATTCTGCGCACACATGCCGAACTCGGCTACCGCCAGGAACAGCGCTTCCACCTCGAATTGGGATTGCTGAAAATGGCGCATGCACAACGGCTTTTACCGATCGAGCAACTCCTAAGCCAGGTAACAGCGTCAGCGGGAAACCCGCCACGCGCAGCCGGGAAACCATCCGTCATCGCCGATGCGCGCAAGCCCGAGGCCGCCCCAGCGTCCCGCTCAAACTTTGTTTCACCTTTCGCGGCCGATTCGGCTCGCAAAGGCGGATCAAAACCTCAGCTCTCCGCGGAGACTATTTCCTCCAGCTCGCGGATCGCCAACACCGGAGCCACCACGTCGCCCATAGTGATGGGCGCAGCCGTCGCGGAAGAAAGACGCGAAGCAATTCACGAAGTTTTTAAGTCTTCCGAAGTTTTTAAGTCTCCGCAAGAACCTGCCGTCCTGGCCGCAATTGCTCCGCCCCAAGCGCTCGCGGCGGATGCCGCCGAGAATTCTACGACCGCAGAGCAGCTTCGCATCGGCGTTCTGACCGCGTTATCGGATGCCGGGCACAGAATGCTTGTTTCCATGCTGGAAGGCGGTGAGTGGAAACTTGAGGGAAATGAATTAGCGATTAAAGTAGCGTCATCCGCGGCCGTAATTGATATGTCGCTCGGAACAGACGCCCGCAAACTTGCAGTCGCCAGTGCCAGCGGTTTGCTTGGCCGTCCCATTAAGCTGAAGGTCGTTTCGGGCACTGTGAGCCAGTCAGCGGCACAGAACGTTACCCCGGTCAACGGCAATGGTCGAAGCCGCGCCGAGCAAGACCCGATCGTTCGCCGTATGAAAGAAACCTTTGGCGCCGAAATCAGAACCATCATTGATTACCGGGAAAAAAGATAGTTCGAGGGAAGGGATCCAATGAGCGGATTCAACATGCAAGAACTGATGTCGCAGGCAAAGCAGCAGTATGAAGTTTTGCAGAAGAAGATGCAGGAAACCGTGGTGGAAAGTTCTTCCGGCGGCGGAAGCGTCACCGTCAAAATGGACGGACGAAAGCAGGTCCTGAGTCTCAAAATTGATCCCGAAGCCGCTAAGGCTGACGATTTAGAAATGCTTCAAGACTTGATCACCGCTGCAATCAACGGTGCCGGCAGAAAAGTAGACGACGCCATGCAATCCACCATGGGCGGCATGATGCAAGGCCTGGGAGGTATTCTGTAATTTCAACAACGCATTCATGACAGTTTTAGAAAGCTCTTCTTAGATCTATCAATTACCCGATTACACAATTACCAAATTACTCAATTACGCCCTTACCCAATGTCAAAATTTGCCGAACCGATGGCGCGCCTTATTGACGAGCTGAAAAAACTGCCCGGCATCGGCAGCAAAACCGCTCAGCGCCTTGCGTTCCATATCCTGCGATCGAGTGATGAAGATGCCCAGGCTCTGGCTGCTGCAGTTCAAGATGTAAAGGCCAATCTCCGTCTCTGCTCGATTTGCAACAACATCACCGACATTGATCCCTGCATTTATTGCGCCAGCGCAACTCGCAATCAGCGGCTCGTTTGCGTGGTCGAAGAACCCACCAACATCGCTTCTATTGAAAAAACAAAACATTTCAATGGCGTCTATCACGTTCTTCACGGACTAATTTCTCCGTTGCACGGTGTCGGACCGGAGCAGTTGCGGATCGCAAACCTCATGCGCCGCGTGGACAACGATCAAGTTGACGAAATCATCATTGCTACAAATCCGACCATCGAGGGCGAAGCGACCGCGACCTACCTTTCCGGACATCTCCGCCGCGCCGGATTGAAGATCACACGCATCGCCACCGGCATTCCAGTCGGCAGCGACATCGAATACGCCGACGAAATCACCATGCTCAAAGCGATGGAAGGCCGCCGCGAACTCTAGGGGCGCCATCCCCGCGATCTTCTCCGTCCGCAAAAAAAGGGTGCCCCATTCAAGCCGCCTTTTAGCTTGAGTGGGGATCTTGCCGTTTCACTTCCTCAAAACGATGTGTGCCACCCTTTCCATTGTCATTCCGAACGGGCGCTTCGCCCGGAGAGCCTGCCCTGAGCGAAGTCGAAGGGAATCTGCTGTTCGCCGGTTAAGTGCATCGGCCGCCCGCAATGAAACACCTCGCTCAGGAGAACGGGTAGACGCGCACTTGCGGGAATTAAAGCCCAGCCGGAATGAGGTTTCCAACATTTGGGCTGTGACGCAACCTAGAAGAATACTTCGGGCGACACTCGGAAGCGGCGACTAAGCTTACGAATGTGCTCCACGGTCAGTCTGCGCTTCTCGCGCAGCACCTCCGACGCAATACTGGGAGTGCCGAAGACATCCAAAAGATCCTTTTGCTTAAGCCCATTCGACTGCATCAGTTCACGCACAACTTCAACCGGGCTGGTCGTGTTGAGCGCGTAGGCT
Organism: uncultured Acidobacteriaceae bacterium; assembly: GCA_963702325.1. GTDB lineage: Bacteria > Acidobacteriota > Terriglobia > Terriglobales > Acidobacteriaceae > PALSA-188. Next base: position 18,101 of record CAVPCG010000070.1, on the reverse strand, counting down.
TCTTCTTCGAAATCTTCGATCAGCACCGTGAGCAGCTCCGCCAGGCGTCGCTCAGCAGCCGTGAGCTTTTCCCCCCTGCGGTCCAGAGCCTCGAGCATTGCAATACATCGCTCGTTTTCACTCTCGCTATGGATGACTGCGGGAAGGCTCTTGGCCAAAAGAGCCGCGTATTCGGGCTGGGTTGTGGCAGTGCTCATTGCTTCCATTTCTCCTGATCGTATTGCGCGTGGCTCAGTACATGCCGAATGTAGATTCTCCGGAAGCGGTAATTCATCTCAGTAATAAGCCGGTACCTGTTCCCTTTGATGTTAAAGACCGTCCATTTCTCGACCGAATCGGCGCTCGCAAAAGTCTTTCTCACATCCGCCAAATTCTGCCACAGCGCTCTCTTGGCAATGCGGAACCACGCGTCCAATGCGGGTTCGAGCTCGGGGTGCCGCCGCGCTGCTTCTTTCAGCTTCTTGCGGCTGATTACGTGCACAGCACGCCCGCGGTTCGCATTATGCGAATAGTTTAGTTCGCATATTGCGAATTGTCAACGTGCCGCGCAATTCCCTCTCCCCGGCCCGTGATTTCCTACCTTGGCGGCATTTTTGCACCATTCTCTGTGCAATCTCCAAATTCTTGTCAAGCCCCAAAAACACACCATTTTGACTTAACTCCATGATTCCATGGACACAATAAAGGCAATGATATAGTTGACTAACCCAAGCTTAGATGCTAAAGTCGGCTAACTCATTGAACCGCCAGAAGGAAAGGGCAAAATGGCTATCATGATTGCAAGAATATATAGAAGTTGGCTCAGGTGAGCCGATTGAGAAAGAGAATTTAGTGGAGTTCCATCTGCTTTACAGCGGTCCATTGCACAGCGGCGGATCGGAAAACTCGCGTAAGGAGAAGCACGCAATTCGTAAAGTGTTTCATTCTCAGTTGCGCCAGTTGTGGCTAACCCATCCCAACCTGCGAGAAAGAGCAGAGCATCGCGGAGCGCTCGCACACGCTCAGGAAATTTCCACTGATCCACGTTACTCTACTGAACTTCCTCCAGATTTTTCAGTGGATGATGCGGTTAAAAAGGGGTTGATCGATTTAGCAATCTGGAACCGAAACGGATTTAACTTCCTGCCTCTCGTTACTGAGGCACTGTGTCTACGTTGCAGTTTGGATATTCTTTTTTTGCGGCGAGAAGAAAGAGATTTCATCTTGCAAGGGGGAGACATAGACGGTCGTCTTAAGACTCTGTTTGACTCACTCCGCATGACCGACAAGAAAGACGAATTGCCGCCGAAGGCCGTTCCAGAAAATGATGAAGACCCGTTTTTCTGTTTACTGCAAGACGATAAATTAATTTCAGAGGTGCATGTGGCAACTGGGCCTTTATTGATGCTCCCCGGAGAGAAAGTGATTAACAAGCATGACGTGTACTTGCAAATCGCCGTTAGGCTAAATGCCACACGGCGAGTCCACGATGCTTGGGTATTTGATTAAGAGCTACTTGGGGCCAGATCTCATCCACTCCAATTGACCTTCAATGCTGTCTAACTTTCCTAAGCCCGTTTTTTGGGCTCGATCTTAACTCCGATAAGAAAGCCCACTCGGAATCCAACGCAGTTTGTACTTGGGCTAGTGCACGGCTCAATGTCTCCGACCACCTGATGGATTCATCTAACTTGCTATTGATCTGTGTCGATTTTTCCATGATTGACTCCGCTCCAAACGGTTTCAGGATGCGGCGAAGCGATACGATACCGAATAGGTTAACGACAAGTAAGATCAGCAGAAGCCATTGCATAGGTGTGTCCCTCCTTGACAGGCGTGATTAAATCACAAAATGCAATCAACTACTGAATCTTCTCCGGTGTCCTCGCCTTCTTTTAGAAACTCCATTAGAGCGTTTTGATCGGCTTGTTGAAGACACAGTTCATAAGTTTCGCGAAAGTCTGCGCGCATCTGGATGGCCTGCTCGGAGTTTATTGTCTTGTCCAGTCTGCCAAGCCAATTTGCAAGTCCTGATTCTTCGAGAAGAGCCTGAAGAGCGCAAGCCCGAACAAACAACTCCTCGCAAAGAGTAAGAAGCATATCTGCACGCTCTTTATCGCTGGGCATGGTGAACAATCCTCCACATGGGCTATGATGGGCGCATGAAGTCTAAACTCGACTCCGATACGACGCCAGCGCAAAAGTACAAACAATTCCAGAGCGGTTTGCGAACAGTCCTAACCGTCTCGAAAGATGAACTCGTAAAACGCGAGAAGCAATACCAGGATGAGCGTGCGGATAAACCGAAGCGCGGCCCTAAGCCTTCTTCGGACCACGCTTCAAACGCCGGGGATTAGAAGGGCGTCGTTTCTCCCACCTTGCCAGTTAGCTCGGCATAAGTGAGTCGCCTGTGTGCGACCTGTCCTAGAACTTTCTCGAATCGTGCGTAGTCGTTCATCGGTTTCTGGCGATTGTTATAACGAAACGATTGCTCATCCACATAGCGAAACAGGTGGAATGGTTCAACAGAGACATATGTCCCGCCGAGTCCGCGCTTCAAGAGCGACCAGAAATTCTCGACGCCCTGAACGTGAACCTGTCCGTCAACATACTTCTCAAGATGATTTACAAATTGACGGGTGTACTCAGATTCAAGGCCGTAATAAGCCTGAAACTCATCAGTCATAATTGCAGAGCCGGGTTCAACAAAATCACGCACGGCACCATGAACTGCGGGATACTTGCGATCTCCGATGACTCGTGTCTTGATTTTTCCGCCACGCTCAAGTGCGCCGATAACTACAGTCTTGCCGTGTCCGCCTTGCATTCCAATGCCATCGCTGAGACGACGCCGCTTGCTCTTGTGCATATTGCGGGCCTTCCCACCGATGTAAGTCTCATCAATTTCGACAGGCCCATTAGGTCCGCCAAGTTTTCCGCCTGCTATATCTTGCATTGCTAAGCGGAGCCGATGCAGCATGAACCACGCCGATTTCTGAGTGATACCCAGAGCGCGGTGAATCTCCCAAGAGCTAACGCCATTCTTGCAGTTTGTCAGCATCCACATCGCGGGTAACCACTTCTGCAAAGGGATTGGCGAATCCTCGAATATGGTTCCCAGTTTGACGGAGAACTGGCGTCGGCACTCACGGCACTTAAACCGCTTCTGAGTCTTAAGGTAGTAGGGCTTCTTGGCGAGACAGGCAGGGCAAGACTCGCCGTCAGGCCAGCGCATCCTAGCTACCGCGTCAATGCAAACCTGTTCGTCGGAGAAGTGTAAGATTGCTTCTTGGAGTGTCTTTGGCTTTGTCATATTTCCCCTTGACTCATGTGCTACTGTGGGCGTGTGGCTAGTCCTTCCAAAAAGGATCGTCTCTCAGTTGACCAGCATTTTTCTCTAGCAGGTCAAGCATTAGCTTATTGGCAGTTCCGAGTTCACCAGACCGCAAATCCTGCAAGTGTTTCTCGTAGCGAGTGCGAAAGGTGGAGTCGGTTTCTTCGAGAGTCAATCGCAGCGCCTGAGCTTCGACCGTTACTTGAAAAAGAGCTTGCTGGTATTGCCGCAGCAAGTCTAGTGTCGCAGCCGCGTTAGCTCGCCAATCGCGTGTTTGTTTGGATGCCACAATTCGACAATACCAAAACCGCGTGGGTTAGTCAAGGATATTAATACCACAATAAACCTCTAAACCGTGGCGCATTCACCCTTGCCAATTTGCTATCCTAGATATAGAAGCTAAATAAATGGCGACAAGGCGCGGATTCTCTCCGCGCCTTTTTCTTTTTCCAGGAAAGATCCAAGCAAATGGTGCAATTTTGAGACGACTCACTTCTTACGTTCCCGCCGGATACCTCGGCACAAAACGCATGGGCGAACTATCCGAGTTGGGATTCATGTACCGGGCCGCCAGCCACGGTTTCGCGGTCGCCAGGCCATACGGCGACACCCACCCCTACGATATTCTGCTTCAGCACGGAAAGCGGCTGCTTCGCATTCAGGTCAAGTCCTGCTTCAGCCGCGAGAAGCACCGCCGCACCGGATTCGCCATTACCGTCTCCCGTTTGTTGAGCACAGGAAAAGGAAAGACTCCCTACTCCAATGAAGACATTGATTTTATCGCCGCCTTCATCGCCCCCTACGACGCTTGGTATCTGATTCCGGTGGAATCACTTGGCAGCAGCAAAATTATCCGCCTATATCCAGCAGACAAAAAGCTTAAGCGCGCCGGCGGCTTCTACGAACAATATCGCGAAGCCTGGCACCTGTTGAAGGAGTGAAAATGCAAATCAGCGACATCGAAAAACGCCGCTCAACCCTGATTTTCCAAAACCTTGTCACCCTGAGCGCAGCGTTCTTCTTTCGCCCAAGCGAAGAAGAACCAAGTCGAAGCCTCGAAGAAAAAGCCAAAAGACGCTACAACCTGCCTTTCCAATATCCCGGCCGCCGTTTGTGATGAGCGATGGCTACAATGCTGATTTCAAACAGTTCCTCTCGATAAATGATCGAAAACGGAAATTTGAAAAGAATCAGACGTCGCGTGCCCCGCAGATAGTTTGGCCAGCGTTTCGGCCAATGAGAAATGCTCTCCAACCCATCATGCAGCACAGAAAGGAACCTAATGCTGGCTTCGGGATTCTGCTGCCTGTACCACTTGGCGGCTTCCTCGACCTCTTGCCATGTTCGGGGATGGAAGCGATAGGGCTTACTTCGTGGCATCGGACAGCAAGGCTGCTATGCGGCGACGAACTTCTTCATAGGGAATCATCTGAACTTTGCCGGAGTCAATTTCCTCAATTCGACGCTTGATTTCTTCGTCCCAGGCAGCTTCAACGCCCGGATCGGGAGGATCGTCGTCGAGGCTTTCGAGCAGTGATCCAGCCAGGGCAGCGCGCGCCTGAGGGGGAAGAGCCAGAGCTTTCTTTAGCAATTCGGAAACGTCCGGAGTCATTGAGGTATTTTACGCCCGTCGCGCAAGCGCGGAAGAGGTTGGAGTGTCTCCAACCGAGACAAGAATGCCAATGGCCCCGATATCTGGGGCCATGCTGCGACTGTGACAGAGTGCCGTGTTCCCATTACACTACGGGCCCAAAGCGAGTGTCTGAGAGCGATCGAGCAAGTCGCAAGGTTATTGGTCACAATCTTGCGGCGGGTGTCCCCGAATGACCACTCGCCCGCGAATAGGAGAAAAACTACCAGCCGCGGGTTTGCAGCATATTGGCTTGATCGAGGGCTCCGACAGCTAGCCCTTTCATGCCGCTGAGGTCCGCGCTCACTTCAAGTAACACTTTAGGATCGTTGAAGTGCGTCGCGGCTTGCACGATGGCTTTCGCACGCAGAGAAGCTTCAGCAGTATCGGCAAAAGTCGTCGAATCTTTCATAAAGATTCCGGAGCCAACGAACACTGCCTCCGCGCCCAGCTGCATCACCAGGGACGCGTCGGCGGGAGTAGCAATGCCTCCGGCGGAAAAATTTGGGACGGGCAACTTCCCTTCTTTGGCGACGAGCTTTATCAGTTCATACGGTGCGCCATGTTCCTTGGCTTTGGCGTAGAGCTCTTCTTCGCCAAGCACCGTCAGGATTTTCATCTCCTGAACAATCTGGCGAATGTGCTTCACGGCATGAACAACATCTCCGGTGCCGGCTTCACCCTTGGTGCGAATCATCGCTGCGCCTTCGGCGATACGGCGAAGAGCTTCGCCGAGATTGCGCGCCCCGCACACGAATGGCACGGTGAAGTCATGTTTGTTGACATGATGCGCTTCGTCAGCGGGCGTCAGCACTTCGGATTCATCTATGTAATCCACCCCGAGCTCCTGCAAAATTTGTGCTTCGGCAAAGTGGCCGATGCGGCACTTCGCCATCACAGGAATCGAAACGGAAGCCATGATTTCGCGAATCTTTTTCGGGGACGCCATCCGCGCGACTCCTCCTTCCGCGCGAATCTGCGCCGGGACGCGCTCCAGCGCCATGACCGCGACAGCCCCCGCTTGCTCGGCGATCGTGGCTTGTTCGGCGTTCGTAACGTCCATGATGACGCCGCCTTTTAACATTTCGGCGAGGCCCGTCTTCAGCCGAAGGCTGGTGGAATTGCCATTGTTCTGAGACATAAATAACACTCTTTTCTGAAACTTAAGGACGACGTGAACTGCGTTCGAGAAACCTTATAAATATTTTACAACCCGGCGTTTGATATAGCTAGAAATCTGGCACGCCTTAAAGGAAACCAATGCAGCCAAGTCCGGATAAAAACAGCTCCGAAGGAGCGACATATTGCAGCCCCGGATGTGGGAGTTCTGTGTGAGAACTCTTTGATAATAATGGGGTGGAACAAACCCCGCGATAATCCAGCCCTGAAAGGGCGAACGATATTAGCCCAGCGCTTCAGCGCTGGGTAAAGGGGAAAAACGATACAAGTCCCGAAGGGACGGCTGAGTTCTCACACAGACTCTTCAGCGCTGGGTAAAGTCGAAAAAAGATTCAACGTCCCGTAGGGACGACAGAGTTCGCACACAGTCTCGCGCGTCCGGGAGTAAAAGCGACACAAAGATCACGCGCCCAAAAAGGGCGCAATCGGCTGCCGGAAAGTGCATCAATGCGCCATAACCGGCCCGCCCTTTTTCGCTTTTTTCATGAGGAAAATTAGCGGACACATCACCACGAACATCGCGGCCAGAAAACGGAACACATCATTATAGGAGAGCATAGTCGCCTGTCTGACAACCATTCCCCATATGGCTTCGTAAGCCTGTTTGGTTGCCGTACCGGGACTGCCTCCCCGCAAGAGAAAAAATGCGGTGAGTCGTTTGATCATCTGCTGAGCCTGCGGGCTGGTCGAAGTCACATGCTGAGCCAGTATATTGACGTGCATTTGCTGCTTGCGCACTTGCATGGTTTCGACCATGGAAATTCCGATGCTGGCCCCGACGTTTCGCATGAGATTAAAAATGCTGGTGGCGTTTCCCATGCGTTCTTTCGGAACGGGGTCGTTTGTGACAGTGGTCAGCGGAACAAAAATTAATCCCAGGCCCGCGCCTTGCAGCATGAGCGGCCACCAGAAATTCCAGAAGCCAACGTCGAGGCTAAACTGGGATATTCGGTACATGGCGAACGCAGTGCCAAGAAAACCAAATCCCAATAACTTTCTTGAATCCACTTTGCCAACAAGAAAACCAACGACGGGCATAAACAGAAACGACGCAAAACCGCGCGGCAAATTAGTGATACCCGCATGAGTAGCGGTGTATCCCAGAACCTCCTGCATGAGGAGCGGGAGCAAGACGGTGCTGCCGTAAAGAACGAAGCCAACGGTCGTCATGAGAAAAGTACCAACCGCATACGACCGGTAACGAAATACGCTGAGATCAATGACGGGATGCTCAGCCTTAAGTTCACGAATGATCAGCCCGGCGAGTCCAAGCACTGCCAGAACTGCGAGAGTGACAATAAACTGAGACCCGAACCAATCGTCTTCCTGGCCCTTGTCGAGCATGACTTGCAAAGATCCCATGCCAAGAACCAGCAGTCCGATTCCCCAATAATCAATGCCCGTTTTTTCTTTACGCAAATATGGAGGATCAAAAATAAACGCCTGCGTAAGCAGGATCGCCAGAATTCCAATAGGCACATTGATATAAAAAACCCAGCGCCAACTGTAATTGTCCGTGAGCCACCCTCCAACCACCGGACCAAGCATGGGCGCAACAACAATCCCCAGCGCCCAGAATCCCATGGCCTGCCCCCGCTTCTCCGGCGGAAAAGACTCCAGCAAAATCGCCTGCGAAAGCGGCTGGAGGCCCCCGCCGGCGGCGCCTTGGATTACTCTGAAGATGATTAGAAAAGGGAGTGACGGGGCGAGGCCGCAGAAGAAAGATGCGATGGTGAATCCGGTTACGGACAAGATCAAAAGACGTTTACGGCCGAAGCGGCCGGCGAGCCATCCGGTCATGGGTAGGACAATTGCATTCGCGACTAAATAAGAAGTGAGCGTCCATGTGGCTTCATCGGTGGTGGCCGACAAGTTGCCGGCGATGTGCGGCAGAGAAACGTTGACGACCGTTGTGTCCAGGACTTCCATGAAAGTGCTGGACATAACGGCGATGGCGATGAGCCACGGATTGATGTCCTGGGCTGGGGTCTTGGGCGGCATTCACCTATCCACTTATCTTGCGAGTTGCATGGAATGAATAACAGATGAGGGATTGGGTTCCTACGATTCTGCAAATCATAGAAGCTGGTTTAGCCGTGTTCGATGGCGCGAACGGGAATCCGTCTAGTACATAAGTTTGCCGATAATCGGGGAATCCCTGTATTGTGCAAAACCTTGCCCTCAATAAAAATGAAGCTGAAGACGTGTACGTTCGTGGTGAAGAAATGCCAGTAAATATTCTGATCGCCGATGATGATGCGCCGATCCGGCGCTTGCTTCGCAGAGTGATTGAGGAGCATGCGGAGTGGCACGTTTGCGGCGAGGCGGAAAACGGGCGTGAAGTATTGACCAAAATCGGCGAATCCTCTCCCGATCTTCTGGTAATGGATTTGGCGATGCCGCAGATGAACGGACTTCAAGCGGCAAGAGAAATCTGCAAAGTTGCTCCGGAGTTGCCGATGCTTCTTCTTACCGTGCAACAGGTGTCGAAAGAACTGGTACACGAAGCGCGGTTGGCTGGATTCCACGGTGCAGTTTCAAAGAGCACCGGCAGCGAAGTGATTCGAGGAATTGAAACGCTCTTGCGCAAAGAAGACTTCTTCGCATCTTCATCCCCTGAAGTTTCCGCCTACGGCGCGTGATTTCTCTAGTCGTATCTGAGCCAATGTCCTAATCAGCGCGACTCAATGAGTGGGAGCAAAGATCAAAAACGTGAGCGCGGGCTGCATGAGTTCCCACCTTTACAAAGGGCGTAAAGGTGGGCCAGCCTCCCTCTCACTAAAGCCGACGAAGATGGGCATTGCGATTGGTGTCAGAGGCTGAAGAATTGGTGGAATAACGATGGCTGGCGCACAGACGCGATTCTCAGGTCGTCCAGGCACTTGATCAGCTCAGCGGGTCAACTCCTGCAACTCCTGAGCAAGTGAGCGCGATAAACCAAGCCTTGCGAGCTGCTGGTGCGATTGAGCCTTTCACCCGCGACGCGCTCGGCAGAATTCATGACACATTGCCAGATCGTATTCCTGACAATTGGAGCGAGGCTGAATTGCAACACGCACGAGAGGAATTACGTGAGAGCATCAAGAGTAGAATCAAGAATGCAGCGGCTGCTGGTGGGCCGGATGCAGGTCACCAGGCACGCATACGTGCAGAACAACAACTGCTGCGCCAGGTTGAGGACAAGCTGGGGGGGAGATAAGACCCAACCGATGGATTACGCAAACCATCTTATTGAGCGAATAGTGTCTGCCCCGCAGCATGAAAGGGTCGGTATTCTGTCGAACGAACTTTTGAGGGAGTTCCAGCGCGGTCATCCTCTCGATGATCTGCGACCCTTGCTGCGAAGCGATGATGGGGACGTGATCGCAACTGCGATTTGGATCACCAGCGAGTTAGGTGAAAAGTGCAGGCCTTTGCTTAGTGACGTAGTGCCTCTGCTTGCTCATCCCCTGAAGAGGATTCGGTTTTGGGCGCTAGACTGCCTATACTGGACAGTCCCTAAAGATGGATGCAATCTGGTTGAGGCTTTCAAGTTGTTAGAGGATCCTGAGCCTGGCGTTCGATGGAAAGCTTTGGATGTTCTGTCTCGCCTTTCGAAGGAACAGGTTCAAGCCGCAGCTTCTTGCTTGGACGCAAAGTCTTCTGATTCTCCGCACCTGCAACAACTTCGTTGGCTGATCAGCAGCGACGCCTCCCGACCAGACGGTATAAAGTCTACTCTTCGGAGTGCAGATCAAATTGTCAGAAAATACGGCGTTGCCGCTGCTGCTCGTTTGAGGAAAGAGCACCCCGAACTACTGGTTTACGCGTCCAACCTCGACGATCCCGATGTTGGAAAATTTGCAAGCGATCTACTGGCCGTTTAGGCGGTGGCCCTTCACGATGTCGGATTTCTCCACGTTGCAGTCTGCGTAGCGATAAAACAGAGCGACGGAACCAATACGTACCAGTACGACGGGGAGAGCCGCCTGAAATCGCTTAACGGCGGTAGACTACAAATACGACGCGGGCTTCTTCCAGGATTTTTAAGAGGAGATCGCGGCGCGATGCGCTGCCGAGAATCGGCTGGCGGCGATAGCAGCTCCAAGTTATGAAATGAAGGTCGTGGGTGCCATAATACCGATGAAGTCCTTTGGTCACACGGTGAGGATAACCACGAAATGTGGTTTTGGACTGTGACGGCTGTCGTGCGTTTGGCAGTGAATCCCACTCATCCGCAAAGTACGCGAATGAGTGGGGCACCCGACATGAATCCCCACTCGTCGAAAATCGCGACGAATGGGGCAGCCTCATTCATTATGATGTTAAGGAGATCAAAATCTTGAAAGATGGGCCAGCCCGCCATTGTTTCCGGTCCTGATTTGGTGGCTTGAAACCCAATTCATAACGGCAGAGTCGAGAGCCTCACTCTAGTCGCAAACAACGCGACTAGAATGGGCCACACGGCATCGGAAATTTGTCGTCAAAGTTCACTGAGAATAGTTTTTAGGGTGCGGGATGGAACTGGCATTGCTCCGCTTTGGGTGGAGACCCAGGCGCCCATCCGATTTGCTAGATCGTTCATCTGTTGAAGCGACGCGTTATTTAGATATTGATGGACCATGCCTGCGGTGAAGGCGTCCCCGGCGCCCACGGTGTCGGCAACTTGAACTTTAAAGCCTGGATGCTCATTGGATTCGGAATCGCTGACCAGGAGGCTTCCAGAGTCGCCGCGGGTGACGCAAACCAAATTTAAATTAAACGCATCTCGCAGCTTTCGAGCGGCTGATGCTTCGTTCTCGAATTCGATTTCGAACATCTTTGCGACGATGGGAAGTTCTTCGTGGTTGAGCCTCACGATATTCGCCAGCTTCAGCGATTCGTGAATTACTTCCTTGGAATAGAAAGACTGCCGGAGATTGACGTCGAAGACGCGCGCGGTTTGTGGATGCGTAGCTCGCAGGAACTTTCGGATGGATTCGCGCGATTGAGGTGACCGCTGCGCGAGCGAACCGAAACAGACTGCGTCGGCGTGGTGGGCCAGGATGTTTAAGCTTTCAGTCCATTCGAGAAAGTCCCAAGCAACCGGTTCTACGATTTCGAAGTTTGGCTTTCCATTGTGGTCAAGGCTGACATTGACGGTTCCGGTGGGGTGAGTTGGATCTCGCTGGAGATTTTCAGTTGAGAGCGTAGCGGCAAGTTTCGCGACTATGTCGTCCCCCAGTTCGTCAGCGCCGATGCGGCTGGCGATGGTGGCGTTGTTCCCCAGAAGCGCGGCAGCATGAGCGAAGTTCGCGGGGGCGCCTCCGAGTTGTCGGCCTGCCGGGAGGAAGTCCCAGAGAATTTCGCCTAAGCCGACGATGAGTGGTAAGCCCAAGACAATGTTATATACGTCCGTCAGCCCAGGTTAGCGTCCAAACAAACATACGCAAACCCTTCGACGAGCTCAGGGCAGGCTCTGGAGCACCTAGGCTGTCTTTGAATCGTAGGCGACTCCGCGTGCGCCCGAGGCTTGCGAGTTTCCCTGATGTCTAAAATCAGTTGTTAGTTATTGGTTCTCAGTTCCCTGCTTTACGGATTCACAGTGGCAACTCCGTCTGTGCCAGAGTCTTGCGAGGGTCCCTTATTTTAAAATCAGTTGTTAGTTATTAGTTCTCAGTTCCCTGCTTTATGGATTCACAGTGACAAACGTCCGCCTGTGCCTGAGTCTTGCAGGTCCCCGATATCTAAAATCAGTTGTTAGTTATTAGTTATTAGTTCCCTGCTTTACGGATGCGAGGAATTTCGTCTGGCATTGCCGGCTGGAGGCTTGCAACTCGGCGAAAGATGGGGTGCGTCGCAACTTTGCCAGCAGGGGATCGAATTGCAGCGCGGAGACAGCGCAATAGTTCTGATTGATCGCGCTTTTGATAAGCCGCGCCGCGGCGTCTGTCTTGCCGCAATACGCCACCATTGCACCCTGATAGTAGCGCGTCTCCGGATCGGGCTCCTTCAATAATGCGGCTTCGGCCTTCTGGGCGACGGGGTCGAGGTTTGCGGGCGGAGTGGGTTGGAGACAAACGTCCAGCAGTTCGCGGTGGTCAAATGGATTCGCGGAAACTTTTTTCACTGCAATGCGCGCCTGTTCGATATTTCCATCGCGGAGCAGGCTCGCCACGGTGATATAAGCCGCCCACTCTGAGCCCGAATCCAGGCGGATGAAATCGGCGGCTCGCTGCGTTTTCCCGTATTCAAGAAATGCCCAGGCACAAGAGCGAAACTCGTAGTTGCCAGAATCAAGAGTGAGCGCAACGTCACATTCATGCGTAGCTTCCGGCAACATGCCGGCATAGCGCAGAACATAGGACAAAGTGAAGTGAGATTCAGCATTTTCAGGGCGGCGCTTCACGAGAGCTTTTGCGTCATCGTAGGCAGCTACGACATCGCCGCCTTCGGCACGGTGAAGGATGAGGTGAGCGGCGGCGGAATAGAGATTGGGATCGAGTGACAATGCGCGCTGGTAAGCGGCGTCCGATTTTTGGAACGCGTCCTGACCGCCGGTGGAGTAGGCGCCGTAATAGTAGTACCGCAATCCCAGAGCAGCCCAAGTTGGCGCGTAAGTCGCATCCATACTGACGGCTTCTTCCAGAATTGAGATCGCAGTCTTGTTAGGATCGGGATCGTGAGAGATCGCCAAACTCCGCAGATATAAGTCGTAGGCGTCCTGGTTTTTTGGTTTGGTGCCAGCTTCGGTAAGGCCGTCGGCCGCGCCCAGTTGGGGAAGCAGGCCTTGACGCATTCTGGACGCGAGTTGTTCCTGCACGCCAATAAGGTCTTGGCTACCGGCGGTGAGCGTGCTTTGCCAAATCAGCTTATTGCTGCTGACATCAATCGCTTGCACCGTTACTAAGAGTTGCTTGCCTTGCTCCAGGAAGTGGCCGGTGATGACGGTGGAAACGCGCAACTTCTTACCAATTTTCTGTGGATCTGCCTCCGCTCCGGAAAATTCTCTGGTGCTGGTTGTGGGGCGTACATCTAAAGAACGCGTGTACATCAGCACATTTGAAATTTCGTCGGCCAAAGCGAAGCGAAGATAATCAACGTCATCGGAGTTGCTCATGTTTTGCAGCGGAAGCACGGCGATGGCGGTTCCGGCATGCGAGGTGGATCCCACGCCGCGATGCCGGAACCACCAGGTTCCGACCGAGGCCAGAATTGTGATCAGCAGCATAGCCATCCCAATGATCAGATATTTATGCCATGGGGCGGCCTGCTGAAACGTTTTGGAAGATGCGCGGAGCGGGGACAAATCACGCAGGCTGGTTTTGGTGAGGCCGGATTCAGTTTCCCTTTTCAGACGCTGAAGGTCGTCTTTGAGATCCTGGGCGTTGAGATATCGTTTGTCACGATCCTTCTCCATCGCCTTTCCGATGATGACCTCCAACTCGGGAGGCAAGCCGGGATTCAACGTCAACGGAGAGACTGGCTTCTTATTCAAGACGGCGTCGAGCGTGGTGACGATGTTCGTACCGGTAAAAGGCTTTTTCCCGGTGGCCATTTCGAAAAGGACAACGCCAAAGGAAAAAATGTCGCTCCGAGCGTCTAATATTTCGCCGCGCGCCTGCTCGGGAGACATATATACGGCGGTGCCGGGGATCACTCCCATCTGGGTAAGGGAGTCTTCGAAACCCTGGTCGCTGGTCGAAGTTTGCTCGCGGGCTGATTTTGCCAGGCCGAAATCGAGGACTTTCGTCTGGCCACTCTTTGTAATAAAGATATTGGCTGGCTTGATGTCGCGGTGAACGATTCCCTTTTCGTGCGAGGCGATCAAAGCGTCGGCTACGTGAATGGCGATATCGAGGACTTCGTCAAGATCAAGGGGGTTGCCGCGCAGGCGCTGTTTGAGGCTCTCCCCTTGCAGGCGCTCCATGACGATGAAGGGCCTGCCCTCATTGTTATCAATATCGTGGATGGTACAGATATTGGGATGATTCAGTTGAGAAGCAGCGCGCGCCTCGCGGCGGAATCGCTCGAGGACACGCGGGTCTTTGGCCATTTCCTCGGGCAGGAATTTTAGCGCCACCTCGCGGTGCAGGCGGGTGTCTTCGGCGGCGTAAACCACTCCCATTCCGCCGCCCCCAAGTTTTTCGGTGATGTGGTAATGCGAAATGGTCTGATCGAGCACGAGAAAGAAATAGACCCTTCGGGCGCGATATTAGGCGTTCGGGGAATAGGAAGTCAAACGGGTGTACTCGTCCAGTAGGGCGCAGGGAATGCTGTGGCGGTGGCCGAACGGCGATGGGTTCATCGTCGGGCACCCCCGATAAAAGGGGCACCCAACAAATCGGAGCGCGAGCAGCCGCGCTCTTGAACCGTCGTTTACTGAATGGATTGGTCAAGCCATGGAGCCCAACGAATGTCGGACCCACTGGCTTTGCTGCAACTAAGACCGCTGGGGCCGGTATGGCATCCCCAGAAATTTTCGGTAGCATCAATGTTGCCGGTACAGATGCTCGCGCCGTCAAAGCCGCAAACGTCAGCAACGCCAATTTTGCCACCCAACAGATCATTCAGGTGGATATTAACTGCCGCCGGGGTGTTAATGGCGATGTCCACGTCTTCGTCGCGGATGACGTTCCGCTCGATGACGGTGCCGAGGACTGGAGTTCCCCCGCTCCCGCTATTAATGTTGATTCCGACCGATCCGGGCGTCGCCGTGTCAGCCGTGTCGGCTCTGTTTCCGGAAATAATGTTGCCGATGATCTTGTTGCCGCTGAAGGTATCGGCCGGCAGACCAAAGGCAGGGCCGACATGAGAGTGAAGCGCGACACCTCCCAGTCCATTGTTCGTCAGCTGGTTGTCTATAATCACGTTGCCGGAGACGCGGCCGGGGCCGGCGCCATCCGAAAACATCCCCACTCCAGAGCCGCCGATCTGTATTCCATTGCGAGCAGAAATGTTTTCCGACACAACATTGTTATCAACGCCGTAATGCCGCGCAAACGGTGGCGTAACGGCGCCAGAAGGCGGATGCGAGGCAAGCACGATGCCGCACTCCAGCGGGTTATCGGTGACGATATTATGCGTGAGCAGGTTGCCGCTGCTTTCGCCGGTCTCGTCGCTGAGCAGGACACCGTCCGCGTTACCGCGAATCACATTGCCGGACAAAGTCGAATTTACGGTTCCCACGAGATGAATCGCTCCGCCGCAATCGCCGGTCTCGTCGGTTTCATAGGTTCCGTTGCCGGGCTGGTCGGGGCAGCCGGTGTTGGCGCCGGTGAATTGCAATCCCCCGGATTTGTCGTTTCCCAAAACATTGCTGTCGCGGATAATGACGTCCGAGGCGCTGACCACTAAAATGCCTTCAAACTGCGCAGCGCGAACGGTGAATCCGGCAACCGTAACATCGTGCAGGCCGGGATTGTCGAACCCGTCCACGAATATGCCGTGCGCAAGGCCGGTTGCGTTAATGATTGATGAATTTGCTCCCGCTCCAATAAGCGAAACTGGAATGCCGATGGTGACCTCTTCTTTGTAGGTACCTGCTTCAACATTAATAATGTCATTTGCCGCAGCCGCGTTCACCGCCATTTGAATTTTCGAGAAACAACCATGTGAACCAGCGGGGTTCACGCAAAGAACGTTGGCAGTAGCCGATTGAGAGAGTGCAACTACGATGACTGCGCACAGGGCGAGCATGCCCAAATGTGCGCTGCTTCTTAAGATGTTCGGGCGCATAATCTCCTCCTCGAGACTGAAATACCGAGCTTGCCTTAGAGAGCGGATGGCGCCAATTCGTAAAACCCGCGCCACCACTGCGAACTCCCAGAACTGGACGGCCAACAATAGGCTTTCCGCTTTGGCGGTGTCAAGCGTTCCCGAAACATCTGTTTCCGAAGCCCGCTGATATACTCAGCGATTGCTTTTCAAATGCAGTTAAGGACCAGATTTTGAGAGTTGAGGACGTCAGAGACCGGTTTGTGGAATTATTTGGCGAGTCGCCGCGAATTTTTCGGGCCCCGGGACGCACAAATCTGATAGGGGAGCACACGGATTACAACGATGGATTTGTCATGCCGGCTGCGATTGAGTTTCATACATGGGTCGCAGCGGGGCGGAGGAGTGATCGCAAAGTGGTGGTGCATTCGGAGGAGTGGAACGAGACGGCGGAATTTAGTCTTGACGACGATGACGCTTCTCCGCGACATCAATGGCTTGACTATGTTCGCGGGGTGGCGATTCAGTTACAACGAGCAGGATACAAACTCAATGGCTCAAATCTTCTGGTTCGTTCCGATGTCCTATTGGGGCTGGACTGAGTTCGTCGGCCGCTCTTGAGGTTGCGAGCGCTCTCGCGCTCATGGATGGCGTCGGCAATGGGAATCATAAAGTCACATTGGATCGAGTGAATCTCGCGAAACTTTGCCAGCGTGCGGAGAATGAGACTGTCGGCGCACGTTGCGGAATCATGGATCAGTTTGCGTCGGCGAACGGCCGCGCGGGACATGCCTTGCTTCTCGATTGCCGGTCGCTCGAGCTTAAATTGCTGCCGCTGCCGTCCGATGTCAGCCTGGTCATCTGCAATACGATGGTGCCCCATCGGAATGTCAGCGGCGAATATAACCTTCGCCGCGCACAGTGCGAGCAGGGAGTTAAATTCTTCGCGTCACAAATACCTGGGGTTCGAGCGCTGCGCGATGTTTCATGGGAGCAACTTCAGCAATACGCGAAAGATTTGGACGAAACTATTTTCCGGCGCTGCCGGCATGTAATCACGGAAAATGCGCGAACGATTGAAGCTGGCGCGGCGTTGCAATCGGGACAAGTCCAACGCTTTGGGGAGCTCATGTACGAGTCTCATCAAAGCCTGAAGAACGACTATGAGGTCAGCTGCGCGGAACTCGATATTATGGTCGAATTGGCGTCGAGTATGGCGGGCGTCTATGGCGCGCGTATGACGGGTGGCGGGTTTGGAGGCTGCACGATCAACCTGGTGGAGAGAGATCTGGCTTCTGCATTCACGGGTAATATCTCGAAAATGTATAAGGAGAAGACGGGCATTGATCCGCGGATTTACATTACAACCGCTGCGGACGGTGCCGGGCAGGTCAGTGTGTGACAATTTCAAAGTATGGTGGTGGATCAAGCGTATTTGAGCCAGGCGACAAAGCAGGTCTCTCGACTCCGCAAGATCGTCCTGGAGGACGATCTTCCTGCACTGAGATGACAGATTTAGTAGGCGTTCGACCATAGTAAACAATGTTTAATCTGAACGAAAGTTCTCACCGGCAACTGAATCCGCTTACGGGGGAGTGGGTGCTCGTCTCACCGCACCGGACGCAGCGTCCCATGGCTCGGGCAGGTGGAAACGGCCGCGACGGAGATACAGCCTGCATACGATCCCTCCTGTTACCTGTGCCCTGGAAATGAGCGAGCGCGAGGAGTTCACAATCCCAAGTATGATTCGACTTTTGTGTTCGACAACGACTTCCCTGCGCTTTTACCAGATACCCAAGAGTACGAATGAATGAAAAAGATTGATTGTTGCGAAGGGAGAATCGGGAATCTGCCGTGTGGTTTGTTTTTTCTCCGCGGATGATTTGACGCTTGCGCGAATGACTGTGGACGAGACTCGAAAGGTAATTGATGTGTGGGCAGACCAGTTTACTGACTTGAAATCCCGGAGTCGCATCAATTACGTTCAGATTTTCGAAAACCGCGGGGCCGCGATGGGCGCGAGCAATCCGCATCCCCATTTGCCAGATTTGGGCGAGCAGTTCGGTGCCGAACGAGCCGCACAAAGAGCAAGTCTCGATGCAGCGTTATAAGAGAAGCGGCATCAGCAATGCCTTTTGTGCGAATATTTTCGATACGAGTGAGACAGAGAGAGCGAGAGAGAAGAGAGGAGAGAGAGAGAGAGAGAGAGAGAGAGAGAGAAGGAGGAGGAGGAGGGGAGGAGAGAGAGAGAGAGAGAGAGAGAGAGGAGGGAGAGAGAGAGAGAGAGAGAGAGAGAGAGAGAGA
>CAVPCG010000069.1:0-11791 GCA_963702325.1 uncultured Acidobacteriaceae bacterium | reverse complement strand
CGAAACAACCTCATGGTCCAATTCCCCTTCGGTTAAATTCGGCGCGAGCAATCTAATTCTAGCTGGTCAAACTGATCAACCCCTTGCCGCGTCTACCGCTTTTAACACCGCCTGAGCTTTGTTCATCCTTCCGCGAACTCTTTTGCAGGATGGGAGTCGGCAACGATTCCCGCCCCCGCCTGAAGATAGGCCTTCCGCCCTTTCATCAGCATAGTTCGGATGGCGATGCACGAATCCAGGTTTCCAGCAAAATCAGCGTACAGCACCGAACCACCGTATATACCACGCCTGGTTGGTTCCAGCTCCTCGATGATTTGCATTGCTCGAACTTTAGGTGCTCCGCTTAACGTCCCTGCTGGAAAGCAGGCTGCGAAGGCGTCCAATGAGTCAAACTCCGGGCGCAGTTTGCCCTCCAACGCCGACACGAGGTGCATGACGTGGGAGTAACGCTCCACGTACATAAGATCGCGCACCCTCACCGATCCATACTCGCTTACGCGGCCAAGGTCGTTGCGGCCAAGGTCAACCAGCATCACATGTTCCGCTCGCTCCTTCTCGTCGGCGAGCATCTGCTGTTCGAGCCGATTGTCTTCTGCGGCATCGCGCCCCCGCCGATGAGTCCCCGCGATTGGGCGATATTCCAGCTTGCGACCGGTCACTCGAACCAGCATTTCGGGCGATGATCCCAAAATATGAATGTCATTGTTGCGCAGGAAATACATGTAAGGAGACGGATTCACAGTTCGCAGTGCCCGGTAAATGTCGAAGGGCGCGATTCCGGGGACAAAATCAAGGCGCTGCGACAGCACAATTTGGAATGCGTCGCCGGCAGCAATGTAGTCTTTGGCGCGCTCGACAGATTTCATAAAGCGTGCCCGGCCCGTCCCCGCATGAATTTTCAATTTACCGTGTTTTGTTCGCGCCGAGTTTTGCCATTTGATGGAGCGCAGACCTGCGGCCAGCTTTCTTTCGAGTTGTGAAATATCCTTTACGGCGCGGTCATACGCCTTTCGAGGGCCTTCCCGGGAAACATCAGCGCTGGCGATGATATGGATCTGATGACGCAGGTGGTCAAACGCGAGAATGCGATCAAAGAACATTAAGGAGCAATCCGGAAGCTCCAAGTCATCTTTTGCGTGATCACCGATCTTCTCTAGTTGGCGCACGATGTCATAAGCAAAATAGCCGACCGCGCCAGCGGTGAAAGGAGGCAATCCGGGCACTTCGGCGGGATGATGTTGGCGGAAAATCTCCTTAAGCGCCTGTACCACGCTTCCGGTGCGCCGCTCGCGGCGAGATCGGCGCAGAATAGTGATTTCCTTGCCCTGGGACTGAACCTTCATATACGGTCGCGCGCCCAGGAACGTATACCGCCCAATCTGTTCGCCTCGTTCAACTGATTCCAGCAGGAAAGCGTCACGTTCCTTGGCGCCTACGGCCAAAAAAGCCGAAACCGGCGTAAGCAGGTCAGCACTCACAGATTTCACGACCGGAACGAGCGTTGCTTCTTGTGCGAATCGCAAGAATTCCTTGTAGTCTGGACGCAGCATGTGTCTGCACATTATAGGGGAGGCACTCACCGGCGCGGTCCGTTCGGACTCCAAAATCCTGAATTGGAAGATACATCGTATTGACCCGTAACCAGCGAGAGAATTGACGAATCCGCCGTCAAGCTGCAAGATGGCTGATTAAGCATTGAAACCTATGCGCATTAAGTTCTGGGGAGTTCGAGGCTCCATACCCACTCCGCAACCGGAAAATCAGCGCTATGGCGGCAATACGTCTTGCGTCGAAGTGCGCGTTGGTGACAGCATCTACATTTTCGATTGCGGCACAGGCTTCCGCCTGTTAGGCCATCAACTTCGTCGTGAGTTCGAAGGCCGTCCCATCTCGGCGCACGTATTCGTGTCTCATTTCCACTGGGACCACATTCAGGGCATTCCCTTTTTTCGTCCCCTTTATGACGATTCTGGAAACCGCTTCATATTCCATTCCTCCAGCCGTACCCGCAGCCTGAAGCGAGTGATGGACGAGCAGATGGCATCGCCATACTTTCCCGTTGCCGTGAGCGAGATGAAAGCTCATCAAGAGTTTCACGAAGTTGAGCCTGGCCCCATTGTGTTGGACAATGCTTCGTTTCAGGTTGCATGGCTCAACCATCCTCAAGGGTGTCTAGGTTTCCGAATGGAGACAAAACAAGGCGTGCTCGTATATGCCACCGACAACGAGCCGGGACAAGTCGAATTCGACAAGAGCGTCCGCAAATTGGCCGAGGGCGCTGACGTGCTGATCTACGATTCGCAGTATCTTCCCGAGGAATACGAAGCTCAGAGACGTGGATGGGGGCATAGCCACTGGCGGGAAGCGGTGAACGTCGCCATGGAGAGCGGAGCGAAGGAATTGGTTTTATACCACCACGATCCGGATCACACCGATGCCTGTATAGATAAAGTCGTGCAAGATGCGCGGAATTATTATCCGAAAGTGCGCGCGGCCTCAGAGGGCATGGAGATTGCGTTGGAATAATAGTAAGTTCAATCAGGTTTGTTTCCCCGGCAACTGCCTCCATCTCGACTTCAAGTCCTTTTAACTTCGCACAGCGGCATCCAAAAAAGTAAAGGGAGGATCTCACGATCCTCCCTTGTTGCAGAAGCCCTGCTGCTGGAATTACTGAGGGTCCAATTCGACGCCGTCTCCTAGGTGTACATCTTCCATGGCGAACACAATCATGCCCGTCGAGGTCGTGGGAGTGGTTCCGATGACTACAATCTCTCCGACCGAACGGCGGGGCAGGTCAGCTACGTGAATTTTCGGCCCATTGGTTTTGTTGAAAAAATTGGGCTCAATGGATGGCGGCTGCTTTTGAGTATCTTCGGACGTAGATGCCTTGAATGAAAGGGAATCTACCGGATCGTGCAAGTCCGCGGTATACGAGCGCACGGCACGGAAGTAGTCACCGACCTTTACGCCCTGATTGGAACCTACATTCATGTAAACCTTGAGGCCGGTTCCCAATTGCGAATCGAAGTCCTTGGCCATTAGAATTCTGCCCGACAAACTCTTACTGCTAGGCAGGAAGCGATCGAAGCGTATTTGAGGGTGGAATGCTATTGTCTGCTTCACTACAAAAGGCACCGCAAAATCTCCTGGATTTACCGGATCGCAACTGAACTCAATTTGCGCGATCGCCATCTTGCTGCGTGTATCCACGATGCGAACCCGCGCTTCTTCTCCGTAGGGCTGGCCGCTTGCCTTTACTGCGGCACGTTGTCCCGGAAACAATTGGTATTCGTTTACGTCTTGGAGTTCCCGAACAATGGTGTATTCCTGGCCACTCTGGTAGCCTCCACCGGCAAGATAAATCATGTCTCCATTTACGAACTTAGTGGTGCTCGGGGTCTGTAACCCTCCAGCCACGAAATTCGCGTTGGGGAGAATTTTGGGGCTTAGAAATCCCGAGCAGTAGAGATCCGCATAAGTTGGCGTCTGAACTCTCTCAGTGGGGAAACTGACCGTAGTGGGAAGCGTGCCTTGCGGAGCCTCGCGGTCGGTCGCCGTTGAAACATCCTGAGCAGCTGCCCCAGCCAACAATACCAATACCAGCAACAATCCTGTTTTCTTCATGTTACCTCTGGAGCCAGGCCGCCCAGTTTTCCGGACCTAGCATCCTTCTAAGTGAAGTAAATAAAAGGCTTTCAGTGTGGACAGTAACAACCGGAACTCCCATGGTCAAGGTTACGGCGGTGTAAGGCCATGTAGGTCAACTGGTTTCCTCCAGCGAGAATTGTGAATCCGTTCTTGCATCTGGAATTACGCGCCTGTAATATCGCGCCGACCTACTCTTAACGATGACAGCCTCCCCTAACACTTTCGCTGCCCGGCTCCTGCACCAGCGGCTCCCACGGGTTTGTGTGGCCGTCACCGGGGTAGACCCCACAGATTGGTCGAAAAAGCCGAGGCGATAGTTCGCGATAACACCTTTATCGAGTTCAGGTTAGATTACCTCGCACATCCAGCGGCAACATTGCCTAAGATAAAGAAATTCACCGATCAGCACCCGCATGTAACGGCGATTGCGACCTGCCGCCGTGTGGCGAGCGATGGTAAATTCCGGGGGTCTATAGTCTCGCAGCTGGATATCCTTGCCAAGGCGTCGGCTGCTGGATGTCAGTTGGTGGATGTGGAATTGCAAAGCGCGGTCCGCTGCAACCCCCCGCAGTTACACAAGTTACGTTCCAAAGCAGCGCTTATTCTTTCTCATCACGATTTTCGTGGTACCAAAAATCTAGATGGGACCCTCGCAAAGATGGTCTCTATCCCCGCCGACTTCTACAAGATTGTCTCAACCGCTACCAGCCTGTCCGACAATGTCGCAATCATGAAGTTTCTTCAGGAAAACAGCGATAAGTATTCGTTGATCGGCCTCTGCATGGCCGAACAGGGAATCATCAGCCGCGTGCTGGGTGTGCGCGCAGGCAGCGTGTTCACTTTCGCCGCTGTTAGTCCGGACGAAAAAACCGCTCCCGGACAAATCACCGCGCAGGAATTGCGTAGCACTTATCGGATCGAGCAAATTGACGCAGCCACCCGCGTGTATGGAGTTGCCGGTGACCCGGTTGCGCACTCTCTGTCGCCGGCCATTATGAACGCGGCGCTGAACCGTGAAAATGTGAATGGCGTGTATGTCGCGCTGCACGCAAAGACTTTGAAGGATTTACTGACGTGTGTTCGAGAAATCCCGATTCACGGGCTTTCGATAACCATGCCCTATAAGCAGGCAATCGTCCCCCACCTCGACAACACCGACTCTCAGACAACTAAGATCGGCGCCTGCAATACGGTGGTGCGGGCGCAAGATGGCAAACTATACGGCTTCAACACGGACGGAGTGGGCGTGGTTCGCCCGTTGGAGCAGAGGATCACGTTGGACAAAGCAAGAATTCTCGTACTGGGCGCGGGAGGCGCTGCCCGCGCCGCAGTTTTCGGATTGAAAGAGCGCGGTGCCGATGTTTACATTCTGAATCGCAGCGCGATCCGGCGCAGAAACTGGCACGTCAAGCCAAGGCTCGCACCATCAAGCGTCCGGATCTCAAGAAGTTAAGTTTTGATGTCATCGTGAATGCAACGCCTGTAGGTATGACAAACACTCGCGAGTCTCCACTGAACGCCGATGAAATTAAAGCTCGCTATCTTTTCGAGATGATCTACGATCCGCCGGAGACCCAGCTCGTGAAGCTGGCAAGAGATCGCGGCGTCGAAGTGATTCCAGGCATTGAGATGTTCGTGCATCAGGCCGCCCGCCAGTTCGAAATATGGACCGGAAAACCCGCCCCATGGGACGACATGCTGAAAGTGGTGATTGTGGCAATGCAGCAACGGCAGGCGGCCAAGAACGGCGATAGAATGTCGAAAAAATAAACGTTCGATCGCCTGGGTAACAGTCGCTACAGCACGCTCCACCTCCATTCAGATTTGTCCATGGCTCTGCGAGATCTCCTGCTTCCTTGAGGTATTGCGGAACCGCCCGAGCTTTCCGCAGAAAGCTGCGTCCAGCCTTTGCCTGGATCTAAAACTGAAATATACCCACCGGGGGCAAGTTCGAGCTGCTTTGAAATTCTCTTCATGAAGTCAACTCGATCTGCATCCGTGGGCTCGAACCATGACGGCGTGATGAAATCTGACAACATCACGCCGTCTATTTCATAGCCCAAGTCATCGGCTTCCACGGCATCACATACTTCGAGCGCAAACAATCTTCCATCCGGAGACTCGGCGCACCAGTTGATCCAGGGATCTCCCAGCATTTCCAGCAATTCATGGCTCAGAGTCACGCTCCACGATGACCCGCTGTCAATATCGAGAGCAGCAAAGACCTTTCCCAGCGGAGCGCCGGTGTTCGTCAACTCGTGATACCCGAGCGCTCCCGCTTGGTCGGGATTGTCAGTTATGACAATTTGCCACCATCCCGCGGTCAGTGGTTGCTTTTTTGACAGGAACGCCAGCGAGCAATCCAGATCCCAATACGCATTGAAATCGCGGGTTACCTGCTTTTGCAACGATGGAATTACCGACTGTACCTGCGCATCGGTGAGGCAAGTGGATGCATTCGTAATCGCGATAACCGGGAGGCTCATAAATTACCTCACCACGCAGGCGTTCATAGCTGGCGTCGCGGCATTCGCCAAGCCGCCACACATTCCTGATTCCATTGCGCCTTGAGTTGCTTGGCGTTCGGTATCGTAATTTTCACGCCGGCAATGGTCTGCGAAGTAGTTGGATTCGCCTGTGGCATCAGAGCGGCAAAGCTCGAAACGGTCGTGAGAATCAAGTTCACTCCGGCCGAAACCCTGGCAGCCGTGACTGGATCGCTAACGTGCGCAGATTGCAACAGGACCGGAAGACCCTGGGTTATGAGCGCGATTGTGTCTTGAATTTTCTGAAGCGTGCTCGCATTAGGATTCGCTTTGTATTCGTTGTACAGACTCTGCAACAAGACAAATCCCGGCTTGCTTCCACCGAAATATTCTGTACCGCGGTTACCTC
Organism: uncultured Acidobacteriaceae bacterium; assembly: GCA_963702325.1. Lineage (GTDB taxonomy): Bacteria > Acidobacteriota > Terriglobia > Terriglobales > Acidobacteriaceae > PALSA-188. The sequence continues at coordinate 5,248 of CAVPCG010000069.1, read as the reverse complement.
GGCCGGATCAATTTGCTTCCCGGATTGGAGAGTGGTGACGAGCGTCGCAATGTTAAGCGCCATTTGTGTCAGTGCCGGCAAGTCGGCCACGCAACGCTCATCCATTGTGCACTGCAACCAGTCGTTGCCAGCGCGATGGATAAAACAGCGACGAGAGTGAATCGTATTCTGGAATTAATGTTTGAGTGCGGAAGACACGAGTGCGACGTGCAGAATAATGACTGCATGATAAAGCTCCTTTTATTTTTAGTTGTGATTGTTACTTCTTAGATTGATACGCAGGGCAGCCGCCCTCCGGTTGTCCAGTCGAGCAAAGCTCAACTACCTGTGATACTCGAAGTGCGCGCAAGATCCCTCGACCGGCTGAAATATGCCGCTCTTCGGGACGACGTCAAATGAATAAAGAATCTTGTAAAACGCTCGCTAAAGCAGCTACGTTTTCCGCTTACGCGGCCTGCTCGTACCCATGCGCCAGGCGCAGATCGTTGCCTCGTCGAAATGCTTTCCGAAAATCTGCATTCCGATTGGAAGCTTTTCTTTAGTCTCTCCGCAAGGAATTGAAATCCCCGGTATCCCGGCGAGGTTCGCCGTCACCGTGTAAATACTGCGAGATACATCGCCAGCGGATCGTTAGTTTTGTCCCCCAGCTTGAACGCCGCAGTTGGACTGGTCGGTGTGACGATCGCGTCTACTTTCTTGAAAGCCTCTTCGAAGTCGCGCGTTAACAGCGCTCGTACTTTTTGCGCTTTGAGATAGTAAGCATCGTAGTATCCGGCGCTCAACGCGTACGTTCCGAGCATGATGCGGCGCTTCACTTTCGCGCCAAATCCGAGATCGCGACTTCGCCGGTACATTTCCGAGAGGGTGCGGGTATTTTCCGCCCGATAGCCGTAGCGCACTCCGTCAAATCGCGCCAAATTTGAGGAGGCCTCGGCGGTTGCCACAATGTAATAAGTTGCAATCGCATATTCGGTGTGAGGCAGCGAAATTTCGGCAACCTCGCAACCCATCTTCGACAAACTCTGCACCGCATCTTCCACCGCCTTGCGAACTTCAGGATCAAGTCCTTCGGCGAGATATTCTTTCGCCAGCCCAATTTTCAGTCCACGCACCGGCTTTTCCATCTCCGCGACGTAATCCGGAACAGGCACCTCGGCGGACGTGGAATCCATTGGATCCCGTCCCGCAATTGTCCGCAGCACTATGGCAGCATCCTTCACTGTCTTTGTGAGCGGGCCGATGTGATCGAGCGATGAAGCGAATGCGATCAAGCCATACCGCGAAACCCGTCCATACGTCGGCTTCAATCCAACTACACCGCAAAACGAGGCTGGCTGGCGAATCGAGCCTCCCGTATCAGTTCCAAGCGTCGCCACCGCTAAATCCGCAGCTACGGCCCCCCGCGAACCACCGGATGAACCACCCGGCACGCGGCTCAAATCACGCGGATTGTGCACCGGCTTCCATGCCGAATTTTCGTTCGACGATCCCATTGCGAACTCGTCGCAATTCATCTTGCCCAACACCACCGCTCCTGCCGCTTCGAGACGCGCCACCGCAGTGCAATCATAAGGTGGAATGTAATTCCGGAGAATCTTCGACCCCGCCGTGGTCCGAACCCCGCGAGTGACAAGCACATCCTTGATGCCGACAGGCACGCCCGCGAGGGGTGGCAAAGGTTCTCCGCGCGCGGCCATGCTGTCAATTGCTGACGCTTTAGCGAGGCCGCGTTCCCTGGCAAGCGTGAGGTAAGAGCCAATCTTCGGATCGTCGCGTTCGATCTTCGCGTAAAAAGACTCAGCCAGCGCAGTAGCAGGAGTCCTGCCACCGCATACGGCATTGCGAGCCCCATCAATTGTGAGTAAGTTTAGATCCATTTATCGAGAACGATTCCAGTTAATGCTGAATAGTCGAAACGCAGTAAGCGGATGACATCAACAAAATAATTCTGCACGTCTCATCGTTCAATGACCCTTGGCACTCTAAAGAAAGTTCCATCCGAGTCTGGCGCGTTTGCCAGCGCCTCATCGTGCGGCAGCGATTTCCGCAGACCTTCAAGGATGTCTTCGCGGCTGGCGTATGCAAACCGCTCGCTTCCTTGTTTGGACTTCATCCACTCCATAGCGGTCGGAGACCTGCGGCCATTGCAGCTACACGTGCTCAGTATCAAGTTTCTCAAGCGTGCCTATATGCCCAAGAATCGCATTCAAATCCCGAACCATGCGCTCGCGCTCCTCCGCCGTCAGTTCCAGGTTGCTAAGACCCGCAACATAAGCGACATCTTTTTCCGTGACATTCATCTTCGGTCTCTCTGGACGGGTTTATCGCGCGATCACGAATTCGATCCGTTTGACGCTTCCATTTGCGTAGCGGTTAAGAATTGCAAGATATTGGCCTGCAATCGTTTGCAACTCTGAACGCCAACCCGCATCTGGAACCTCCACCCGCAAAATTCCCTTTGCAAAGTCAAGTGCCCGCGTTCTTTTCGAGACGCTATTGCCGCAGGCTAGCGGCCATGCCAGCAACGGGGCATCTTCGGCAGCCGCCTGGCGCAAACTTTTGATAACAATGCTTTGAAGTCCAACGGCAACCGGCTGCATCGGACGACTCATAAATGGCTGTAAGGCACGGTCACTTGTGACTGTGCTTTTTTTGGTCCCTATATCTAGAATAGCAATTTCCATACCCCAAATGCGCCACGTTTTCAGAAAATATATTTGGTTTGTATTCATGCGCTTGACCCCTTTCGACCCGTTTTTAGGGCTTGACAAGAAATCGGCGATTTCACTCAAAACGGCATTTTTGTATCGTTTTCGCTAGGCGGGCGGAAAATGGTCACTGACGAACTTCATCGCCGCGTCTCAGGAGTTCCAATTCCCCTCTAGTTGCCCGTCTTCGACCGCGCTGAGAATCTCCTTGAACTGGGGACCGGGACTATAACCGGCCGCAATCAAATCTTCCCCGGTAACCAGCGCCGTCGGACGAATCGCTTCAGGGGTCAACGCCGCCATTTTGTTTCGCGTGAAGTCATAAAGCGACAAGTCCTTATGCGCCGACTCGCAATCGAGCCGATGCAGTTCGAGGTGCTCATCGAATTTCGGCATCCGAATAAATCTCTTGAAGGTGGATTCTTTCATTCGCTCCACGTCCGCAAACCGCATGTGATTTTCCACCAGCGCCAGAATTTGATTTTTTTCGCTGTTGGAAAATCGAAGCCGTGGCCGAAAATCCTCTCTGCCATCTTGACTCCAATGTCCACGTGACCGTCGAAACGAACGCGGTCAGGCGCAACGCGGAACGTTGGCAGCTAGGCCACGTCATGCAATAGCGCCCCCAATGCAAGAGTTGGGGCACAAGGATGCGGTAATTTACTGAGTAGCAACATCGTGTGAAGAAAAACGTCTCCCTCGGGGTGGAATTGCGGAGGCTGCTGGACACCTTTCATCGCTGAAATTTCAGGAAGAACCTCGCGGAGCAAACCAGTCACATCGAGCAGTTGAAATGCTTCCCGGGCGCGGCCCTCGGTCAACATTCTTGTAAGTTCATCGCGCACCCGCTCGGAGGAAACGTGGTGAATTTGCGGTGCCAGCTCTTGAATCGCCGCAAATGTTTCCGGTTCAATCCCATATCCAAACCGCGATGCAAATCGGACCGCCCTTAGCATTCGCAGTTTGTCTTCCGCAAAACGCAGTTCTGGATTTCCGATTGCGCGGATAATGCCGGCGTCTAGATCCCGCCTGCCTCCAACAAAATCAAGGACTTGATTCGTGATTGGATCCAGCAGGAGGCCGTTGATCGTGAAATCGCGCCGGGCGACATCTTCCCGCGCGTTTTTGGTGAACCGCACTTCATCGGGATGGCGGCCGTCCGTGTATCCAATGTCGCTTCGAAACGTTGCGATCTCAACCGTCTCATTGTTTCTCCCGGTCTCCGAAGTTTTCGGCGCAGGCACTAACACCACGCCAAATTGCACGCCCACGGCGTAAGTATCCGGAAAGATCCGCATCACTTCGTCTGGAGTGGCATCGGTAGAAATGTCGTAGTCAGCCGGTTCGCGGCCAAGCAGCAAGTCACGTACACATCCGCCCACCAGGTACGCCTGGTGTCCGGCGTCCCGCAGAGTCCGAACGATTGAAGTGGCTACTTTCAACATTCCACCTAATAATATGCCCGCCGGGACCAATACCATTGGTTGGCAGAAAAGCAGCTGAGGAGTTCGAGGGTCGGACCGAAGAGAGGAAAATGCCGTGTTAAGCGGGAAGCTTCACGATTTTCTTCTGGATGGCGTAGGTGACAAGTTGCGCCTTGTTATGGATGTCAAGTTTGCGCATCAGGTTAAATTTGTGAGCCTCAACTGTTTTAACGCTGCGCCCGAAATGGCTGCGATCTGTTTCACTGAGTTGCCCTCGGCGATCATTTTTATGATTTCTCGCTCGCGAGGAGTCAACATGGTTCCACGGGTCGAGGTGCGGACCGATCGGGCTCGAACATCGTCCACCATTCTCCCCAGAATTTGCGGACTCAGTATTTGTGCCCTTGAAAGACCTCGCGTACTGCGGTAATGACTTTGGGGGCGGGAGAATCTTTCAACATGAATCCCGCGGCCCCTACGCTCATACATCGAAGCAAATATTCCTCTTCTTCGTACATGGTGAGGAATATCAGCCTTGTATTGGGATGATCCTGAACTAACTGCTTCGCCGCCTCAAAACTGCACATTCCGGGCATGCCAATGTCCATCAGAACAACGTCCGGTTGCAGATCCCTGACTTTTTCCAGTGCTCCGGCGGCGTCGCTGGCTTCGCCAACGACTTCTAAATCGGACTCACTTTCGAGCACGCGACGCAGTCCATCACGAAAAAGTGTATGGTCGTCAACAATCACGCACCGGATTGTCGCGTTCGCGCCGAATTCGTCTCGCTCAATGAAATGCACGGTTAGCTCGCCTTCGTTCCAACATTTGGGACTAGCGTCTGCATCGTGCGTACGACCGCCGATTCCAGAGGTATTTCAATTTGGAGGCGTGTGCCACCATTCTTAGCTCAGTAAATCCGCAACGTTCCGCCCAGTTCTTTCACCCGCTCACGCATGCCAGCCACCCCGAAGTTTTCTGTAGAAGTCGCGGCGTTCGAGCCGAACCCCGTGCCATTGTCAGAAATTTGCAGCCTGACTTTCTTCGCTGAACCTTGAAGCGCCACACTGAATTTCTTCGCACCAGAATGTTTCGCGATGTTGTGAAGTGCCTCTT
>CAVPCG010000068.1:0-3275 GCA_963702325.1 uncultured Acidobacteriaceae bacterium | reverse complement strand
TGGTTTCCTCTGGATATTGTATCCCAAACGGCATTCTTGTAGAAATTGCACCCCACATTCTCTCGCTGGTCAAAACTTTTTAGAAATGTGGAAGACAAATTCCTCGTGCTGACGTGTCAATGTCTATAGAGGCAGAAGGAGTCTAGTCAACCTGATTTAGATGTGAAGGAAATAACATTCCAGTAAATATCGGTCACGACGAGATACGCCAGCTGTACCAGCAACATGGATTAGCCTTGCTCGGTTTCGCGCGTGCTGTTCTAAACGGCCACTCCGAGGCAGAGGATGTGTTGCATGAAGTGTTCCTGAAACTGGTGCGCGACAAGATTTCTCCAGACGATCCCGCGCCATATTTGTTTCGGGCGGTGCGCAACGCTTGCCTCAATTTTCGCCGCCATGATTCTCGGAACGTTGCAATCACCATCAGGCAGCTGCTTGAAACGGCTGATGAGAGCAGAGATCTTGTTCGATCGCTTCAAATTGCGATTCAAGACGTGCCAGGAGATCAACGTGAAATCATCATCATGCATGTTTGGGGCGAAATGACGTTCGATCAGATAGCGAGGGTGCTGGATATTTCGCCAAATACAGCGGCATCGAGATACCGTTACGGCCTGACTAGACTCCTAGCGTGATGCAACCGGGAGGGTGAAGGTGGAAGACTTTGAGATCGAACAATTTGAGCAAGAGTTGAGAAGCTATCGCTTCCGTGCGCCCAAACCATTTCCTCCAGAAACAAGAACCTTTCCCATGTTGAGGCAGTGGCATCTCGCTACGGCGGTAATCGTACTGGCGGTAATTAGCGCCGGTCTGTGGAGAATTATGCCGCGGCTACAGTTGCGGAAAATATGCCGACGGTTTACGGCGTCCCAGAACCCGTGGAAGGTCGAAGGGAAGCGCTAACCATTATGCGTCTTAACCAGATCACAGCAACAAATAGTAAAGAACTCGACAGGTTACTTATTCAAGTCAGCCCCCAGGTTCTGCCCAATGTGGAGCGAAGCAGCGGAGTGCTTCACTCTCTTGCGGAGCAGTAACTCCCTGGTGAATCAGAAAGGACTCGGAACATGAAACGCACTATTTTAGTTCTAACGATCATTTTAGGCGTTGTTAAGATTGAAGCTGAAAACCTCGGGATCACGGAAAATCATAATGCGGCTCTTCGGTACTGGATGGCTTTTGCCCTCATGCAGGACACTCCCACCGACGCAGCTACAAATAAATTAGTGCAGGATGTACTGTCTGGCTCCCTGCCGTGGGACGAAGCCAAACTGGGAGCGATTATTGACCAGAACACCGAAGCGATTTTAACGATGCAGCGGGGCACCAAGCTCCCGGAATGTGACTGGGGGCTTGAGTATGATCTCGGCCCTGATGCTCCGATTGCACATTTGGCGAAAGCGCGCGTCTTGGCGAGATTAAACGTCCTCTATGGAATCCGTATGGCGGCAAAAACAGACGAAAATGCGGTCGAGGCATGGATTGATGGACTCAGTTCTCGGAACATCTTGCGCAGGGTGCTTATTGATGGGCGTCCTCACGGCAAAAGCGGCGCTGATTTCTGGTTGCGGGCCATGAATAACGCAGTTCATGGGGGATCGCTCGATGGCGCATCAGTTTCGAGAATTGAGGAGGCGGTGAAAGCGCTTCCCGAATATGGCTTCGACTGGGGACATGCCGTAGCCGTGGAATCGGCTGGGATTGAAACTGGATTGCGGCAGTTCAAGAACTCGGCGCATCCTGACGAACTCTATAGATCGTGGTTTGGCGGGGTAATGCCGGCGAATATTTCTGTTCCCGGCAATGCCGATATCTCGCGGTATCAAACCGTGATGATGCAAGCTGCCGCGGCGTTTCGAGAGCCGTATGAATCCGCAAAGGAGCGACTACCCGTGGTGCAAGCGGAGATCTCGACGCTCAATCCGATTATCAAAATGTCTATCCCATTGTTGCCCCGAATCAATGATCAGCGTGAGGAGATCGCAATTGAGAGATAAAACTTATTGAAGTGAGCGGTCCATAAAAACCGCCGCGCTATAATGCGCGTCAGCGGGTTCACTTATCTAATGTCAAAATTTTCGGTTCTAGTTTTTATTGGCGTTACTCTCTGCGGAGCTTGGCCAGTATTGTCGCGGGCTCAGAGTCCCAAGAAAGCGACTGAGGGCGGTTCAACCTCATCGGCGCAACGAGGGCGTCGGCCTCGCCGAGAAAGGTGATTGCAGCGGGGCGTTGCCCATTATGAAAAGAGTTACCGCGCACATTGCAGACACGCAACTCAAGTATCACGCCGCCATGGCGCTCGCGCGTTGCGCGATGAGCCTGGATCAAACCGAAGTTGCAGTGAATGCGTTGCTGTTGCTGAATAGAGAGTTCCCGCGTGATCCGGAAGTGTTGTATGTCACAACTCACTATTACTCGAATTGGCGTCCCGCGCTTCGCAGCAGCTGGTCGCGACCTCCCATCGTCATACCAGGTCCGCGAACTCGATGCGGAAGCGCTTGAATCGCAGGGGAAATGGGATGAAGCCACAGCGGAATACCGCAAGATCCCCGAGCAAAACCCGAAACTTCCACAAATCCATTACCGCCTTGGGCGAATTCTTCTCGCCAAGCCGGCAATGCCGACAACTTCGCAGGATGCTGAAAAAGAATTCCAGGAAGAGTTGAAGATTGATCCTGACAATGCTTCTGCGGAATTTATGTTGGGGGAACTCCCCGGCAGGCCGGAAACTGGGACGTTGCGATTCAACACTTTTTTCGTTCGACAAAACTTGATACCGGGATCGAGCCTTAATGTCCGCGTTCTAACTCGATTGATGTGCCAATCCATTCGCTATAGATGGGAACATCGCGCTGCTCAACTGCTGTCACCTTCATGGTCGCTGGTGCGGCTGCGGCCGCTCCGGTGGCCGGTTTGGAGCAGCCGGTGGTAAGCAATGCTGCTACCAGAACGATCAGAATCTAATTGACAATCTGGCTTTGCGCCCTCAACATGTGCGCTGTCGAATTTCTTCGGGAGCGATCCCCAGTTTCTGCATCCGGTGGAGCAGCGTGGTACGCGGCAGCCCCAGACGAACTGCTGCGCCGCGATTGCCGCCGACTACCCAATCCACCTGCCGCAGTACCTCCAGGATGTGCGCGCGCTCGGCGTCCCTCAGCGTGCGGCCGGAGGCTGATTTGGGCGATTCTTCCAATTGCTTTAGATCGCGTTTGAGGTCACTGAGGCCCGCATTCAACACCGGCCCGGACGAGAGGATTACCGCGCGTTCAGCAAGT
>CAVPCG010000067.1:0-74349 GCA_963702325.1 uncultured Acidobacteriaceae bacterium | reverse complement strand
CGCCGGAGACGGTGACTTCAGCAGCGCCCGTTGTCCTAATGAGAGTTGCTGGGCTTGCTGAAATCGGCAACTCCTACGCGCACGATTGTTCCTTGCCGTTTTTTCCCCGGTTTGCTGTTTGCCGTAGCATCGGCTGGTGACGGCTGCACCGGCTTCTCTGTCCAAACTCCGTAGACGCGGCCGTTCAAAGCCGCGAGTCCGGTGTAGTCTCCAAAGAAAACGCCGCTCGCGTCGAAAGATTCGCTAGTCCATGCGAAGTTGTTGAAGGAACTTCCTCCGTTGGTCGAGCGGGCGAGCACTACTATCTCTTTTCGATTCGAAGGATCTCCACGGCGGTCATAAAACACAACGTTCACCGCGCCATCAGCCGGATCTACCGCAAGCCACTGGAAAAATTGGTCGGCGCCATTGTGAACGGGATCGTTATTCACGCGAACTGCGGGATCCCAAGTTTCCCCATGATCATGCGAACTGGATAAAAAGACATCGGTGTCGCCATTGCGATAGTCGGACCAGGTTACATACAACTTGCTACCCTGTTGCCCACCGCGCGGGTCAATAGCAATCTGCGGAAAGCCGTTGGTACGCTCGACATTCTGAATTTGAAACATAATCGGCGCGGTCTTGATGATCTCGCGCGCATGCGAAAACGTCTTCCCGCCATCGCGCGAAGTGACGAGCACAATTTTATTTTCCTGGGCCCAAACTATGTATAGAGTTCCATCCGGGCCAACAGTTCCTTCAAACCCCTCGGCGGCGCCGTTATCGTCGCGAGGGAGGCCGGGGTGATCGTCAATTTCAAGAGGCTTCGACCAGGTCGTACCTCCGTCGGTCGAGCGGGATATCAGAATTTCGGAATCGGTCAGAGTCCAGCGAGTCCAGCCAACATACAAATTCCCGCCGAACTTCCCCTGAGTACTGTCCGCGACAATGTAAGGCTTGTCTTCCCAAGGAACACCGGGTTCGGTCGGATGCTCAATAATCGGGATGTGCTGAGCTTCCCAAGTCTTGCCAGCGTCCATCGAGCGACGTATGAACAGGCCGTTCCGCGACGAATTGTGTCCCCAATAATTGAATGTTCCGAGTTTATCGAAAGCCATATAACAAAGGATGGCGTGACCTTGATTGTCATAAGCGACCGAGACATCACCGGAAACGCGGTAATTTGGTGGTTCCGTGCCAGCCGCGACTTGCCAATTCTTTCCGGCGTCAGTGGAATAAGCAATGTGGGCGTTGTCTTGAAACGCGACGGCCACTTGATTTGGATCGCGGGGATTGATCGCGACTCCCGGTTCCGTAAAAAATCCTGGCTTTGGAGTCAAAGTCTGCACCGAACTCCCGGGTGCCTGTGGCAGATCGTTAGCGAAAGAGAGCAGCGCTATTGATAAAGGCAAAAGCGTAACCAGCCGAAGAATCCAAGTTAACTTCGCGATTCGTCTCAAAATTTTCCTTTCCAAATTACTATTCTTAATTTGCGAATATGAGTTCTTCACCTAAGACTCCAGTGTTCGTCTGCTGGCGCTCAAAAAAAGGAATTTTAGACCTTCCAAAGTCTTGTATATTATATCCATCTGTGCAAAGACAATATAATCGCCGCGAAATACTGAAAACCATGAGTGCCGCTTCAGCGGCATTCCTCTTGCCGTCGAAGGTACACGCGACAGAACCATCCCGCATCAGCGGTCGAAATTTTGAAGTCCAACTTTCGTCTGTCAGTTTGCATACCGTTCGTATAAGTATTGTCCCAGTCAAGCAGGGTCAATCCGCTGCGATTCCCATGAATGGCTCGCTAACTAAGGCATCGTGGGGACCGCCGGTTCGTAAGTTACACGCTGAAATCACCGCGCAAACTGTCACTGCCGGCGATCTAAAAATAAAAATATCCTGCTGACCCGATTACATTCGCGATTACTGATCTCAAAGATGAGCCGATCCAAACGCTGAAGTGGAATCAGGAAACGGGCGCGGTTTCATTCGCGACCGGGGACTCGCCATTGCTCGGGCTTGGTGAGGGCGGTCCTCAATTCGACCGCCGCGGGTCGTCGGACCCCATGCGTAGTGGCCAGGGAGGGTACGAACTGCGAACGCATGGAGGCCGAGTGCCCATTCCATGGTTGATCGGCACCGCAGGCTGGGCGATTTATTTTCATCAGCCCTTTGGCACCTTCGACCTCACCGGGAGGAAGGTAAGTTTCTACCCGGCCAAGACAGCGCGCTTCCATTGGACATTTTTGTCGTTGGCGCACGCGAACCTCAAATTCTCATGGCGGAATATGCGCGGCTTACAGGACACGCGGAAATGCCGCCCCTGTGGAGTCTCGGCTATCAACAATCTCATCGGACGCTTGCCAGCCGCGAGGAGGTCCTCTCGGAGGCAAAAACATTTCGCGAAAAGAAGTTGCCTTGTGATGCGTTGATTTATCTTGGAACCGGTTTTTGTCCGTCGGGTTGGAACACCGAGAACGGCTCGTTCTCGTGGAACTCCCGCGTTTTCGACGATCCAAAAGAAATTATTGGCGAGCTACGGAAGGAAAACTTTCGCACGGTGCTGCACGCTGTGATTCTGGCGGACCAACTGCGCGGCAACGTTCATGACCATTGCAATCTGGAGCGGTTCGACGAAGAAGAAGCGAGTTGCTACTGGGATGCCCATCGCAAGGTTTTCGCGCAAGGAGTGGGGGGGTGGTGGCCCGATGAAGGCGACCCGCTCGACATCGAATCCCGTCTGGTTCGAAATCGAATGTATTGGGAAGGCCCGCAGATAGACCGTCCCAATGAGCGCCCTTATGCGCTGCACCGTAACGGATACGCGGGGATGCAGCGCTACGGATCTTTCCTTTGGTCTGGCGACGTTTACTCCACGTGGGAAACACTGGCTGTCCATATTCCGAACGCGATCAACACCGCCCTCACCGGAATTCCTTATTGGGGCACGGATATCGGCGGATTCGTTCCCACCAAGGAATTCACAGCTGAGTTGTACGTGCGGTGGTTTCAGTTCGGAGCGTTCTGCCCGCTCTTTCGCGCTCACGGACGCACCTGGAAATTGCGACTTCCCTGGGGATGGAACACCGGCGACCTCGGACCGGTCGAGATCAGCCGATATTCCGAAGCCGCCGTCCCCGATGTCAGTGAATTGCACAACACGAAAGTAGAACCCATTTGCCGGAAATATCTGGAACTCCGCTATCGCATGCTGCCTTACCTCTACAGCGCCGTTCGCGAATGTACGACGACGGGTATGCCGATTGTGCGCGCCTTGTGGCTGCATTATAACGATGATCCCGTGGCAGTTTCTCGCGGCGACGAATATTTGTGGGGACGAGACATTCTGGTGGCTCCGGTTGTAGAGAAGGGGGCAACGTCGCGCAAGGTCTATCTCCCGCGAGGAGCGTGGTATGACTTCTGGTCTGGCGAGCGCGTCGAGGGTGGTCGCGAGATCAGCCGCTCTGTTGATTTGGAAACGATGCCGCTTTACGTGCGTGCGGGATCAATTCTTCCTCTTGGTCCGGTTAAGCAATATGCGGACGAGAAGGTTGATCAGCCGATGTCAGTCACGATATATCCCGGAGCCGACTGCTCGTTCCTGATTTATGAAGACGATGGTGTTTCTTTCGACTATCGCAAAGGGCAATGGATGGGAATACAAATGGCATGGAACGAAGCACGACATGCCCTGGAATTAAATCTGGCCCCTGGATCGCGGATGTTGCCGCCATTACGCCGCAAGCTCGAAGTGAAACTTGCTGATAAAGTGCGAAACGTTGAGTTCGACGGAAAGCCACTCGAGGTCTCGTTAAGTTGAGTCCAGCAAGCACTGGACGTTGATTCTCAAAACATCATTTTTTTACCGCACATAATCGAGGTAAATAAATTATGGATCGCCGAAGATTCTTGCAAAACGCGGCAGTCACAACGGCAGCCCTGCACTATCTTCCAAGTTTTACGGGAAGCGCAGAACCCAAGAATGCCGCCTTCGATGCCGCCAAGACATCGGTACTTGGCCTCAGCGAGGGAACGCCGGACATTGATGGCCACACGTTAACCTGCGAATTCAAGATTGATTCGACCGACTGGAAAGTGTACGAAGATCTTCGCACCCGCAATGGTGCTATGACTTTTATTTCCCCGAAGGGTTCGCGGGTTCTCGCGAAAAGCGCAGAAGCCGCGTTTGCGGATGCAGGCACTCCATACCTCGGATTGAATCTGAAAGACATCGGGATGTCCGGCCCCGATCTCTTGGCTGATCGCATTCTGCAAGGCGGAGGCGATCCCGATCCTGAGCTTGTGAGGTCGGCAGCTCCGCCGCAGGGATCGAAACGCAGCGAAGGTCCAAGTTGGCGTTTGCCGTGGGATGCCTTTGTCGGCACGAAAGAATGCTTCGATACCATGCCCGTCTACCCGAGCGGAAGCACCAGAACTTATCATCCCGTCGGATTCTTTCCAGAACAGAATCGCAAAGAGAGTCGAGAAAATAGAGAGAAGTTGCAAAGGTTTGAAGGGCTTGTAGGCGGCTGGATGCCGGCGGTGCGTAAGGTGCTCGTGGAACCGGGCGGTGCTTACGACGAAATAATCTTATTTGGCGACGTTGAAGCCCATGACAAGTTCATTGTGCAGACATGGCACCGCACGGCGAAAATTGAAAATGGAAAGATAGTTAAAGTTATCTACGGATACAGTTATCCCGCATTCCCGCCGCGACGCGTGGATCCACCGCCCGAGGAGTTCTACCGCGCTCTGCTGATTTTTGCGGGTTACTGGGACAACCTGTTACGCGATTTCGCCCCTACTTCCCTACCCCACAATGTTTGGCTTGATATGTCGAAGCACGCATTCGCCAAAGAGCTTATGGTGCGGCCAGGAGGTGTGTATCCGAAGTATGGGGCCGTGGACCGGGATTACTACGGCTCTGAATACGATGGCTTTCAAGATATTTTCACCAGCGCCGTTTACAGCAATCTGGAATGGGGCCGCTTCGAGCAGGCGCGGGACATCGTTGATAACTACTTCAGCGATTTTGTGGACTCCAAGGGCGTCAACAACATGCGTGGTCCGGAGACGGCGCAATTTGGTCTAACTTTGTCGCTTGTTGCACGATATTTTAATTACACGCGGGACAGCGAATTAGTTCTCAAGCATCGAGCAAAGATTGAGGCTACGGCAAGTTTGCTTTCGGAGCTTCATGACGAAAGCTTACGGCTTCCGCAAGACGATTTGGGGCACGGCCTGATCCACGGTTGGAGCGAATCGGATTCCTGCCTCATGCCGCAACCGAATATATGGTGGCTGCCTTATTTTTCCCACAATGCATTTGCCGCAAGAGGATTGAGAGATCTAGGCCGAGTGTGGCCAGACATTAATCAGCAGAATCGCCGCGAAGTTGCTTTGAAACAGGCTGCGGATTGGACGGCACGAAGTAAAACCCTTCAAGATGCGCTCATCGCTAGCGTGAAAAAAGATATCCGCCGCGACGTGAACCCTCCGTACGTTGGATTTTTCCCGGGAACGAAATTGATGTTTCGTGAATCCATGCAAAAGGAAAAGCCTTCGCCCCAACAGTGGGCACACCGCGCCTACTGCGAACTTTTGCAGCCGGATGTATTGTCAGAAGAATTGGCCAATCTTGTGATTGATTGCATGCGAGCCTACGGGGCGATGACCCTGGGAGTGGTGGCGAATGTGGAGCCGCCGCATCCCGACGGCCGCGACATGTTGGGTTTTATTTCTTATGGCTACGCGCAAATGCTTTTGCGTCTCGACCGCGTGGAAGAATATCTGCTGTTTCTTTACTCGCACCGCTATCACGACCACACTCGAGGCAGTTGGGTTGCCGGTGAAGTTTCGGGAATTGATGGCGATACGGCTACCTTCTGTATTCCGGCGCAGCATACGATTCCATTATTGGTTCGCTGGATGCTGGTGCTAGAAGATTCCGATGAGGACATACTTTATTTTGCAAGAGGCGTTCCGCGTGATTGGATCGCATCGGGCAAGGAGATCAGAATAGATCAAGCTCCGACCCGATGGGGAAGGGTTAGCCTGAAGATGAAAGCGAACTCATCGGCGAAAACTGTTACGGCAAATGTTGACCTCGCTCACTCGGGAAGCCCAAAGCAGATCCACGTCAAACTCCGGCTTCCGGTTCAAAGCGGTCTGCGCGATATCACCGTGAACGGCAACCGCGCAAGTCTTGCGGGGCGGCACAAGGATATCGTTATCATTAACACAGGAAACGAAAAACGGTTTGAAATCGCCGGAATGTGGGGGTAAAAAGCCTGAAACACCTTCGAACTAGAATCGCTAGTTCGGTTCAGTGATTCGCAGAGTTTGGTTTTCTCGCAGTCCAGTGGTGACAACTTGTTTCTTTCGTGAGGGCCAGTCAACCTCTATGGAGTCAACTTTGGTTGTGTCGCCCAAGCCGAAGTAAAGCGGTAACACGCTCTGTGCGAGATAGCCGGACTTGCCATCGTTATATTTTGTGTAAGTCTGGCCGCCTGCATGGACACGTACAGTTGCGCCGAGTCCGTTGCGGTTTGAGGTCGTGCCTACCAGCACGACTTTCATCCAGTGAATTCGCTTGTGTTGCGCCAAGTCGCTGATCAACACCTGCGGCTCGGAATTGAAATCATTGGTCACGATATCGAGATCCCCGTCGTTGTCGAGGTCGAACATAACAGACGATCGGCTCGAACGCGGCGACATTACAATGAACTTTCCTTTCTGCCCAACGCAGATCTTGCTATCTAATTTCTCCTGCGCCTGTCTTTCCGCGGGGTCGGAGCAATCAATCTCGAACCATGGTGCGTAAAGATTCTTACGGGGCTCGATTCCGAGAATGAATTCGGAATCGAGAAAGTTCTCGCCACGATTGTTTAGCAACATTGAATTGATTCCATAGCGGTAGGGATAGCTCATGCCCGACGAAATAAAGATGTCGTCCCACCCATCGGCATTGACATCGCCGACGCTAACGCCCCAAGGCCAGTAATTCTCGACTCCCATGCGGTCGGAGACTTCCTCGAATTTTTCGTTGCCAAGGTTGTGATAAAGCGCATTGCCCCAGATGTAATCAGACTTTGTTCCCTGGATGTAAGAATCATCCCAAGTGATCGTGGATTTTAGCTTCTCGCTGTCCGGGTCCTGCTCTTCGCTCATGTCCGAGTGCATGTCTGTCACAAGAAGATCCATGCGTCCGTCGTTGTCGTAATCGAAAAACTTAATTCCCATGGCGCCCCAGGAAGTCTTGGGAAAGTATTGATCCGTCTTGTCCACGAACTTCTTGCCCGCCTGGTTTTCGTAGTAGTGGTTGTGTCCCTGCATGTTCAGGAAATAGATATCGGGCCAGCCGTCGCCGTTTACATCGCCAAAACTGGCGTCGCCGCACCATCCGTGCGGATGCAGGCCTACTTCCGCAGTTACATCCTTGAAGTGGTCGTGGCCCATATTTTTGTAGAGAACGGGGTATTCGTAGCGGTCTGGATACAGGTGGCCCGAAAATGCATTCGGTATGGCTACGTATTCGCCATTTGGACCTTTTTCATCCGTGGTGTACTTCCCGACATTGCAAACGAGAAGATCGAGCAGGCCGTCGTTGTCGTAATCGAAAAAAAACGCTCCGGACGAATGGGCAACGAGATCAACTCCGGCCTCCTTACTGATGTTCTTGAAATGGCCGTGGCCATCGTTCTTGAACAAGACGTTGCCGCCACGCACGGTAGTGACGAACAGATCCTCGGAGCCGTCATTATCCACGTCGGCGAAAGCGGCACCCACGCTGATACGGTCGGGCAAACCAACGCCCGCTTCTTCGGTAATATTTTTAAACTTGCCACCGCCTAGATTCTTCCAGAGTTGGTTGCCGCCGACCTGATTCACGAAATAGATGTCGTAGAGTCCATCTCCATCTACGTCGGCGACAGCGATTGCGCTGCCATGATCATAGTGACCCATTTTCATGTGCTTGGTGATGTCGTCCACCGCGTGGTAAACGAAAGTGATTCCACTTTCTTTTAGCCTGTCGGTGAAATGGAACTGATAAAAGACCTTAAATTGTTTTACGGTCTCTAACTGCGCTTTTTTGCGGGCGGCGAGCGAGTCAGCACCCGCGTCTTCGCTGGGGTAATGACGTGGAATATCGGAATCGCTTGATGCACTGCCAAGAATGGCGATCGCAAGACCGAGCAGCGATGTCAGCAGAAACCGGGATCTGAGTCGCTCCACGAACGATCTCTTTCGCCACATCCTGGAGCGCATATCGAATATCTTTTGCAATCAGCCGCACCGCGAGCAATCAGGCGCACCGCGAAATGAATTCATTCGCGCTCGTGAATCTGCATGAAGCGGATTCAGGTGCGCGTGTAAGGAACCCAGACCTGCATGGGAGTCGGCTGGCGATTTGCCCACGCGTAATACGGAATCAACGTTAGATTTTCCGGCCGCGTTTTTCTTGTGCCAACATTTGCCGGCGAGTAAAGCGCTTCTTGCGATGATGAAGCCTCGTATGCCGCTCCTTCATGATGCACCAACATCACGCCGTCGAGCAGATCTGCTTTGTATTCGGACACGAACTCCTTCTGGCCTGCGGTTATAGATATATCGGAGAGCGCTGAGTTGTTCGGCTGGTCCATTTGTTCCATGCAGTAAATGACCGGTCCGCGCTGGATTGCGACTCGTCCCATATCTTCCGCCACGCGCGGATTGGAAACGACGGTTTCCGGAATCATCGGGAAGTTGAGGCTCACTCTGTCTCCCGGCTTCCACTGCCGAGTGATGGGCAAGTATTGCCCATGTTGAACTGCTGCTACCGTCTTCCCGTTGACGGCGACGCTGGCGTCTTGAGCCCATCCGGGAATCCTGACATGTAGAGTGAAGTTTGCAGGTTGCGCCGGGGACACGGTCAGCTGCACTTCACCCTCCCAGGGATAATTCGTCTTCTGCCGAATTTTCAGTGGCGTTCCATTCTCCAGATGCCAGTCGAGAACAGAGTTGTCATAAAGATGTACATACACTCCGTCTTTGCTGGTGCTGTAAAAATATCCTGGAAGTGAAGCGAAAGTGCGTTCGAGATTGGGCGGGCAGCACGTGGTGTCATACCAGGGATTTCGAATGTTAGGGCTGCCGCGGAAACCATCGAAAGCAGCCGGATCAAAAGCCAGCGGATTGCGGTAGCAATAAGTCGTTCCATCGAGCGACATGCCGGAATTGATGCCGTTATAGAGGGCGCGTTCGATCACGTCCGTGAAGCGCGCCTCGCCACTGGCGGCCAGCATGCGCCAGTTCCACATCATGTTGCCAATGGCGGCGCAGCTTTCTCCGTACGCTTGCGCATTGGGCAATTCATACGGTTCCCCAAACGATTCACCCTGGCTGCGGGCGCCAACTCCTCCGGTGATGTACATCTGCCGCCTGCTTAGGTCATCCCAAAGGACGTTGAGAGTCCTCCAATAAGACTGATCTCCGGTTTCGAGGTAATAGTCAGTTGCGCCGCAGCATGCATACATGGCGCGAACAGCGTGCCCTTCGAGCTTGGTGCGTGTGGTGAACGGAATTCCGCAGAACATGTAGACGATCGCGCGCGGTTCGAGTGAAGCGCGTTCGTCTCCGTGCAGGATATAACCCGCGAGGTCAACATACTGGCGTTTGCCCGTCGTTCGGTAAAGCTCGATAAGCGACATCTCAATTTCAGGGTGGCCGGAAATGATTGGCTTCTGGTTCGGCCCGGGACCGTAGTTGGGAATCACGAAATTGTCTACGAGCTTCATTCCGGCATCCATGAGGGTGGCGTCACCGGTGGCCCGATAGTAAGCAATCGCTGCCTGAAGCATGTGCCCGAGACAGTACATCTCATGACCCACTTCCTGAGTGTGAGGAAGCATCCTCTGGGGAATCCGGCCGCCCTGGAAGTACGTGTTCAAATATCCGTTGGGCTCCTGAATGGCGACTATTTCGCGAATCATGGATTGGGTCACGTTGTGCAGTTCAGGCCGATCTCCCGATTGCAATGCCCATCCCACAGCTTCAGTCCACTTGTAGATGTCTGAATCTGAATAGTATGGTCCCGATTGCGGGGCGGAGCTCTTTCCCACAAGACGGCGGAAGTTATCCATACGGCCATGCTGTTCAAGCTCTTCCCGCATGGTTGGAATGCTGCGTTCGACATTGGTCTTGCGTCTTTTCGACCAAAAACCCTCCTCAATCGTAACCGCACGAACGGGAACAGAATGCAGCTTCGCGTACGGAGAGTTTGCAAGGTTGAGTACGCCTTGATCTTGCCATGGCAACAGCGATGCCGCGCCGGAGCCGGTCTCAACGCTGTTCATCCCGGCGCCAGAAAAGGTACGCGGGTTGGCGAGTGCGAAGGAGAGAGCAGGCTTGGCCACTAAAGAAGCCGCAGTCGAGGACGCTATCGTAGACAAGAACCGACGCCGAGATAAACCTTTTTCAGAATTCATAAATCACCTGTCTCTATATTTTATTACTTTCCTTCATGTTTTATTGCTTTGCCTCATCCGATCGCGATCATAGTCACTGAATGAGCCGAACACATTTGCGAAAATTTCGGGCCCAGTCCTGAAGCCTGGCGATGTTCGATGCCGACATTGTTCGGCGATGCGAAAGTATTTGTCGCGTCCAATTTCGGTCCGTTCACTACGAATAGGTCGGCGCGCGCCGGCATGGCAAGTCCTTCAACGATGATCTCTACTGGTATGTCGGACGTGGGATGGCGGTTTACGATCGCGATAGCAAGCTTGCGGTTACCTTCATCCGTGGTGGCCGAAACATCAAGATAAGGAGTATCCGGAAATTCTGGGAAACTATCCGAGCGAACAAGCGCATCAAGCGCGATATCGCCCGCATGTTCGGTATAGAGCTTAAGGGGATAGTAAGTCGTCTGCAAGACCAGTCCGGTGGGACTGGTCATGATCGGAGCGATTACATTTACCAACTGAGCCATGTTGGCGAGAGTCACGGAGCGGCATTGGCGGTGAAAGACGTTTAAAGCCGACGCCACCCAGAGCGCATCTTGCAGATCGTAAATCTCCTCGAGTTTCTTAGGTTGATCGCCGGTGTCCGTGGTTCGGAACCAGATATTCCATTCATCCACGGCGATTTTGACTCGGTCTTTGCGCCGCGTTCTCGTCATCACTTCAGTGATTACGCTGTCGAGAACATGAATTTGCCGCTCTAATTGAGTCGCGACATCCATCTCTCTAGCGATGTCGTTGCTTCCACCGTAACGATGCAGCGAAATGTAGTCCACGATATCAACGACTTGTTGGAGAACTTCGCGGTCCCAGTCAGGATAGTTGCCGCCGCACGCGATCAGCTTGATATCAGGGTCCACCCATCGCATCATTTTGGCGGTCTCGAGCGCTAACTCCGCATATTCTTTTGCTGTCTTGCGCCCCGCCTGCCACGGCCCATACATCTCATTGCCAAGACCCCAATACTTGACGCCATAAGGTTCGGCATGGCCATTCTTTCGGCGCAGATTCGCCCACTCTGTATTCATCTTGCCATTGCAGTATTCAACCCAATCCGCCGCTTCTTGTATCGTGCCAGTGCCCAGATTCACACAGATGTAGGGTTCGGCGCCTAGTTTTCGGCAATAGGCGATGAACTCGTCGGTGCCAAAGCGATCGATTCCTCCTCCTGCCAGGCTGTATCCCACTTGCGTGGCCGCGTATCTTTCGGTCCGACACCATCTTTCCAACTGTAGCCCGAAGAAAAGTTGCCTCCCGGCCATCTCAGCAGAGGGATGTGAATTCCGCGGGCCGCTTCGAGCACGTCTTTGCGGAATCCGTCTTTGTCGGAAAGAGGCGAGCCTTCGTCGTAGATCCCGCCATAAACGCATCGTCCGAGGTGCTCAGTGAAATTTCCATAGATGTTGCGGTCAATTCGTCCGAGCTGGCGATCAAAATCAATCTTGATTCGGGCGGATTGCGACGTGGTTTGAGGAGATGCCTCTGCCCATCCAGTGGGAGAGAGAATCGGACCAGCGGCTGCTCCGATTGCCGTTGTCAGACCGGCCTTGAGAAACCAGCGTCTACTTGGATGTGCGAAGTCCATTCAAATCCCGGTCAATCGCTTCCACGCAACGGCGCGCGATCTCATGCCAGATCTCGATGTTTTGAAATCTTGTGGCGAAGAGCCAGAGTCACTTTGGCTCTTCGCCACAATTCTGGAGCGTTAGAAAGAGAACCGGACACCAAGTTGAATCTGCCGGGCAGCGAGTGCAGAAGTCACCTTGCCAAAATTCGCGTCACCCATGAAGTTATCCACCGCGCCGAGGTTTACATGATTGAGAACGTTAAGAAAGATCGAAACGGAATGAAGGTTCCCTTGTTCGCCCAACCATGGCAGATGGTTATTCTTCAAAACCCTGGCATCCACCTAATCATTCCAGGATTCCGGTAACTGTTCCGTTTGAGATTTCCTTCCGTGCCCGCAGTTGGGGCAGGAAAATCACTTGCAGTAAACAGCCGGCAATATACTGCTGACGGCTATAGGAACCCGAGAAGTTCTGACTCGGGCTATTGGGGATGTCATACGCCACGCCGTCGTGATTGTAATCGCCTCCCGCGGTGAGTGGAAGATTGTTGATCACCCAGTACGGAGTACCACTCTGGATAGCGGCGATGCTGGTAATCTCCCATCCTGAGGTCAATACCCTCTCGACGCCGCTGTGGAGACTAGGAATCGTGTACGAACCAGACATGGAGAAGCGGTGTCTCACATCCCAATTCGCGTCGCCGTAATAATTGAAGTAGGCGGTTTGGTCGGGAATATTTTGTCCTCCATCCTGGTCGAACCGGGTACCTGCTTCCGGATAATCCTGCGCGTGAGAAAGCGTGTAGGAAGCCTGGAAACTGCCACGAGACCCAGCTCGTCCACGCAGACTCAAAATCATCGCATTGTAATTGCTCGAGTTTGAATTCGTGACGTAGTCAATGGATCCGAAACTCGAGTTCGGACGAGTAATGTTTTCACCCGTACCGCCGTTGGTAAGGACAGCGCAGCCCGCACACCGATTGATATCGCTGCCGGTCAGTCCGTTGTAACTGCGTGAGCCTGAGTAGTTGGCGCCAGCGACGAGATTCCAGGGCAGTTGGTGTTCCGCGCCGATCACGTAATTGACGGCGAGAGGCGCCTTAAAATCCCGATTCAGTGACGTTACACCCGCCTGTATGCCGACGATGCCGCCTTGAGCATTCAATGATCCGGCTGGAATCGCGGGCAACGGAAAGTCAAAGGGATAGCTACCGGAAGGCGCTAGAGCAAAAATGGGCTGCGGCCCCGAGCTGCCTGTTGTGAAAGTTGGGCTGATCACGCCCGGAGGATTGTTTCGCGTTTGGTCCACCGTTTGACCCAACACGACCCAGTCATGATAGACGCCGATTCCTCCACGGACGCTCCACTTGCCAGTCTTGGTCGGATCCCATGCGAAACCGATGCGCGGGCTCCATAAATTGGTGAGAGGGTGAGCGAATACAGCCGGAACCGGATGTACTCCTGCCGTGACCACCTGCTGCGCCAAAGTGCTTCCCGACCCCAGGATAAGACTGCTGAATTGGAAGCCGCTGTTCCCCCATGGTGTGTGATTGGTGTAATCGTCCCAACGCAACGCAAGAGTGAGTGAGAGGTTCGGTTGCACTTTCCAGTCGTCTTGGCCGAAGAATCCAAATGGAGTTTCTTGGCCTCCGAAAATGACAGTACCGGCTTGCCCGGTCAGGGGGTTATAAGCTCCTACACTCTCGTTCACAGGATTGTCTTGAACTAGATCGAGCAGCGAATTAAACGTGAAATTAGGCCGCACGTTGTCCGGGGTGAAATCACCATGTTCGATGCCGTGGCCGCCGTCAAAGCCGAACTTAAAGGTATGCTTGCCACTCACCAAGCTCAATACAGACCGCCAGTTATACATAGGACCGCGGAACTCTCCTGGTCCCCCACCCGCCGCCGATATGAAAGCCTTGGCTTCCATCGTTGACGCCTATTTCCGGTACCTTAAGGTTGGCATCCTGTCCATTGGCTCCGCCGACGCTCGCAAACCCGAAGCTGGACTCCCACAAGAGCCTAGAGCTGAAGGTGTGGGTGTAGTCAATCTGACCATACCGGTTCCTCATAATATCGAGCGCCTGTAGTCCTGTGCGTGGCGAGGGCTGTTGCTGGTCGAAGGAATCGTTGTAATAACTTAAATAAACGCGATCCTTTTCGCTGAAGTACTGATCGAAGCGGAAGTTGTACTGTAGGGCATTGTAGTAGGGGCTGACAGAAAAATTGCCCTCGTCCAAAATAGGCAGATTGCAGGGAACGACTACCTTTGGGTTCCCGACTGGAGTTCCGCAACTCGACACGCCCGAGGAGTTGAGAAATGGTTTGTAATTCTGTGCCGTGATCACGGTGCCGTTTGGCCGGTCCAGGGTTGCCGGGTATTGGGTCAGAATCTGCGTTCCAGTAGTATTCGGGAAGTTTGCCTGGGCGAATTGAACAAACGCGGGATCTTCAAAGGTTGCCGTGCTTGAGGCAGGCTGGAGTTTTGACCACAATTTTTCGACATCCGCAAAGAAGAACGTTTTATTCTTGATAATTGGGCCACCGAACGTGCCCACTAAATCCTTACGCTGGAATGGAGGGATAACGGTCGGGCCGAAATCCGGATGCGCCTGCAAATCCTGGTTGTTAAAAAACAGGCTACCCGTGCCGTGGAACTGGTTCGTACCGGACTTAGTAGTGGTTTGAATGAGAATCGAACTGCCTAGACTATTTTCCGCATCCCAGGAGTTGGCCTGTAGCGTTACTTCCTGTACCGCATCGGGAATCGGCGAAAGAATGATGTTGCCATTTTGAACGGGGCTGGTCACATTCAGACCATCCACCATCACCAGATTGCCGGTATAACTTCGGCCATTGGCGCTTAGTTGGGGAGTTTGAGTTCCAAAGTTGTCTGCTCCGCCGCCGGGCGCTTCTCCCGGTCCGCGTGTTCCCGTGCCGACCACGCCAGGTGTAACCGCTAGAACATCATAAAGATTTCGATTGAGCTGGGGCAGGTCTCTGACGGTGTCGGCGGAGAGCGTGGCCTGAATGCGGCTGTCGTCGGTATCGAGCACCGGAGCTTCCGCTGTGACGTTGACCGCCTCAGAAGCGGCACCGAGGGGTAATGTCATGTTGATTCCCTTGGTCTCCGAAGTTTCGAGCGTCAGATTTTCTTGTGCCGTCTTGAAACCGCCGGCAGTTGCAGAAACCGTATATCGGCCAGGTTCCAAGCTGTTGAAGCGGTAGTTGCCAGAATCGCTGGTAGTGGTGACAACCTGGATTCCGGTCTCGGCATTAAGCAGGGTGACCGATGCCCCATTTATGGCGGCGCCACTAGGGTCGGAGATAACCCCTTGAATATTCCCGCTGTATTGAGCGAAACCAGAAGTGGCACAGAAGATCATGAGAACCAACAGAAGAGCAACTCTCGCGGTTACTAGTATCTTTGCGCTCATGGCCGACCACCCTTCCTTTTCCACTAATGTCACTCTCGCTTTTGCTCTGAACGCTCTTATTGCGCCCGCAGTTATCAAGTGGATCATTCAACTTAGCCATAGCAAACGTTTGCTCACGATGCCCAAGCAAACGATTGCCTTTGGATAAGCCAGCCCAGTGATTCCTTAATAGCGAGTTCATAACGGATACAATATATATTGGCGCAAACATTACACCTCAGGCTGAAAAGGTGTCAAGCCCAATCTTTGACTCGGGTTTTCCGTAACCATTCCCCTTGCCAACATAACGTTGGGTTAACGTTTACTTGTAACGCCTAGTTTCTAAAGCCCCCTGCGGGACACTCGTCCCGAAGCCGTGCGTGAAGTCCCGAAGTCGTGTGGTTGTCGAATTAACGCGGGGAGGATATAGTACCGTTTCTCCGGTTCTTTCAAACCTGGCCCAGACATCGAAACCATCTATGATTATGCGTGTCGTGGCATCAATATTGTTTGTTGTGTCGTGTGCCTCGCTCGCGGCAGCTCAACGACAAGGAAGCGGCAACAGCGAGAGTGCAATTACGCAGGCCTTGCGCGCCCGAGATTACGAGCAAGCCCTTCAACTTATCCGGTCTCAGCTGCGAGAATCGCCAAAGGACGTCAGACTCTGGACCCTGGAAGGAATTGCTTTTTCCGGCCTCGGTAATAATCGTGAGGCCCTGGTTGCCTACAACCGGGCGCTAAATATCTCGCCAGAATATCTTGCCGCCCTCGAGGGTGCAGCCGAATTGGAATACAAGGAAGGGAGTGCCCGGGCGATTCCTTTACTGAATCGAATTTTGAAGCTTCAGCCTGACAATTCCACCAGCCATGCCATGTTGGCGGTACTGGCCTACAAACAACACGACTGCCCGACGGCGGTACAGCATTTTCGCGCCAGCGCCGATCTGATTTCCTCTCAACCAGCGGCGCTCGCGCAATACGGCAGCTGTCTGATGACCCTGCAAAAAGCGGATGACGCGATATCTGAATTTCAGCAGATCTCACGACTCATGCCGAATGACCCGCACGCGCAATACAATCTCGCGGTCGCCCAGCTAACGGCAAATCATAGTAAGGACGCGATTGCTACTCTCGCTCCCTTGATAGAAGGCCAAAATCCTGACCCTGACGCACTTGATCTGGCATCGTCAGCCTATGAAGAATCGGACGACACCCCGCACGCGGTAAGCCTCCTTCGACAGGCGATTGTTTCGAATCCAAAGAATGCCAAGTATTATCTCGACTTCGCCGCTCTTTCATTTAAACACTCTTCGTTTCAAGTCGGCATTGACATGATTGATGTGGGGATCAAGGAGCTTCCGAGCGTCGCCGCACTTTATGTAGCGAGGGGCGTTTTGTACATCCAACTTGAGCAGTTTGAAAAAGGAGAGGCTGATTTCGCAACCGCGAACCGTCTGGATCCCGGCCAAACTTCCGGGGCGGTTGCGGAAGGGCTGGCGCAAATACAACAAAGCAATCTGGACCAGGCGCTTGCGACCATACGATCCAAGCTAAAAACCCACCCCGAGGACGCTTTCCTCCATTATCTCGAAGCCCAGGTCATTTCACAGAATGGTGTGGAGGTTGGAACGCCGCAATTTAAGGAGGCGATTGCCGCCGCTTCTCGGGCAGCAAAATTAAAGCCAGACTTTGTACTTGCGCACGATCTGTTGGGGAACCTGTATCTAAAGTCAGGACAACTGGACGAGTCCATCAGACAGTCCCGCTTTGCCTTGCACGATAGTCCGTCTGACCAGGAGGCACTCTATCACCTGATACAGGCGCTTCGAAAAAGCGGGAAGAATTCCAATGAGCTCCCTACGTTGGTAAAACGCTTGGCTGATTTGCGGGCGGAGTCGCGAAAGACTGAAGCGTCCGAAAATAAGTACAAGCTGTATGAGCCTACCTCTTCGGGAGGGAACGATGCCGGCCCGACTAACTAACAAAGTTTACGGCTGATCCCCTTCGACGAGTTTGAAGCGGTAGCGGGTCAACCCACAGTATTGTGGAAGTAGAGGTTCCCTCGGCTACGCTCGGGACAGGCTCTTCGACTTGGTTCTTCTTCGCGAGCGAAGAAGAACAGGCGCTCAGGATGACAATTTTGGTATGGTTTTAATTTTTATTGTCATGCTGAGCCTGAGCTTCCGCTCGCGGAAGCTCAGATAGTCGAAGCACCCCTACTTCCCGGAAGAAGTCTTCAGCTACTATGGCTGATCTCCTTCGACCAGTTTGTACCGGTAGAGTTCCCTTTCTTTTTTTGAGGCCTGCTCACGAAGTTGCGCCAGCCGTTTCAACAGGTCGGGAATCTCTTTGGTTTCTCCCGTCTTCCGTAGTCCCTGGATTAAGTGATAGACCACAGTTTGATCGGCGGGATCAGTTTCGAGAGCCTTGCGGCATTGCTCAACCGCTTCCTGATTGCGTCCCGCTTGCAGATAGAGCTTTGCCAATACCCCTCGAGCAACGCCCATACCAGGTTGCAATGCCACGGCCTTCCGAGCTGAGCGGATAGCCAATTGAAAGTCAGGGGTTCCAGGGTCCGCGTTCTTCGCTGCAAGAATATCCGCTTGCAGGTACAGCATTAAAGCATCGTTCGGATTGCGGGCGAGAGACGCCTGTACTTTTGCGAGCGCACGATCGAAATCGTTCTGCTGGGCGGCAGCTAATCCCTGAGCCGCGGCACTGAGAGATTGATTGGGATCCAATTCGTAAGCTCTCTGAAAATCAGCTTCCGCTTTTTCGTATTGGGCCAACTGGACGTACAAAACACCGCGCGCAAAGTAAAGCGGCGCTGCCTTCGGCTGCAAGCCTAAGCCATCGTCAATAACATCCACTCCCACCTGGAACGATCCGTGGTCATAAGAGATGCTGGCGAAATCGAGGTAGAGATTCACATTCTGCGGATCGAGCAAAATCGCCCGCCGAAGAGTGCTCACAGCTTGAGATGTATCTTTCGCTTCTTCGTAAGCTCTGGATGACAGTTCCAGAGTCCCAGCATCGGGACTGCTCAGCTGCAATAGAGGCTGCAAAGTAGCCAGGGCGTCCGTGGGCTGATTGGCCATAATCTGGATGGCGGCCAAAAGATGGCGCTCCCGCTCGTCGTCTGGATTAAGAGCCACCGTGCGCTGGAAGATCCTGGCGGCGCGCTCGAATTGTTTAAGCTTCACCAGGCAAATCGCGTATGCGTGCAGTGCGCTGGGCTGAGAGTCGAACAGTGTCCCACTTTTTTCGAAATGATCAACCGCGACTGCACAATTTCCCTGTTGGTATTCCAACACCGCCAACATGCCGTGACTGGTTAAATCATTTGGCCGCAGACGCAGCACACGCTGTAGAAGGGGAATCGCTCCAGAATTGCCTTCATCGAACTCAATTTGGACTGCGCCTTCAAGGGCGGGAAGATATTCTGGAGATATTTTCAGTGCATGGAGAAACGAAGCAAGAGCATCTCTCTTGCGCCCTTCGCCGGAATACGCTGAGCCTTGCATCGCCCACAATTGTGCGTTCCGCGGGGACGCTTCGAGGGCGGGGCGAATGAGTTCAAGCGCCTTTTCAAATTCTTTGCTCTGCAATGCCGAGACTATCGGGCTGTATCGGTCCGCTGCCGTTTGAGCCGGCATCCCGGAGAGAAAAAGAAAAAAGAGGGCGGCAAAAAGCAGGCTGGTATTTTGAATCGTAGATATTCCTCGCATCGCCGGATCAGTCTCTCCCCACCTCTTTATATTCCAAGCCACCACGGGGAACAATCGGCGGCGTGAATCTCTGGCTGGTTCGCATTAACGACTGGGGGACATCATGATTTTGCTCTTGACCTGGTAGAGCCGGTACTTCGAATACTTGTGTTGCTCTTGGAAGAATTGACCCCTTGCCTCCATTTCAACATGTACTGCTTGAGGCAGCCACAACTCCAAGTCAAGCCCGGCGATACGCGCTGGGCCAAACAGGATGTTGGCCATCTGCTTGTGGACCTGAATCTCCGGCTGGGGCGCCAATAGATCGGTACGCAGACGAACGATGCGGAAATTTGATTGATCAATCCACGCGATGCCCTGCAAGAGCATGGGGGCTGCCTCTCTTCCAGTCATCATTA
This sequence comes from uncultured Acidobacteriaceae bacterium, assembly GCA_963702325.1. GTDB lineage: Bacteria > Acidobacteriota > Terriglobia > Terriglobales > Acidobacteriaceae > PALSA-188. Next base: position 54,753 of record CAVPCG010000067.1, on the reverse strand, counting down.
GCCCCGGGGACTCAACCAAAGAGGGGATTTGCGCAAATCCAATCACAAAGGTGCTGTAGCCATCCGTTTGTTGTTGTCCAAGGTAGCGAAAGCGTGATTCCACTTGATTCTTGGATGAGAAAACAATCCATGCCGAGATGAAGCCCTGGAAAATTGGTTCTCCGTCTGCTTGTTGGACGGGGTTGCCCTTTCTGCTCATCCGGTATTCTTGCAGAACCAACCGGCCGTCGTGAGCCGGATGAGTCAGGATTAAATAGTTGAACGTTTGATCTCGTGAAAAGGTTTTCCCGACACCACCGCAAACTGTGCCGACGCAACCTGGAACGATCTCTGACATCGAGTATTGCATCTGGCTCACTACCTCGTCCGAAATTAAATCGGGTATCTGCTGGAGCAATTGGTCAGCTTTCGCTCCAACTTTAGTGAGAAGTTCAGAGAGTGGTAGCTGGCTGGGATCCGGCTTCAATCCTGCCAATTCGCGTCCGCTCTTCTTGAGGTCGGGGACGGATTCGTCGATGTAGGGATGAGCGCCTGCGTAGAGCTGCACCGCCTCCGTTTTTGTCCCTTCATCGGTTGACGGAGCCTGCTGTTGGCAAAATGCGGAAATCACTGCGGCAACCATCAGTGTTACGACCGAATCGCTACGACGCAGAGGCCTGGTTCGGGTCATAAACCATTCTCCCTCGACACTGGCAGCAGCCATTTTTGTGCCATTAAGAGCCTGCCTAAAATCCACCGCGCATCATCCGGGGGATGAGCAATAGTGTCAATAAAAAACCGGCCCGCTCCGGAGGAAGCGGACCGGTTCGTTCTGTCCGTTCTGGACGGCCTAGAACGAAATCTTGCCTCCCACTTGCCAGTACCTAGGAAGATGTGACCCGGTGACTTTACCGAAGTTTCCATCCGGAAAATTGTTGTCAACGTTTATCAGGTTTGCTCGGTTGAAGATGTTGAAAAACTCAAACCTCAATTCGAAATTGACTCTTTCGGTAATACGCGTGTCCTTATAGAAGTTGAGGTCCGTGTCAGCATAGTTCGGTTCGCGGAACTGGCCCGTCTTCTCATTTCCGGTCAGCCCCGAACCGAAAGTGGGCACGGAGAACTGACCCTTGGAAATAGCCCCCCCTGGGGTGAGAAAAGCGCTGCGAGAGGTGTTTTCTGTGTAAGTGGAGACATTCGGAAAGTCCAAATTAACTCCGTCAGCGTTGTAATCGCCGCTCGACGGGCCATAGCCGATTGCCGGATTCGCAAGCGATGGGCATGCCCCCGCATTCGCACACACAGGCTGATAGGGGTTCGTATTCAAGACTGTGAATGGCTCACCGGACTGGTAAATGCTGGCGCCACTAATCCCCCAACCACCGGTCAAAACACCAAGCGGTCCGACTCCACCATTCAGACCTTTCAACGAATAATTGAAGCTGAGCGAGAAGCGATTGGGCACATCCCAAGGAGATGGTCCGTAATAGGTTTGAGGATCAAAAGCCGTGGGATAACCTGCGGGCGCTCCTGGGGTAATCAGACCTCCCGCGTCGTCACGGGACCGGGAATGAGTATAGGAGCCATCAATGTAGCCCCTGGAAAAGTGTCCCTTTAGTTCAAAGTAAATTCCCTCGTAATTAGCGTGCCGGTCGTTGAGGGCATAGCTGATAGGACCAAAGCTAGGGTTGAGTCGCGTCGGGTGCGTGGTCTCGTTGATAATCAGATCGTTCGGAAAATTATTAACATCGACTCCATAGGAGACGCCGTTCGTAACGCCTTCGTTTCCGACAATGTTGTAGGAGTGCGACCCCGAATAACCAACGCTGGCCGCGAAGTTATTTAAAAATTTCCGTTCCACTCCGAGCGACCACATGTCTGCAACAGGAGACTTCAAGAGCGGGTTAATTCCGCCAATGCCGACACTGACGCCGACCTTCCTCCTTGCGAGTTAAGCCCACCGGCAAAAGTCGGAAAAGTAAATCCAAACGGGGGCTTGCTCGAATTGCCCTGAAGGAAAATTGGAGCCTGAGCTGTCGCAGTCCCACCGGCAACAAAGTTCGGCGCAACTTCTCCGGGAGGATTGCCCCGGAATTCTTCCTGAACGTTCGCCGAGGTTAGCCAATTTTGATATATGCCCACACCGCCGCGCACCACCCAATCGCCATTTCCTGTCGGGTCCCAGGCGAAACCGGCGCGTGGGCTGAACAGGTCGTTGACGGAATGAAGCAGCGCGTTATGGGTAGCCTTTGCGTACCGTTTGCAACTTGCTGCTGTTGAGTGGTACCGGTCCCAGGTAAAAGTTTCCGAAAACGGTGGTTGCATTCTTTGAGTACGGGTTCCCGCTATCGTCGTAGCGCAGCCCTAAAGTTAGGGTCAAATTTCTTTGGGCCTTCCAGGTATCTTCGACAAAAAGCCCGAAGGTTCTGTCTGCCGCATCCCAATTGGCCAACTGCTGGGTTCCGGTCACTGGATTGTAAAACACTCCATTCTCATTATTGGGAGCGTCTTGTGCCAGGGCTAAAATATTATTGAAGTTAAAAGTTGGCGTTGACCACGGACCTTGGAAGTTCTCGACATCGTCTCCATACCAGCCTTCATAACCGAACTTCAAGGTATGTGCGCCTTGAATGTGCGTCAGGACATCGCGCCAGTGATAGTTGTGCTGGATGAAGTCTCCCTGCGAGAAGCCAGCACCCAACTGCTGGGTTATGCCTGCATTGATATTCGGGACTGTGTAGTCCTTGGCCCCTGTCGCTAATTCGCCCTCCACTCTGCTTTGGCCGGCGCTGGCGTCATTCAGCGTGCTCGGTGAGAAGGTGTGAGTCCATGTTGCCTGCCCCGCGATTTGCCATGTAGGGTTAAGGCTTGAAAATTGCGGTGAGGGCGTCGGGCACCGCTGGTTAACAAGGTCCGGTAAAGGCTGACATAGACTCGGTCGTTCTTAAAGTCAGTGTCGAGCCGGCCAAAATACTGTGTCCCGTTTCGAATTGCTGTGGCGCCGAAGGCGCCGTTGTCAATCATAGGCAACTCGCAAGGAATAAAGTTAGTGGCCGCAGTGCCGCAGCCATTTGGACTGGTCCCTCCGGCGGATGCTGGGGCGCCGAGGACACCCTTTGCGGTCTGGCTTACCGTTACGCCTGACAAGCCCTGAGGCAAATAAGTCGTGAGGATATGCGTTCCCACTGTGCCCGACAAACCGTTGGCAGGATTTGAAATAAAATTCAAGAACTCAGGATCCGCGAAGGTAATGTTTGTTCCAGCGCTCCTTGAGCCACGTAATGGTTCAGCGGCAAAATAAAAGAAAAGATGACGCTTGATGACGGGACCGCCGACGGCAAAAGAAAAATCATTGGAGTGAAAAGGCTTGTAAGTTAAGCCTGCAAAGTGCTGGTGCGCGTACATCCCCTGGTAGTTGAAATAATCCGCCGCCGAACCATGGAATTGATCCGTGCCTGACCTCGTGGTAAACGCCGTTATGACTCCGGCGGCGCGACTGTGTTCGCTCGAAAACGTATTCACTTGAATACTGGTTTCCTGGATCGAGTCGGGAGTCGGAGTCAGATTCAAAACACCCTGGCGAATTCCGCTGGTAACGTCGAGGCCATCAATAACATATTGATTGTTATCTGAGCCCTGGCCATTTGCGCTGGCATCAATCGCTTCTTCAGTGGAAAAGTTGTCCGCACCGGATCCGGGTGTGCCGTTACCGGAAGCCGTTGTTCCCAGTCCCGATACCCCGGGGGCCAGCGTCACGAGAGTTACCAGGTTGCGGCCTTGAAGGGGCAATTGCGCAACGGCCTGATTCTCCAGCGTCAGCTGCGTACGACTGTCCGCCGTGTCAATTACTGGAGCCTCGGTGGTAACGGTGACAGATTCCGAGACCGCACCGAGTTTGAGCGTGACCGGCACATTCAAGGTTTGTTCGGTCAGAAGAGTAATGTTTACCTCGGAACTCGTATAGCCACCTGCAGAAACCGTGACCTTGTATGCACCCGGTTCGAGGCTCACGAATCGGAAGTTGCCGTCGGCATCGGTCTTCGCTTCCCGGGTAACCTGGGTTGCGCTATTTTGAAGTTCAACCGAAGCATTTTGGACGACAGCCCCGGAAGGATCCTGCACCGCCCCCTGAATGCTGCCGCTGAACTGCGCGCAGCAGAGACTCGCAGTCAGAACAGTGATGCCCAGAATCACAGCGCGAAGCGATGCAAATTTCCTTGTCGTCATAGCTTTTCTCCTCGGACTGCGGTGCGAATGTCGGATATTTTACTTACCTCAGCAAACGTTTACTTACTAGTCCCGAAGCGCGCATATAATATATTTGTGCTAGGGGCAGGACAGTAACATTGGCCGCGAGAAACTGTCAAGCCAAAAAAATGTCGTTTCTGGGTCAGCTCATTGCCGGAGTAGATTCGAGCTGCACCTAAGGGGGACTGAGCGCGGAGCACGCCCAGAGAATTATCGCTTCCTCCAGCCACTATCCGGCAGTATTCCTATTCCCTCTTTAATCACGACCAACTGGTCGGCGGCAATCCCCTTCAATTTTTCTTGCAGTCCGTTGGGCCAATGAATTTCGAGATCCACAAGCATTTCTGATCCCAAACCGAAGTGCAGTCGCGAGTCATTTGCAGAGTAAAAACTCGACTGACTTAAAACTGCCTGCGCTTGAGTCTTCTTTCCATAGTGCGCCAAAACTCTGGCTCCAATCGCGCTGCGATTTGATTTGGTTCCTATCAGCTTGACCTTGAGCCAGTGATGAGGTCGTTTCAGATCGTTGCGTAACAGCGAAGGCGGTTCATTCAAGTTCACGATCAGGATGTCCAAATCACCATCGTTGTCAAAGTCTCCGAACGCGCACCCTCGACTGGAGTGCACTGCGGTGACGCCGGGTCCGGCTTCTTCCCCCAATTCTTCGAAGGTTCCATTGCCAAGATTGCGAAATACAACTCTGGGAGTCTTGGCTGGATATTGCGGAAGAGACTTTTCGATCTGGGGATAGACATTTCCCGTCGTGAAAAATATGTCGGGAAAACCGTCATTGTCGAGGTCAACGATCCCGGCTCCCCAGCCTATGTATTTGGTTTCAACGCCGATCCGCGCGGCGCGCGTAACGTCCTCGAAGTTTCCTTTGCCATCGTTGTGATACAGACCATTGGTATCGTCTGCAAAATGTGTCTTGAATAGATCGAGATGGCCATCGAGGTCATAATCCCCAACCCCGATTCCCATGCCTGCCTGTTCCATGCCATCTTCACTGAGCGCAACCCCGCGCAGGACGCCCTCTTCGCGGAAGGTTCCGTCGTGATTGTTCATCAAGAGCAGGCTGGGCGTCGAGTCACAGGCGACAAAGATATCCGGCCAGCCATCTTCATCGAGGTCAGCGGCGATCGCGGTCATTCCATAGCTCTCGCGCAGACCCGATATGCCAGCCTCGCGGCTTACGTCAACGAAGGTTCCATCGCCTTTGTTTCTGTAGAGAGAATGATAGCTGGGAGGTAATCCGCGCGGCCCGCATTCCACCGGAATTCCTTTCCAAGCACAGTTGCTATTAGCGCCGGGTTTCGGTATGTGGTCGAAGTCAAATTGAAGATAGTTGGAAACAAACAGATCGAGATGGCCGTCGCGATTGTAATCGAGAAAAGTGCAACCCGCGCCCCACCGGGGCTTATCGTTCCACAGACCCGCGGTCTTGGTGACGTCGGTAAAAGTGCCGTCGCCATTATTCTTGTAAAGTTTATTCTGGCCGAAGGAAGTACAAAATAAATCCTCAAACCCGTCATTGTTGTAATCGCCGACGCATACACCGGCCGCCCATCCCACTTCGTGGAGGCCCGCTTTTTCGGTTACGTCCGTAAAGGTGCCGTCCCTATTATTTTTATACAAACGATTTGTCGCTCCTGGAGGAGGCGCTGGAATGCGTGTCCCGCTGAGCACGAAAATGTCCATCCAGCCATCGTTGTCATAGTCAAAAAATGCGCATCCGCAGCCGGTCGCTTCGAGGATGTAATCCTTATGATCGGCATCGCCGTAGATTATGGGTAAAGTGAGACCGGCTTCACGGGCAATGTCGGTAAAGTAGGCGTCAAAAGGACGCCCAGAGGGCGCCGACTTGGCCTGCGCTTTAACATTGCGAGAAGCCACCCCCTGGCCAAGCATCCGGCCAGCCGAAGCCACAAGGGAAAAATACACAAAAGCGCGGCGCGTAAGTTTCATAAGGGTTATTGCGCTTGAAGTTTTGGACCGAGAGTTCCGAAATGCTTGACAAACACGCTAGTTCGACAGTATACGGAATTTGCGCAATCGTTTACCGTATACATTATCCACTAACGGAGTTATAGTCATCGCACTTGACCGTTAGAGTCGCCACCAGAGATTCTGTTTCGGGAGGACAACATGAATAATATACCCCGGCGTCAGTTCTTGAAAATCACCGCAGCCGCTGCTGGCACCGCCATGGTGACGCGTTCCATCCCGCGCGCATGGGCCGCAAATTCCGCGACGGTCGCGATCACGCCGCCGCTTTCCGTATTTGGGTACTCCCAGGTTCAGTTGCTCGATGGGCCGTTTCGAGAGCAGTTCGATCAGAACCACGATTTATTTCTCCATATTGATGAGGACGCACTACTGAAGCCTTTCCGCCAGCGTGAGGGAATGCCGGCGCCCGGCCCGGACATGGGAGGCTGGTACGACAACGCCACTGATTTCACCCCCATGGAGAATTTTCACGGCTTCATTCCGGGCATAGCTTCGGTCAGATCTCTCCGGATTGGCTCGCGCTTATGCAATCACCGGATCGAAACCGACCCAAGAAAAAGTGAACAGGCTGGTTCGTGCATACGCGCAAACCGTGGACCCAGAAGGAAAGTTTTATGTGGATTACTGCCTTCCCGCGTACACCTACGACAAAACCAGTTGCGGTCTCATTGACGCCCACGAGTTCGCCCAGGATCCAAATGCGCTGGACGTACATTGGCGCGCCACCCAGGCGGTGATGCCGCATCTTCCCGAAAAAGCCCTGAGCCCGCGCTGAGCAGCGGGCTCGTCCTCACAAGGATGTTTCTTTTACTTTCGATGAGACCTACACGCTGCCGGAAAATTTATTTCTTGCCTATCAACGCAGCGGGAATTCGCGCTATCGCGATCTCGCGATCCGTTTCATTGAAAAAGAATATTTTGAATCTCTAGCTGAAGGACGACAAGGTTCTCCCCGGGGAACATGCCTACAGTCACGTCAATGCTCTGAGCTCAGCGATGCAAAGTCATCTCGTGCTGGGCGACGAGAAATATCTTCGCGCAGCGAGGAATGGTTTCCAGATGGTTCAGGAACAAAGCTACGCCACAGGTGGATGGGGTCCGGATGAAGCCTTCGTCGTTCCAGGTACAGGTGGTTTGGATGCAAGCCTGGGATTCACCCATTCGAGCTTCGAGACGCCTTGCGGCGCCTACGGTCACTTCAAAATTTCGCGCTATTTGTTGCGAGTTACACGCGACTCTCGCTACGGCGACAGTATGGAGCGAGTGCTCTACAACACGATCGCCGGAGCTACTCCAATTCTTGCGGACGGCACCAGCTTCTACTATTCCGACTACAACAACTCCGCGAAGAAGGTCCATTACAAAGATAAGTGGCCATGTTGCTCGGGGACATTCCCGCAGCTGGCGGCAGACTACGGAATCAGCTCTTATTACAAGAGCCAGGACGGTATTTACGTAAATCTTTTCTTACCATCGCGTGTCTCGTGGTCACAGGGCAACACTCAGTGCTCCCTGACGCAGACCACCGAATACCCCACCGCGAACACTACGCAAATCGAATTAAAGCTCGATCGTCCTGAGACCTTCAGCGTGTATTTGCGTATACCAGCATGGGCAGGTGCGAAGACGCGAGTGTCGGTGAACGGTCGGGGTGCGGTGGACGGAATCACACCAGGAAAGTTTCTAGCCCTTACCAGAATGTGGAAGGACGGAGACAGAGTCGAAGTAGAACTGGAGATGCCGTTAAACCTGGAAGCTGTGGACGATCAGAACCCGAACAATGTTGCTTTGATGCGTGGTCCTATTGCGCTGTTCGCGGTCGGCGAAATTCCCGCGCATATGACGCGGGCCCGGTTGCTGGCAGCGAAGCCATTTTCGCCAACGTCGCAGGACTGGCTGGTCCAGACGGATGCGGAGAACCTGGTACTGCGTCCCTTTGCTGCGATCATGAGCGAAAACTATCGCTTGTATCAGATCGTTGAGGGCTGAGCCTTCTTCGCGAAGTTCTGTTGTAGTTTGCGCCCGCGGCGATCCGTCAACTGGGTTCTCAGCCTATGGATATGCGCGAAGTCGCAAGACATGCAAAGGTGTCAACCGCAACGGTTTCGCGGGTGATTAATCGCGTTCCGAGTGTTGACCCCCAACTCGCCAAGCGGGTCTGGAAGATAGTGGAGAAACTCGGCTATTACCCAAGCACGCAGGCCCGGGCGCTGGTTTCGGGGAAGAGCAGAATTTTTGGCCTGATTGTTTCCGAAATAACAAATCCGTTTTTTCCAGAGATTGTCCAATCCTTCGAAGATATCGCGGTTCGACACAATTACGAAATTCTGCTGACTTCGACGATTCACGATCCCAAGCGGATGGAACTGGCGGTTCGCCGGATGATTGAACGCAGAGTGGATGGTGTCGCCATTCTGACTTTTGGAATGGAAGAATCTCTGATCGAGGATCTCCGCTATCGCAAGCTTCCTCTGGTATTCGTAGATGTCGGACCGCACGTTCGAGGAGTGGGCAATATCCGCATCAACTACCAGCATGGTATCCGGCAGGCGGTGCAGCATTTGGCAGCGCTTGGGCACGTCAGGATCGCTTTTATTGGCGGACCACAACATCTCAGATCCGCTATGGCCCGAAAGGCGGCATTTGAGAGCTCAATTCATGAGATTGGAAGAAAGTTGCCCGCTGAATTGATGGCTACGGGAGATCACACAATGGAAGGAGGTATGCGGGCATTGACGGAGCTAGTGAACCTTGTTGACCGGCCGACCGCGGTCGTTTGTTCGAATGACATGACCGCGATTGGGGTGATGCGGGAGGCTTACGAATACGGCATTGCCATTCCGCGTGATTTGTCGGTTGTAGGTTTCGATGATATCCGGCTTTCAAGCTTCACGACGCCCCCATTGACGACCGTCCAAATGTCTCAAACGCTGTTGGCGGAATATGCGTTCAAGGCATTGATCCTGGGCGTGGAGGGAAAGGCGAGTTCGGCGGGAGGCACCGAATGGGAACTTGTCACGAACTTAGTGTTACGGCGCTCGACAGCGATCGCACCTGCCGAGAACAGACCGTTGCCCTCCCCTCGTATCACAAGATGATTCTCCTCCTTCGGTTTCGCTGATTTTTTTCTGATTGCTTCGGGTCGGTCTAAAAATAAACATGGGCGCTTGAGAGCGACCCCGATGGAGCATAGAATCCCCACCGTTATTACTGCGGCGTCTAACCACTATAGCTCAGAAGCCTTACACGATGGCATACGTGGGTTTGACGATGCTGGACGATCTTCATCACAACAAACCGGCATCGTTGCAACAGAACTGGGAAACAGATCCGTCGTCTCCGATCCCTGTATTTGTGGACACGGGAACTGCGCTAATAGACAAGAGCAACGTCGAAGCATTCATCGCCAGCCAGAAGCCCGCAGCCTCAAACTAAGGACACCGTCCGCGATGTGCTCGACCTGGTCTGAGGTTCGTAGCTGTTCAATTGCTGGATCCGATGCCCCCCGCCCCCGCATCGAATGTCGCATAGAGTGGAGTGTCTTGCGACGATCCACCCACTAATATTTTGTATTGCCCCGGCAGCATTTGCCATCCGTCTTTCTTCACATCGAAAATCGAGAGGTAGAGCGGATCGAGAGTCAAAGCAACATTCTTTGACTCGCCAGGGGCAAGTTCTATTCTTTGCCAGGCCACCAGGCGCTTGAAGGGCTCGCCCGCGGTCGCGGGCAGTTCGAGATAGACCTGGGCGACTTCCGCGCCGGGACGGTCCCCAGTATTTTTCACGGTGAAACTGACTTGCTTCGCGTTCGCACTCTTCAACCCGGAATATTCGAAGGTGGTGTAAGAAAGCCCGTAGCCAAAGGCGTACAGAGGGTGTTTGTTCTCAGCTTCGAACCATTTATAGCCCACCTTCAGGCCCTCGATGTAATTCACGTCGAACGGCTTCATTTGTTCTCCCCCGCGGCGCCGCGAACCGGGGCGGCAACAATTCCACGCCTGGCACTTTCGGATGGGGAAGGTCTTCGTCACGCTTGGCGAACGTAATGGGGAGCTTGCCAGATGGATTGACATCGCCAAAAAGTATATTGGCAATCGCTTGAGCGCCACCGATGCCCGGATACCAGGACTCGAGCACCGCACTGACTTTATCGGACCACGGCATGGTTACCGGCCCGCCGCTTTCTATTACGACAATCGTGCGTGGATTGGCCGCGACGATGGCATCAACCAGGGCATCCTGATTATCCGGGAGGGAGAGCGTTGCTGCGTCATGGCCTTCACTCATCCATTGGTTGACGAAGACGATTGCGACATCGGAGTCTTTGGCTAATCTTGCTGCCGCGCCGGAATCGGTCCCCGCATCGTACTCCACCTTGGCCCCAGGAGCTTTCATGCGGATGTATTTCAAAGGCGACGACGGGAAGTAAACGGGCTTGCCCCACTCCGACGGGCCGTACTTGGGATCAATGGCATTTCCTCCCGGCGCATCCACCTGAGCTGAGCCTCCGCCGGAAAGAATTCCGGCATCCGCGTGCGACCCAATTACCGCAATGGATTTAATTTGTGCCGCGCTGAGCGGAAGTAGCCTGCCGGCATTCTTTAGCAGCACGATGCTCTCTTCTGCGATGTGTTGAGAATCTTCGAGACCGCGAAAAGGATTCACCACTCGCCGGACTGGCGGGTTGTCTACAACGCCAACGGCAAACATGCTCCGCAGGATGCGATGAACCATATCGTCGAGGCGGGACATCGGGACCTCGCCCTTTTCGACGGCTGCTTTTAGTGGCGCGCCGAAGTAACCGCCGCTGGGTTCTTCCTGATCGAGTCCTGCTAGAGCGGCCTTCACGGTGCTGTGTGTGCCGTCCCAATCGGAGAGCACGAAACCCTTAAAGTCAAAATCTTTCTTGAGAACCTGATTCAGCGTGTAATCGTTTTCGCATGCGTAATCGCCATTGATCTTGTTGTAGGCACACATGACGCCCGCAGGATGCGCGATCCCAATCGCGATCTGGAACGCCAATAGATCGGTTTCGCGCATGGAGCGTTTGTCGAGAATCGCATTGAGTATGTTGCGCCCTGTCTCCTGATCGTTGAGCACGTAATGCTTGATATCGCCCATTACCTGCTGAGACTGAACGCCCTCCGCAAGATGGCCGACCATAGTCCCGGCGAGAATTGGATCTTCACCTGCGTATTCGAAATTGCGCCCGTTGCGCGGTTCACGAGCCAGGTCAACGCCGCCGCCGATTGACATGTTAAAGCCCTGGTCTCGCAACTCCCTACCGATCACGGAGCCATACAAGGATGCGGCTTGCGTATCCCATGTGGCTGCCAAGCCGAGAACCGAAGGCAACAGGGTCGCATAGCGGCTTTGCAAAGCGGCCATTCGAATTCCGACTGCGGAATCCGCAAGATTGATGTCGGGAATTCCCAAGCGGTCAATGCCAAGCACGTAGCCGGCGCCTAAATTTGATCTTGTCGGAACTGCTTCGCCTCCCCTGAGCACACCCCATCCAGTGCCGTGCACAAGCTGAATCTTTTCGTCGAGGGTCATCTCTTTGAGGACCATATCGGCCCGCTGATCGGGGGACAACGACTTGTCCATCCAGGGACGGCTCTGCTGAGGTTGCGATTGCGCCGAAGCTAGTGGGATCTGTGAAACGAGCGACACAGCAAGAACAAGTCCGAATGTAAGTTGTGAGCAGGTCAGTTTGCGAACGAGCATGGTTCTCCTTAATTTAAGAAGCCTAGTAAGTACCCAGTGAAACGCGGAGTACCTGGGGCAGCGAACCGAAATTGAGTCCCCAGTCGGTCTGGTCACCATTCCATATACGTATAGCTTTAAAATTTCCATTTTGGAAACTGCCTTCTTCTACGCGCATAAATTGCCGTTGCTTGGTAGAGGCAGAATCGCTCAATTTGAAATCCAGACGGCAAAACAATCCCGTAACTAGAAATTTGTTGTCGCCAAGTTGTGCGACGAGCGCTCGTCCGACGGGCTCAGGATTTCCGGGCGGAGAGTTGTTACGGCCAAATTGCGGTCGTCCATATTCGACGGTCGCTTCCCATGTACCGAAATCCATGGTCTGGACCGGTTTTCCTTTTTCCTCGGAAACAGCTTGCAGCTTGCCTTCGAAGTTTAGGCGGGCAATCTCGCTATCCATGGGCGCAATTAATTCATAATTGAGCGCGAAGGGTGCGAGCGATTCTTTCGATGGCTGCGGCCGCTGAGGATCTTGAGATGTTGAAGTGAAGTCAACGCCGAATGGGGAAAACCCTATAGCCCCGCGTCCCAGGGCTTCGAAGAAAAATGGCGCGACGAGGGGAGCGCGGCTCGTCTCCGGAACGAACAAAGGATTATCAGGACGCCGATAAAGATCGAGCACCTTCAAATACCGTTCCCTATCGTTCATATAAATATCGGGAGCGAGAATATCAATGGCGGGAGCTTCGGCTTTCCAAATGGGAATGACGTTGTCAGTTGCGCCGCCGGTTTCATAATTCGCGGGCAGTGCGGGCTTCAGAGGATCGCGCAAGGCGGCGTTCACGTAAAGTGGCAGTGGATAAACAGATTTGCCAGCACCCGCGACTTGCTGAATGTATCGCGCGACGGACCAGGCGTGGAAGCATACGTCCGCGTCTTCGCCGAAAGCATCGTGCCAATTTGTCGGCGGCCCGGTGACTTGCTTGTGAAGCGCAGTCAGCAATTCGGCCGGGACTGGCGCTTCGAATAACTTTTGAGCCTCTGGAGAAAAATCGCGAACGCTTCCCCATGTTCCCGGTTCATTTTCGACTTGGACCATGAGCACTGTGCGAAGAGTGTCAGCTGCTTTCAGATGGCGCATCAACGCGGCAAACGCGCTAACGTCTGCACCTAACGTTTCAGCGGAATAGGGAGACGGAGAATCCACCGCGCGGCCATTCGCGCCGATGACATGGGGAGACATCTCCGGAGAATTCCTCAGCCACAAAGGCATGTAATGCGAACTGCCATTCTTCCACGTCCCAAACCACAAAAGAACAAGATGAACATGGTGCTGCCGGGCTTGCGCAAGTAGCGTGTCAACGATGGTGAAGTCGAAATGCCCTCGACGGGGTTCCATCTGTTCCCAATACACCGGCATTTCAACAGTGTTCGCGTGAATTGCTTCAATTGCAGGCCATACCTTAGGAAGCATTGCGGGCCACGCGCTGGAGTTGTTGATTTGCGCGCCAAGCATGAGGTAGGGTGCGCCATCAACTAATAGAGCGTAACGGCCATCCTGGCTCACAATATGCGGGATCGGATGATTGTTTTTTTGTGCGTGTAACTGGAGTGTGGCGCCCAACAAAAAGAAAGACGCCAAGAAGAGAACTGGATTGGAAAAGCCTTTACGGCTGGGGCTGCTCATTTGCTCGGATCGAATCAATCTCCCGGAAAGCCTATTATTTATACATCAAGGCCGGGGGTAAAGATCTGTCATTGCAGTGACGGACGCCTGTCACATCGCAACGACTGAACGGCGTGGGCGATTCACTGTGCTTTTTGACAAGTTCACTCCTCTTTCGAACTGCAAAATAAGACCTTTCGATTATGTTAGATTCTTATGAATGTGGGCGCGTAGCTCAGTTGGTAGAGCAATGCCCTTTTAAGGCATGGGTCGTGGGTTCGAGTCCCACCGCGCTCACCATATTAATCCTCTGTATCCTTTGCATTTGCGGCGTTTTCTTGCTCGCTATCCAGAATATAGTTTTCCGCACTGTGCCTAATTTTGTGCCTACCAGATTTTGCCACCTTGTGAAGCGCTGTAAGGGCGCGCTGCACAGAGTATCCTCCGCAGGGTGTACGTAGCGAATTGATTGCGCAATCGCGTGAAAGATTCGGTTACGACAAAGCTATAGAACTTTTGGAAGGCGACCCCGAAAAGCTGTGCCGCGCGATTGAGGAATTAACGGGCGGCCCGGCCACGGTTGTTGTTGTTACATCGGCAACGGCAAAGGCGGGCGGCAAGTAAAGTGCACATGGATACAATCATCACGACGGGCATCTTGGGATTCGCAACTGCCGTGCTCCGTTTGTTTATCGAAATCCTGCCGGTACTTTCAAAAAAAAGACTAGCGAGGTTACATTACTAATCAAGTGTCGCCTGCCTAGACGATAACCGCCAGCGTGGTAGCAACCCGCGCCGGAGGCAACCATGCAAAAGTTAGTGATTGCGATGGTGGCCTTCGGCGTATTTGCGTTTGGACAGGGAAAGGCTGCGCCGAAGGATAAGTTTTTGCCTATCGTGTTTCTGACGATTGGTGGAACGTTGATTATGTAAAGAATGGCTGTGAAATGTATGCGACCTATGGCAAACCATGTCCCGTGGGAACTACACCCGCCGATGTTGTGAGGGACTTTGAGGACGAGCTCCAAGTAGCTTTCGCTTCGGAAAGTGCGTGCCACGGATTGCTGCTGGTACATTTCACACCAGAAATGGCCGCCGCTGCGGTAAAGAATCCAAGCGCCCCGGCGACGGGAGCAGCGGCCAAAATGGTAGGCGATAGATGGTCTTTCATGTTGGACCTTGATGGCCACAGCCACACGCAGCGGGGTAGAGGCTGGACGCTTGTTGATTCGGCATTCCATGTACTGAATGGCCACATCACAACGCCGCAACGTGTCATGCAGCAAGTTTGTAGCGTTGTGAAAGGCGTTGGCGGGAAAGCTGAGAATTAACTTTTAGCGAGAATCTGTTAAGTATGCCAACATTAACTTGCTTCTTTTATATCGTCGTGACAGTACTGGTATTCGCTCCCCTACCGTTCGTTTGGTCTATCTGGCGCGATGCCACATCCCCGCAAAAGGGCTGGATATGGACCAATCAGGATAGCCGCGACATGTACGTAGATGGAGCAAAAACTCTTATTACCGCTGCCGGTATTGCGGTAGCGTTGCTGGCATCAACTGCGAAACCAACTGTGGGCACATCCGACAGCCTTGTGGTTTTTTCAGCGAGGGCCGCTGGGGTTTCCCTGATTCTATGCGTAATGCTGTCACTTGTTGTGATTTTCGCGCTGATGAGGAATTTCGACAACGCGCAATCCCGCTTCATGGAAACACAACGAAAGGAAAACCAGAAGCACATTGATGCAGGCCAGCGCGAATTAGTGCGCAAGATAGAAGCAGGCCAAGGGGAACTGACAAAAAATGAACTCCTTTTCACTCTTGCTTTCGCTTGGCCTGCGCTTTCGTGCTTCCTTGTGGGGTTCGCATTCTTGGGCAGAATCGTTTATCACTTTTGAAAAGACACACCGAGAAAATCTGTTGGCCCACTGTGCCTAATTTTGTGCCTACCAGTAACCTCCAGCACCTACCATGAATTGCGATTGAATCCCGCGCAAGTTCCAGCGTCATAGTAACTTATGGTATCTTCCTAGTAGGTCGTCGCAATTCCTGTAAATGCTTTGTTTTCGGGGCGGCAACGCCTTTTAAGGCATGGGTCGTGGGTTCGAGTCCCACCGCGCTCACCATAATTTTCGCATCTTGCATCGTAGGAAACACCGAGGAGGTTTTGACTAAGGGAAAATTCGGGAAAGTAGGTGGTCGGAATCGTGGGAACAGCCTGAACCTGGCCCCGGGTTAGGCAGCCCGGTCGCTTGTTTCTTCTGTTTTGGTGGAGCCAGCTTTCTTCGCAAGGATCGCGGATAACCGTTCCGTTTGTTTCATTTCGTACTGCCGCTCTTTGCGAATTTCCTGGGATCTCTGCTCGTGCTGCGGGCGCTGTGCGGCTGAAAGTTTCATTTGATGCCTCGCTGCGGACAGCTTAGCATTATTCGTGGCATTGAGGAACTGGATTATCGGTGGGTGTCTAATATCGGGACCCCAAATTGACGCCCTTGCGACTTAAGCCCCCTCATTGCATCAACGATCCAATCCAGGTTGTCAGTTTCCTTCCTGATTCGGTGCCAACCACAGACCACTTGCTACAGGCCGACTCCCGCTGCCGGGTGGCTATGACTCCTCTGTTTCTTCCACGTCATCAACGATAGAGGTCTACAATCCGTATTGCCGACACACGTAATTACGTTTGGTCATTTCGACAAGCGGACTATTCGCGAGTACAAAGGTGCCTAATGATTCGACGTTTTCTCGCCCTGACGCTTTTCACCACGGCAGCCGTTTTAAGTCAGGCTCAGCCTTCGTTACCGGCCAGCTTTCAGGCTAAGACGATCCACAGCCCCGAAGGTGCGGACATTTTTGTGCGTTGGGGAGGAAGTGGCCCAGTAGTGCTGCTCATCCATGGATACGCGGAAAATAGCGATTCGTGGGCTCCACTCGCTGCTGACCTCATGAAAGACCATACGGTAGTGGTGCCGGACCTTCGCGGCATTGGGCGATCCTCCAAGCCTGCGGGTGGCTACGACAAGAAGACTCAGGCCAAAGATATGCGCGCCATTGTGACCTCATTGGGATTCGACAAGACATTTGTTGTGGCTCACGACATCGGCAATATGGTGGCGTATGCCTACGCCGCGATCTACCCCGATAAGGTTGAGAGGCTGGTCGTTATGGATGCGCCAATTCCGGGGATTGATCCCTGGAGCGAGATTCTCCAAAATCCCGGAGTCTGGCACTTCAACTTTCATGGACCGGACGCAGAACGGCTGGTGGCGGGCCGGGAGCGCATCTACTTTGACCGGATATGGAATGACTTTACCGGCGACCCTGGTAAACCGGACGAGGCCACCAGAAATTTCTTTGCCGCCACGTATGCGCAACCGGGCGGGATGCGAGCCGGCTTCGCGCAGTTCACAGCGTTCTCCCAGGATGCAAAGGACAACAAGATCTTCGAACAAACCAAGCTGACGATGCCTGTCATGGCGGTCGGTGGAGAGAAGTCCTTCGGTCCCCTTCAGGCCGTGATCATGCGGCACGTTGCGACTAACGTCCAGGAGGAGGTTGTCGCTGGTTCAGGACATTGGCTGATGGAAGAGAAGCCCGAGTATACGGTTGCCCTGATCCGTAAATTTCTCGACGGCCCCGCAGTTGCTCATACGGTCGCAAGCACTGACGGCGACTCGAACGAAGAACGCTTAACTCCCGCGGAGTACAAGTTTCCGCAAGCCGGCAATCCGGGTACCGGAAGCTCGGGCGTCGCCGGAATCCAGACCGTTGTTCTCAAGGGCAATCCAGATCAAGCGGGCATCTATACCATCATGCTTCGCGTGCCGGCACATACGCGTATCGCGGCTCATTCGCATCGAGATGACAGGGTTGCGACGGTGATCTCAGGCACCTGGCATATCGGGTACGGCGATAAGTTTGACGAAGCGAAGTTGAAGCCCTTACCGCCAGGCAGTTTTTACACCGAACCGTCTGCTCGGAATCACTTTGCAGAAACTGGAGATGAACCGGTTGTCGTTCAGATTACCGGTTTCGGCCCATCTTCGACCGAATACGTGGATACGACCCAAGATCCGCGCAAAGCAGGGAAGTCGAATTGAATCGTCACTCAAAACTGCGAGAAGCTTCTCTTCGCTTTGCCAGAAAACTAGGCTGCCTTCCCGGACGACTTGGTCGTTAAGACTGGCTGAGGGCGGAACTTCCTGACAGCCAACACGGTCAGCATAACGAATAGCGCCAGCACTGCAAGTTGCGCAATCGCAAACGGCGGCTCTGTTCGAGTTGGGGCAATCGCCTTCAACGCCGGTACTTTTTCAAACAGCTGCACCACCAGAACGAACACATTGAAATAAAGAGCTGCGCATGCCGCGGTCACGTAGGTTTTCCGCCAGGCAAGGTGCAGAGGGTAGCGGGTCACAATCGCAATCGCCAGCACCACGAGCGAGATGATGCCGAGCCTGAACGCTGGCGTGGCCCCGTTGAAAGGAAAGAGAAAACCGGTCAGGTCAGTAAGCACCGTCGTCGTCAGGAACACCGCCGTCCATCTGTCGAGGCCCTTGTTGATGAAAAATCCGTACACCACGACGAGTCCCGAGGCGATTCCGGCCAAGCTGATCAATACGTGAATCAGAGTGAAGGCTTGCAAGCTCATACCGAAAACCATAAGGCGCGTCCTTTCACTGCGTGAATTCGGGTGCCTGATCCTACGCTTCTGCGAGAAGATTTGCCAGACTGGGCGGCGTCTTAGGCAGGGGCTACAGCGTTCGGGTGAGCAGAACTTAGCGAAACTCGAATCCGAGACACGACAATCGGCCTGAAATGAGGTATACAAGCAACCGGGACCGGAGGTTTCTGGAGTTCACCATGCCTAAACCTGTATCAATTTGGCGTCTGTACGTTATGAGATTCGTTTACCTGCTTAACTTCTTGCTGCTCGGATTGGACGTATGGCCGGAGGTTCTGAAGCACCAAGGAGCATGGGATCCATTGAAGGGCGTTGCGTTCAGCTTTTGGGCTGCATTGTCGGTCTTGTCGGGTTTGGGACTTCGTTATCCGCTGAAGATGGTCCCTTTGCTTCTCCTGCAACTGGTCTACAAGACGATATGGTTAACAGCGGTTGCGCTGCCGATGTGGTCAGCTGTGCGATCAACAGACCTCACCCGCGCCATGTTGATCGGGGTCCTTGTGGATGTTATTGGTATTCCTTGGGGCTACATTCTCGCGAGTTACGTTAAGGAGCGTGGAGACAGATGGAGAGGCAGGCCAAGTGCGACCGTGGCGCGCCCATGAAAACCGGGCACTGTGGAAAATTAAATTACGCTCAACCGTAATCAAATCCTGGCAGAGGCGATTGGCGATTCAGCGCTGGTACAACTCGACATTCACCTCAGTCCGCGCTTCATCCAGGAGAACCTATAGAGTGCTTCGCGGCCGGAGAACTTTTCCCGAAACTCTGATCAACCAATCCCGTAATACAATTCACCAACGGCTCGAATCTACATGAAGCTCTATCGCACAACGAATGGCTGTTTCATTGAGCATGACGAAAAATTCTACTCCGCAAAAGATGCTGAGTGGGACGCATTGACCACGCGTGACGATCTAGAAGAGCATCTGATGCGGTCCGTCAGCGTGGGAGCAAAAATGGACGGTAATCCAATCGTAGATGGCCGTAACTTGCGAGCCCCGATCGGCAATCAAGAGGTCTGGGCGGCAGGGGTTACTTACTTTCGCAGCCGGGACGCGCGCATGGATGAATCAAAATCCGCAGGCGGAGGGGATTTTTACGATCGCGTATATACCGCCGAGCGGCCGGAGCTTTTCTTTAAAGCAACAGCCAGCCGCGTCGTCGGTCATCATGGAAAAGTTGCTATCCGTAAGGACGCTTCGTGGTCGGTACCCGAGCCTGAACTCACGCTCCTGGTAAGCCCTCGGGGAAAGATTCTCGGCTACACCATTGGCAATGACATGAGTTCGCGCGATATCGAAGGCGAGAATCCTTTGTATTTGCCGCAGGCGAAGGTTTATAACCGGAGTTGCTCGCTGGGCCCGGGCATTCTCGTTACATCAGACCCGCTGCCATCATCTACGGAGATTGGGCTGGAGATTTTGCGCGCCAGACAGACTGTTTTCACCGGTTCTACTACGCTCAATAGCCTGAAGCGCGATCCGGCCACATTAGTCGAATACCTTTACCGGGACAACGTTTTTCCTAATGGATGTTTTCTGCTCACCGGCACCGGCATTGTGCCGCCCGACTCGTTCACACTGAATCAAGGCGATGAAATTCGCATCTCGATCGCAGGAATTGGAACGCTGATTAATTTTGTCGGTTGATGATCCATTGGGTTCGAAATTTCCGCACTCGACCGGAGAGCAAGGTCGGATTACCATCGCGCGTGACTTCCCGGCTCGAAAGCGCACCCATGCACTTGCTGAATAAAGCGAAAGTGTTTGCCGCGCTTTATCGGTCAGCTAGCCAGGCGTCTGACAACTCTTTGCGAAATGCCGCAGCCGACGCCAACAGCAGGACGAGAGTCCACCCGCCCAGGAAAAACCAACTGCATCGAATAAGGATCGATAAACAATATCGGCAGTCATAAATTCTCTCCAAAAATTACGCAACACAGGCGAATTTCAATGAGGTTTTCCAGTTAGCCGCTTGTAGTTCTGAAGAACTCCCTGAATCGCGGCTAGCTTGAGTGACGGCGTGATTTTATCGTTATTCGCGATCTGGTCAATTTGAGCAAGCCAGTATTCGACCGCCCTTTCGACACCAGAAGACATTTCGGCCGCGACGATGTTTATAAACTCCGTGGGGATCGCTACGGTAGCCAAGAGCTTATCTCCCTTCAAGAAATGTTTGAAAAGGATGTGAGGAGGGAAGAACCCTCCTCGCACCATGTCCGCTTACTGATTTGGCGTTGCTGGCTCTGACTGCCCGTGTTGCATATGTTGCGACATCCATTGCTGATGCTTCGCCTGCAATTGGGCGAACTTGGTTTTCTGGTCGGGCGTAAGGATCTGATACGCCTGAGACATTATCTTGGCGTGCTCAAGTTCGATTTGCGAGTGAGTCTGGGTCTCCTGCGAAATGATCGCCTGAGCCTTGTTCTCGTCAAAGTTGCCGCTGGTGACCAATTGCATCATCTGCTGGTGGGCTTGTCCCTCTTGCATCATCAGCGGATGGAGAGTCGGTTTTTCATTTGTCATGATCTGCTTAATTTGCGCCTGCTGCGCGTCGGTGAGATCAAGCGCTTTGGTGAAGAAGCCCAGCATATGGTCTCCGTGACCGTGAAACTTGCCATGGGGGCCCATGCCCGTGCCAGCCTCTTGCGATACCGCGAACCCTACCATCAATAACAGCGCAAGACCCGCGCCGAGCATTTTGAATTTATTTTTCTTCACGATTATTCCTCCTGGACGATCTTTCCGTGAAAACTGGATTCGTCTTCACTGCCTACTAATCTCGTTCAATAGATAGAAACACAGGTCGTTCGGAAATGTAGTAAAGAGTCAGTCAACCGGAGTAAAGTTTTGTAAACCATGGAGACGGCTGGTATGACAATTCTTTACGCCGGTGCCGTCGGCACTATGTGAAACTAAAATGGCTAACATGGATCAAATTCTGATTATTGACGATGATGTGGAACTGTGCAGCCTGGTGGCTGAATACCTTGGTCCCGAGGGCTTCAAGGTCGAGGCAATTTACGATGGAAAGCGGGGCTTGGAACGAGCGCTCAATGGCCCGCAATTATTAATCGTTTTAGACGTAATGCTGCCGGGACTAAACGGTTTGGATGTTCTGCGCCGGATTCGAAGTACCTCGAAGATTCCGGTGTTATTGCTCACCGCGCGCGGGGAGGATGTTGACCGGATTGTGGGACTCGAGATTGGAGCCGACGACTATCTTCCGAAACCGTTCAATCCGCGGGAACTTGTAGCTCGTATTCGTGCCATCCTGCGGCGAACAAAGACGGCCCCTCAGAGTGAACCTATTCCTGATGTAGTACGCGTTGGTGAAATTGAACTTGATCCCGCCACGCGGACAGTTCGGCAAAAAGGCGTGCCCATTGAATTTACTTCGGTCGAATTTAATTTGTTGGAAGTTTTACTGCGAGAGGCCGGACGCGTGGTTGCACGTGAAGAATTGGTGGACACAGTTTTGAGCCGGAAGTTTTCTCCTTTTGACCGCAGCATTGATATGCACGTGAGCAAAGTGCGCAAGAAGCTGGGCGACTCCGACAATGGAACGGAATTGATCAAGACGGTTCGCGGAGTCGGTTATATTTTCACACTCGCGCGCGACCATGCCGAAAAAGACGCCAAATGAGAAGCCTTTTTCTCAAAATATTTCTTTCCTACTGGGTCGCGTTTGCGCTGTTTCTCGTCACGACGATTCTTGTGACGCTGGCATTGCGCCCACCACGCGAAGCCGCCGGCATTGAAGCTCAGCAACAGAAATTTCTCACTGATTCAGTGCAGGCGTACAAGGCGGGGGGTGCCGAAGGGCTGCGGAATTATCTGCGAACTCTTCGAGAAACACAACACGTACATGCTTTTCTCTTTGATCAACAGGGGCGCAATTTGACCGGGCATGGCGCACCGGAATGGATCGAACGAGTAGAACGCGGGCAGATCCATACGGCGGATAGTATTTGGGGCAGGATAGGGCCGATGCAGTTTCTGCGGCCTACGATAACTGCGGCCGATGGCCAATCGTATGGCCTGGTTATTGAATTGCCAGTCGAGCGCACGCGATTCGGTCCGCATGGAGTGCCCGGGCTTGGAATCCTGATCGCGATCATTTGCTCTGGATTGGTGTGCTATCTCCTGACCCGGTATTTAACTTCCCCCATCGTACGGCTCAGGGCGGCGACTCAAAAATTAGCCGCTGGTGATTTGACGGCGCGAGCGGGCGTGAACACAGCGCGAGGTCACGACGAAATGTCTGAACTGATTCGTGACTTCGACACCATGGCTGAGCGTCTCGAACACCTGGTTAATGCGCAAGGACGGTTGTTGAAAGACATCTCCCACGAGTTGCGTTCCCCCCTCGCCCGCTTAAATGTTGCGTTGGAGTTGGCGCGGCAACGCGCCGGCCCCGAGGCGAACAGCGCGCTTGAGCGCATTGATCTCGAAGCGAATCGGCTGAACGAGTTGATCGGACGCCTACTCACGATTGTACGGTTGGAGAGCGGCGGCGAGGTCATGCGAAAAGTGCCGGTGCATCTCGCGCAATTGGTTCGCGAAGTCGCGGAAGATGCTGCATTCGAGGCTCAGAGCCGCCAATGCCGCGTTGAATACTCGATTAAAAACGATTGTGTGGTCATCGGAGACGCGGGGCTGCTGAATAGCGCGATCGAAAATGTAGTCCGAAATGCAGTGCGTTACGCCCGGGAGGATACTGCCGTCGAAGTGCATTTGGAATGCGCGGGCGGACGGAATGGGCCGGAAGGAATTGTCCGGGTCACGGATTGCGGGCCGGGAGTTCCGGAGGAAGCTTTAGAGAAATTGTTCCAACCGTTTTATCGCATTGATGATGACCGCGGCCGCGGAACCGGCGGTGTCGGCCTGGGCCTCGCAATTGCAGACCGGGCAGTGAGACTCCACGGCGGCACAGTTGCGGCCACGAACCGGCCTCAAGGGGGCCTGATGATTGAAATCAGATTTCCTGCGACGTCGTGTTCGGATGACAAGATCGTTGCGGTTCAGGCCGGTGTTGAAGGCTAGTTCCCAGACCCGTCCGCAATCTGATGGTCAGGACAATTCATAGAGTTGACCTGATCGCAACACCTGTCAGCGGTTGCTCTAAACCTTCATTCCTGATAAACAAAAGGGTGAGCCCCTGTTATTTTTTCTCGTGCCTCCTGCGCGTGTGACCTTTTGGCGCGAAATTGTCGGGAGATTATCCTGGGAGAACAATGCGGATAAAGTATTGCTGGTTGTCACTCGTCCTACCTTTATTACTCATTTTGGCAAGCTGTTCGAGCAGCCCCTCTTTATCCTCGACCGGGACCGGCTTCTTGTGGTTGACTGCGCAAGGAAACACAACCGTTCAGGCATATACGATCAATACCGGGAATGGTTCCCTAGGCCTGAACGGCAACGCTGTGGCCACGGGGAATACGGCTGTTTCCATCGTCATCACGCCGAAAGCCGATGCTGCATTCATATGCAACAGTGGCACAGGATCAACGTCTGGCGGGGGGATATCTGCATACACAATCAATAGCGACGGAACTTTTAAGGTAGCGGGGAGCACGATAGCGGCTGGCCTTACACCATTGGGAATGGCAATCAATCCTGCGGGGACGTTCTTGTTCGTTGCAAATCAGGGTAGTTTTGATCTGACCCCACCGGGGGCGCAACCGGGATCCATTTCAGTTTTTGCAGTGAGTGGCGCTTCCCTCACTCCGGTGAGCGGTTCCCCCTTCTCTACGGAGATAAATGGAGGCAGTGTCGGTACCGGCCCGGTTTCAGTGGCCGTGAGCGCTTCTGGAAATTATTTGTATGTGGCGAATCAGTTCGCCAACACCGTTTCTTCGTTCCAAATATCCAGTTCAGGAGCACTATCCCAGCCAATGACCTATCCGGTGGGACTTTCACCGTCCGCCGTATTCGTTTCAATAGCCCAAGGCACAACCGTTCCCGCCGGACAGTACCTTTACGTTGCCAATGCCGGCTCAAACAACATTAGTGGGTTTGCCATATGCGACGCTGCAAATGCATTTGGGTGCTCCATACCGAACGGTCTTCTTACTCCGCTTGCCGGATCCCCCTTCACTGCGGAACCTGGACCAGTCGCGATTGCCATGGATCCGACAGCCCCTTTTCTCTATGCAGCGGATGAACAGGCGAATCAAATCTCGGAGTATTCGTGGAGTTCCGCCACTGGCGTGCTTTCGCCACTGACTCCGGCAATCATTTCCGCCGGAGGCAGTCCCGTCTCTCTGGCGATTCGTCCCGGCATTGCTGCAACCGCCGCAACGGCTGGTACTGATTATCTGTACGCAGCGAATCTTAACGCCAGTTCGGTATCGGTTTACACGCTGAATACAACCACTGGAGGATTAAACGTGCTGGGTAGTCCGGTGGTTACGCCTGCGCAACCCTCGGCTGTCATTGTCAGATAACACCCGGTTCGATAACACGGGTTAGATAACGCCGGACTGGTGTTTAACAAGTTCGATTCTCGCATTTCTAAAATGCCTTCAACTAAACGTCTGCCAGGTTCGACGCGACTACCCGTCAGTTTTGTTATTTTCTTCATTATGGCGTCTTTTGCATCAGGACAGACTTTGCAAGCCTCCCAAGCGATCACTGATCCCAAGCTGATCAACAGCAGGCCCAACGCGCAGGTTGAACAGGGCACTCAAAGCCTTTCGATCGAAAAACTGTACATGACGCGGGCGATTGGAGGCAGCACCTGGTCGCCCGATGGGAAGACGATTGCGTTCGTCTCGAATATCAGTGGGAGAAACAATATTTGGCTTGTATCCGCCGCGGGCGGATGGCCCATGCAACTCACGATCAGCGATCAGCGCCAGACGCAGCCCGCATGGTCTCCAGATGGAAAGTGGATCGCCTACATGTCGGACTACGACGGCGATGAGCAATGGGATATTTTTCTGGTCTCGCCGAAGACGGGAATGGTAGTGAATCTAACTCATACTCGCGAGATTGCGGAAGAACATCCAACGTGGTCTCCAGACGGCCGCTATCTTGCGTACATGGTGAAGCCGCGGACGTCTTCGGTATTCGAGATTGATGTGTATGACACGCTGATGCGCGACACCAAACACGTCACAAGCGACACGGTGAAAGATCGGATGAATGTGGATCCGATCTGGACGCGCGATGGGAAGCACATCGTTTATACGCAAGAGCAAGCCAAGGGCACGGATTCCAACATTTTTATTGCGGAGGTGGCTACAGGAAAATCAACATTGCTCACGCCGCACGAAGGAGAAAAGCTTTACCGGGCCAATGACGTTTCACAGCGCCCCCTCCTGAACGCAGATGAAATCCTTGTCACGTCAAATGCAGGAAAATGGGTATGAAAACGTTGGCATTCTAAATTTGTCAGAAAAAGATGGAATCCTGCAACCTGGAAAAATCGAATGGCTTACTCTCGATAAATGGGAGATTGATGGCGGCAACTTCTCTCCGGATGGAAGGCACGTCACCTGGACGGCGAATGTTGATGGCTTTGTGAACATATATCTGCACGACTTAACCTCCGGGAAGACCGCTTCCCTGCCCTTACCGAAAGGCGTAAACACGCCCGGGGGCTCGCAGTCCGCTTTTGCACGCGATGGTTCGCGGCTCATCTACTATCACGACGGTCCCACTTCCCCGCGAGATGTTTGGGTGTATACCATTGCAACCTCCAAATCTTTTCAGGTCACCCACGCCCTGGTTGCGGGGGTTCATTCGGAAGATATGGTCGAACCGTTTCTTGTGCACTATCCAAGCAAAGATGGCAAGTGGACGATTTCCGCTTTCGTGTACATGACCTACAACATGGTGCGCAATGGCCAGAACGCCGCGATTGTGTATGTTCACGGCGGCCCGAAATCGCAATCGGTAAACTCGTTCAATCGCTTCATTCAGCACATCGTTAATCAGGGATACATGGTGATCGCGCCCAACTATCGCGGATCCACCGGCTACGGAAAAGATTTTGAGGACGCCAACCTGTTCGATATGGGAGGCGGCGATTTGCAGGATGTGCTCGCTGCCGCAGATTGGATCAAGCAAACCGGATTTATTGATCCGAAGAAAATAGTGTTGATGGGCGGCAGCTACGGCGGATATTTAACCATGATGGGAGTAACGAAAGCGCCAGAGGTTTGGGCGGCTGGAGTGCCAATCGTTCCGTTCGTGAATTATTTCACCGAGATCGAGAACGAAGACCCGGTGTTGCGGGAAATGGACCTAGCGACCATGGGCGATCCGGTGAAAAACAAGGCGCTGTACGAAGACCGCTCACCAATCTTCTTTGTGGATAAGATCAAAGCGCCGCTGCTCCTGCTGGCCGGAGGAAACGATCCGCGTTGCCCGAAAAGCGAAACGCAGCAAGTAGTGGATGCGATTACGAAAAAAGGCGGCAAAGCCGAATATAAAATTTACGAAAACGAAGGGCATGGCTTCGCTCGCGTCGAAAATCAAATTGATGCCTACAAGCGTGTATCAGATTTCTTGAAAGCGCATGTCCCACCGGCAAATTGCGGATGCTCCTTGACTGATTGATGGGGATACCTTAGAACGATTCGAATTATGAAATACAAAGGCAGGCGCAGCGAACTTCGTCTCTACGCCGCAATTATTTGCTTGATGTTCTTGCTACCGGTGTTGCTCGTTGTTTCGAGCCGCGCGCAATCTGCCCCTCCAGCTAGATCCTCGCAAGGCGAACCAGAAAAAATCATTATTGACACTGACATTGGTGATGACGTGGACGATGCCTTCGCGGTCGCGTTAGCGCTGCGCAGTCCCGAGTTGCAGATTCTCGGAATCTCCACCACTTTCGGGGATACTGATGCGCGGGCCAAACTGCTGGACCGGCTTCTTGGCGAGGCGGGACGGCAGGACATTCCAATTGCGATCGGTACTTCCACTGTCACGAAGAGCGTTTTCACGCAGCGGCGCTATGCTGATGCTGGCCGCTTCGTCAGGGCATCCCACCCTAACGCGGTGGATTTTATCCTTGAGCAGATTCGACGCTATCCCGGACAAATTACTTTGATCGCGATTGGCCCTCTGATGAACGTCGGAGCGCTTATTGATAAAGACGCGGAAACTTTTCGCAAACTGAGGCGCGTGGTGATGATGGGTGGCTCCATCGAACGAAGATACGGGGATCTCGGGTACAGTCCATCGCGTGGTCCCGAACCCGAGTGGAACATCGTCAATGATATTCCTTCGGCACAGAAACTATTCGCATCGGGCGTGCCGATTTACATGATGCCGCTCGACTCAACCCAGATGAAATTGGACGAAGTGAAAAGAGCCATCTTATTTCAGGCTGGCACGCCGCTCACGGATGCGTTGACGTTGCTCTACCACGAATGGGGACAGAAGACGCCGACTCTCTTCGATGTCATGACTGTGGTCTATATTCTGAATCCTGAGATTTGTCCGGTGAAACCGATGCGCATTCGGGTGGACGACCAGGGTTTCACGCGTGTTGAGCCTGGAGTGTCGAACGCCCAAGTTTGTCTTGATTCAGATTCGGACGCGTTCTTTCGCTTCTACATGAAGCGTATGCTTGCGCCGTAATCGGATTTTCGAGTCAGTAGGGCCCGGCTAGGCAGCATGGCGAAATAGCCTTGAAAGGGCGGGGCTTTTAGCCCCGCCGATACTCAATTCAGGGGGCTTACGGCGCGGCTAAAACAGGCAGCGGAAAAATGAAGAGAATGCGTCGAAAAGGGAAGGGCCCGACTTTCAGTCGGGCCGTAAATGTTGCAAAATCAATCATCGGCCCGACTGAAAGTCGGTCCCTTCCCGGCTAGAATGAGTTTTCCCGCAGCCTGTGAAAGCCGCGCCCTTTCAAAGCTGACCGTTTAGAATTGCCAACGAGTTTCGCAGGCGCGACCGTCCTCGATCTATGAAAGCTTTTTTCGTTTTCCTTCTCGTACTGAGTCAGACCAACGGCCCTGCCGCTCCGGCCGCTTCCAATCAGGAATGGAGTGTTTATTCCGGCAATCCCGAGGGCACTCATTATTCTCCTCTCGCGCAGATCAATCGCGACAATGTCAAAGACCTTCAGGTTGCGTGGAAGTTTGATTCCGGCGATGCGTTTCCCGCCTCAGAGAATGAATGCAATCCGATCGTTGTGAATGGAGCGCTCTACGCAACCACGCCGAAAATAAACGTGGTCGCTCTCGACGCTGCCAGCGGCAAACTTCTTTGGCGCTTTGATCCCAATGTCGGCTTGCACGTCGTTGGAAAGATGCGCAGCCGGGGTGTCACATACTGGTCGGATGCAAAGGATGAACGTATCTTCGTCGCGGTTCGCCAGTATCTTTACGCTCTCGACGCGCGCACCGGGAAGCCGATCGAGACCTTTGGCGTTTCCGGGCGCATTGATCTTCGCGATGATTTGGGACGCGAGCCAAAGAATTGGGTCACGATGACCAGTCCTGGAATTATTTATAAAGACTTGTTGATTATCGGAAGCAGCATGGGCGAAATGCTGCCCGCCTCGCCCGGCGACATTCGAGCCTACGACGTCCGCACTGGAAAACTTAAGTGGTCATTTCACACCATCCCCCATCCGGGAGAATTTGGCTACCAGACTTGGCCGAAAGACGCGTGGACATACAGCGGCGCCGCGAATGACTGGACCGGACTTTCACTGGATATGAAGCGAGGATGGGTTTTCGCCTCCACTGGCTCGGCAGCTTCGGATTTCTATGGAGCCGATCGTGTGGGCGACGATTTATTCGCAGATTCCCTCATTGCGCTGAAAGCTGATACTGGCGAGCGCATATGGCATTTTCAAACTGTGCATCACGATATATGGGATCGGGATTTGCCGGCTCCTCCCGTGCTGGTTACCGTAACTCGCGGTGGGCAGCCGCTGGACGCGGTCGCACAAACAACGAAATCAGGGTTTGTGTATCTGTTCGACCGCGACACCGGATCTCCACTATTTCCGGTCGAGTACAAAAAATATCCGAAGTCCGATTTGGATGGAGAAGTCACTGCCGACACTCAGCCGCTTCCGACTCTCCCTGCGCCATTCGCACGGCAAGAGCTTACCGCGGACATGCTGACGCAGCGTACCCCTGAAGCGCATGCCGAAGCTCTGGCGCGTTTTAAGCAAATTCGCAGCGCCGGACAATTCGTCCCGGGAAGCCGCGAAGGCACGATCATTTTTCCCGGCTTCGATGGCGGCGCGGAATGGGGCGGGCCGGCCTTTGATCCAGAAACTCATCTGCTATACGTGAACGCGAATGAGATGGCTTGGATATTGCGGATGGTTGAACCGAAACCAATCACGGCTGGCGCGAGCGGCAAGACAATTTATCTTCGCGAGTGCGCTGCGTGTCACGGACCGGCCATGAAGGGATCGCCTCCGGAATTTCCGTCACTTGTCGGGCTCAGCAATCGCTATCCCGATGGAGATGTGACGACTCTGGTTTCTCAAGGATCGGGTAGAATGCCCGGTTTCGCACGCCTGGGAGATGACGCAGTTCATGCGGTTGTGGATTACGTTTACAGCGGCATTGACAGAACCGCGAAGACTGTAGCTCCGTCCGCGGGCGACATGAAATTCGTCAGCGACGGATATAACAGATTCCTTGACGCCGATGGTTATCCGGCAATTCAACCGCCATGGGGAACGCTGACGGCAATCAATATGGATACCGGAAAGTTCGCGTGGAAACTTCCGTTGGGCGAGTATCCAGAACTTGCGGCAAAAGGATTGGCGAATACTGGCAGTGAAAACTATGGAGGACCGGTTGTGACTGCCGGAGGCCTACTTTTCATCGCGGCAACGAATTTCGATAAAAAATTCCGCGCCTTCGATAAGGACACCGGCAAACTTCTATGGGAAACAACGCTGCCTGCGGCAGGCAATGCGACTCCTTCGACGTACGAAGTCAATGGCCGCCAATTTGTTGTCATCGTGGCTGGAGGCGGCAAAGCGAAGGACGCTCCGTCGAGCGGAAGCATTGTGGCATACGCATTGCCGAAGTGACCGACAGAACGTTGGAGGGAAAATGATTTCGCGGCGCAAATTTCTTGGAACTATCGCAGCGGGAGCCGCAGGTGCTGCCGTAAGCGCAACTGCAAAGAGTTACGCGCAAATTCTCGGCGCAAACGACCGCGTGAGCTTCGCGGTCATCGGACTGCACGGACGCGGTTATGCACACCTGTCATCCATCAAAGCGAGCGGAAGCCTTGCGCATCTTTCCCGTGTCTGCGACGTGGATTCTCGCTATCTCGACAAATTTGCGGGTGAAGCGCAAAACGAATTGGGCTATTTGCCTGCCAAAGAAAAAGACTTCCGAAAAGTACTGGAATCGAAAGATGTTGATGTCATTAGTATCGCGGCGCCGGACCATTGGCACACTCCGATGGCTATTCTGGCAATGCAGGCGGGCAAACACGTTTACGTAGAAAAGCCGTGTGGCCACGATCCTGACGAGTGCGAACTGCTGGTGCGCGCGCAACGCAAGTATGGAAAGCTGGTGCAGATGGGCAACCAGCAGCGCTCTTCTCCTCACACCATCGAGATCATTCAGAAGATCCACGACGGGCTGATTGGCAGGCCTTACTTCGCAAAATGCTGGTATTCCAATAATCGCGGTTCGATTGGAATTGGAAAGGTGGTTCCAGTTCCCGACTATCTTGACTGGGATTTATGGCAGGGGCCAGCTCCGAGGCAGCAATATAAAGACAACATTCATCCCTACAACTGGCACTGGTTCTGGCTTTATGGCACCGGAGAAGCGCTTAACAACGGCACTCACGAAGTGGACGTTTGCCGTTGGGCCCTGGACGCCGGCTTTCCCGAGCGGGTCACGGCTTCCGGAGGCAGATACGCCTTTCACGATGATTGGGAATTCTACGACACGCTGGTCACGAGTTTCGGATATGGCGACAAGATGATTACGTGGGAAGGCATGAGTTGCAACGGCAAAACCTATTACAACCGGGGCCGCGGTTCGATCATTCATGGCACCAAGGGAAGCGTCCTCATTGACCGCGATGGCTACCAGATATTCAGCCTTGATGACAAGCTGATACAAGAGTTCAAGACGAACGACAAAAACTCAACCCAGGATCTTCTTAGCCGCGATTCCATGACTGACGCGCACTTCCGAAACATGATCAATGCCGTGCGGAGCGGAGAGAAGTTGAATGCGCCCGTCGCGGACGCTTACATCGGGGTCGCAATGTTGCAGTTCTCAAACATCGCGTGGAAACTGAAACGGGAACTTAAGTTAGACACGAGCGGGCACATAACCGGCGACCCGGAGGCAACTAAGATGTGCGGCCGTGCGTACGAAAAGGGCTGGGAGATTCGCATTTGAAGAAGCGCCCAACCTTTGGCGCCTTAAATTAATATTTCCGCCAACTCGTGAAACGCGGCTATCATCGGATAGTCTGACTACCACTTAAGTCAACCATGGCCCAACGAATTCTCATCGCCGACGATTCACAACCCGTTCGCACCGGCATCCGCCGCTTGATTGAGGGCCACGACGGCTGGGAAATTTGTGGCGAAGCAAAGGACGGAAATGAGGCGATGCTGAAGGCATTCGAACTCTCCCCTGATGTCGTTGTCCTGGATTTTTTTATGCCGGAAACCAATGGCATCGTGGTGGCACGAGAGATCGCTGAAAACTGTCCTAATACCTCCGTCATTTTGTGTTCGATGTATCTTGATTCCCAGCTCGCGGAACTGGCGCGAGAGGCAGGTATCGCAGGCATCCTCTCCAAGAGCAACGCAGGACAAATTGTGGACTGCATCGAAACCGTGCTGCGGGGCGAGAAATTCTACGCGTCGTCAATCTAAGCATCAAAACGAATAGACACGCTTAGAAGAGTAAGATCAAGAAGCATGGTGCGCTCATTTTCAAGGAGATGAAAAATGGCTGACAAAGTTCACGTCGCGCTGTGGGTTCGGCTGGAAGCAAAGCCGGGAAAAGAGACTGAAGTGGAGAATTTCCTCCGCAGCGGACTCGCTATTGTTCAACAGGAGCCGGCGACAATCGCCTGGTTCGCCATTCGCATGAGCCCCTCCACATTCGGGATTTTTGACGCCTTTCCCAACGAAGCGGGCCGGCAGGCGCACTTAACGGGACGCGTGGCCGCTGCGCTGAAAGAAAAGGCTTCGGACCTTTTGTCTGGTCCGCCGTCAATCGAGAAGGTTGACTTAATTGCGGCGAAACTTCCTGAGGCCAGCGCCGAAAGAGCCGCCTAGGCTATAAAAGCTTGATCTCGCGCAAGCGGCCGCTGGTAACGTCGTAAATGAAACCTCGAACCGAGACTGACTTCGGAACCCACGGATGCGTGCGCAATTTTTGTAGCTGGTGGCGAACGTTCTCTTCGATATTTTGAAAAGCGAAAAAGCATGCCGGAGATATGGCCGCAGTTCCGCTTCGATTTTCAATTCTGGTTCGCAAATCCTGCTCGCTGGCATGCATCATTCCGCAATCGGTGTGATTGATGATCATGAATTCCTCGGTCTCGAGGAGGTAGTGCGAAACGAGAAGAGACCGCAGGCTGTCGTCAGTGACAATGCCGCCGGCGTTGCGGATAATGTGCGCGGCACCAGTCGCCAGGCCCAGTGTGCGGATCGAAAATCGTGTGTCCATGCAAGTAAGAATGGCGAGCTTGCGGGCCGCGGAGTCAGCTTCCGCAACTCATGCGTCCGCGAGTAAATCTCATTTGCTTCCAAAACTTCGTCAATCACGCTCATAGCTCAAACAGTCTAGCAGGGGCTGATTCCACTTTCACGATGAGCATCGGCGTGGTGCCGTGCGACCCATCTACGGCGCGCTCTATATAATCCCCAGTGAGCTGAAATGTGATGTTTCGACAGCTTCTCTGATGCGCTTCGAACTTTTTATTGCTACCCGTTATTTACGCGCAAAAAGGCGTCAGGCATTTATTGGCGTAATCACTGGAATTTCTATTCTTGGAGTCGCTGCGGGAGTCGCTTCACTCATCATCGCGCTCGCGATTAACAACGGATTTCGGCAGGACCTTCAGGACCGTTTACTCGAAACTACCTCGCACATAACCCTGTTGCGCACGCAGGATGACGGGATCAAAGATTGGCGGCAGTTGCTGGATCGTCTATCGCACCAACCTCACGTGATCGCCGCCGCGCCAACGATTTATGAGGAGGTCATGATTTCGCGGGGACCGCGGGCTCGCGGGGCGGTGCTTAAGGGAATGATTCCTAGTTCGGAAAATAAAGTCAGCGACTTGCTGAAAAGCGTGGTTGCTGGATCCGCGACTGCGCTGGATGAATCGAAGCCGGGTGGAGTATCGGGGTCAAATTCGGCGGGTGCGGGCGCCCGCGCCACACCTACTGAATCGCCGGATTCTTTGGCAGCAGTCGTGAATCGCGTGGCCGCCATGCCTCCGATCATTCTTGGGAAAGATATGGCAGAAAATCTTGGCGCGACCGTCGGCTCTGTCGTCCTCGTAACCAGTCCCCAGGGGGAATTAACGCCGTTCGGCATGGTTCCGAAATACAGCAGCTTCCGCGTGGCCGGAATTTTTAATTCTGGATTTTACGACTATGACAGCGCCTGGTCGCTTGCGCGCCTGGCTGACGCACAGCAGTTGTTCGGTATCGGCGATCAAATCGCGGCAATCGAGTTCAAGATTGACGATATCTACAAAGCGGGCGAAATCGGTAATCAACTCGAAAAGGCCGCCGGACCAGGATTTATGACTACGAACTGGATGGAGCAGAACAAGGCTCTGTTTCGTGCGCTGAAAATGGAGCGTCTCGTGACTTTCATCACGATTGGCCTGATTGTTTTCGTGGCTGCGCTGAATATATTAATTTCCCTGATCATGATGGTGATGGAAAAGACTCGCGACATTGCCGTACTCATGTCAATGGGTACCCGGAAATCGCAAATCCGCCGCGTCTTCATTGCGCAAGGCGTTTTGATCGGGGTAGTGGGAACCTTTATCGGATTGATTGTGGGATACGGGCTATCGTTCGCGGGCGGACATTACCATCTGTTGTCCTTGTCCCCGGAAGTTTATTCGATTGATTACGTTCCCTTTGCTCCGCGGATGATTGACGGGTTGTTAGTCGCGATTGTGACGCTGGGAGTTTCATTGATCGCGACGATCTACCCTTCGTGGTCCGCTGCAAAAATTCTGCCGGCAGAAGCACTGCGATACGAATAAAGGAATCTATCTAATTTTTTCGCCAACTGCCTTGGCTTGTGTGAACAGGTACAAATAATCCGGACCGCCCGCTTTCGAGTCAGTTCCTGACATATTGAATCCGCCGAACGGATGCGCTCCAACAATCGCTCCGGTACATTTGCGATTGATGTACAGATTCCCCACATGGAATTCATGGATGGCCCGGTCAATCTTCTCCTGCGAGTTTGTGTACACCGCGCCGGTCAAGCCGAACTCCGTGTCGTTTGCGATCTCCAGAGCGTGGTCGTAATTTCGCGCTTTGATTACCGATAGCACTGGGCCAAAAATTTCTTCCTGCTCAAGCTTTGATTTGGGAGGAATGTCGGCAATGACCGTCGGCTGAAGGAAAAATCCTTCTCCGGCACCGGTTACTCGCCCACCTCCAGTGATGAGCCGCCCTTCTTTCCTGCCATGCTCAATGTATTCGAGAATCGTCTTCATCGAGCTCTCGCTGATAACCGCGCCCATATATGCGTTCTCGGCAGGATCGCCGATCTTGATGGTTTCGACGCGAGCCTTGAGGCCTTCGAGAAACTTGTCATAAACGCGCTCGTCCACGATTGCACGGGAGCAAGCGGAACATTTCTGTCCCTGAAATCCGAATGACGATGCGGCCACGCCTTCGATTGCTGCGTCCAGATCGGCGTCGGTATCCACGATGATTGCATCTTTGCCGCCCATTTCAAGGATGGTGCGTTTAATCCACATCTGTCCGAGGACATGTTCGGCGGCGCGTTTATTGATATCGAGTCCCACTTCCCGCGATCCGGTGAAGGCAATGAACCGCGTCTTGGGATGCGCGACCGCCGCGTTGCCAAACGTGGCGCCCGAGCCAGGACAGAAATTCACCACGCCCTCAGGAATCCCAGCCTCCTCCAACAACTCCATGAATTTCGCGCCAATCGTTGGCGATTCGCTGGACGGCTTCAGGATGACGGTATTTCCGCAGACGATTGAAGCGAGCGTCATTCCCGCCATAATGGCTGCGGGAAAATTCCACGGTGGAATCACAACCCCGACGCCGAGCGGAATATAAAACAGCGAATCGTGTTCTCCCGGCAACTGGACCGGGGTTTCGACATGCGCGAGCCGCAAAGCCTCACGCGCGTAGAACTCACAGAAATCAATCGTCTCGGCAATGTCGGCGTCCGCTTCCGCCCAGTTCTTGCTAACCTCGAAGACCAGCCATGCGCATAGTTCGAATTTGCGTTGCCGGAAAAGATCCGCTACCTGAAACAGAAGCCCGGCACGTTCTTCCACCGAAGTCCGGCTCCAACTCTCGAAGGCTTTGAGAGCCGCTTGCATGGCAGGCTCTACGTGTTCTTTGCCAGCTTTTTGATGGAGACCAACGACTTCAGAAGGCCTCGCCGGATTCACGGACTTAATCTTCTCCCCAGTCCTGATTCGCCGGCCACCGATGACCAAATCGTATTCGCGGCCCAATTGGCCGCGGACCTTCTCGATGGCGGCTCGCATTTGCCGCGCGTTATCCTGCCGCGCAAAATTAGTGGGCGGTTCGTTAACGAATTTTCCTTGATGAGTGCGAGTGCGATTCAATACTGGCGCCTCAAGCGTTGCCATAGGTGCACCTCGGAGAGAACGACTAGCGTAGAGACAATATAATTGTAGCATTCGAAAATTGGGTGAGCAGTGCGACGCGGACGAGAATATTCAGACATGCTGGTTCACAGAGTTGTGGAGGTCATCCGAGCATGAAGATAAGTCTCTTTGGAGCAACCGGCATATTGGGACAAGCTCTCATGCGGCACTGGACCGATGATAGCGTGGCTGGTTTCTCGTCTAAAGATGCGGATATTCGAAATCGGCAGCAAGTGTTCGATGCCGCGGAGCGCACAAAACCAGACTGGGCCGTGCTTACCGCCGCATACACGGACGTTGACGGGTGTGAAACCAATCGCGAACTTGCCTTCGACGTAAATACGCGAGGAGCGGCGAATGTGGCCGAGGCGGCAAAGCAATTTGGCTCGCGTTTGCTCTTTATTAGCAGCGACTATGTTTTCGACGGCACAAAGACGACTCCCTATGAAACGACCGATCCGGTTTCCCCTAGAAGTGTTTATGGACAATCCAAGGCCGAAGCGGAGAAAGAAATTCGCCGGATTCTACCCGACGCCTGTATTGTGCGAACCTCATGGCTGTTTGGAGTAGGCGGAAAATGTTTTCCGGATACGATTCTCAAGCTGGCTGCCAAACGCCCTGAAATCGAGGTCGTGGCTGATCAGCGGGGATGCCCCACCCACGCCGAGGATCTCGCCACGGCGATTATCCAACTCTGCCGCGGCAATGCAACGGGCACTGTTCACGCGACCAATCGGGGCGATTGCTCATGGTTTGATTTCGCGAAAGAAATCGTGAATGCCGCAGCCATGAATACCATTGTGCTGCCGACCACAAGTGATAAGTTTGTATGCCCCGCCCCTCGGCCTGCCTACTCTGTGCTCTCTCACGCAAACCTGGACAAGTATGGAATTGTAATGTCCGATTGGAAACTTGCGTTACGGAATTACCTGGCACAGCGAAATTCTCTGATCGCGCGTTAAGACTTTCCATTCAACCGCAAGAAATTTGCCACAATTAGCCAATAGGCTCTGGAGGCGGCAGGAACGGCGGTGCTTCCGGAGGAGCGACTATGCGTGACGCCACCGGAGGATACAAAACTTCGCTAAGTCGTGGATATCGGGCTGCGAAGAAGTAAATCGAGTACGCCGGAAAGAAAACAATCGCGGGAACCGAAATCAAAGAGATTACATAGAGGATAATCGCAACAAAAATACAGCCAAACACTACGGCCAGGGAGATGGTGTAAAGACTCCAAGTCAGGCCGGCGATTTTTCCGATCAGCACGGCGATCACGCCAATGCCGCCTACTGGTATGAGCATCAGAAGGATTGCGATCAGAGAAATAATCGCAATAACCATTGCGGCTCCAAGATTCATGACAAGTTTCATTCCCAGATACGCAGCGTAGCCTCCCTTTTCCGATTGAATCATCGGCAACAGCCGCCGCCACGCCTGAATCGGACCGAGATCTTCAAGGGCCATCTGTGGCACGACGAAATCTTTCGTGAGCACCTGAATCACGAGACATATCAGAATCCAGGTGAGAAAAATAAAGAACAAAGCAATCCCACCCAGAACCATGGCAACGATGTGCTCCCTTGGTTGTTTCATCCAGCCTGCGGCGAATGCAAAGGCAAACGGAACTCCAACTATGATCGCCAGTGCGGCCACCGTCACAAAAGAAAACAGAAGTTGCCAAACAAAATAGCGCATGCCGGGAACCTGCCGCCGGTTCCATCCCTTTGCGATCTCGCATCGTTTTGCGATTACGCTGTCGAACAAAATGAAGCGCATCACGCTGCTTACATATAAAAATAAAAGGAACAGCACAATTCCAGCGACAATCAAGATCGCTACCAGCCCTGCATAAAGCATAGGGTTCTGAACAGGAAGTCCGGCGCTGAACAAATGCTGAGAACCGCGAGGATGCGAGGGTATGTGGAAATTGGATCCGCTACAGCCTCCCGAAGTCATCTCCCCGGCAAGGAAGCCGACCAACGCCAGCTTCGCCCATTGCGCTGCCCGAAAAGGCTGGATAAGCTGCTGCTTGGTGTGATGGAAAGCCGGAGTAATCGTATCTATCGCAGACAGCGGCACAAGCACCTCGCATTCGACCGTCCGCAGGAAGGTACTGCGAAGTGGCCTGTAAGGTCAACCCATTAAGCCCATTTCTGAACACATTTCATAGTGCCGAACACTGGCTGTTCGATTCCGGACGGCTACTTTTGAAAATGGACAGCTTTCCGCCTCAATCCAGCCGGCCCGTTTCGCTTTTTAAAAGCTGGGAAATATCCGAGTCACCGCCCTGAAATTGGCATTTGGCCGCGCGGAAGGTCATCGAATCCCATGCTCAAGAAATTATCCCCACGCCCTGACGTTTTTTGGGAAGTATATTAACCACCTTGCTCTTTTGTGATTTCGCGAAATTCCGTACTCAGGAGGCCTCATGAAACTCTACCGCATTGCAGGGTTACTATTCCTCGTTTCAGTCCAGCTTGCGCTCGCCGCCGATTATCCCGCGCCCCAGCCCGGAGACTTCGTGGTTAAGGATTTTCAGTTCAAATCAGGGGAGCATCTCGCTGAGGTCAAGCTGCACTACTACACATTGGGCACGCCGCAGAAAGATACGAGCGGAAAAGTGAGCAACGCGGTTTTGATTCTGCATGGAACCGGCGGATCGGGGCGGCAGTTTCTCACCCCCACGTTCGCAGGAGTGCTGTTTGGTCCGGGCCAACTGCTGGACGCTGCGAAGTATTTCATCATCCTTCCTGACAACGTGGGCCATGGCGGCTCCAGCAAGCCTAGTGACGGTCTGCACATGCGTTTCCCGCATTATGAATATGACGACATGATTGAATTGCAATACCGGCTGCTTACTCAAGGTCTGGGCGTGAACCACCTGCGGTTGGTGATGGGCACATCCATGGGCGGCATGCATTCCTGGCTTTGGGCGGAGCAACATCCAGACTTTATAGACGCGGCCATGCCGCTGGCAAGCCAACCCATCGAGATCGCCGGGCGCAACCGCATGATGAGGCGCATGATCATGGACGCCATCCGCACCTCGCCTGATTGGAATCATGGCGAATATAAAGAACAGCCGCACGGCTTAGAGTGCGCCTTGGACGTGTTGCTGATTATGGGCAGCAGCCCGCTGCAAATGCAGAAAGCGGAGCCCACGCGCGAGAAGGCTGACACATATCTGGAAAATTTCATTTCTTCCCGTTACAAAACTACCGATGCGAACGATATGCTCTACTACTTTGACGCCTCGCGAAACTACAATCCCGAACCGCAACTGGAACGGATTACGGCGCCGCTGACCGCCATCAATTCAGCGGACGATCAGATCAACCCCCCGGAACCGAAGATTATTGACACGGATATCCAGCGCGTGAAGAACGGTAAGTTTGTACTCTTGCCCATCAGCGACGCCACTCGAGGCCACGGAACGCATTCCCTCCCGGCAATCTGGCAGGATCATCTGGCGGAGCTCTTGCAAAGATCACAGCATTGAGCACTTGCCTTGAAAGGGCGCGCCTTCGGCTCCACGAAATTGAACGAGACCATTCGTGCCTAGGCGTCGTAGATCCCGCCGGTTGAGCTGATGAACGTCGCCTTCTGCCGACAATCAGGCTGTTCGGCTGGCTCCGATTCGCAAAGCGGAAGTCGGGAGGCGAAAGCAATTCGTTCCCCCGTACACCTCTTATACAGGATCAGGGACAGCCAGCTTGTTGTGGGCCAACACCCACGTTCGCAAGACGTAGCTCCCAACGTACGTACACGCAAACACTGTGAGACCACCCGGTATCTGAAAGGAGAGATCCTGAGGTTCCTTTGAGCTATGGAAGCTGACGAAAAACACTTGCGAGTGAATCAAGAACAGCACAGTTGCAATGATTGGGTAGGACCAGGGCCGCAAGTCTCTCCATATTATCCGGCAGACTGCTGTGGTAAACAGGTACCCTGTGCTGAAGGCAAAGAGTCCTATCGCGGTTACGGAGAACAACAGCTCTTTACCAATGCCGCGCGTTTTGTCGTACCCAACAAACAACAACAATCCTAGTCCAATAAAGAACACTGCGGACAGTGTCTCAAGCAACCATACTGTCAGCCGTTTTCCGACTACCATAGATCCTTCCGCACTCCGTCGAGAACCGTATTGAAGTCTTTGTCACCTACATCATCTGAGAAAAATCTTACGATATGGTTAGAGTTAAGTGCGCCATTGATTTTCGCTTATGGCCTTGCTACTGCCGAGCGCGTCGCAATGCCTACTCGTAACGCAGCGCTTCCACCGGATCCAGTTTCGAAGCTCGCATTGCCGGCACTAATCCGCTGACGACGCCGACGATCAGCAACACGATGGTTGAAATCAGCACCGTCATCATCGAAATTCGCAGATGGATGTCGGCTTTACCTGAGTCGTCTTCAAAGAGTGGGCCCATCAGCGGCAGCGTCCCCACGGCTGCGGCAATACCGTAACTGATCAGGACGCCAATCGCGCCCCCGAGCAACATGATCAGCAAAGTTTCCGATAGAAATTGCAGCTTGATGTGCCGCTTTCGGGCTCCCAGTGCGCGGCGCAAGCCGATTTCGCGGATGCGCTCATCCACCGACACCAGCATGATGTTCATTACGCCGACGCCACCAATGCCCAGCGTCAAGGTTCCTACAAATGCCAGCAACACCTGCAATCCGATAGTGAGCGCGTCAATCACGGGACGAAATTCGTCGCGTCCAAACATCTGAAAGGCTTTCGGATCGGTCGGCGAAAATTGCTGGCGAGTCGCCACTGCGGCAAGCACTTGGGCCATCGCTTTCTTTTCATATTGCGGAGCAATCGGCTCGAACACCAATACTGCCGCGTAACGCGTATTCCAAAGGTCACCGGCGGTGGAGTAAGGAATCCAGACCGAATCGTCGTCGCTGGAGAAATAGTTGCTTAGCTGGATTTTGCGCGCCATTACGCCAATGACGGTAAAGCGCACTCCGGCGATTTGAACGGTTTCGCCGACGGCTGGGCGTCCGCTAAACAACTGCTCGCGGATGCGGCCCCCAAGAAAGCAGACTCTGCGTCGTTCCAGTTCGTCGGTGGCGCTGATCCAGCGGCCTTCCGATGGCACTTCGTTGCGCATTTCGCCATACGCGGGGCAGACGCCGCGGATGGCGGCCGTTCCCACCAGGCGGTCGCCATAAGCGATGCCCGGCCGTCTTACCGTTTCAAGACACGCATGCTTCACCAGGGGAGCGGTTTCTTTAATGATGTCAATGTCAGCTTTTTCGAGCACGACTTTTTTGCCGGCGCGTTGTCCGCCCGGCTGCTCGCTGGTTTGTTGTGGCCAGCAGATGACAACGCTTTTTCCAAAAGCATCGAAACCGCCTACCAAAATTCCCCGGAAACTCGAGCCGTACGCGATCAGCAACGTGACGGTTGCGATACCCCACACAATACCCAGCATCGTCAGCAGGGTGCGAGTGTAGTTGCGTTTTAAGGCGATCCAGGCTTCGTGAATGATTTCAATCAGCATCACATCTACCAGGGAAGGCTACAGCCGCAGAGGACACGATGGTCCACAAAGGAAAGCCAATCATGCTTGAACTTGAGCGAGCAATCGGTGTCATCCGCCAGCCTCAAACCGCAGGGCCTCGATCGGATCCACGGACGCGGCTTTGCGCGCGGGATAGAGCGCCGACAAAACCGCGATGGTGCCCAACACTCCGCAGGCCAGAAGCCCAGATCCCCACGTCGGCAGCAAACCGGCAAAGAAAGCTGGCATCGGCAACAAATCCACTAGCGCGCACAGGCCATAAGCGACGGCCATCCCAATAGCACCGCTGAGGCCTGCGATCAGTAGCGCCTCAATAAAGAATTGCCGCAGGATCGTGTGCGCGGGTGCGCCGAGCGCCTTGCGAACGCCGATTTCGCGCGTGCGCTCCCGCACGGCCACCATCATGACGTTCATAACGCCGAGTCCGCCAAGAAATAGCGTGATCATCCCCACCGCGCCCAGAAAATACTTCATGCCATCGGTCATTTGGCGAAAGGCCTTGGCTTCCTGCACGGTGTCCCAGATAGGACACGCCTCTTTGTCCGTGGGATCGAAATTATGCAACCGCCCCAACACCGCCTGGATTTCATGTTTGCAGGCTTCGTGTTGCTCGACTGATTTCGGAGTGACCAGAAGCTGGTCAAAACTGTCCGCAGTTTGCGGAGGCTTATTGGGAAAATCGCGCCGCATGGCCGAGAACGGAATAAATACCTTGTTCACATCCCACCCGTCATAGCTGGAATCCTGTTTCTTGGTGGCCATCACACCAACCACGACGTAAGGAATGTCATCCAGATAGATGTTTTGATTTACCGGGTCACGTCCAGGAAAAAGCTGCTTTGCCGCGTCTGTGCCAAGAAAGGCGACCCGCCGCGATTGAGTCTGATCTTCCCAGTCATAGAAACGGCCAACCCCAACATTCAGGCTGCGAATGGAACCAAACGGCGGATACGATCCGGTCACGGTGAAGGCGGCGTTGTTGTAGTTGCTATGAACTCGCAGATCATCCTGCTCAAGCTCGGGAATAGCATCCTGGCAATCGGGAGATTCCGCTTGAAGAGCAGGAACGTCGGAATCCAGCCAATGCGTCGCCCTGCCCGCGCGCGCTCCCCCAGCCTGCAAGCTGGTGCGGCCGTGAAAAACGATCATCAAGTCTTTGCCGAGCGTCTGGGCTTGCTCTTCTTGTCCCTTTCGCAGTCCTTCACCGGCGGCAACCATCAGCACAATGGAAACGATTCCCCAGGCGATGCCGAACATCGTCAGGAACGTGCGAAGCTTATGCGCCCATAGTGTGCGAAGAACGTCGCCGATGAGATCCCGAAGAATCATTGTGGATTGGACGCTCTTTCGACGCATAGGTAAGCCGCCGAGGAGACGCGTGTCAGAAAATAGATACGGAATTCGCCCAATCTTTGTTGCAGAAAAGCTTTGTTGCAGAAAAGCCTTGTTGCAGAAAAAGCCTTGTTGCAGAAAGACGCAGGGACAGCCGCTAAGAGCCGGTGATCTTCAGGCGAAGCTCTTCTGGGAGGCGTTCTCTGATCTCGGGGGGAAGCCGGTCATGGACACGGCGGGCGCCAATCTTAGCCACGTCCACCATGGTCATCGGGGCGGGAGTCGCGACTGCAACGACAAGCCAGATCAGCGCGGAGAGCGCGAACCCGGCCAGTGCACCCAGTTCAAGCCAGAATGTATGCCGAGGCTCGAAGTGGCGAATCACACCGAAGGCCAGCAGAAACACGGCTCCGGAAACTGAGGCCAATACGATCAGGGCAATATCAATTGTCCGGTGCAAACGCTGGCGGGAACGACAATGCTCACACGCTGAAAAATGATCCTCATAGTCCCCGCACATTTCGGGAGCGAGCCCAGAAATGTCATACCGCCAACCCGCAAGAATCTTGCCGACTATCGGATCAATACATTCACTCATAGGGGACTACAGTTGTATCGCTTCCAATGGCGCACTTTGCACCGCCAGCATCACGCGATTGCGCAGCAACGTCTGCCGTGG
Source organism: uncultured Acidobacteriaceae bacterium (assembly GCA_963702325.1). Classification (GTDB taxonomy): domain Bacteria; phylum Acidobacteriota; class Terriglobia; order Terriglobales; family Acidobacteriaceae; genus PALSA-188. Next base: position 11,088 of record CAVPCG010000067.1, on the reverse strand, counting down.
ACCCAGCGCTTTTTCCGCTGCCTTGCGGGCAATTTCGGGGTGATTATTGTGCTCCGACAGATGCGCCAGCACCACATATGCCGCACCTCCATCATAGTCGCTGGTAAAGAAATCCGCGAGTGCCTCATTCGACAGATGCCCAACCCGGCTCATCACCCGTTGTTTGACCGACCATGGATAAGGGCCGCCACGAAGCATCTCAAGATCATGATTCGATTCGATTACCAGCACATCACAGCCGCGGAGGTAGTCACAAACGTTGGGCGGAATGTACCCCAGATCGGTAGCGATGCCGACCTTGATGCCTTGGGCGCGAAACGTGAATCCCACCGGATCAGCCGCGTCATGAGGGATGGTAAACGGCGTAACCGATATATCTCCAATGGAGAAAGGCTGTCCTGAGCAAAATATTTCGACCTTGGGTATCTTGGGCCTGTTTCCGCAACCGTCCTGTACGCTCCTTGCCCAGGCCTCGTGGGTCGCGCCCGTCATAAATACTGGAATATTGAGCTTGGTGGAAAGAACCAGAAGGCCGTATACATGATCGGAGTGTTCGTGGCTAATAAGTATCGCTGAGAGCGAATGTGGATCCTGGCCAGAGGCTTTGAGCCGCTTAAAAGTCTCGCGGCAGGAGATGCCTGCGTCCACCAGAATCTTGGCTTGAGCGCTTTCAACGATGGTGCTGTTTCCCCTGCTCCCGCTGGCCAGGACCGAAACCGAAACTCCCATAATCCGCAGCATACTCGCCGCGCCTGTGAAAGCGATAGTGACTTTCTAAATAGCCGAGGCGAATTCTCAATCGCGAATCCCTCAGAATCATCCCTTCCCAAAAAGTTCGTGCGCTGCCCTTCTCGCTACGGCTCCGCTGTATGCGCCCGCAACTCCGGTCACGAAACCCAAAGCGGATTCGTAGATTTGGGCGCGGTAGGGCTTTTGCCCGAATAGCAAGTAAGCTCCAAGGCGCACCAGGGGGACACAAATGCCGACCGTTACTGTCCAGCGCCATGGCTTTTCGGGACAAAGCGCGCCCAATACCATGGTTGAAACCAGAACAAATAAAGCCGTCCCCAGGAGATCGCCAACCAATAAGTCGAGAAATCCAGCGCAGGTTCCAAGGAAGAGGCCAAGAATATAAATTCGCAAATCGTCCATTCTGATTTCGCTTCCTTGCACTGAACAAGCAGGCCTTGACGCCTCGTCTGGGAAGATGAGCGCAAGCTCATCGGACTCTGAACCCACGGACAAAAAGGTAAACGAGGACACCGGCCCCTATGCAAATATCTAGTACCGGTAAAAGCCTCGTCCGCTCTTCTTGCCCAGCCACCCTGCATCCACCATCTTGATCAGCAGCGGACATGGCCTGTACTTCGGGTCTCCCAGACCGTCCTGAAGGACTCGCATAATGTCGAGGCAGACATCGAGGCCGATAAAATCCGCAAGCGTAAGCGGGCCCATGGGATGCGCCATGCCAAGTTTAAAGACTTCGTCCACGGCCTCGGCAGTAGCCACGCCCTCCATTACTGTGTACATGGCTTCGTTCAGCAATGGCATCAGGACACGGTTGGAAACAAAGCCGGGAGCATCATTCACTTCCACGGGGGTCTTCTCCAGCCTGTTCGCAAGTTCTCGTACCGTTGAAAACGTTTCGCTGGAAGTCGCCAGGCCCCGTATTACTTCCACAAGTTTCATTACCGGTACGGGGTTGAAAAAATGCATGCCAATTATTTTCTCGGGGCGGGAAGTCAGCGCGGCAAGCTTGGTGATCGAAATGGACGACGTATTCGAAGCAATGATTACTTCCGGCCGGCAAAGTTGATCAAGATCGCGAAATATTTCGGTTTTGATCTCGAGCTTCTCGGTAGCCGCTTCCAATACAAAATCGCAGTTGGAAAGCTTTGACCGCGTGAGAACCGGCTCGATGCGGTTGAACGCAGCCTGCTTGGCCTCGGGCGATATCTTGCCTTTACTGACCTCGCGTTCAAGATTCTTGCTGATCGCGCTCAACCCGCGATCAAGAAATCGTTGTTCTACGTCGCATAGAACCACCGGAAAACCATGCCGCGCAAACACGTGGGCGATGCCATTCCCCATCGTTCCCGCGCCCACCACCCCGACACGTTGGATTTCCACCAGAAACAGCCCCCGGTCGAACACCCGAGTCTAACATCCCGGATTAAACCTTATATTTCGAAGCTGGAATGAATCTTGTGAAAACGTGGACTGTGGAGGTGAATGTTTGGCGGAGATCACAACGACACAACCATAGCGCGGCTTTTCCCGGCCAACGAAATATGACCGTCTAGCGTATTCCAAGTCCGCCATTGAAATGCTGAATCGCGCGATAGCATTCGCAGGCAGCTTCTTCGAGTTTCTTGCGGTTCAAGATTTTTACTGTTCCGCGCACATTTTCAATCATGCCCGCTCGCTGCAAAATGCCCGCCGCCAGGCTCACGCTGGGACGCCCCGTCCCTAACATTTGTCCAAGAAATTCGTGGGTCACGGGAAGCAGATCGGACTCTACGCGATCCTGGCACATGAGCAACCACCGTGCCAGGCGTTGTTCAATCTCGTGCAACCGGTTACAAGCTGCGATTTGCGCAATCTGCAATCCTTGAATGAGCACGAACCGGTTCAGGATGAGACGAAGTTCGGGGGAATGTTGGAGAGTTTGCTCGAGCAGCCTGGATTTAACCCGCAGCCCGCTTCCGGCAATCTGAATAATTGCGCGGTAAGGTCCGCGGTCCAACCCTACGGCGAGAGGCGTGCCAACAATTCCCTCCTTTCCTACAATCGCGACTTCAACGCTTCTGCCGTCGCTGGTGAGGACGACGAGTGAAGCCAGACCTTCATTGAGAAAGTATGCGTGCTCAATATTCTCGCCAGGTTCATCGAGAATTAGCTGCGGGGGAAGGTCAATCGCCTCAAGATGAGGTCGAATCAGGCTAAACTCCTTCGCCGGAATATTCAGCAAGACAACATTTTTGATAGCTCCGCCCGAAGGGGCAGTACGAGTTGAGTTGTGAATTTTTGGACGTTCCAACAGTTTTCCTTGCAAACTGGTGTACAGGGACGGTTACAACTGCGATTACAACTATTGTGCGTAGGCTATTTGGGACGGGGAATGGATGTCTGTTCGCCAACGAACCGAAGGGTTGGTCGAGGAGATTCGTTGTTTAGCGCAGGCCCATGGTGGCGGTAAAGTTTTGAATGATGCCATAACACTCGCAGGCCGCGCCTTCGAGATGTTTACGGTTCAGGATTCTTACCGTTCCGCGCATGTTTTCGATTAAACCCGCGCGCTGTAATGTTCCAGAAGCCAATGTGACCGTGGGCCGTGCCGTGCCCAGCATCTCGGCCAGGAACTCGTGAGTGAGTGGAAGAAGTGCGGAATCTACGCGGTCCTGGCACATGAGCAACCAGCGCGCCAGCCGTTGTTCGATCTCATGAAGGCGATTACAGGCAGCAATCTGCGCCACTTCCAGCCCCTGACGCAGGCCATAGCGGTTCAAGAATAATCGCAGCGCGGGCGCATCCACGAGCGCGTCTTCCAACACTCCAGATCTGATTCGCAGGCCGCTCCCCGCAATCTGCATGATGGCGCGGCAGGGCCCGCTATGCAGCCCCGCTGCGATCGGCGTCCCAACCATGCCTTCCTTGCCCACAATTCCAACTTCAACGCTGCGGCCGTCGCGAACCGCAATTACCAGGGAAGTCATGCCGCTATTCGGGAAATATGCAAACTCAATTTTCTCCGCAGGCTCATACAATATCTTGTACTGAGGCAAGGCAACAGGATCCAGGTGAGGACGCAACAACGCGTATTCGCTCTCTGGAAGGGCCAGCAAGACGGCGTTGTTTACGGATTTTCCACTTACGTCCGTACGCATGCCGGGAAGCAAGGGCATCGGTTTCAACGCTCTCGGCTTGAGCCGTCTGGAACGCCCGGTAAATATATTTGCCACCGCCATCTAACACCTCTCATTTCGTAACAGTTAGATGCAAAGCGATGTTTTGCCAATTTCAGAATGCCTGTATCAGAGGCTAGAACTTTACCTTAGACTCCGAAAATAAAAACTGGCCCACAAAGAGAAAGCGGACGTCTCAATCGAGACGTCCGCTGGAAATTTAGGATTAATTTGTTCTAGGCGCGCGCCGCTATTGCCTCCGCAGAGGCCGCAGGCTTTGCTTCCTCACCATTCGGCTTCTGTTGCCCGCCTTTGCGGATATCAATTCCGCCCTTAAAGAAAGCTCCGTCTTCGATGGAAATGCGCGCGGCAACCACATCTCCGGTGAGCGATCCGTCGCTGCGAATATCCACCCGGTCGCTGGCCGTCAAATTCCCGCGAACCTTGCCCAGTACCACGATCTCCCGGGCATTAATGTTGGCGGAAACCACTCCGTTGCGGCCCACCGTCACACGATTTCCCGCGAGGTTGATCGAACCCTCAACCCTTCCGTCAATGTAAAGCGACTCCGAACCGGTGACTTCACCTTTAATCACCAAAGACTTCCCAATTGTTGCCTGATCCGCAGTCGTTGCAGTCGTTACTGGCCGAGCAGGGACAGATGGACTTTCGCTGGCCGGCGGCGGGTTGCTACTGGAGGGAGTATGCATAACGGGACGCTCCGGCTCATTGGGGCGGGCGGGCGTTGATGGGGGCTGATTTGTAGGCTTCCACATTTCGCGAAAATCCTTTCCTGACTGAATGAGATGGGTCTGCCCGCATTTTCGGTGACCTGACTCATTCTACTCCGCTCTCAGTGCCGAGTGTTGTGGAAATTTATTGCTGACCGAGATTCTCGATCAGGAAATGGGGCCTTGCGACAACCGGAAACTGGCCTAAATCCGCACCGTGATATCGTTTCATTCTGCCCTAATTACATATGAAACCAGTCAAACTCACTGGCGCCGCCATTCTTAAGAAGATTGAAGGCCAGTCCAAACGCACCGCGGGATTCAAGCAACTGGTCCGGGAATTCGGGCTGCACGGAGACGGCCGCGACCAGCTCTCCGAACTGTTGCAACAATTGGTATCCCGCGGCGAGCTCATCAAAGTTGATTCCGACCGGTATTCCATCCCGCAGGCAGCGGCGAATAAGAATCTCATCGTCGGAAAATTGAGCATGCATCGCGATGGCTTCGGCTTCGTTACCCCTGACGCGATTTCGCTCAGTCCGGTCCTCAAAGCTCGGCTCTCCGGAGATATTTTCATTCCTCCGCCCGCTGTCGGTTCCTCGATGCATGGCGACCGCGTGCTGGTCGAGGTCGGCACGATCCGGCCGGATGGCAGAGCCGAAGGCCACATCGTGCGATCAGTTTTTCGGGCGCAAAGCACGGTTGTGGGAATCTTTCACTATGGTCCTCGCCACAACTACGTAATCCCAATTGATCAGAAGGTCTCGCAGGAAATCGTCATTCCGCTTGGAATGGAATTGCCTGAAATTCCGGAACTTGAAGGTCAAGAGAAGCGCGAACCAAAAAGTGCCGATCGCGTTTTCGGCGAGGAAGCCGCACGGCGCAACTGGGACGATCTCGAAAATGCTGTAGTTGATGTCGAAATTACTGACTGGCCAACCGCTGCTTCTGGGCCGCGTGGTCGGGTAGTAGAAATTTTAGGCTACGAGGATGACTTCGGCGTAGATGTAGAAATCATTATTCGCAAGTTCCATATCCCGCATCGCTTCCCTGCCGAAGTTCTCTCCGAGGCCCAGGAAATTAGCCCGGCAATTTCCGCTGAAGAAGTTCGCCATCGCCGCGACTTCAGGAGCCTTCCAATTGTCACAATTGATGGAGAAACCGCCCGTGACTTTGACGATGCGGTAACGGTGCGTCAATTAGACAGCGGCGACTACGAACTCCAAGTGCACATTGCCGACGTGGCGCATTACGTGACTCCCGATTCGTCGCTTGATCAGGAAGCACGATTACGCGGGACAAGCGTGTACTTTCCCGACCGTGCCGTACCGATGTTGCCCCTCGAGCTGTCCACCGATATTTGCAGTTTGCGTCCTAAGTTAGACCGGCTGGTTCTTTCTTGCGCCATGCAAATTGATCATCGCGGCGAAATTCTTGGCTATGAGTTATGCGAAGGAATCATCCGCTCCGCCGAACGCATGACTTATACCGATGTAAACGCGGTACTCGAAGGCGACGCGTCCTTGCGGCAAAAATATTCCAGCCTGGTCGGCACATTCGAAATGATGCGCGATCTGGCGCTCATCCTGAATCGAAAACGCGAGCGGCGGGGTTCGATTGACTTTGATCTCCCCGAGCCAGTGATCGAGTTCGATGAGTTCGGGCTGATGAAGAGCATTACCCGCTCGGAGCGCAACATTGCCCACCGCCTGATCGAGGAATTCATGCTATCAGCCAATGAATGTGTTGCCGGCTATCTGGAAAACAAGCGGGTCGCTTCGCTCTACCGGATTCACGAAAAGCCTGACGCCAAGCGAGTCTATGATTTTGAAGTCATCGCAGCCACGTTCGGATATTCACTCGGAGTGGGACCGCTGCCGATTCAGCGAATGCAGTTTAAGTCCGACCGGCGCGCCAATTACGGAACTGGAAAGCGCACGAAAGAAATCGAGATTCCCAAAGACGTACACATTACGCCACGCATGTATCAGAAGCTGGCGGAAAAAATCGCGGGCAAGCCGGAAGAACGAATCTTATCTTTCCTGATGCTGCGTTCGCTAAAACAAGCGCGCTACTCAGAGGAAAATCACGGTCACTTCGCGCTGGCCGCGACCAGCTATACGCACTTTACTTCGCCAATTCGGCGCTATCCCGATCTTATTGTGCATCGCATACTCAAACAAGTATTGCGCGATTCGCCGGACGTACACGACGGCGATGTCCCGACAGGAATCTTCCCTGGCCCGGGATCGCGCCACGCTTCTCAGCCCGACGACTCCAAGCCTTCTCCATGGTCAAAGCGTCGTGATCTTTCTTCACATCGCGAGTCGCTGGAACCCGCGTCCGGTCCCATTTCACTCGAAGAACTTCACGACATCGCCGACGAATCCAGCCACTCCGAGCGCCGCGCCGATGACGCCGAACGCGAACTGATGGAATGGAAGAAAGTGAAGTTCATGGAGAATCGCGTCGGCGAAGACTTCGACGGCCTGATTATTAGCGTCACCAAGTTCGGCTTCTTCGTGGAATTAACAGATCTGTTCATCGAGGGACTAGTTCCGCTCGACACCCTAACCGATGATCGCTACACTTACCACGAAAACACCCGCGAGATCATCGGCCTCCGCAACCATCGAATCTACCGCATGGGACAAAAGATTCGGGTGCTGCTGGACCGCATTGATCCAGTCGAGAAGAAAATCCAGTTCGCGGTTTTCGAGCCGGTCGTTCCCCAAGGGCGGTCTGGTAAACGATCAAGAACCAATCGTCGAGCCTGAGAAACTAACTCCTCACACGAATACTGGCAACTCGCCCGAAAAGGAGTACAGTACTCGGGTTAAAGTTCGAAGTTAACGCCATCGCTCAAAAAAGGAGAACACTTATGTCGATTTTGGCATGGATCGTGTTAGGTCTGATCGCGGGATTTATCGGCAGCAAACTGGTAAACAAGACCGGCGAGGGCATCGTCCTGGACATCGTTCTGGGAATCGTCGGTGCCGTAGTCGGCGGATATCTGTTCAGCATTTTCGGAGCGCATGGAGTGACGGGCGTAAATCTTTATAGCCTGCTCGTGGCAGTGATTGGCGCTGTCATCGTCCTGGTTCTGTATCACGCAGTTAAGGGAGGAGCCTCGCGTGCGTGAGTGACGCAGCACGCGGCGATGTCACTGCCACCGCCGACGACAGCAAGGCCGCTAGTCTCAAGACAGAGGCCTTTAATCTTGGACTTGGCAAGCCGGACACAATGAGCGCGCCATTGAATACACAAAGCCATCGCTCAGTTTTCGACACTATTGGTCGGGACGGGCAGATTTGAACTGCCGACCCCTCGCACCCCAAGTTGAGCCGTTTTGCGGGCGTCCGAGCCCGCAGGCGAAATCCTGAGCAAAGCGAAGGACCTGATTTTCATTTGTGTTTGGTCGGGACGGGCAGATTTGAACTGCCGACCCCTCGCACCCCAAGTTGAGCCGTTTTGCGGGCGTCCGAGCCCGCAGGCGAAATCCTGAGCAAAGCGAAGGACCTGATTTTCATTTGTGTTTGGTCGGGACGGGCAGATTTGAACTGCCGACCCCTCGCACCCCAAGTTGAGCCGTTTTGCGGGCGTCCGAGCCCGCAGGCGAAATCCTGAGCAAAGCGAAGGACCTGATTTTCATTTGTGTTTGGTCGGGACGGGCAGATTTGAACTGCCGACCCCTCGCACCCCAAGTTGAGCCGTTTTGCGGGCGTCCGAGCCCGCAGGCGAAATCCTGAGCAAAGCGAAGGACCTGATTTTCATTTGTGTTTGGTCGGGACGGGCAGATTTGAACTGCCGACCCCTCGCACCCCAAGCGAGTGCTCTACCAGGCTGAGCCACGTCCCGACGGAAGAATCTCACCGCATCGGTGAGTGGGGATATCAGAAGAATTCTAACATCAGATGTGCGTTGGAGAGTCCCGCGGCGCCCGGAAATAATTGTACGGAGACGCCTAACGCGCAGCTCGTGCAGGAACGGCCGTTCCTGCACGCCGCTGCGCCGATTTCAGCCACCAGATCAATCCTCCGGTCAGCACCAGGCAAATGGCAATCAGTTGCGTTCCGCTCATGATGCCGCCAAAGACGGACCCACGTCCGGGATCGTCGCGTATAAATTCCAGAAAATATCGCGCAATGCCATAGAGAAATAAATACGCGCCGAAAACCTGCCCATCGAATTTCTTGCGCTTGAACATCCACATCAGAATAAAAAAGATGGCAAGCTCTGCCGCTGATTCGAACAATTGCGTCGGTTCGAGCGCCTGGTTTAGCGGAGTTCCGACCAGAGAAGCCGCGAGTGGATTGGTAAACGTCACTCCCCACCAGTGATGTGTCGGCTTCCCGTAACAGCATCCTGCGGCGAAGCATCCCACCCTGCCGATGGCGTGTCCCATCGCCAATCCGGGAGCAAAGGCATCGAACGTTGCCAGCGCCGGCATGCGGTGCTTCCAGATGTACCATGCACCCGCTGCTAAAGCAGCAATCAATCCGCCGGAAAATACTCCGCCCGATTGCAGCGTGCTCAAAGTAAAAATCTCGCGAGGGTGGGCCGAATATGTGCCCCAGTCATTAATGATGTAGAGAACTTTTGCGCCAACGATCCCCGCAAGCACAATCAAAATCCCGAAGTTCCACGCCGTATCCGGATTGATTTTTTCTTTCTCGGAATTGCGGACGCTAATAAGCAGCCCGACCAGGACTCCCAATGAAACCAGGAACCCATAAGTGGGCAAATTGAAATTGCCGATCTGAAAAAGGCGTGGAAACACTTGTTAAGTTAGATGCGCCGCAGAACGGATTTGTTACGGCACAGTGTAGCAGGAAAGGACGTACGTCAAAGCAATGGTAAAAGCGGACCCACGAAGCCGTGTGAAGGGCCGAGAATGAACCCGTCGGTAGACGTTGGGAACCCGCCGCGACCCATTAGGCATCTCCGTACTGGCGGAGCTCCGCACACAGGATCGTAATTTACGAGTCAGGCCCCCGTTCATTCAGTATTGGTTCAAAAATCGGTGACCTTCATCACCAACTTTGTAGGCCAGCTTTCATGTTGGATGCTAGGGAAATCTCACGAGATTGGCAAGTGGAAACGCGAAGAAAGATGGCAATCCGCTTGCCTAAGGCCAATCTTTAGTAAGGTGGGATAAATCCGAAGCTTGTCTGCGGTCCGCAATAAATCCAAACTTTGTCATTCCGAGGCGCGCCTCGCGCGAGGAATCTGCTTCTCCGTCGCAAAGCAGATTCCCTTCGGCTAAGCTCAGGGCAGGCTCTCACCGATAAATCGGGTCGGAATGACAATTCAAATTTTCAGCGCCGGTGAGAACCTAACCAACCCGCAACTCAGGCTTCAACACTTCATCCAATGCGTGCGCCAACTGCTTTGCCCGCTGCTTCACATTCGGCGCGGGCTCAAAGTTTCCCTTGGCCAGGTGATATTCATCGGCAATGTTAATCGCAGCCAGCACAGCGACTCGCGCGGTGTCTACGGTTTGGGTATGCTCGGCGACGGCGCGCATCTTGGCGTCAACGTAGGCCGCTAGTTTAAGAATGTACTCCGCATCTGACCCGCGAAGATTGTATCCCTGATCGAAAATTTCAACGCGCACGCTGCCGTTAGCGGAATCTTTGTTTTGAATATTCGCGGAAGGACTTTTCGTGGCAGTCGCCATACGATCTACTCCCCAGGTTCCCGGCTGAAAGCGACCGGCTAGCTTGCCGCCTGCTCTTCAGCGATGGATTCGACTTGATGCAGCATCTTTTCCACGCGACCGCGAATTTCTTCCCGCTCCCGCCGTAACTGCACCATCTCGCGGCGCAAGGTTTCAACTTCCTCTTCGCGCTCCTCGAGTTGCTCCCGCAATCGCTTCACATCGCGCTCAGCCGTAACCTTGGCCTCACGCGCCGTCTTGTACATCTCAATAGTGCGATAAACCTTCTCTTCCAGCACCTGAAAATCGTCGGCAGGAACCTGCGTGGATACCTCTTCAGACACTTTCACAGCCATGATTGCACGCTCGCAAAAAACGAAATTAAAAACGTGAGCGCAGTATACCGCAGAAGCCTGTGGAGAGATCAGTAGGAAGGGTGGTTAGTTATGTTTTTAATTTGTCTTATTTGCTACCAATCCATATGCGTATCGGAGAATTTGGCTCCGCGCCTTTGTCCTTCGAAACCGTCGCCGGACCGCCAGACACGAGCTTCTCGAAATCCCAATATCCCACGCCCCCGCCTACGGCTTGCTGGAGAATAGCGATGAATGCATCTGCTGATTGTTTGAACTCTGGCGGGGCATCCGCCTTTACTCCCACTAGTACACCGCGTGCTGATGCCCCTCCAAGTGGCCGACTGATATTCAGGAGCACTCCTGAACGTCTCATGCAATGAGTATGTTGCCACTGAACTGGGCAATTTCCATTGTGTCTCCAAGGATGGCGACGTCTA
>CAVPCG010000066.1:0-127941 GCA_963702325.1 uncultured Acidobacteriaceae bacterium | reverse complement strand
ATTGGTGGCAATGGCTATTTGCATCCTGGTCTCCACCCGCCTGATGCACAGGCCATCCGGGTCGCAGCGGCGCGAGAAATTTCGGCTTCGCTGGTATGAAATCATACTTGCCGTTGCGGGATTCGGTCTTGCCTGCTGGAATTTGAGGGTGCACATGGTGGGGGGCGCCTTTCGTCCTGAAGCCCTTACCGCACCTCATTTTCGGGTAGAGATTGGTCTTGCGGCTGTCCTTCTTTATTGTTCGTTTTATTTTTACAAATTCGGCAGCCGTAAGAATTCGCTGGCGTTTACGCTATTGGCGCTTTCGCTGGCTTTTTGGGCAATCCTCATTGCCTTCGGCCAGTTCCGGATTCCCGTGGCTTCCACTTTCGGTATCACCGGAGACATTCTTGGCCCTATTCCGCAAATGCTATTGGGAATCGCCATGGTCATGGTCCTTTTCGAAAACGAGCGCGACGCAGTTCAAGAGAACGCGCTGGCGTTTTCCTCCTTGGGCGTGGACCCCACGCGGCTGCTCTCAGCCGAGGATCTGGTTCCTACAATGCAGAGTATTTTGGACCGCCTGGTCGCTCCGCTTCCGACTGAGCGCGCGGTCATTTGCATCTCTGAGCGCTGGCGCGCGATTTTGCCATCCGTGCAGCGGGGATTTTCCGCGGAATTCCTGAGTGATCTCGAGAAAAGCGGAGCCGGAGAGTACGTACACGAGCTTGCCTACCGTCGTGGGGGTTTCGTCACATTCCAGAACGTATCTGACATGGCCGAACCTCTTCCCGCGCTGCCCGGTGAAGGGTTCGAACAATTCCACCGATTATTGAAGGACTCCGGCATCCGCAATTTGACCGCAGTAAGCCTGCAAACCCGGGAACATAATTTTGGCGTCATCTTATTTCCTCACGCTGAGCGCCGGGTTTTTGGCGCTTCAAACTTGCGGCTTCTGATCGGACTGGCTCTGCAAATCGGATTGACGCTCGAAAACTATGTCGTCATGCACGGTTCCCAGCGCCGTACCAAGGAATACGCGCTACTTACGCAGATCGGGCAAGTCATCAGCTCGCGCCTCGATCAAGACGAGGTTCTGCGCGCTATCCAGGAAGAGTTGGGACGCATTTTTGATACTAGCAATTTCTTCGTCGCGTTTCGCGATGGTGACAGTTTGCGCTTCGAGTTGGAGATTCAAAATGGAGTTGTTTTACCGAAGCATTCGCGGAAGATGGATAACGGTCTGACGGAACACATTATTCGCACTGGCGAGCCGCTCTTAATCAGCTCAGAAATTGACAAGGTCCGGGAGCGATTGGGGACGACCTTCGTGTCAAGCCGCCCGTCTAAATCCTTCTGCGGCGTGCCCATAGTATTTGCAGGAAAGTCCGAAGGCGTCATGGTTGCAAGCAGCCCGGACCGGGAGTTCGTGTTCGAACAGCGCGATCTGGAAATTCTTCAGACGGCGGCCGGCCAAGTTTCAGTTGCTGTCGAAAACGCCCGGCTCTTTGCCGAGGAGCAACGCCGCTCAAAACAATTCGCATTCCTCAACAATATTTCCAAGACCGCCATTTCCAGCGAAGATGCCGAGCAAATGCTGGCCGAAATCGTGGGACACATCCAGCGCAATTTTAATTTTGACCACATCGGCATTGGCATTCTTGATTATGCAACCAAGGATATCGAGATCAAGGCGGAAGCCGGTACCACCGCGAAAGCGCTGGGCAAGCGAATACCGCTCGGCACCGGAATTTTAGGGCGGGTGGCACGCACCGGCGAAACAGCCCTAATTCAAACGACCGCCGATGGGCATCTTCAAGGCATTTTGCCCGAATCCCGCGCCGTATTGTGCATGCCAATCACCTATGGGGACAGCCTGATGGGAGTCCTCAACGTCGAGAGCCGTAACGAAGATGCCTTTACGCCGCAGGATGTCCTCGTCATGAATACACTCGCCGACTTGCTTGCGACTGCGCTTCACAATTCGTTTGTTTTCCAGAAGCTTCAGCAGCAGTCCATCACCGATGGACTCACCGGAATCAAGACGCGACGATTTTTCTGGGAGGCACTGTCATCGGAGTGGAAGCGGGCATCGCGCTCCGGCCGGCCATTTTCAGTGGTCTTGATTGATCTTGATAAATTTAAAGAAGTAAACGACACGCTAGGACATCTGGAAGGCGATCTTGTGCTGGTGCGCGTCGGCCGCCTTCTGGAACAAAAGTGCCGGCAGTCCAACGTGGTTGCGCGTTATGGAGGAGATGAGTTCATTATCCTCATGCCTGAAACTGGAGTGGAGCAGGCGCAAATCTTGGCGGAACGCCTGCGCTTGTGGCTGGCCACCGATCCAATGCTCAGCGAACACCACGTTACGGGCAGTTTCGGCGTAGCCAGCTTTCCGGTTCATGGCTTTTCCAGTGAGGACATTATCCGCGTCGCCGACGCCGGCATGTACGTTTCCAAGCATGCTGGGGGCGACCAGGTCTCGACTGCTGAACAGTTTGGCGGTGACGAAAACGGTGCGGTTCAGCGCCAGCTTATCTCCGGATACATCGAGGGTTTTCTCCAGCGCGAGCACACCGGCCCAGAGCATTTGGAAGAACTGATCAACACGCTTCAGAAGTTTTGTGGGACTGAGGAAGGCTGCAACCAGCAACTTCTGAAAGAATCCATTACCGCCTTAACCCACGCTGCGGAACTGCGTGAACTGAGCGGAGCCGGTCACGGAGAAATGGTAAGCCATTATTGTGAGGTCATGGCGCGCGCCCTTGCTTTCTCTGCCGAGGAGATTGCCGAACTCACATTCGCGGGCAGAGTGCATGATGTTGGAAAAATTATTGTGCCTGAGCGAATTCTGAACAAGCCCGGCCCTCTTACCGATGATGAATTCTATCTGGTAAAAATGCATGCCCGCGTAGGATCGGAAATCATTGCCACATTGCCCCGCAGCGGAATGATGGTGAAAGCGATCGAATGCCATCACGAAGCCTTTGATGGCACGGGCTATCCTGCCGCACTTCGGGGCGAGGAAATTCCACTCTGGGCGCGCATCCTCTCGGTGGCGGACGCGTACGTAAACATGACCTCCGACCGCACCTTCAGCAACGCGAAAAGCACCGACCAGGCCCTTCTCGAACTGGGGAAAATGAGCGGCGTTCGATTTGATGGAATGTTGGTGCGGATTCTCGTTCGCGAACTCAAAGCGGAAAAGGCCTCGTCGAATCTGTAGACCCGTTTAATTCTTCATGCCCATAAAACCTGGAATAAATCTATCGCTGTCCGGCAAAGTCGCTCTCATCACCGGAGGGTCTCGCGGAGTCGGCGCAGCCACGGTCCGTTTATTTGTGGAGGCCGGAGCTCTTGTGTTTTTCAACTATCAGAAAGCAAGAATTCAAGCCGAAAAACTCGTCGAAGAACTGGGAAGCGAGAGGTGCTCTGGTGTCGAGTGCGATCTTTCTGGAACAGGCACGGCAAAGGAACTTATAGAAGCGACCGTGAAGCGATTTGGCCGTCTCGACATTCTGGCAGCCAATCATGGTGTTTGGCCCGCGGAAGACGTGCCAATAGACCAGATGAGCGACGAGCAATGGCGCAATACCGTCTCGATCAATCTAGACAGCGTATTTGCTCTCGTGAAGCATTCCGTAAGTCAGATGAAAGCTCAAGAGAAAATTGACCGGGCCTCTGGCGGCCACATCGTACTTGTAAGTTCCACAGCAGCGCAACGGGGAGAAGCCTTTCATTGCGATTATGCCGCAAGCAAAGGAGCACTGATCAGCATGGTCAAAGGACTTTCCACCGAACTGGCCCCGCATAAGATTTACGTGAATTGTGTCGCCCCAGGATGGGTTGATACCGACATGTCCGCGGCAGCGCTAAATGACACGAAGACCCGCAACAAAGTCCTGGCGACAATCCCGCTCGGTCGTGTTGCCACGCCGGATGAGATTGCGGCCCCTATTCTTTTCCTGTGCACTCCGCACGCGGGATTCATCACCGGGGAGATTTTGAACGTGAATGGCGGCGCCGTGCTGGCGGGTTGAGCCTTCTATCTTTCTATCAGCGTCCGCAAGCAGCTAGAATCGCGATATCCGCGTCTAACTACTGGAAAGCATGAAGCACGCCTTGTTAGCCATCCTGCTGTCCGTCTCCGCATTCGCACAGACGGGCACTCCGAACACCGGATCTGCGGTTTCGTCAGCCTCCGCGTCCGTTTCCGTTGATCAGCAAGATCAAAAAAAGGCGAAAAAACTGTTGGACCAAATGATTCAAGCGCTCGGTGGACAGGCCTATCTGAACATTCTGGAAGTGAGCCAGGAGGGCCGCACCTATAGCTTTCATCTAGGGCAACCCACCAGCGCCGGCTTATTGTTTTGGCGTTTTTATAAATATCCCGACAAGGATCGTATCGAGCTAACCAAAAAGCGCGACGTCGTGGAAGTATTCAACGGCGAAAAAGGCGCTGAAATCACATACAAAGGCGTGCGTCCGATGGATTCCAAAGAACTGACAGACTACATTCGCCGCCAGAAATACGCGCTCGATGTGATCTTACGAAAGTGGCTAAACGAGCCGGGCGTCGCTCTTTTTTATGATGGCCCGGCCGTCGCCGACCAACAACCTGTCGAGAAAGTGACCATCATGAACGCCCACGATCAAGCAGTGACCCTCTATATAGACTCCAACACTCACTTGCCGGTCAAAAAGAGTTTTTCGTGGCGCGACCCCACCGACAAAGAGCGCAATGTGGAAGAGGAGGGCTATGACAATTACCGGCCTGCCGACGGTATTATGACTCCCTTTGTCGTCACTCGCTATTACAACGGTGACATGTCAAATCAGCGGTTCTTGACTTCCGTTGCCTATAACAAAGAAGCCAGCGATTCCATGTTCCACGTGGAACCGACTCTGCCAGGAGCATCCAGAAAGTGACGGCCTCGAACGCTTCCTGAGGCAGACCCTAACTGTAAGTGTTTCGTTATAGTTACCCCACTCGCAGACCGTGCTGTTGGAAAATGACCACGCACTGAGGCTTTTTTGCCACAGTCGAGATGCTTAGAATCGGCGTAACCTGATGACGGCCCAGCCATTTAATCAGATTGAAGTTTGAACACACAGTCCGCACCACAATGGAGTGCAGAGGAATTGGTCTGCATAGCGGCGCACCCGTCACTCTTCGCATCCTCCCAGCACCTGCCGGTACCGGCATTCTGTTCCGCCGCGTAGATCTCGATGGGTTCGAGGTCGAAGCAATCAGCCGCAACGTTGCCCGCGTCAGCTATGCCACCAGCTTGATGAAAAAGGGCGTCCTCATATCAACAACCGAGCATTTGCTGTCGGCGCTTATTGGGATGGGAATAGACAACGCGATCGTGGAATTGAATAACCTGGAACTTCCCATCCTGGATGGGAGTGCCCTCCCATTCGTCGAACTCATTCAGAAAGCCGGGGTTCGCAAGCAACGGCGTGAGCGCCGGTATTTTAAAATTCGCCGCGAGCTTGAACTGCGGGAGGGTGACAAATTCATTGGAATCTATCCATCGGATACTCATTCGGTTTCTTACGTAATAAATTTTTCTCATCTACTTATCGGCAAGCAGGATTTTTGTGTTGATCTTTCAGATGGAAACTATGTGCGCGAAATCGCGCCTGCTCGCACCTTCGGATCAAGAGCAGATGAGCAAGCCATGCGCAATATGGGATTGATCCGCGGGGCCACAGCCGAAAATTGTATTGTGCTCACGAATGATGGAATCGAGAATCCGCCGCTCCGCTTCAAAGATGAGTTTGTGCGCCACAAAGTTCTGGATTTGATTGGCGATCTCGCACTATTGGGGAAGCCCATTCTTGGAAGTGTGGTCGCAGACCGGGCTGGCCATGCCATGCATACAGCCCTCGTTTCAAGGCTGCTGCGAGACCACTCCCTGTGGGAAGAAACCACAGTTGACGACGCCTCCCATATACCGGCGCCGACTTATCAAGCCGACGTGGAACAAGTTGTTTAAATTCTGCTGAAGTCTGTGCTGCGAACTCCGTTCGACTCAGAGAATCCCCGCACCGAGAGAGTGGGGTCCCTTCGTTGGCAGATAATCCTGTGTGACAAACTCTAGTAATCCAGCCCCGAAGGGGCGGACGATATTAGCCCAGCGCTTCAGCGCTGGGAAAAGTAGCGGAAACGAATAGAGTCCCGTAGGGACGAACGAGCCCTGGACCTGCACTCCAAGGTGCTGACATTTACGGCCTCTCAATCAGCCGCGTGCGGGCTGGCATCCGTCCAATCCCAAAAAACTTTCTCTTCCATCAGAGCAGCCAATTCCGCCCGGGCTTTGGCGGTTAACTCTGCGGCGTAATTCTTTGTGGACTGCTGGTGCTCAGCGGTCAATTGAGAAACCCGAACTGCGAGCAGCGGAGCGTCCTCTTCCAACATTCGAAGCAAACGTTCGGCGCGAGTAATCCTCATGTGAATTGGAAGCATACTTTCCACCTTATTTTGGGATTACGGTTAGGTTGCGGCAAACCATCATTCCTCGCAAGTCACCATGTCGGTACCGGTCACATCCCGTTCGAGTCGCCGGAGCTTGCGGTTTTTTGCTTCGCACTGATCTCTCGATCCCATAAGATTGTTTCACGTGGAGAAGACCGCCCAAACCGAGGAATTGAGTCCGGCCAACTCCCGGCCCACCAGCACCGAGCTCTTGCAGTTTCCTCCCGGTTTTCTCTGGGGAGTTTCCACAGCTGCGCATCAGGTGGAAGGGAGCAATCACAACAACCAATGGTCCGACTGGGAGGCCGCAGGCCGCATCCGATCACGAGAAATGTGCGGCGATGCCTGCGACTGGTGGAACAACGCCGAGCGCGATTTTGATCTCGCCCAGGAAATGGGGCTGAACGCCCTACGCCTTTCAGTCGAATGGAGCAGAATCGAGCCACAAGAAGGCCAATGGCATCGCGAAAGCCTGCTGCGCTATCGGGAAATGATAAAAGCTCTTCTCGAACGTGGGATTGAGCCGATGGTGTGCCTGCATCATTTCACCAATCCCCGCTGGTTCGAGCAAAAGGGAGCTTTCCTCAGTGCCGATGCGGCTGCATTGTTCGAGCGTTTTTCCCGACGCGTAGTGGAAGAATTGGGCGACCTGTGCCGGCATTGGGTGACGTTTAATGAACCCAACGTTTACGCGTCGCTGGGATACGTTCTCGGGGAATTTCCGCCGGGCCACGTCGGCGATGTTCTCACCGCATACCGTGTGATTAATTCGATGGCGCGCATTCACGCGCGTGTTTATCGCTTGATTCATTCGCTTCAACCGGACGCCCAAGTGGGTTGGTCACACAACTACATTGTGTTCGTGCCCGCCAATACTTCGTCACTATTGGATCGCTGGGTTACGCGCCTGATCAACGAGCTTTTCAATGAGAACTTTCTGCGAGTGATAGAAACTGGCCATCACAAATTTCCTTTCAGTCTTGCGGGCGGAAATATTCCCGAAGCGAAGGGCACTTGCGATTTTGTCGGACTCAACGTTTACAGCCGCCTGCATGTTTCCTTTGACCTGCGCGAGGCGAATCAACTTTTCGCGCGGGTCTACGTTCCTTCGCAAGTGCCGCAAGGGGATTGCGGGATCGAGCGCCCTTATGGCGAAGCCTGCCCGGAGGTCGTAAGAGCCGCCGTCGAACGGTCCGCGAAGCTCGGCAAGCCGATCTATATTCTCGAGAATGGTGTGCCGGATGCTTCAGATCGAATCCGCCCATGGCTGCTGCTGAATACCCTCAAGGAACTACATGGGCTGATCGAAGCCGGTCACGACATTCGAGGGTATTTCCACTGGACGCTCTCCGATAACTTCGAATGGACTGAAGGCTGGAATCTCCGCTTCGGCTTGGTTGAGTTGAATCAGGCCACCCAGGAGAGAACCATGAGAACTAGCGGAACCATATACCGGAATATTGCGATAAAAAATGCCTTGTCCCGCCAAATGCTTCAGGAACATTCAACCCTCGTACCTTGAAGGAAAGGTGCGAGGACTTCTTTTCAGCCTACCGACAACGTCGCTTCCTTCGAAGGCAGATTCTCTTGCCCGTCAAAATCCCGAGCCAAAACATCTTCTTCGTATTCGCGTAGCGTGACGCTCTTTTCATCAATGGTGATGTATGTGGCGCTGGGCTGAGTCCAACTTCCGCTGTTGAAGTATTCGATTCCGCCCCGCTCTGCATGCAGGGCTTCATGAGTATGGCCGCAAAATACCCGTTGCGCTTTTTGGGTGCGCGCGTGTGCCAAAGCTCCATCCATAACTTTGCTCGAAAGGCGCAGCCACTTGCTGTCAAAGCGGTCAATAAAACGAACCAGGCGCTGCTTTCCAAAAGCAACTTTTTGCAGCGCCAAATGAAGCGCAGTAAGGACGTTGCTTACCAAACGGTTGTTCACGACAAACAGATCGAATTGGTGTCCGTGGATTGCGAGATGCCTCAGTCCGCAATACTCCCACGAGTATTCCTGATACACCTCGATGCCCACGAGATGCGACATGAGTTCAGACAGGCCGTGATGATGGTTTCCTTCGACCCACACAACTTCAACGCCGCGCTTGGGATTCGACAGTTTCCGTATGTAACTGAGAAATTGCCAGTGTTCTTTCTTCAGCCTGCGAAAATTCAAATCTGAGAAAATGTCACCCAACAAAATCAGCCGGTCGAACGAAGTGGTTTTCAGCATTTGCAGGGCAGCTTCGGCGCGGCTCATCTTCGATCCGAGATGGAGATCCGAAATTATTACGGTGTTATAGTGCTGAATTTTGCGAGGCAATCGGGTGCTGAGTGACGCCATCCCAGCGAACCGGCTGATGCTGTTCTCAGGAAAAGTCATGCGCTCATCAGAATTACACCCTGGCCAGCACCGGGTGAGGTTCGCCCCATCCGGTTGGCTGTGAAAATGTTGCGGCGCTCGTTGAATACGGAACAGAAGTTTCAAATATATCGTTCAGAATGACCGGCACTTCGAACAATGCCCGATTAGAATAATTTCGGGCGTTGGTTTTGAATTCCTGGAATTTCCGCTCGTCGAGCAATTGGCCAACTCCAGACGCAATTTCGTGAAAGCTGTTCAACACAACGCCCAGGCGCTTTTCGGTTAGCCAGTCCGCGTTGTAACGCTCCTGCGGCAGCGTTCTGTTGTTGCACTCCACAATGAGCGGCAAATCGTATTGAAGCGCTTCACTGATACACCCCGGCCCGGGCTTGCCAATAAAGAAGTCAGCCAGGCTCATGAAGTAATCCACTCGGGAAGTGAATCCTTCGACCACCATACGGAGCCGGGTCGGCATGCTTCCTAATTCAGCCGCAAGCTTTTGGTTGTGCCCGCAAAGCATAATCAGCTGCAAATTGCCATCGCTCTGATCGAGCAATTGAGCGATATCAACCATTGCCGGGGAGCCATGGCCGCCGAACAAAACAACAGCGGTCGGCATATTGGGATCAAGGCCAAGCTTCTCTCTCTCCAAGGCGCGATCTAAAACAGGCTTGTCGTAAAAGTTCGGTTTCAAAATCATGCCCGAGGTTTGGAAGACTTGATCTTCGGGATGTCCCATGGACAACGCTTGCTGCTTCGCGCGATCCGTTCCGCAGATAATATATTGCGATTCTTCTTCGATCCAAAAATGCGGCGGGTAATCCGCTAGATCAGTCAACAATGTGACAAATGGAATTTGTAGATCCACGCTCTCAGCCAACGCTCGATTGAAATGCGGAATCACCGACAAAACCAGGTCGGTGGGATTTTCGTCCCAGTAATTCTGCAACGCTCTCACCGTTCGCGAATGGTAAAGTCTGATCACGCCCTGCAACAGCACCAGAAGTTGCGGAGTGAGGCGCGTCCAGCCCTTTCGCAGGATCAGGTTATAGACGTCCTGCAAACGAACACCGGTAGTGGTGCGCACGACGTCGAGCGAATCAAGCAGTTCTTGGATGTTGAGGAGACTAACTTGCCAGGGGTATTGCTGCGCTTCGAGGGTAGCCTTCAGGGCTTCGGCGGCACTACGATGGCCTCCTCCAGCTTCAAAGAAGACGATCGTGAGCTTGCGCATGTGGTCACCTCATGAAGATTGCATATGTAATATGTGACGATTGAATATGTGAAGCTCGCATATATAGTGTGATGCTAGTGATTGCTCGTGAACGCACTGTGAACACAGTGTTAATTGCTGGTGAATTGTTAAAGCGAACCAATTCAGTTATATAGGCGAGGCTAGGCCAAATTATGTCACTTTCCGCTCGGGCGATTTCCTGCGTTGTACTATTTACGATTATGTTATCCCCCCTTTCGTTCGCTCAGCAGGCGAGTGCCGTTAATCCAAATTCTGCTTCTTCCGCAAAATTTGCGGAATTAAGCGACCAGTTCATGAAGGATTCGCTGGCCCTTTCTCCAACTAATGCCTCGACCGCCGGATACCACAATCACATGGACAAGAAGACCGGAAAAACTATCGAGCTGGACGCAGTGCTTGATGACATGAGCCTGCAATTCATCGAAGGAGAGAGCAGCTTTTATCGTGAGTGGCGAAAGCGTTTTCATGAAGAGACCCCTGTCTCCACTCTTTCCCCCGAAGACGCGGCGGACTGGCATCTCATTGATGACCAGATCGGGCTCAACTTGCTCGAATTCGACAAGATTCAGGATTACCGGCACAACCCTACAGTCGTCGTCGAATTGATCGGCAATGCTCTTTTTCTTCCATTGACTCAGAATTACGCGCCGCAAGATGTTCGGCTCGGCCAGGTGCTGTCGAGAATTCGGCAGATTCCCCGCCTGCTCGATCAGGTCAAGGCAATATTTGAGTGATGTGGATCCCATTTTCACCAACACCGCAATCGAAGAAAACGACGGCAATATTGATCTCGTTCAGAACACGGTCGCTCGGAAATTCCTGCCGACTCAAAATTGAAAGTGGAATATGACCAGGTCGCGCCTCCCGCAATCGCCGCATTGAAGCAGTTTTCGCAATGGTGAAAACAAACTTTTCAAGCAACCTGCCAACCGGAGTTGGCGGCTTGGGAAAGAACTCTACGACCGAGAAATTCAGACTCGTTATGGAAACGTCGTCACGCCCCAGCAATTACTGCGGACGCAGAGCAGGGATGCAAGCAGTTCGGGCGGAAATGCTGCAACTGGCCCTGCCCATGCACAAGCAGATGTATCCGAACCACTCCGAGCATTCCGAACTGAACAGCCATGATCGGGAAAACCTTATCATCAGCGAAGTCCTGAACAAAATATCCGACGACCATCCTCGAAGGGATCAATTGCAAGCGCGATAGAAGCCGATCTCGATAGCATTAAGCAATTCATTCGCGAAAAGAAAATCGTCTCGCTTGGCTACGCGCGACAACTTGAAAGTCATTCCCACGCCCATTTTATGCGCGGCATTTATTCTGTCGCCGGCTTTCACAGCGCGCCTCCGCTCGAGCCGCAGGCCGAAGCCGAATATTGGGTGACGCCGATCGACCCCAAGATGCCCGAAGACAAAGCCGAATCCAAGCTTCACGAATACAACAAATACACCCTGAATTGGCTCACCTTCATGAGGCGCTCCCCGGGCACTATGTTCAGTTTGAACATCTGAATAATATCCAGCCGGAAAGGCGCCGCCTTCTTCGCACCCTCTATGCCAACGGAGCTTATGTGGAAGGCTGGGCGGAATACATCGCGCAGGTCATGATGGACGAAGGCTACATGAATAACGACCCGCGATTCCGGATGGTGATGCGCAAGATTCGCCTTCGTTTACTCGCCAACGCAATCCTCGACGTGAAAATGCAAACCATGGGAATGACTGATCAGCAGGCGATGGATCTCATGACCAAAGATGCTTTTCAAACCCAGGCCGAAGCGGAAGGAAAGTTGACGCGCGCAAAACTTAGCTCCACCCAGTTGCCCACTTATTTCGTTGGCCTTCGCGAGTGGCTTGCCTTTCGCAAAAAATATCAGGATGCGGCCGGAAAGAACTTTGACATGCAGAAGTTTCATGACCGTGTGCTCGATGAGGGCCCTCTGCCGGTTCCAATCGTCGAACAACTAGTGATGCCCACGGCAACGAAGCAGTAGAACTTGCCAGTGTGTTAGATTTTGTTTTCTGAATATCCCATGAAACACATAGCCGATTGGGCTTTGAACATAGCCGAGCAACGTGGGGCTTCGTACTGTGATCTGCGCATCGTGGACGAGCGCAGCCGCGCGCTTGCCACCAAGAACGGCAAAGTCGGCGGAGCCGCGGATTCGAATCGCAAGGCATTGGCATTCGCGTGCTCGCCGACGGCGCGTGGGGATTCGCTGCTTCCGACGATCTGAGTCGCGCCTCCGTGGAAACCACTGCGGCACGCGCTGTTGACATTGCCAAAGCCTCGGCTCATGTAAAGCAAAGCGACGTCCGGCTCGCGCCGGAAAAAGCGGTGACCGCGGAGTGGGTCACACCACACGAAATTGATCCTTTTACGATTTCGGTGGAACAGAATCTCGATTTGCTGTTCAAGATTGATGCCGAATTGCGCTCGGTTGACGGAGTCACGCTCGCGGAAACGAATATGAATTTCCGCCGCGAGGAACAATGGTTCGTTTCCTCGGCGGGCGCGAATATTCATCAGACCAAATACACCACAGGCGCTGGCTTTACCGCCTACGCTTTCTCCGGAACGGAACTTCATAAACGCTCGTATCCCAGTTCCTTCGGCGGTCAATGGCAGAATAAAGGATACGAACTCATTCACGAATTGAAGTTGCTTGAGAACGCGCGGCGCATCGCCGAAGAGGCCGTCGCGTTGCATCATGCGGATAAGTGCCCCGAAGGAACCTTCGACATAATTCTTGAGAGTTCTCAGCTTGGTCTTCAAATTCATGAATCGGTCGGTCATCCCATCGAACTGGATCGCGTTCTAGGAATGGAAGCGAATTTTGCGGGCACGTCATTCTTGACGTTAGACAAACTTCGCAATCTGCGCTACGGCAGCGATCTCGTAAACGTAGTTGCGGACGCGCGACAAGAGCACGGTCCGGGCCTTGGCACTTTTGCATTTGATGACGAAGGCGTTCCGGCGCAATGCACTCCTATCATCACGAACGGTCTTTTCACCGGGTATTTAAGTTCACGCGAAACCGCACACACCATCGGCTTGAATCGTTCCGGCGGGACATTGCGCGCCGAGAGTTGGAACCGCCTGCCCATGATTCGCATGACGAATGTCAGCATTCTGCCCGGCGAGAAGCCATTGACTCTGGAACAGCTGATTGCTTCGACCGATTACGGAATCCTGATGCAGACCAATCGCTCATGGTCCATTGACGACAAGCGTTACAACTTTCAATTCGGATGCGAAATGGGATGGGAAATAAAGGGCGGCAAGCGAACTCGCCTATTGAAGAATCCGTCGTATTCCGGAATCACAACTGAATTCTGGAATTCAATGGACGCAATCTGCTCCCGCGACGAGTGGGCGTTGTGGGGAACTCCAAACTGCGGCAAAGGCCAGCCGCAGCAAGTCATGGGAACGGGACACGGCGCAAGTCCGGCGAGATTCCGCAAAATCAAAGTGGGCGCGGCATACAAAGGTACGTAGCATGGCGCGGGAGAGAGGAATGGTATCGATTAGGGTGAGGTTCGGCGTGCACCTCATCGGATCCCTTGTATTGGCGTTCGGCTATCACTGCCACGCTCAGGTTATAACCGTTTGGGTCGTAGATCAGAGAAACGGACATCCACAAATGGACAAACCCGTTTCGCTAACTTACAAAGACGAGCGAGGAATGCCAACTAAGGTGGCGCCTTGGCTCAAGACCGATGCTGACGGAAAGGCTAGGTTCACATTGCCCGAACCTTTTCCAGCGCGTCTGACGGTCTACGTGAGCTTGGAAGCTGAACATTGGTGGTGTGGCTGTTCCGTCTCGGCTGCAACATCCGATGTTGTCAAAAATGGACTTGTAGGTCCTGAAGATGGGTACGTGCGAGGAAAGGCGTGGAGAGTAAAACCGCTCCCGGGCGAGGTCATTATTCTCGCCCGTCCATGGGGAGTCCTGGCGCGAATTTTAATACCGATTCTAGCTCCGCTTGAAAGGGAATAAACGTCCGGTAAATTCCGCAATGCTGAACCAGTCACAAGCTGCTGAAATTTTCGCCCGCATCCGCAGATTTTCCGCCGCGGACGAAGTCGAAGCTCTGGTTTACGGTGGGCGATCCGCGCTTACGCGTTTCGCTAACAACACAATCCATCAAAACGTTGCGGAAGAGAACTACGTTGTCTCCGTGCGCTCCGCGTTCGGAGGCGCGCACCGCCCGTGCCACGACCAACAAACTCGACGAAGAGAGTCTAAAGCGGGTCGTACAAGCCTCTGAGAACCTGGCGAAAGTACAACATGAAGATGCCGACCTGTTGCCAATGGCCGCGAACAGCGGCAAGAGTGACGGCCAGGTTCCTAACCGCCGCTTCGATCAAACGGCTGCCATCACTCCGCAAGACCGCGCGAAAGAAGTCGGCAAAATTGTTGACGTCTCGAAGAAACACGAGCTCACTACTGCTGGAACATTTTCGACGAGTGAATCCGTCGAAGGTATTTTCAATTCTCGAGGCTTGGCAGATTGGCACACGCAAACTTCTTCCGAGATTTCCATCACCATGCTGGCCCCCGATTCCTCCGGATGGCAAAAAGCAAATTCTCCGGACGTTAGCATTCTCGATCCAGCTTCCCTCGCGGACATTGCCGCTCGAAAAGCATCCGACTCAGCCGCTCCCAAAGAAATTTCCGCAGGCAAATACACAGTCATTCTCGAACCCGCCGCCGTCCTCGACATGGCTGGATTCATGTTCTGGGATTTCGGTGGACTCGCCATCCTCGATCAGCGGTCGTTTCTTAATAATCGAGTCGGCACGAAAGTCTTCGGCGAAAATATCAATGTCTGGGATGACGTAGCTCATCCGCTCCAATCCGGTTCTCCGTTTGATGGAGAAGGAATGCGGCGTCAGCGTGTGCAACTGATCGAGAGTGGCGTGGTGAAGCGGTTGGTATATTCGCGCGCCACATCGCGGAAGATGGCTGAATCAGAATACAAACATAACGTTGGCCCTATCGAAGTATCGGGCCACGGATTTCCGATTCCTAACGAGATGGGCGAAGCGCCGATGAATATTGTTTTTGGAGGCCAAGCCAATCCGAAGACAGTCGAACAGATGATTGCGTCCACCGAACGTGGAATTCTGGTCACGCGTCTTTGGTACATCCGCGAAGTTGATCCCTATGAAAAGATTTTGACCGGAATGACCCGCGACGGCACGTTCTATGTTGAAGACGGTAAAATCCGCCATGGTGTGCGCAATTTTCGCTTCAACGAAAGCCTGATTCACATGTTTTCGAACGTCGAAGACATGGGCACTCCGGTTCGCGCCAGCGGCGAAGAATCGTTCGACATGGTTGTACCGGCGATGAAAATACGTGACTTCAACTTTACCGAAGTCACAAAATTCTAGTAGCCCCTCGCTCGGCAATACTAGACCTTCTCAACTCTTCAATTTAACCGCAAATTGCTGTACCGCAAGCGGTTACCCCTAACAGGCCAATGCCTTCGGTAACTTTGTGGTCTTGGTTCCGGGGTGTAATCTTCGCTCGTAATGGCGAATAACAACGAATCCAGCGAAAACGGAAGCCCGAAGCCGCACAAAAAGGATTCCGTCACCAAAAAACTTGATCCGCGGTATTCCGACATGCAAAGTGCGATGCGCTTTCCCATCAAACTGCCCATTGCGGTCAAATCGCAATCCGGAGAGAGCCGCACTGAATCGCAAAACATTTCGGCGAACGGCGTTCTATTCCAAATGGATTCTGATATGCCGATCGGTTCAATGGTAGATTTCACGATTTCATTGCCTGCCGAGATTGTGGGCGCGCAAGCGGACGTTCAACTCGATTGTCGGGGCCGTGTAGTGCGCAGTTCCGACGACGGCGGACGACGTGGCGTTGGCGTTGTGATTGACGAATACCATTTTGGACGCCGCTGATTGCGGCAAGGAACTTCATAGTAATGGCGACGATTCCGGTCAACGGGTATGGCGAGCTTCAGGAAACTCATGAAGCCCAGGGTAATTCTTTGCAGCTTCTTCGAGTCATTGTCGCCGATTCGCAGGCAATTTTCCGTGCAGGCCTGCGAAAGATTTTCGCGGTCGAAGACGACATAAGGGTCGTCGGACAGGCGGAGACTCTTCCGCAAACTCTATCCGCCGCAAAGAAATTTTCCGCCGACATCTTAATCATGGAGGCCGCACTCAGCCCAAATCCGGCCGATACGGTTTCCGAGCTTCTGCGCCAGACTCCAACTCTGCGACTGGTCGTAGTTACTTCAAAACCGCATGAAGAATTGACATTGGAGCTGTTCCGGCGCGGCGCATATGGAATTGTTTCGCGCGATGTGGAACCCGAGCTATTCGTGGACTGCCTGAGAAAAGTTTGGCAGGGAGAGCCCTGGCTCGATAGCCGTGGCATTCAATGGGTCCTGGGCGCCTATCGCACCCAAGGGTCCCGGCCTGCATCTTCGCGTTCCAAAATACAATTGACTCCAAAGGAATCGTTAATCGTTTCCTGCGTAACCCAGGGAATGAAGAACAAAGAAATTGCGGTTCGCGTTGGAACCACCGAGCAGGTTGTAAAAAATTATCTTCGCAAAGTCTATGACAAACTGGGAGTCGCCGATCGCCTGGAACTGGCGCTCTATTGCTTGCATAACCGGCTTCCGGAAGCTGCGGAAAAAGATCTCCCGCTGGCTTCAACTGAGGCCGATCCAGCTATCACGCAGCCGCTGCTGACATCGCAGAGCTCGCCCAAGCCTTCCTGATTCAAGTTCACACGAAAGAATCTAACTGACGAGCAGGGCACGAATTTACTTTGCTGAATGCGTGGCCGCAGTTATCGTGATCCACAATGACCGTGTTGTAGGTTCCATCCTTGGAACGCGTTTTTGACCCGGCTATGAATTGTGAAATGCCGTAGGACGTCTAGTATTTTTGCCGCAGGAGAATTCGCAAGCTCAGTGATAAGGCAGGCCCCGGTTGCGGCCCGCAAGACTGCCACATACAATCGAAATCAGATTCAATTAAGGAGAGATGGCCGAGTGGCTGAAGGCGCACGCTTGGAAAGCGTGTTTAGGGGAAACTCTAACGTGGGTTCGAATCCCACTCTCTCCGCCATTGTTTATTTGTCCCTTGTACTGGCGCTTCTGGTTGCTTGCCCAGTTTTTGGGATCGCTGACGACAACATCCACTGCCACGTCGTATCCGCTCACGAGCCGACAGCCGCTGAAACTGCCTACCTTGCCGGGGACGCTGCCAGTACCGAATCGTTGTATCGGGAAGCCCTGAAGAAGGCTCCTCACGATTCGGAATTGGTGAGTGGGTTGGTTCGCACTTTGCTTCGTGAACAGAAGGTGGATGACGCCGACACAACAATCCGTTTGGAACTAACCGCCGCTCCGAATTCTGCTACTGAGTCTTCGCGCGAAGTCCGCCAGAAATGTTCGCCGGAGAGATTCGTTAGCGGAACGGCCGTCCTTTCACGATTCCCTCGCCTTCACGAATCGTGACAAGCTGTCCGGCAGTTAGTTTAGGATAAGTTTCGCTCTTGCCAGTTGGCCAATGGACCTCGACATCCGCGGTGGATGCTGTCCCCAATCCAAAGTGCAATCGCGGATCGTTTGCCGAAATGTAACTCGACTGGCTGGCGACACACTGGGCCTGCACCTTTCCGCCGAAGTGAACCAGGACGCGCGCGCCAATGGCGCTTCGATTACTCTTCGTCCCTTCCAGGCGCACTTTCAACCAATGATTTCCAGAGGGCGCGTCATTCCGCAACAGCGACGGTGGTTCATTCACATTCATGATGAGCACGTCCATGTCGCCGTCGTTGTCAAAATCGCCAAAGGCACAGCCGCGGCTGGTGTGGTGGGCCGAGATTCCGGGACCGGCCTCCTCGCCAAGCTCGACGAATGAGCCATCGCCCTTGTTGCGATACAGAATTCGAGGGCTGTGAGCCGGATATTTATTTGGGTACACGCGTTCCAGTTCCGGATAAACAGTTCCGGTTGCAATCAAGATATCCGGATAGCCATCATTGTCGAAATCCACCAGGCCCGTGCCCCAGCTGATAAAGCGGCGTTCCGGATTCAGACCGGCCTGGGCAGTGACGTCGTCAAACTCCGCCTTGCCATTATTGCGGTAAAGCCCGGTGGATTGGTTTTGAAAATGAGTTTTTACGAGATCGAGGTGACCGTCCAGGTTGTAGTCACCGACGCCGACCCCCATGCCGCCAAGTAATTCGCCGCCGCTGCCGAGTGCGATCCCGCGAAGCAGGGCCTCCTCACGGAAAGTGCCATCGTGATTGTTCAACAAAAGGAGGCTGGGTGTTGAATCGCACGCAACGAATATGTCCTGCCACCCATCTTCGTCTGCATCGAAGGCCACGGCGGTAAGGCCGAACGAACCGCGGCAAGCCGCGATGCCAGACTCTTTTGAAACATCGGTAAAAGTTCCGTCTCCGTTATTGCGATACAAGTAGTGACCTGGCGCGCCCAACCCGTTGGGGCCGCAGTTAGTCGGGACGCCCTCGTAGTTGCAGTTGGGTACGGTCAGCGAGGGTTTCGGGGCAGTTGCCAGATCAATTTCGACATAGTTGGAAACAAAAAGATCGAGCAAGCCGTCCCGGTTATAGTCTACAAACGTGCAGCCGGTGTTAAACCGGGTCTGCGGGTAAAGCAGCCCAGCTTTGGTGGTCACGTCCGAAAAAGTGCCATCACCATTGTTGCGATATAACCGATTCTGGCCGTAGTACGTGATGAAGAGATCTTCGAAACCATCATTGTTGTAGTCGCCCACGCAGACGCCGTTCGCCCACCCGGCATCAACCAACCCGGCCTTTGCGGTTACGTCCGTAAAGGTGCCATCCCGATTATTCCGGTAAAGGCGATTGCTGGACCCGGGAGGAACACCATCAACACGGCGGCCTCCGGGGATGAAGATGTCCATCCAGCCATCGTTGTCGTAGTCGAAGAAAGCGCAACCCGTGCCGGTCGTTTCCACGATGTAGGTTATATGGCCGGGTTCGCCATAAACCATCGTCTGGGTAAGTCCGGCGGTCGCGGCCACGTCTACAAATCGAGAGAACGGCTTGACAGGCTCAGCGACGGGCGTTGCAATCCCGAAGAGCTTTGGCACAAGCGCCGATGCAAACGCCCCCGGCAGCATGCGCAGTACATTGCGACGGGTCCAAAGGCCCGATTTTGCAGTGATCATGCTAAGTAGAAGTCTATCAGGCACGGCCTCACACACAGGTTCAGCGCTGGGCTTGCGCAGCGGTGAGGTCCTTGCGCAATTGCTGGGCTTCGGTATTCTGAGGATCGAGCCGAAGGGCGATGGCAATTGCCTCTTCGGCCTCTGGAAAACGCGACTCCATGCCGAGAGTTGCAGCCAGACTCACCCATGCCTGGGTATACCCCGGTGCGGCACGGACCGCCAGGCGAAAGTGCTCCTCGGCGGAAGCGGTATCGCCATTCTGCGATAACAGATAGCCTAATTGGTTGTGCGCAACTGCGAGGTTGGGATCGAGTTTAATCGCCTGCTCTAGTTCACCCTTCTCGGCGGTGGTATCGCCGGTACTATCCAGCGCGAGCGCCAGCTTGTAGTGAACCGTGGCGTCCTTCGAATTCGCCTGCGCTGCGTCGCGATAGAATCCGACCGCTTTCTGGGCGTCGCCGCCTGCCATCTCTTTATCGCCCTGCGCCGCCTTCACGGCGGCCAGGGTGCTGTTCGTTTTGGCTTGCGCCTCCTGCTGGTAAAGTTTGAGTTGCTCCTGCGCCTGTTGGGTTTCTCCCAGAGAGCGAAGTACGGAAACCAATTCGAAGCGAATCTGTGGCTCGGTGGCCCCGAGGGCGAGCGCTTTTTCAAGCTGCTCTTTTGCCCCACGAGGGTCTTTGAGTTGGGCGAGAACAACCCCGAGATTGTAGTGGCAGTTATAGTGATTGGGATTTAACTTCACGGCTTCCTCAAGATGGGCGCGGGCAACTGCATAATCTCCCGCTTCCCGTTCAAGAACGCCATTCAGATAGAGGACGCCGAAGTCGTGAGGCGCGGCAGCGAGCAGTTTGCGCGCCAGTGGTTTTGCGTCCGCTACATCGTCATTCAGCACCAGAACATGAAGATAGAGAATCTGGGCGGGGATATCCTGAGGATGCGAGGCTGACGGATTTCGCCGCGAATTTCGCAGCAGCTTCAAAATGTGTCTGCCTGACCAAAACGGTCACAAGCGCGTTGGAAAGCGGAAGAGATAACGGATTCGCGCGCAGGCCTTCGGTCAGAACATTGGCGGCTTCGTCCAGCGTTCCTGCCTTGTCATAAGCATCAGCGAGATCGAGGGCGAGATTTTCATCGGGCGGGGCCTGGCGCAGGAGTGCAATCACGGAAGGATAAGCCCCGTGGGCACTCAGAAGTTTGGCGAACCCGTCAAGAGCCTCTGTCGAGCGGGGGTCTATCTGGAGCGCAGCCTCAAATTGAGCCTTGGAGTCTTCAGCGCGTTCTAGCTTAGCCAGGGCGAAAGCCAGGATAAGATGGGGTTTGAGGACCCCAGGCTTGAGTTGAATCGCTTGTTGCAGCGGAGCAACAGCTTCCTGCGCGTTGTCTGACGAATAGAGGCTGAGTCCCAGAAGATATAAAAGGTCGGGAGAGCGTGGATCGAGCTTTACCGCCGCCCTGTAAGATTTGACGGCGCAGGTGTATTGTCCATGATCGCCGAACCAGAAGCCGAGTTCGGAGAATACCGATGCATCAGGACGGTCGTGAACCTTGACTTCCAAGGCATGGGGTCCCACGCAATCTGCTCGAAGGAACGGTGTTATCAAACAAACTGCAAGCGCTAGACCGGTTCTAACCCAAATTCTGCGCATTGCCATTTCATTGGTCTTCTCATTGGTCTTGGAATCGCTGGACTGGAAGAAACACCTCATAGGGAAGCATAATCGAAAAAAAGGAACTCCCGCAACATGCTCGCCGACTCAATCGAAGGCTTGATGGGAAGCCTGCCGAGCCGTTCAATTAGGATAAGGCTCTCCCGCTTTCACAACCCGAATTTGATGGTCGGTGAACGTCACCAGTCCGTTGGGTAGTTTGACTTTCGGCATATGGCAACTGACGCAATTCGACTTGGCGACGGGACACGTCGCCGGAGTCTCGGAAGAGGGTGTCGCTGGATGCCCTGGCGCCGCATGGCACACTAAACATTTTCCATCGTACGAAGAATCCTGGCGGACAATATCCTGATGCGGATCATGGCAGGCAATGCAACTGATACGCGGATCTGTTCCGTCGAAACATCTGCTGTTCGCAAGGCGATAAGGTTGGAAACGAACGTCTATAGGGCCTCGCCATTGACTTCTTATAACCATGTCCCAGGTTCGGTGACATTGCCCGCAAAAATTCGATATGTCCTCGGAAGGCAGCTTGCGCAAATCCGGCGGGGCAGTTCCGTACTCCCCCTGGGATGCGTCAACCAGGTGAGCGGCGGAACCCTTGTGGCAATGTTCGCAGGTTACGCCTGGCTGTAACGATTCCAGATCGAGTTTTTCATTTCTTACGGCATTCGTGGCATGGCAGCCAAAGCAATCTTTGGGTTCATGCTTTTGAAGTTTTCGACCGACCGCCTCATCAAGAGTAGTTGGCTTGAGGCTCTGGTCTCCTGTCGTAATATCTAATCCGTCAACAGACGGATAGTAGCTCACCATGCTCTCGAAATAATCCCCATCCCGCTCCAGAAACCAGGTTTGCGCGCCGTACCCGAAGTTCCAATGGATCGGCAGTGAAATCGTGCGTGTACCGTCTGTAACGTTGTAGGTGCTTGTGTCACCGTGCGTCTCAACGGTGTAGCTGTATGCACCCCTGTGAAAAGTTAACTTCGAACGCTGCTTGAGCGTCGGATCATCTCCGGGAAGTTCAAGGGCCCGCCCCATCGGCGTCTTCGGCTGGGTGGCTGCCTGCGCTGCATGGCAACCTGCACAAGGAGATTCGGATTTGTTCCGATTCACCTCCGCCATTGCGGGCACGACCATGATGCAAAGCAGGGCGGCCGAAAAAATCCTAAGGACTAACAACCTGACTCGTTTCATTTTTTGTAAGCTGGAGGCATAGTAAGCGCTCGCGCCGGGCATCCTGCTTTCGCCCCAATTCTGAATATGCCCTGGCAAGGGCGATATGGGCCTCAAGGTTCTGAGGTTCGAGCTGCAACGCTTTTTCGAGATGCGACAATCCCTCTTTTGCGTCGCCCGTTTCCACCAGCGAGCGGCCCAGCACCAGTTGCGCGCTGGGGAATGCAGGCTCTTCGGCTACCACTTTTTGAGCATACATCAATGCCTCGGACGGATTGTTTCGTATCAGGGAAATCCAGGCGAGCATCAGGCTGGCCGCCGCATTTGATGGCACGATCTCCAATTCGCGCTTAAATTCCAAGGATGCCTGATCGGGGTCACTCGGGAACAATAAGTAACCATAAAGATAGTGCGCATTCCCTGCGTGGGGATAATGCTGAAACACGTCCTGAAATTTTTGTTGCGCACCTTTTTCATCCTCTGTCATAAAGTGAAATGCCGCGTCTCCCGCCATAATGAACAACTCGTGCTGGCTCGCCTCAACCTCTTTCGGTAAGAGCGGCGTCCGCAACCCCGCCAGCCCAATGCCTTCAAACAGGTCCGGATTCGCCGCGCCCGCCTTGGCTAACAGCCCGTACGCCCGTAGCGCATCCGCAAATTTCCCGTTACGGGTAAGCAACAGCGCTTCGTGATATTGCAGAATCTCTGCATTGCGAGGCTGGTTTGCCGCCCCCAAGGCGATCCCTCGTTGAATGTCCGCCAGCGATTGAACATACTCGCCGGTTTCAAATTCGCATAGTCCGCGCAATGCAATCGCAGGGCCGGCATCGGGATTAAGGTCAATGTAATGAGTAAGAGCATCGCGGGCCGGGCCATACGCGTCACTCGCATACTGCAATGACCCGAGAAACCACCAGCCATCCGGCCATTTTGGATTGAGCTGTTCGGCCTGAGTATAGAGATCAATCGCCTGCGGCAGATTGTTCTGCTCGCGAGCGGCAGAGGCCCTTGCGACCAAGTCATCGAAACCGGGTACAGTGTCCTGAGCCGACGCAACGCAGGAAACCATGAAGAAAATCAGCCCGGCGGCAATTAGATAGGGTGTGCTCTTCGTTCGCACTCTGGGGCTCAGCTGCGTCCCCGGTCCCCGCCCTCGAGAATTCTGAGCTAGATTGTCGCGAAACTTCATCGCTGCGAATTCGACGCGGGCGCTGCGGCGGCCTGCGTCGGTGGCTCCGGAGTCAATGGTAGCGCAACTTCCAGGGTACCGATATGATCGGTCGCTTTGTCTCGCACTCCGACACGAATCGAAGCGGCCTTAGTGGGTACGTCAATATTCTGCAAAATATGGTAGCCCGTGTGTTGAGGGGCGGATTGTTCGGCAGCCGATGCCGGGTCGCTCGCCATTTGGACAATACTATTGAGAATTATTCCATCCGCATCGTAAGCGACCGTCGTGAACTCGAGAGCATCCCCCTCCCCGAGCGGGGAATGTTGCCTGAACTGACGGGTGGGGACAAAGAAATCGGCGACGTAGGGCTGGACTTGAAATGGCGCCAGTTGCTTGGCCTTGTGATGTTTTGCTTCAAATGCGGGCTGATCCGCGAAGTAATTCAATTGGGCAGGCGTCGTGGTCGCGGCTGGCGCCACCGGATGGATGTGAACGCTGAAAAATACCTCATGTGCCTGGGGCGCCCCGTGCTGCATATTTGCGTAGAGCAATTCGCCGGGCTGACTGGCGGAGGGTTCGCTAGAGGGAGAAGGGTTCGACGCCTTGTAGGTTGAGTGTTTGTGTGACGAGCCAGGATCTTCTCCATAGTACGAACGGCGATATGCCAAATGATAGCCGCGGCGCGCAAGATCTACGTGGATCGAGCGCAGGGCGCCATCATAATTCTCATTGCTAGGCGAGTAGCTGAGAGTGTAGTAATTTGCCCCCATCTCGGTGACCTGGGCGAGAGACTCTTTGAGGCCGTTGTTGCTATGGAAAGCATGACCTCCGGTTTCGTAAGCAATTTCGTTCTGGGTCTGATACTCGCTGTCGAGCTCTGAAAAGCCGGTGACTCCTGCCGCGGAAATGCTTGAAGCGGCAGTGGCTGCGGCGCTCGCCGCGGCCCCTGCCGTGTTCGCGTTCGCGCTTGAGGAACTGGTTCCACTGGACGTTGCGGATCCCAAGCCTCCGCTGCCGCTGCGGGAGTCCGTGTAAATTCCTCCACCAGGCGTCGCCCCGGCCGGAGCGTAGTAATTCGTTACAACTATGCCACGCACGTCCACGGGATAAATTGCCACCTGGCCTCTGGCCATGGTGTTGAGGGTATCCTTGATTTCGGCTCGGTATGTTTGACCATCATCGTCCTGAGGAAAAAGCGTCAGCGGAAACCCGCCCGAAAACCAGATTAGGTTCTTGCGGCCAGCTAATCCATCCAGAAAATTCGCGATGTCATTCAGTACTGAGACCATCATGCGCACGTCCCCACGCCCAGAGTTGCGCCCCATGAGAAAAATTCTGGGCACGTGAGGCTTGGGCGAGTTGGGATCCAGCGCGGCGAGTAGTTCATTCCGATCGTCGGTAAAACCCTGAACCAGGCGAAGCTCGTCCGAAAGCACGAAGATGGCGAAACGGGTCCCATCGGGTTTGGTCTTTATGAAGTCCAGCATTTCCTTTCGTGCAGTGGCCTGATCGTCCATTTCCGTATTGACGAGATCGTACAGAAGCACGTAGAGCGGGCCCCGCTCCGGCGTGGCAGGAAGATCCAGGTATGTGTTTGCTGGAAGGTGTGGAAGTTTCAGAGGAGCATACGAGGCCGCCCAATCATGTGCGTCAAAAGATAATATCTGTTGCGGTTTGCCGTCTTCCTTCACCGAAAAATCCTTTTCAGTTAGCCCACGTGCAGGATTTCCGCTCGAGTCCGTCACTACAACATCCACCACCACGCGCCGGACTGTCCGCTTCAAAACCAGATTGCCGGCTGCGTCAGCCTGCGACGCAGTGTTCTGCTGTGCCAGAACTAGCTGAAGGCTGCATATTCCTACCAGCACTGACAATGTGAGGCGCAGGGAACGCGCAGTTTGAATATTCATGGGCCATCCTTCCAAGTTGACGAACGTGCTTCGGCCCGCCCAGCGGGCTTAGGGGAGTGAGACTAAAGCTATTTTATACTTAAGACTCGCAGAGCGGTATGGTCAGGTTCGTTTGCGCGGTTGATGGATGTGCACCTACGGGTTTCCTGGATTATTTCGCGTCATCGTCCGCCGAGTCGGCAGCCTTATCTGGTAGTTCGCCCAGTTTCGCCAGATATTGCTTCACGATTTCAGCTTCTTTGCCGTCCGCAAACTTTAGGAACTCGCGGAGCTGCGACATTTCGCTGGCGAGATCGCCTTTCGCCTCATAAATTTCCGCCAATAAATAGTGGAGTTGGCGAGGATCAATGTCATCTCCCGCAAATTGGGAGGCCCTCAACCCACTCTTCTCCGCGTCCTTAAGGCGATGGAGATTAAAGTTCGCCCCCGCATTGAACATATAACTGACCGCATTGCTGGCCGGGTCAAGGGCCAGCGCTTTGTCGCTCAGCTTCAGTACTTCATTCCAATCCTGAGAGCGCGCAGCCATATCTGCGAGGCAAAGATAGGCTGGCACAAATGTGGGATCAACTTTCGAAGCATGCAGGCATGACT
The DNA here is from genome assembly GCA_963702325.1 of uncultured Acidobacteriaceae bacterium. Lineage (GTDB taxonomy): Bacteria > Acidobacteriota > Terriglobia > Terriglobales > Acidobacteriaceae > PALSA-188. Next base: position 102,142 of record CAVPCG010000066.1, on the reverse strand, counting down.
CCCGCGCCTGCGCTGTTTCATCATGCTTTTCCTGAACCTGGCCAAGCAAAACCCACATCGCGGAGTACTCAGCATATTTCTGCACGGCTTTGCGCAACTGCTTTTCCGCCAGATCAAATTTTTTGTCCGCCATGGCGCGGCATGCTTTTGCATATTCGGGGCTGGCTTTGGCCTGCGTTGCCAGCGCCGAGACTTTTACGGTCGGAGTATGAATACCGGCAAGGGGAGGCAAAAAGCATGCGATCTCCGCCGGGTTTTCCAGGCGCAGTTGCGGATGATTATTTTTCATGATGACCTGCTCTGCTTCAAAGCGGTCGTTCTGGTCATAAACCAAGGTCGGCGTATGGATATCGCCATTGAGAACCTTAGATTCGGGACGCCCAATCTCTTGAGCAGACGCAGGTTTATGGAGGGCAGAAAAACAAAAACCGAGAGAGCAAGCGATCGCTAGCGCCGTACGAGATGACATCGGCATACTGTCCGCCTCTACATGCGAACATTATCGCCTTGGGAGACTCGATTATCAATAGGCTTTCAACTGTATGCCGTCGTGGAGGGAACCTGACCTTATTCCCAAAAGGCGCTTGGTCCACAATGACTTTAGCGAGAGCCGAAACCTGCCGCTTGCATGGAGTTGCGCGACATATCGCTCGATGACGAAATACCCTGCATACGCAGCTTAAAGTCGTCGGCATTGGAGGCATTTTCCAGGGCGGTTTCGTAGCTGACCAGCCCAGCCTGGAACAGATCCCAGAGAGATTGATCGAAGGTCTGCATTCCATATTGGGAAGTTCCAGCCGAAATTGCGTCGCGAACGGCTCGCGTCTTTTCTGGCACGAGGATACATTCGCGGATATAAGCGGTATTGATCATCACCTCGACCGCCGGCACTCGGCCGTCGCCGTCGCATCGCTTTACCAGGCGTTGGCTGATGACTGCGCGCAGCACCGCGGCAAGTTGCAGCCGGATCTGCTTCTGCTCCGGCGGCGGAAACACCGCGATAATACGATTGATGGTTTCAACAGCGTCAAGCGTATGCAATGTGGAGAAAACCATGTGTCCGGTTTCGGCCGCATGAATGGCGGTCCCGATCGTCTCGATGTCTCGCATTTCACCGACCAGAATAACGTCGGGATCCTGACGCAGTGAAGCTCGCAGCGCAGCCGAAAAAGACGGCGTATCCACTTCGATCTCGCGCTGGTTTACGTAACCCTTCTTGTCGCGGTGCAGAAATTCAATTGGATCTTCAATGGTGATGATGTGTTCCGCTTTTGTGGAATTGATGCGGTCAATCATGGCTGCCAGGGTAGTTGACTTACCAGAGCCGGTGACGCCCGTCACCAGAATCAAACCGCGCGGCATGTCGCATACCTGCTCGACTATCTTTGGCAAATAAAGTTCGTCGAGAGCGCGAATCTTGGTGGGAATCATACGCAGGACCAGTCCCACATTGCCGCGCTGCTGGAAAACGTTGACACGGAAGCGGCCTAATCCGGCCACGCCGTATGCCATATCTATCTCTGTCGTTTCTTTGAATTTTTGCTTCTGCCGCGCCGACATCATGCTAAAAGCCATTGTTAGCATGTCTTCGGCGCTGACACGCGGCTGGTCGGTTAAGGGGGTGAGCTCGCCATCAATACGAAGATGGGGATAGTTGCCAACCTTCAGGTGCAAGTCGGATGCGCGCCGTTCCATCGCAATTCGAAGCAGGTCATCAATATTCATCCGACACGTCCCCCCGGAAACCTATTCGTATGATGGACCGAAAAGTCACTTATCCCAAGATGACCTTGGTAATGGACCTTGCGTTCTGTCAGGATTGAAGATCTCACCTATTCGGGTGCGGGATTCCTTAAACTAAGGACTCGGCTCGGGATAAAAAATGGAAGTGAATATTCGTGAAGCGAAGGCCCATCTATCCCGCCTTCTCCATCGGGTCGCAGAAGGTGAGGAGATAACCATTACTCGCGCGGGTGTTCCGGTGGCGAAGCTGGTTGCTGTAGAAACGAAAATCAAGACTCGCCCTTTGGGATTTGCTCGAGGTAAAGTTTGGGTTGCGGACGATTTTGACGCACCTCTGCCGGACGACTTGCTTAAAGAATTTTATGGCGGCGAACTTCCAAAGCTGGTTCGACGAAAGAAGAAATGAGCCAAATCGTCGAGTCTGCGTGACACAAAGAATGGAGCCAGCAAAACAACAGCCCCGGCAGGGCGACAGAGACTCTAAACGCCTACCGGTTGCTTGCTGCCCACCGGAACCGGCGTAAGCCAGTTGAAGCGATCCGCCTTTTCTCCGCGAACTATAGCGAAGAATTCCTTATGAATAGCCTTGGTGATCGGTCCTACAGTTCCCTTGCCGACGGGAATCTTATCCACTGACCGAATGGGCGTGACCTCCGCCGCGGTACCGGTGAAGAATGCCTCCTCCGCGATGTACAGCATCTCCCGGGGAATACCCGCCTCGAGCACTGGAATTCCGAGATCGCGCGCAATTTTCAACACGGAATCGCGCGTAATTCCGGGCAACACCGAATTGCCCAGGGGCGCTGTCTGCAAGATGCTATTGCGAACCACAAACACGTTCTCGCCCGAGCCTTCGCTCACGTAGCCATTTACGTCGAGGGCAATTCCCTCCACGTAGCCGTTAATAGTGGCTTCCATCCGGATCAATTGGGAATTCATGTAGTTTGCACCGGACTTCGCCATTGCCGGAAGCGTATTCGGTGCAAGCCGCGTCCACGAAGAGACGCACACATCAACCCCCAGGTCGTCTTTACTGAGATACTTACCCCAGGGATAATTTACGATGTAAACCTCAACCGGGCAGCCAGTGGGGGAAACGCCAGCATCGCCGTAACCTCGCAGCACGATGGGCCGAATGTAGCACGGCCAAACGCCATTGGTATTCACGACTTCGACCATCGCGGAAACCAGTTCCTCCCGGGAGAATGGGAGGTCCATGCGGTAAATTTTCGCGGAGTCCAGCAAGCGCTGCATGTGCTCCTGCGCCCGGAAAATGGCCGGCCCGCTGGGAAGTTCATAGCAACGGACGCCCTCAAACACCGACGACCCATAGTGAACCACATGTGACATCACGTGAATATTGGCGTCTTCCCAGCGGATAAGCTTGCCGTTATGCCAGATTTTGCCGGTCTTCTGAAGAGCCATAGAATAATCTCCTTGATGCAAGCAGCCGGTTGGCGCGGCCTTAACAAAAGTATAAATGCTGGAGTTGAAGAAACGAAATCAATGCTGTTCGGGAACACAACTTAAGGATTGGCAAAAGTCATTTAATCTCTGGGCGGCATTGCGTAGTAGCCATTCCTTGCCTGGATTTTGTACTCTTTGCCGTTCGGCCTGATTTCAACCTTCCTAAAGCTGCCGTCTTTGGCGGTATTGGTTGGCGTGTAGCCAATGTTGTACTGGCTGCGCAGTTCGTTTGAGATCTGATCGAAGGCCTCTTTCAATTTATCCACCTTGTTTCCAACATTTATGACCCGCCCGCCGGTCTCCTGACTCAGTTTCTTCATTTCTCCCTCACCGGAGTAACCGCCAATACCATAAAAGCCGCGATCGGCGCAGAGGAGAACATAGACGATGCTGTCGGATTTCTGCGCCGCCTCGACTGCGTCCTGAATTCTTAGCTGGCTACCCTGATCCTCGCCATCCGTAAGGATGATCATGGCTTTCCGTCCAACTTGTTGCGCCAATTCGTCATGGGAAGCAAGGTAAATCGCGTCGTAAAGCACGGTGCCTTTGGGGCCAGTTGGACCGGTCGGGACAGGCCCTCCACCCATTCCGGGGATCACTCCTCCTCCCCCACCGGTGTTGATGCGTGCTGAATTGAGTGCCGCCTTCAGCAGATGTACAGAACTTGTAAAGTCCTGCAACAAATCGGCGTTGACGTTGAAATCAATCACAAAGGCGAGATCTTTCTCGGTCAAGATCTGCGATAGGAACGCGCCTCCTACTTCCTTTTCCATGTCGAGGACGTTTGTTTGGCTGCCGCTCGAATCAATCAGGATGCCCAGGGTTAGAGGCAAGTTCGATTCCGGGGTAAAGTATTTGATCGTCTGCGCCTTGCCGTCTTCCAAGACTTGAAAGTCATTCTTGGTGAGATTAGGAATCAGCGCGCCCCTCTTATCTTTGACGTTAAAGAAGAGTTGCACCACATTGACGCTGACTTTCAACGTTTCCGTGGGCTCATTTTGATCTTTTGAATCTTGACCCTGGGAGTCCTGGGTTACCGGTGACCTCGGCGGCGGAGCGTCAGCTGAATCGGTAGATTGGGCATAGCCAGAAGGACGCAGGGTTAGAACCAGCAAGCACAAAAAAGAACATAAAAACGCCGGGAATCGCTTTTTTAACATGGAAAGTATTCTCTCACTGTTTTTGTTAGTCTATTTCTACCAACGTTAGATGCACCAAATCGCGGGATTCAGCATCCGATTCATCGAAGCTGCGTCTTTCGATATAGAGAGGTCTCGTTTGCGTCGCAGAAAAATCTGGAATAGAAGCCTTACGGGTCTCCTGGCCCTTTTGTTTTGTGCGTTTGCGGCCATATCTTCGTCAGCCCAAAAGACGCCATCGGGTACTCCCAGTCAGGACATCCCGGATGCGCCGTCGGCGGTCAGACCTCCTCAACCCGAGCCTGCTGCTCCAGTTCCCGCCGCGACTCCGGATCATCCGGCCGAAAACCCGGCCCCAACTGAGCCACCCCCGAATCAGAATCCAGATCAGGGTGGGGGTCCCGATGCTCGCGGTACCAACCCTGAAGCTCCTCCCCCTATGCCCGGCGTAAAGACGGTTCCTCCGGGCGGAGAAACACAAGCCAAGTCGAGTGGTCAGGACGAGCTTTACAAATTTGCAATCACCACGAATGAAGTGATCGTGCCGGTAAGGGTCACCGACGGCTCCAATGCGCGGATTGATGGACTTCTGCCAAAAGATTTCTCCGTCTTCGAGGATGGGAAAAAACAGACGATGAATTTTTTTACCAGCGATCCTGTCGCGATATCGGCGGCGGTCATCATTGATCTCGGATTGCCTGACGTGGCCATCCAGCGAGTGAACCAGACATTCCCTGCATTGGAAAGCGCCTTCAGCCAATTCGATGAAGTCTCTCTTTACACATATAGTTCGGCGGTTTCCCGGCAAACCAGCTTCGGCAGCGCCAGTAAGCAATTGACGGCAACATTAAACGAACTCAAGACGGTACGCGGCAGGAATAACGGTCCTCCAGTGATGGGCGGGCCGCTGGGTCCGCAAGGCCCCACAATCAATAATCGTCCCGTAGATCCTAATGTTCCGGCGGCAATCACTCCGCCGAAAGAATCTCATGTGTTGAACGATGCGATTCTGCTGGCAGCGCTGGATTTGAGCCGGCGCGATAAGACACGGCGCAAGATAATTTTCATCATTACCGATGGCCGTGAATATCGCAGCAATGCAAGCTACCGGGACGTCCTGAAGGTTCTGTTGTCGCAGGGAATCGCAGTTTATGCGGTCGCGGTGGAGAGTTCAGCGATTCCCGGATACAACAAGCTGGAAAGGATACATCTGCCGGGTTTTGGCTACAGCGACATTTTGCCCAAATATTCCAACGCCACGGCCGGGGAAATCTTTACCGATTTTTCGCGGACCGCGATCGAGGCAAGTTATGCCCGGGCCATGAGTGAAGCCCGAAACGAATACACCATTGGATACCTAACCCGCGCCACTCCGAGCAATACCTACCGGCAGGTAGAAGTGCGTGTAGCCCTGCCGGACGTCAAAGTGTACGCGCGCGACGGCTACTATCCAGCGCCGCCCGCGGCCCGTTAAAGTCATTCTGGACCCAATTTCGTCAAGATGAGTAACCACAGTAATCCCGGTAATACCCTTCTCTGTGGTATAAAACCAGCAGTACCAACCCAATTTAGCGGCAGGTCCAATTTTGCATAAATTGGAATTTCTGCCCATGAGTCCAGAGGGAAGTCTTTGAGTTTCATAAACTTTGCAGCCCGTGAAATAAATTGCAAGATCGTGTATTACGGGGCCGGACTGGGCGGCAAGACCACCAACCTGCAACACATTTATCAGAAGACTGCCGAGCAGCAAAAAGGCAAGATGATCTCGCTGGCCACGGAGACGGAACGAACGCTGTTTTTCGATTTCCTTCCACTGGATCTCGGCTCCGTGCGCGGCTTCAAGACCCGCATTCACCTTTACACCGTTCCCGGACAGGTTTTCTACGACGCCAGCCGCAAATTAATTCTGCGCGGAGTAGATGGCCTGGTGTTCGTCGCGGATTCACAACGAGAGCGAATGGATGCGAATGTTGAAGCGCTGGAAAATCTGAATGCCAATCTTCAGCAGCATGGATATGACTTCAATAAAATTCCCTACGTGCTTCAGCTGAATAAACGAGACCTTCCAAATATCCTGCCTGTCGAAACACTCTCGAAAGAACTTCGCAAGAAGAATGAGCCGGTAATCGAGGCCGTGGCCTTTCAGGGAACCGGCGTGTTTGAAACGTTGAAAGAAATTGCGAAGCAGGTTCTGACGGAGCTAAAAGCGGGCGGGTAAGACCCAGTCCAAAAAATGGCGGACAGAGTGTCCGCCCCACACGAGTCAAACTTATTTTGTATCAGCGGTTGGAGTTGCTCCGAATTCCCTGCGCGCAACGCTTCGTGTTGCCCGGGCAACCAACGTTGGTCCTCCAGCAGCGGCGCCAAATCGCTCCGCCATCATTGGCAGCATGGTTCCTTCCGCTTCTTTCACGAATGTGATGGCGCCTTCCGAATTCATATCCACCCGGATGAAATCGCCTAATCGCACCTGACCGGTGGCAACCAGATTCGCCAGCGGGAACACCAGATTCCGTTCGATGGCGCGTTTCAAGTGACGCGCGCCGTATTTGGGATCGGTTCCTTCGCTCAACAAAAATCTCTTTACGTTGGAAGTGCAGGTAAATACAAACTGATTCGTTGCCGAGGATGTAAGAATCCGCTGCTGAACCATTCCCAGTTCGATGTCCAAAATCTGCTCAAGATGTTCCGGACGAAGCGTCTTGAACACGACAGCCTTGTCAATGCGGTTCATAAATTCCGGAGTGAATTTGCGCCGGGCCGCATCTACCGCGGTACGATCAATTTTTTCGTCGAAGCTCGAATCCACCAGCATCGGCTTTGGCGCGAAGCCCAACCCACCATCTACCAGGCTGCTCATCTCGCATGCCCCCAGGTTCGAGGTCATGATGATGATGCACTGCGAAAGATCAACGCGGCGATTATCGCCCAACGTCAAAGTCGCTTTATCGAGGATGCCGAGTAATAGCTGCCACAAAGAGTCAGACGCCTTTTCGATTTCGTCGAAAAGCAATATCGAAAGCTTTAACTTTTCCGTGTGCCACTGGTTCAACGCTTCTTGCGTAAGCAGCGGGTGCGTCTCACGATGACCGAGGTATCCGGGAGGCGATCCGATAAGCTTGGCAATTTCATGCGAGTGCTGGAATTCGGCGCAATCAATCTTGATGCAAGCGTGAGAGTCTCCAAAAAGAGATTCAGCCAGCGCTTCTACGACACGAGTCTTACCGGACCCGGTAGGGCCAAGAAATAATAGGTTCCCGATTGGGCGTCCGGGCGGGTTCAATCCGGCCAGGAACATCTGGTAAATTTCCGCGACGTTTTCCACAGCCGCGTCCTGGCCAACGATCTTTCGGCGAAGGGCCGCTTCAAACTCCCGCGCGTCGGTGCTGCGGCGTGTCGGGTCGAGAGTGGTGCAGGCTGCGGATTTCATAAGAATCGGTCCCTCGTAGGCCTTTTCCTGAGATTTACTCCTGGAAAAATGTCCCACCGGCTTCTGGACTGAAGGTGACAATATTTGTCGCCCCCGGACCTGCCGTTCGTCATGACCTAGTGCAAATCCGTCGCCATCCTCGTATGCTGTGCTCATAACCTTCCCTCTTGACTCTTAGATGCGGGTGGCGGCCCAATCGAGGCACTTACATGCGCGCGGAACATCGTGTAAGAGAAGGGTTTGGTGATCTTGGACCCGGCGCCTCCCGGTTAGCCCGTTGACCGTGGCCTGACGTAACTGGCACCAAGTTAGCCCCCCGGATAGCATTCGAGGGAAAAACAAGTTCCTATTGGAGAAAACTTTGCGCCGCATTGCCTTACTTTCCGCCTTGTTCGTAATATCTGTTTGCCTAAGCTTCGTACTCTTTCATGCCGGCGCCCCACTACCCAGAGCCGCAGCTCAGGTCGCGCCGACCCTGGTCGGGGTCGCCGATACCTCCGTGCCGGCGACTCTCAAGCCGGCGGAAATTCCCGCTGCTACGCCTTCGCTGGGGACAACCATGTACGTTGCCCACCGTGGCGATACGGTCAGCACCGTTGCCCATCACTTTATTTCCCAGACTTCTTACCTCACATCCACGGAGCTAATTGAAGCGATTCGAAAAGCAAATGGCGATCTTCGGGGAAACTCTTTGAAGGTGGGCCAATCTGTGGTTGTTCCAGGAATGCTGGCTGGCCCGATCACTGAGAAATCCATTCCCGTATCTCGCGACTTTGAAACCCGGGCGGTATATTTAACCGGATTGATGGCAGGCAGCGATCACGGGTTGAGAATTATCCGCCGCTGGCGCGAACTGGGCGGGAACGCCGTCGTTTTTGACGTTAAAGACAGCGACGGCTCCATCAATATTTCCTTTGACAATCCCTTAGCGGGATCCCACCACATTACGATCCGTGACCTGCCGAAGTTCACCCAATTTCTGCATTCGCAAGGCATGCATGCGATTGCCCGTGTGGCGATTTTTCGCGATGAACGCCTTGTAGTCGCACATCCTGAGCTGGCGGTGAAATCCAAACGGACCGGGCAGCCCTGGCGCGAAAATGGCAAGCTGGTTTGGACTGATCCATCCCAGCCCAAGGTTCAGGAATACGACATAGCTCTGGCCATGAAAGCGGCGCAAGCCGGCGCGGATGAGATTCAATTCGACTACGTGCGATTTCCCGCCGAGGGTGATCAGAAAGACGCCAGCTTTTATTTCCAAACCCAGCATCCCTCGTGGCAGCGCTCGGACGTGATCGTTGATTTCCTCCAGCATGCGTATGGGCAACTTCATCCCACTGGCGTGCTGCTTTCTCTCGATGTATTTGGAATCATGGCATGGCAGCGATCCGTGGACTTGGCTCACACCGGCCAGGACATTGTTCGCATGGCAAAATACTGTGACGTGCTCTCGCCGATGATCTACCCGTCGCACTTTTTCGGCATGGATGGCATTGCCCACCCGGGAGACGCGCCAGAACACTTCATCGGCGAATCCATGGAGCGGTTTGAAAAGATCACCCAGGGAAGTGGAGTCGTGATTCGCCCCTGGCTGCAAGCCTTCGCTTGGCGGACAAAGACATACTCACCGCAATACATAGAGACCCAGGTACTGACTTCCAAGAATGAAGGCGGAATCGGATTTCTTTTTTGGAACGCAAATAACGACTACAGCAAGCCATATGCGGCCATGCCCGAGATGAGGGCGGAAAAGGGGAAGTACATGCGCGGGGACGAGTTGCCAGCGCTTGCCAGCACTCGCCCGCAGCCCGCTGTCGGAAAATAGGCGACTTATATTCTCCTATTCTCCGGAATCGCTAGGTTCCGTGGTTACGATTCGACAGTGCAGGTTTGACGGCGCGGCTTCCCGCCCCCATGAGTCCACTGTATTAATATCGGCGGGGATGAAGCCCCACTCTTTCACAGCTTAAGGACTCAAATTTACCGGGCACAAGAAGCATCCTCAGCGGTCCTTGATCCTAATCACAAACTTCAATCCTGACCAGATTTCTGTCACCGCACACACTTTAACGTCCACGAGAGCAGCTTCCAGACCAACTTCTCTGACTATGTTTTCGTTCAAATCGGTGGCTACCCCAGAGCTTTTCTTCGGCCAGCTTACCCACAACATCCCCGTTGGGGCGAGGACCTTGGCGAATCGTGAGAACTGCTTCTCCAATTCAGCTAGGCTCTTCACAAATATCATCACAAAATCTAGCTGGTTCTTCGACATCTGGCATTTCGCAAACTCGTCTTCCAACTCGGCTCCCACATCCGCAGGCAAATTATGAAGCGCGATTCGGAAGCCGTCTTTGATTCCCAGCTTCTGGGGCAGAGGAGTTCCGGAATATCCAGGCATGAAGGTGGCTAGTTGGTCGGAGCGTAATAGCCATGGCGGCTGCGCACCCGAAGCCCTTTGCGATTCTGGGCGATAATTTCTATGGAGTGATACTGCCCGTTCGGAGCCAGATTTGCCGGCGTATAGGCGAGGGCGTATTGGCTGCGAAGCTCGTTCTGGATTTCGGAGAAAGCATTGCTCACTTCAGTGATCTGAAAAGGAAAAAAGGCGCGGCCACCGGTTGCATCAGCAATGCGCTCAAGAACTTTATCGCCACGGCTGCTGCTTCCATTGATGTTGGTGCTTATCGCGTAGACGATCACTTCAGCACGTTCCGCCATCTCTACAGCTTCTTCCCGCGTGACGTGGCTTTGATTGTCGTCTCCGTCGCTTAATAAAATGATCGCGCGTCGCACCGGGCCGGTCTGCGGTTCCTTCATCAACTTGTCACGGCAGGCAAAGTACAGCGCATCGTACATGGCGGTGCCTCCACCGGGACGCAGGCTGCGCACTCCGTTGGAAAGCGCGTCCGTGTTGTCTGTGAAATCCTGTGTAACTTCGGGGGTAACATCGAATCCCACAACAAAAGCCTTGTCATATCTCGGGCGGATGGTTTCATTGAGAAACTCGATCGCCGCTTGCTGCTCAAACTTGAAACGGTCTCGCACCGAATTGCTCGCATCCACCAGCAGCCCAACTTGCAAAGGTAAATCGGTTTCACGGCGAAAGCTGCTCACTTCCAGCGCCGGCCGCTGATCGTCCAAAACATTAAAGTCAGTCTTTGTCAGGTTGTTCACATAGCGACCGTGTTTATCGGTCACGGTAAAAACAACGTTGACCTCGTTAACCCTTTTGTGAAAAGTAGCGGAAGGCTGCTCTGCTCGGGGAGGCGTTTCTGGTGAACCTGTGGGTTCGGTCTCGGGTTTAGCTGTGGTCGCTTCGGGTTGATTGCCTGATGCCGGGGATGTGTCCGCTGGTTTCTGCGCTGGAGTTTGGGCGGCAGCCTGTTGCGCGGCTTTCCGTGCGGCTTGCTGTTGCTGAGATACGGCGGATGGAGCTGAAGGCAAGTCCTGATCCATCGAATTCTGTGCGGCATTCGCGGGCGGTGTCAGCGTAATCACTGCGACAAAGAAGATGAAGATGCGGGAATACATCGGTTTCCTGATTATAAACCTTTGAGATTATTGACCGTGGGCATGCCGCCGCGATGCCCAATCGCGTAATCTTTCTGTATCGCCGCAACCGGTTTTAACGCAGCGTCGAGAGTTTCTGGGAAGTGCATTTTTCTCCCGTAGACTGTTATCCGGCTTTGCGTCCCTTTTCGAGTTTCCCCACGTCCAATAAAGTCCAGAATAAGCGTATGTCTCGGCGAGACCCGCGACCGAATGTCCGTAGCAAAAAAGGATTTGAAAACCTGGATTCCGAATATAGTAGTAATCCTCCGAGATCCAACAGGGTTGATCCTCTGATTTGCGGTGTCGCGAGTCCCTTCACCGCCATGAGAAAAAACTTCGCTGCCTAGCGTCCATTTTCTCCCGAGGTCCCGCTGCACCAGCCAGCCGCCATACACAAAATTCCTGTAGCCCGTCTGCGGAACAATTTCTTCTCCCAAGCCTCCGTAGGTCGTCCACGGCCCGTAGCTCTTCTGCACCCAAACTGGCAGTTTCGCCCAGGTCTTTCCGACGCCCAATTCCGTGTTCGAGTTCCCACTCGGCGCTTCGAGCATGGGGAAGATACCAAACATCAGGGCGATGTTTCGTTTCCGCGATAAATCTATATTTCACGCCAATTTCAATATCGCCAATGCCAAACGCACTCGGTCCCGCGCCAGCGGGGAGATATTTCGGGTTGTTGGAGGGCATGATGGATATCGGCGGGAATGACGATATGGAATTGCGTGTTTGGCAAAACTCCCCAGTTGAATTCGATCGCCGGCCCCGCTGTGTCCATCTCAACACCCGTACCGCCGGCGTTTCCAAATGCGTAAAGCTCATAGTGGCGGAAGTCCACCGGTTCGGGATCGTCCGTCTGAAACGGCGGACCCGCGTAGGCTTTCAGCACTACTATGAACAACACCGTCAGTACAAGGATGGCTGCTTTAGCGGATTGCCGGAATGCGATCATTCTCCTGAAACATCCTCCGACATTTTTCCACGCGAGCACACTCAATACGCTGCAACGTCGTCAATGCGATCAAGAAACTCTTGCAACTCCACTGGCAGTTGCGCTGAGAATGACAATTCCTCCGCGGTTCTCGGATGTTGAAACTTCAACGACGCCGCATGAAGAAAATTCCTCGCCAGAGTCTCGATGCTTTGATTCTTTCCACGCAGAATTCTTGGGGCACCGTAGAGGGCATCGCCCACCACTGGGTGACCCAGGGTAGATAGATGCACGCGGATTTGGTGAGTCCTTCCAGTATCAATTTTCAGTTCGACCAATGTGAACTTGCCAAGGGGAGAATCAATCCGCTTCTTGATCACGTAATGCGTAATCGCTTCTCGTCCAGTTTCCCGGCGAGCGGTCATTTTGGTCCGATGCACGCGGTCGCGGCTGATCGCACTGCTAATGGTTCCTTTGTCCTGCTTTAACCATCCATGAGCGAGCGCAATGTATTTTTTCTTGACTTCGCGCCTGGCAAATTGTGCCGATAATCGCCGATGAGCCTCGTCGTTCTTCGCCACTACGATAAGCCCGCTAGTAGACTTATCAAGACGGTGCACGATTCCGGGACGCAGCTCTCCGCCCACACCAGAAAGTTTTCTGAAGCGGTGCAACAGTGCGTTCACCAGTGTTCCACGATTTCGTTGGGCTTCCGTTGCCCCCGCGCCGGCGTGCACCATCATTCCCGCCGGCTTATTGATGACCGCCAAGTCATCGTCCTCAAAAACTACATCGAGCGGAATTTCCTCGGGAATCGCGCGCAGCGGAGCAAGTTGGACAGCCCCCAAAATGGCAATGCGCTCGGCCCCACGGAGACGCAGCGAAGCCTTGGCGGGCGCGTCATCTACGAGGACTTTTTTCTCCGAAATCAGTTGCTGAACGCGAGCGCGGCTGGTTTCCTGAATATGGGTGGCGAGAAACTGATCCAGACGTTTGCCGCTGCCTTCGGGTGGGACGGTAATCAAGATGGGGAACTGTTCCGGCATAATCCAGAATCAGTAAAACATAATTAGGGTGAGGCGGGCGGGTTCGGTAGAGTGGGACAGGCTGCGTAACATCCCCGAATTATTTCTGCTTTGAGGAAGAGGCGGCCGGTCTTCAGTAGACCCTTATCATCATTCCCACAAACAACAAAACGGAAAGTGCGATGGCGCCGATGCTATTCGCACGCAACATTCGATAGGTCGAGGGCCAGGGGAACATCAGCACGTCAAAAACCGGCATAAGCTTTTGTGGCCATAGGAGTCCTGCCAGTCCAATCGCCAGGGAAATTTGTGTAAGCAAAGAAATGCCCAGGTGGTTCATTCAACAACTCCAGGAAGATGCTGATCGGACGGGGGAATCCGTTGCAACAAGTCTGCCGGGCTTCAGCGGCGAGGTCAAGAAAAAAGAATGAAGATGTGGGTTAAAGGTAATCAGGTCTGACGGCCTGGAACCTTTACCGGCCAGCAAATTTTAACGCTCGGCTCGCGCCGGCATTACCAGCCACTTCAAGATCATATTCACCAGGCTAAGTACGATGCCTCCCCAGAACGCGGCGGCAAAGCTGTGAATGTGGAATCCCGGAACGAAGATGGATGCCAACTCAAGCATAATGGCGTTGACCACGAACCAAAAGACACCCAAGGTCAGAATCGTCAGCGGCAGGGTAATCACTTTGAAGAAAATTCCGAGAGTGGCATTGATCAGTCCAATTACGACCGCCGCGATCAATGCGGCCGATGCGCCATCCACATAGAACCCAGGTACGACCTTCGATGTGATCCAAACGGCGAGTGCGCTAATCACCCAGTGCAGCAACATTCGAAGCATTTGGCATCCTCCAAACCGCGATTAGTCTAATTGAAATTCCGACAAAGATTCCTGGCGAAACCTTATTCGCTGCTTTTTGCGTGATCGGGAATTATCGCGTCCGCTTCAATCTCGACCAGCATCTCTGGCGCAACGAACGCACTCACCGCCACCAGCGCCGTAGCCGGCCGGATATCGCGGAAGAACTCGCCATGCGCTTTGCCGACTTTTTCCCAGTCCGCGATATTCCTGACATACATTCGAGTTCGAACCACGTCTTTTAAGGTAGCGCCGCACTTTCCCAGTGCGCTCTCAATATTCTTGATTGTCTGTACGGCTTGTGCGTATGCATCGCCGGTTCCCACAATCTTCCCGTCAATGCCGGTGGCCGTTGTGCCAGCAACGTAAACGTGATTCCCTACTCGGACGGCCCGAGAGTAACCGACGACCGGCTCCCAAGGCGTGCCGCTGGAAATGTTGGTTCTTTGCACGGTGCATTCTCCGAAGGCCGCCATTATAAGCGAGCCGATTTCGCGGTGCATCAGCCGCGACGCAATTAGCAGTCTCTCAATCAGTCTGCCAACCGTCGCGCCGGAGAAACCTTTCTCTGCATTATGTGTTCTAAGTAGTAACTGCGCCGTCCGGGTTGGCACGACAGTGGGGTACGGGGCGCACGGAAGTTACTTGTGAATGATTTGCCGCTGAGAGATAACTGACCATGGAAGCAAGCGCGCAGAGCGGATTTTCGGGGAGGGCAAAATGATTCCGGATTCGCATCCATTGCAACAGCTCTTCGTGGAACTCGTCGGGCGGCATTACGCCGAAGAGATTGGTATCCGCGATCCCCAGATTGTCGGCTACGTCGCTCGCCTGCTGTCGGAGTTTTGCGAGGTCGAGGAACTCTTCAAGATTCGCAATGGCGCCGGGAAATCTCTGACTGATGTTGGAGAAATGCTGGTGGAATCGGATCCCGTCTTTGGTCCAGCGCCGTCTTTCGATCGCGAACGCCAGGTGCGCAAACATATCGGCGATTACACGCTGTTTTTTACTGGAATGTTTCCCGAGAGCATTAATCACTTCCGGCTGCGCCGTAACCGGACCGAAAATTTCATTGACTGGATGAAAGCCGGAAAAGAAAGTTATTACATCGTTTCTAAATTCGAGGACTTCGAATACACGAAGGTCGCGCCATTGTTTGCCCGGCTCTCGCATAATTTTGAGCAGTGCGTGTACGGCTTGAATATGGTGAAAAACGATCTTCAGGAAATGCAGCATCCAATCGTGCGGCGCGCAGACGAAATTCTGATGTAGCTATCACTCCGAAACGGGCTCTACGTCGTCACTCTGCCTGCGATAGAAGCTCAAGGCGGAATCTCCCTGTTCCAATAATCGAAAGCGTTGAAGAGTCCCAAAACGTGTCTCCCGGATCAAATTTATTTGTGTGTTCGGCGATGACAATGCTTTCGGGTTTCAGCAGAGATGATTTGGACAGCGCGTCCAGCGTTTTGCCATATTCTTGCGTGAGCTCATAAGGCGGGTCGAGGAAAACAAAATCCACGGCTACACTTAGCAATTGCAGCCTCCCCAAAGCCCGGGCCACTTCCATATCTAACACCTTGAAACCGGCATTGACTCCGAGCGAGCGCAGATTGCGGCGAATCAGATCAACGGCTTTAGGTGCAGCATCCACGAAATGAACGACTCCAGATCCCCGGCTTATGGCTTCGATTCCCACAGCGCCGGTGCCCGCATACAAATCCATCCAGGCCGTTCCTTCGAGTGCTGAGGGGTTTCCTGCGGTAAGTACGTCGAACAATGTTTCCCGCAACCGGTCGGACGTCGGCCGCAGGCCGTGCCCTGCCGCTGCGACCAGTGGCCGGCTGCGAAGCTTTCCTGCAATCACTCGCATTCAGCTACCCTTGAGCTTTCGCGGCGCACTTTCGATTGGGTTGACCGCAACCCGGCGACACGCCCCGTCGTCTAACTATATAGAATGGAGATAGCAGGGTTCGGAATCCTTCAGCTATGAGAAATTGGTCTATTTCCGCGGGGCGCATTTTCGGCGTGGAAGTCCGCATCCATCTGAGCTTTATTTTCCTTCTTATCTTTGTGGTTCTAACGGAGTCGGCTCCTCCCAGCACGGTGAATCCGGGCCGAAGTTTTGCACTGGTTGGCATAATTTTCGCGTGCGTGATTCTACACGAGTTAGGACACGCTCTCGTCGCCAGACGCGAAGGAATCCAGGCCAAGGCGATTATTTTGCTCCCCATCGGCGGGGTTACCCTGCTTGATGAAACCCAGCAAGCGCCAGACTCGAAATCGCAAGTATGGAAGAGAGAAACTCTCATTGCTTTGGCTGGCCCGGCAGTGAATCTCGCGCTCGCGGCGGTCGCCACCTGCGTCTTCTACCTGATATCGCCTGAAATTAATTTATGGGCACGGCCTTACGTGCATTCGACGAATCTAGCGCGCAGTTTTGTCTGGTCCAATTTATTCCTGGCTGGATTCAATCTGCTGCCTGCGTATCCGATGGACGGCGGACGGATATTGCGCGCAGTGTTTGCGCGCCAAATGGATTCAGTCAGCGCCACCAAACGTGCCGTAACCATTGGTCAGGCCTTCGCCGCGATTTTCATGCTGACGGGGATGCTTTGGAATATTTGGATGACCATGATTGGGTTCTTCCTGTTCCTGGCAGCGCAACTGGAAGAGCGCTCGGCAGTTTTTCAGTCGGTTTTGGAGACGGTGCGACTGGAAGACATTATGCTCACTGACTTTGCAACGCTTTCACCGGCCGATACCCTTGAGGATGCGCTGGAAAAGGCGGTTCATTCCCTTCAGGACGACTTCCCGGTAATCCGCGGCAGTGACATGGTGGGAGTCATCTCGCGGCAAAGGATCCTGCAAGTTTTGCGTGTGGAAGGCAACGGCTATGTGCAGGCGGTGATGAATCGCATCTTCGAGGTCGCTCAGAAAAAGGAATCACTGGCGTCAGCGTTTCGAAAGCTGACTGCGCGTAATCTCAGTATCATTCCGATTGTGGAAGATCAGCGCCTGGTTGGGATTGTCACCCTGCAAAATCTTATGCACTCCATGGCTTTGCTGGCGGAGAGCCGCAAGCTACGCAAGGCCGCGCTGAATTCCTGAACGTCAGAATGAACGCAGAGAATGAACGTCAGAATTTGATTACCAGTCCGCCCGCCGCTTCCGCTAAATGCCCCTGGCGCCCGGTGAACAGGGTGGGATTCTTGAAGCTTGGCGCCCGGTAGAACAGTCCGCGATACTGGAACCGCAACGCTATATGAGGAACCAGATCAGACCCTTTGAATCCTGGGATGATGGAAAGAATTTTGTAGTCCAGCCCAGCTCCATACAGCACCGCGAATTCAGTCTGCTTCACGGAAGGTATCGGCACCTGAATTGTATTGATGAAGGTGTTGAACGGATCGAATGCCAGCGTCCCCACGCCTGCGAAAACGAACGGCTCGAATCTGTTGGTTTCGATGGGGCTGAAGACATAAGCCCCGCTCACTTCAGTGACATTTGATTGAATGCGAAAAACATTTGGCGTTGTATAAATTTGCGAGTCGCTGCCGCGCGCGTAATTCACTTCAACAGAATGCTTCGCATTGAAGCGCCACCGTGCCGTAGTCAGAAATGCCCCGGACTTGGTGGGGGTTTGGACGATTCCGTTGCCGGTAGTTTGCTTTGGCAATACCCCGGCGACGTTGAAACTCACATCTATGTGGCCGCCCTCCTGAGTAAATCCGGCTGAGGTAAAGAGACATAATGCGGTAGCCACCAATCCTATTTTCTTAAACATCAGCCTCCTTGCTTACATTCAAATCCGCCGGGGAAGGTGCGGTCTTCCTGCTAATAAATCCTCCTGCTAATACAGTTGGATGGCCTTCGCCTCGTGGACCGCGGGAATTTTTTTCAGCTCCAAAAGCACGGTTGCCGGAACGGGACTATCTACGTGAACCACAGCAATCGCTTCCGCTGGGGCTTTTGCCTGTCCGCTAGCGGTCCGCCTGCCAAGCGAGAAATTGGCGATGTTAATATTGTGCGCCCCTAAAACCGTGCCTACTTTGCCGATCACTCCGGGCACGTCCTGATTCCGCATATAAATCAGGTTTGGTTCAAGCGGAGCTTCTACATCAATTCCGTCCACGTGCAACAATCGCGGCGTGTTTTCTCTGAGGACGGCGCCTTTCACGATGTGTTCTTCGCTTTGCGTGTCAATCTGGATGGAAAGCACGCTTCCCGCGCCTCCTTTCGACGCCTTGGGTTTTAATGTTTCTTCCACCCGCAAACCACGTGACGCAGCTATGGTGGCGGCATTCACCAAGTTCGCCTTTTCCTCAAGCGTGTCGTTGAGGATTCCTTTGATGGCGGCGTTGCGAATCAGTTCGGTCTTCCACTCCGCGATGTGCCCGCTGTAACTCAGTGATATCTTTTCCATCGCGCCCGTGCTGATCTGCGCCACAAACGAACCCAGCCGTTCCGCAAGGGAAATGTAGGGCTGCAACTCCTCATACTCCTCGTGTGACACGGAGGGAACGTTCACGGCATTTTGAATGACACCGTGTTTTAGATATTCCTTAACTTGCATGGCGATCTGCTGCCCCACGGCTTCCTGCGCTTCGTGAGTGGATCCGCCAATATGCGGAGTGAGGATTACGTTTTCCATGGATGTAAAGGCAGAATTCTTGAGCGGCTCTTCTGCAAAAACGTCCAATGCCGCGGAGGCGACGTGCCCTTGTTTCAATGCTTCTGCAAGATCGGCTTCATTGACGAGTTCGCCGCGCGCGCAGTTCACAAGCCGCACCCCGCGCTTCATTTTCTTAATTGAATCGGCATTGATCATTCCGGTAGTTTGCGGCGTCAGACCCACATGGAGGGTCAAATAATCAGCGGAAGCGTAGAGTTCGTCCAGAGTTGCGGTGCGAACGGAGTTCTCTTTCGCCATCGCCGCCGACACATAGGGGTCGTGTCCCATCACTTCCATGCCGAAGACGCGCGCGCGTTTTGCAACTTCCATCCCGATTTTTCCTAGACCAACAATTCCGATTGTTTTTCCGCGCAACTCTGAGCCCTGGAGGGATTTCTTTTCCCATTTTCCCGCATGCATCAATTCATTGGCGCGGCAGGTGAAGCGCGCCATTGCCAACATGACTCCGATGGTGTATTCGGCAACTGCGACGGCATTGGCTCCGGGAGTGTTCATTACGGCGATGCCTTTGCGAGTCGCTGCTTCCAGTTCAATATTGTCAACGCCTACGCCGGCACGTCCAACCACGCGTAGTTTGTGAGCGTTGGCCAGCAGCGCGGCGTCAACCTGCACCGCCGAGCGCACGATGAGGGCATCGGCAGACTCAAGCTGTGTGGCCAGGTTACCGTCCAGTTGCTCAGGGGTGATGACAGTCCATTCCGGCTCGCGCAACAGATTTACGGCGGATGCAGACATTTTTTCAGCAACAACAATTTTCATGATGGATGAGTTCCTTTATTTTATTTCGATAGTTAACACTTCGCTGTGACTGCCAAATGCGGCCACGAATCAGGACAGTATGGTGAACCAAGCACGGTCACGCCGCAGATTCGATGCTCTAAACGCGCTGAGAACGAGCGGAAAGTTTATGGTTTTCGCGGCCCCCCAAAGAGCTGATTCGGATCCTGTTGCACCAGCGCGTATCCCGCCGGTATATCGAAAAGATCTCTATCTAAAGGCGCCCTCGAGTATTCGGTGACTTCGATCTGCATCTCCATGAGCGAAGCGCTTGCGGTTCCGGATTGCTGCGGGGAACTCGACGGCTGAGTTTGCGCATCTTGATCTGCTTTCTTCTTTTTTCTTCCGAAACCACCAAACACACTGCCCATCCCCTTGCTGATTGCGTCCCTCGTACTGGTTGGAACGGAACCTTGATCGTCTGTCTGCTGTTGCGAAGGAGGTTGAGCCGCGGCGGGAGCTGAACCGTCACCTTGCTGCACCCCGGTAGCTGCCATTCCGAAACTGACATTTTGCAACAATGGCATGCCTTTCACTGTCGCCAGATTTTTCTGAAATTCCTGCATCGCCGGACCCATTTGCGCGTTCATGCCCGCCATCATATTTCCCATGGTCGCCGGCAGCCAGTCCAGTTGCTTTGCCATATGAACGTAGAACTGTCTCATTTCGTCATATCCGGGCACGTCTGGCGCGATCCACGCATCGGAGTTCATGGTCATGGACGCACTTTGCGCCTTCTGTTGAACCGCGGGATCGGTGGACTCCATCAGCATTTCTATTTGCCACTTCACTTCTTTCGTAGGCAAGTCCAGGATGGTTCGCGTCGCGTCAGTCGCTTCGCTATGAATCTTCGGCGTGATTTTAATGTTGGCAGCTTGGGGATTCTTGGTGACCGCCTGCTCCTGCGCCTGTTTAGCCTGTTCTTGCGCTCTCTGCATGGCCGCTCTAAATTCGTCGAAGGTCATGGTGGAATAGGCTTTTTTGTTGGTATCAATGTTGATGAAGCGTTTGCCATCGAGATCAATGATCTGAATGGTTCCGTCGGAATGCTCCGAGCGCATTCGATTGCCCTTCACCATTGTGGTCGTCAACTGAGGCTCGTTAATTTGACGCGCGCTCTTGCTGAAGACCCCCAGCGTTTTGGTCATACTCATCAAGCTGCCGCCGGTCATCTTGCTTGACTGGGTGTATTTGAAATCAGCTCTTGAGACAGAGCTTGCGGCCAGCAAGCCTATAAACACGATTACCCTACTCCTGCTTGCGCGCATAGGTTCCCCCTGAGACACAATATGTATTCGGAAAAATGTACTCCGGATCTTTTTCTACCGCGATGCTCCGGTTCTACGGTGCTGCTCCGGCTTCGACCGTCACATTCTCGCTCAAGCTGCGAGCAAAAACTTCCTGCGCGGCACGTACCGACGCTCCATACTGAACCGATTTGCCGGTGACACCGGCTAACACATGTTCGAGCGCCGCAAGAATTCCAACCGTGTCGAGATAGTCGTAGTACCCAATGTGCGCGATGCGGAACAATTTGCCTTTCATGTCGCCCTGTCCGTTGGCAACCACAGCAGAAAAAGACTCTCGGAATGCTTTGACAATCGCGCTCGAATCCACGCCGGCGGGCGGGTCAATCGCGGTGAGCGCGGCCCCCGGAGCGGAAGTAAACAACTTCAACCCAAGCGCCTTCACGCCTGCCCGGGTCATCTCTGCCGCCAGTTCAGCATTGTCAATCAGAGCCTTTCGTCCGGCGACCAGGTCGCCTTCGCCCATCTGCCGTATGAAATCGAGTGCTGCCCCCAGCGCAGCGAACAAAGAAGTGGCCGGAGTATAAGAAGATTCACCTTTAGCTGCCGCCTTGCGCTCCTTCCGAAAATCGAAGTAGTAGCGAGGATTTTTCGCGGTTTCCATGCGCTTCCACGCACGCTCGCCAATGGCGCAATAAGCCAAGCCGGGTGGAATCATGAGGGCCTTTTGCGAGCCGCCGATGATTACGTCAATTCCCCAACCATCCACGTCGAAGTGAGTTGTACCGAGGCCGGTTATGGCGTCAACGACTAATAACGTGTCGTTTCCACTCTCTTTCACCAGCCTCGCAATTCCTTTGATATCGTGACGTGCGCCCGTCGAGCTTTCTGTGGCTTGAACATACACCGCTCGGATATCCGGGGATAACTTCTGCCGAATCTGATCTAACGAGAAAGTCTCGCCATAGGGCACACTGATCACTTCCACGTTGCATCCGAAAGCCTTTGCCAGATCGCGCCACCGTTCGCCAAACTTACCCGCAGTCAGCACCAGCACCTTGTCTCCAGTCGAAGTGAGGTTCGATACCGAGCCTTCCATCACGCCGGTTCCAGAGCAAGCCAGCACCAGCACGTCGTTATTCGTGCCGATAAACTCTTTCATGTCGGCGAGCACACGTGTATAAAGTGCCCGGAAGTCAGCAGTGCGGTGATGCATGGTAAACGACGCCATCGCGGTCTGCGCGGCAGGAAGTAAAGGTGTGGGGCCAGGGGTAAAAAGACGATTCTTCAGCAGCATTTTAGGAAGTTCCCTTTCAGAGGAAGATGTCTACTAGTTTATCCCGGAACGCGTTTCTTGGGGATTGGTTTTCTCAGAAGCCGTTCACACCCCACTATAGGTTTTTGGAGTCCTTCGTGTGACTTCGTGTCCTTCGTGGTAAAGCGCTTGCGGTGTCTTTATGCCGTTGCCGCTATAATTCCGCCCATGACATTAACCGAACAGATTCAGAAAGATATTACCGACGCCATGAAGGCCCGTGACGAACTGCGCCTCTCCACGCTGCGTATGGTCAAGAGCGCCCTCAAGAATCGCGAAATCGAAAAAATGGCGCCGCTCGATGACAAAGAATCGCAGCAGATACTGAGCACGTTAATCAAGCAGCGCAAAGAATCCGTAGAACAGTTCTCGAAAGGCGGACGCCAGGAGCTGGCCGACAAAGAAACCGCCGAAATTGCCATTATTGAAGCGTACATGCCAAAGGCAGCAGGGGAAGAACAGATTGTTGCGGGCGTGAAAGCCGTGATCGCTGAAATGGGATCTCCGACGATTAAAGAAATGGGCACCGTAATGAAAAATGTGATGGCGCGCTTCTCCGGCGCTGGCATTCGCGTGGACGGCAAGCAAGTCAGCGATGCGGTGAAGAAGGAACTAAGGGGATAAATTAAAGGATAAGTTAAGAGTTACTTGTTGCGTTGCAATTCGCGGTACGCTTCGCTCTTCGATATCCCCCGCTCTTTCGCGACTTTCTTTAAGGCTGCCTTTTCATCCAAATGTTCTTCGGCAATAACTTGTGCGACTCTCTTGCGGACTGTCAGCCGGTTAACTTCGGGAAAGGATTGCTGATCGTCGGCTCTCGCAACTAGAAGCGTAATCTCTCCCTTGATTTCTCCTTCCGCGACAATCCGATTCGCGAGTTCCACAACGGTGCCGCGTAAAAACTCCTCATGAATCTTGGTGAGTTCACGTGCGATTACAATTTGCCGGTTCGCGCCTAGAACTTCTAAGATATCCTCCATCGTTTCTGTCATCCGATGCGGCGCTTCGTAGAAGACTTCGGTCTGCTGAGATGACTTGATGCTCTCCAATATCTGCCGTCGTTGACCACGTTTCGATGGCAGGAAGCCGTGAAAGCGAAAGGAATCTGTGGGCAATCCGCTTGCGGCGAGTGCGGCCAGGAACGCCGACGGACCGGGAATAGGAATTACCGGTATCCCGTGCTCTATCGCGAGAGAAATCAGGCGAAAGCCGGGATCGGAAATCCCTGGCATTCCGGCGTCGGTAACCAAAGCGATTCGCGTACCCTGTTCCATCTTTCGAACCAATTCCGCCGCGCGCGCTTGTTCATTGTGCTCGTGATAACTGGTCACGCGCGACGAGATTCCATAATGATTCAAGAGCTTTTGCGTATGACGAGTGTCTTCACATGCGATGAGGTCGGCCTCTCTCAGCACTCGCAAAGCTCGCAGTGTGATGTCCTCGAGATTTCCGATGGGAGTTCCGACCAGATAAAGCGCTGGCGCGGCGCTCAGAGTATGCGGAGTGCCGGGTGCGACTGGGTGATCATCAGTTTCGCCGGAACTGGAATTATCTCTTCCCGCATTCATGGTCGCGAGTCTAACATCCGCAAACGACCGGGATGCCTTTGCCAGGAAAATTGACGGAAGAGAGTCCAGACCCATAAAATCGCGATACCTCATGCCACTTTACGAATACGAGTGCAAGAAGTGCCATCATCGTTTTGAGCGAATCCAAAAATTTTCGGACCCCTACGTCAAGAAGTGTCCCGAGTGCGGCGGGCCGGTTGAGTTGGTGGTCTCGGCGCCTGCGGTTCAGTTCAAAGGATCGGGATGGTACGTAAACGATTACGCGAAGAAGTCTTCCGCGCCATCTTCTTCAAGCGGAGATTCTGGTTCCAAGGGAGAGACAGGTTCCAAGGGCGAATCTGAGTCCAAAGGCGAATCGGAATCGAAATCTAAGAAAGAAGAAAAAGCAAAGCAAAATTCTTCGGCGTCCAACCGAAAAAGTGAAAAGAAATCCTCCTCCAGCGACAAATCGTGAGAGTGGGCCGATCCGGCATTTGAAGTCACGCCCCCGCGAGCACAGTTTTCCGCTTTGAATCCCAATTCCACAAATCTCATCTAATCTCTTGATAGTCGTTATAACGAGGATTATTCCGGGAGCACTAGTTTATGATCAACATTCGACGGAGTGACGAGCGAGGTGGAGGCGATTACGGCTGGCTGAACACCCGCTACACATTTTCTTTCAACACATATCACGACCCCAAATTCATGGGATTCCGTTCTCTTCGAGTCATCAATGAAGATCATGTCGCGGCCGGCCAGGGCTTCCCGATGCACCCCCATCGCGACATGGAGATCATTACTTACATTCTGGAGGGCTCGCTCGAGCACAAAGACAGTCTCGGAACCGGCTCGGTCATTCGCCCGGGGGACGGCCAGCGAATGAGTGCGGGAAGTGGCATCCGTCACAGCGAGGCGAATCCCTCAAAAACCGATGCTGCACACCTTCTCCAGATATGGATCCTGCCTGATCGCGAGGAAATTAAGCCAAGCTACGAGCAAAAGTCTTTCCCGGCGGAGGAGAAGCGCGGCAAGTTGCGCCTGATCGCGAGTCCGGACGGCAAGGATGGTTCCGTAACTATTCATCAGGATGTGCCCCTGTACGTCACTCTTCTGTCGCCGGGCGAAGCCGTAGCTCACAATATTGCGCCCAATCGGCACGCCTGGCTGCAAGTTGCCAAGGGTTCCGTGGAACTCAACGGGAAGCAACTGAAGCAGGGAGACGGCGCAGCTGTAAGTGATGAAGAGAAACTACTCCTAAAGGGCACCGAAGACGCCGAAGTATTACTGTTCGATTTAGCGTGAAGTTGAGTTTCGCACACAAGCGCTGCCGCTAGTACAGATTGCCCCTATGAGTCCTACAGTTTTATCGGGATTGTTCGTTTTTTGAATCGGAAGTATTTTGGGCACAGTTGCCTCAGATACCCTACCTTTTCAGGCAGGAGTTCGATAGGAATCGGGCTCCTGCTCCTGTCCTCTAATCGCTGATAACGAGCGTTAGCAAAGCTCAAGTTGCGCCATGCGCTGGACGCTCAACCCGTTTCCGCTTTATCATCCCCTCACGTGATCGGACAGACCATAGCGCATTACCGCATCGTTAAAAGTTTGGGCAGTGGCGGCATGGGCGTTGTGTATGAGGCTGAGGACCTTACCCTCGGCCGTCGCGTCGCCCTCAAATTCCTGCCCGCAGAAGTCGCCGGCGAGACCGCGGCTCTTGACCGTTTTATGATCGAGGCACGTGCCGCCTCCGCCCTCAACCACCCGAATATCTGCACAATTTATGCCGCCGAGAACTCCGACGGAAAAGCTTTTATTGCCATGGAGCTGCTCGAAGGGCAAAGCCTTGATGCGATGCTAGCGGGTGGCCCTATGCCGCTTGATCGCCTGCTCGAAATCAGCGCTCAGCTGGCCGATGCTCTCGACGCCGCCCACAGTAAAGGAATTGTTCATCGCGACATTAAGCCCGCGAACATTTTTATTTCTCAGCGCGGGGCCCCCAAGATCCTCGACTTCGGACTTGCGAAGCTGACGCAAGCGGCGCAAAACGCAGCTGAAACCATGGCGACGCTGGACCATCCTGCTCCGGCGCACCTGACAAGCCCCGGAAGCACGGTTGGCACTATTTCCTATATGTCGCCCGAGCAGGCTCGCGGGGAAACGCTTGACCCGCGCACTGATCTTTTTTCGCTCGGCACTCTGATGTATCAGATGGCGACGGGCAAGCTTCCATTCGAAGGAAAAACTTCCGCGGTGATCTTCCACGCCATTCTTGAGCGCGAGCCAGTTCCTGTCGTCCAACTGACGCCCACTCTGCCACAGAAGCTCCAGGAAATCATCGCCAAAGCCTTGGAAAAAGACCGCGACATGCGCTACCAATCCGCCGCCGATCTACGAGGAGACCTCAAGCGCCTTCAACGCGACGCCGGCATCGCTCGCACAAAGTCGGCTTCTTCTGAAAAAATACCGGTCGCCACCCAGCCATCCGCAATTAGACCTGCAAGCAGTTCGAAAATCGTCGCGGCAGCATCCCAGCACAAACTCGGCGCGGGCATCACAACCTTAATTACTCTGATACTGATCGCCGCAGCTGTCTACGGAATTTATGCCTTCGTTTCGCGCAGCCGGACCACTCCGTTTCAAAATATCGCGGTCACCAAGGTTACGGAAACCGGCAAGGCCGCGCAGGTCGCGATTTCACCCGATGGGAAATATATTTTGAACGTTGTAAGCGAGGGTGGACAGCAGAGTCTCTGGCTGCGAAACCTTCCCACGAACAGCAATACTCAGGTCATCCCGGCAGCGCAAGTTCAATACAAAGGACTCCGCTTTTCCACCGACGGCAATTATCTTTACTTTATCCGCACCGAAGGCGGTAACGATGCTCTCGAATATCTTTACCGCGCCCCCATGCTCGGAGGAACCCCGCAAAAGCTGGCAACCGACATTGATTCCAACATCACCTTTTCACCTGATGGCCGCAGCTTTGCATTCGTGCGGTATGGCAACCCCGATCCCAACAAATACCGCTTGATCGTTCTACCTACCGATGGCGGCGACGAGAAAACTTTAACCAGTGGACCCCTGAGCTCCGCGCTCTACGATGCGGCCTGGTCGCCAGATGGCAAGGTGATCATTTGCGCGACGCTTCAGCCCGGAGATGCTATCTCTGGCCTCGTCGCGGTAGATACTTCCACTGGCAAGCAGCATTTATTATTTGGGACTGGCGCAAGCATTATTACTCAACCTGTCTGGCTGCCGGATGGCAGCGGCCTGCTGGCGCTCGTCCGCAATCAAAGCTCAAACTACACGCGCCATCAAATTAGCCTGGTGTCCTATCCTGGAGGACAACTTCATCCCATCACTCGAGACACCAATGACTATGCCGGTCTCAGCATCTCAGCGGATGGACGCACCATCGCAACCGTTCTGAGGGAACCGCACTGGAATTTATTTGTTACTTCAGCACCCGCAGCAGGAAGCGGCGACATGAAGCAGGTGACCGCCGGCTCAATGGTTGGTACATTCAGCTGGACTTCAGACGGGCAACTGCTGGTGGAGCAGGATAAGGGTCTGAACCTGATCAATCCTGATACCGGCGCTAAAAACTCCCTGGCCACGGAAGAGCACGCATTAGCCTTCGCGCCTGCGGCTACTCGCGATGGCCGGTTCATCGTATTTGTGCTGGCTCTTCACAATGGCGAGAAAACTCAAAACATTTGGCGCATGGATGCGACTGGCGGAAACTTAAAGCAGCTCTCAAAGGGCAAGCTGGATAAATGGCCCGTGTGCTCGACGGATAGCAAGTGGGTTTTTTATATTGGTCAAGATAACGGAGCCAAGTTGTTTAGAGTGCCGATTGAAGGCGGGACTCCCCAAGAGATCTCAGAGCATGCCGTGGGATCTATGCTTGCGCTCTCTCCGGACGGTAAAACCGTAGCATTCGCAACTTTGGATCACGTTGGCAACCATAACCACGAAGTGAAACTGGCATTGGTGGAGACCGACCCGCCGGGCACTACGAAACTTGTCGGTTTAGAACACATCCCGGCAGACGATCCGATTCAGTTTTCCCTTGACGGCAAAGCTGTAATCTATCCCGTCCGCAATGGCGACGTTGACAACCTCTGGCAACAACCTCTCGACGGCTCGCCGGGAAAGCAGATCACCAATTTCACTTCTGAACACATCGGTGATGACTTTGGCTGGTCCTTCGATGGAAGCAAATTAGCCATTATCCGCGGCCATGTAGACTCCGATGTTGTACTTATCCGCGATTCCCAGCAATAACCGCAGGCTCGTACGAGACTAAGTCTTTCGTCCGTGTCATGAGCCTCGACTCATCCGGACCAACTCCGCAATATTCCACAACGCACTGGCAACCAGCAGAGTCCAGAGGCAAGCCAGCGCTAGACCGCGCTGCCTGCTTTCCAACAAATCCGCTGCAATACCCGCGACGAATAGCATTACGAACGGCACGGCCATGAGTTGAAATCCAAGACCTGGATAATGTGGGGAAGCCAGGCTCATGAAAAGAAACAGTCCTGCAATCAGCAACGGGGCGCTGTTGCCGAAATATCGCGTCCGTGGCCACAACACGTATGTAAGTAGAGCCGACGGCAGGGCAATGACCAATGCCGGCCCACAATCGGCCAAGTGAGCAAGCACCTGCGAATAATCTCCCCGCATCCCGAAGGCTCGCCAGGTGAAATTTGCAAAGCTTGCGTGACGCAGTGCCTGCCACAGAACTCCAGGGTGGAATCCATAAGAGAGAAAAAGAAGGACGAATGCCACCGCGCATGCCGCCCCCCAGATTGCAAAAGCCGCGCCCCGCCGCGACGGCGCAAGATGTAGCATAAATCCCAAAGCGACGGGAGCCACAACGATCAGTGAGAACTGTGACCCAACGGCGAGCGCCAACGATAGTCCCAGCAACATTGTGCGCCGCCAGTTCCACAAAACAACTTCGCGCGGAGCATACAGAGTGTGGGCCACGGCGATCGCGGTAAAAATTGCGCCGAAGGCTCCCCACGCCGCGCCCATCTCAGGCTCCGCAATCCACAGCGAACTCGATTTTATGATTGCGGGCGAGAAGCAATACAGCATCAGCGCGATATACCCGCCAGCATTGCCGTAGAGTCTGCGGGCTACATACCAGAGCGAGGCGCCTAGCAGTGCGCCGAACAATAGAAAAGGAAGCCTCTCGAGCCAAAACCAATAGAGCTGGGCAGAGGCTCGCGGAGTACCATGCGAACCGAGAAGCGGGGCCGACAAAATCAAATACCATAGCGCCGAATGATTGGGATCGTAACCTTGATTCGATTCAATCTCCATCGGCGGAGGCGTCCCCGCCCCAACCTGGGCATCGGATGGCACACCCGCTATGGATTTTCCGCGCCACTGGCGCAATCCCTCCTGAACGCGAAATAAATCCGCAGAGTTCACATCGAGGGCCGGTGCGGTGCGCGCAATCAACCACAGGCACTGCGCCAGGAACACTAAAAGCAGGATCGCCGCCAACACTTGCGGACGCCCAAAACGTTCCCGGCTCAAAAATGCGCGCATGAAGGAAGCGAGTGTTTTACCATGAGCGGGGACGATTCCGGAAATGCACGAAATTAACAAAGTGGACCAGGGCGAGCCTGGAGCGGACTCTCCGCTTGCGCCAGATCACGGCGCCCAACCACCTCACGGTGAAACCGACCCGGTTCACGAGGGGATCGCCCCACGGCCGCCTTTCGATGACCGCATCTCCAGAATATTCCTTGGGCCTGACGGTCTTCGTCCGATATGGCGATTGTTTCTCTACCTGGCAATGGCGCGTGCTTCCTTCTTATTGCTTGCGGGCGCGCTGAATTACGTTGCAGAACACTCCGACGTGCTGCAACTTTGGATCGAGCTGGCTTCTGAAGTCGTATTGTTGCTCGCCGCCACTGTTCCAGCTCTGATTATGGCCCGCCTTGAGAGTAGAAGTTTCGGCGATTACGGGTTGCCTTCTCGTCATGCTTTCGGAAAGTTGTTTTGGTTCGGCGGGCTCTGGGGAATCGCCGCCCTTACCTTATTGATTTTGGCTTTGTACTGTGCAGGCGCTTTCACGTTTGGAAGACTGGCGCTCCATGGATTTCGGATTCTGAAGCTCGCTGCTTTTTGGGGAGTGTTTTTTCTTATCGTCGCCTTCGCGGAAGAGTTTCTGTTGCGCGGTTACACGCAGTTCACTTTATCGCAAGCGACCGGGTTCTGGCCGGCTGCCGTGTTGCTCTCAATCGCATTTGGAGGAATTCATTTCCTGAATCCGGGTGAAGCCTGGCAGGGCATCCTTGCGGCGGCTGGCATTGGTTTTTTCTTTTGCCTGACTTTGCGACGTACGGGGAGCCTTTGGTTTGCTGTGGGCTTCCACGCCGCATGGGATTGGGGCGAAAGCTATTTGTATTCTGTCCCGGACAGCGGCGGCGTTTCCCCCGGACATCTTCTGAAATCATCGTTTCACGGTCCCAAATGGCTGACGGGGGGCTCGGTCGGCCCGGAGGGAAGCGTTCTGATATTCGTGCTTCTAATCGCGCTGTGGATTTTGTTTGATCGAACCTACCCGATGCTCGATGTAGACCCGCTGTCTAGACCGGCACGCAGTGCAATCAGCTATGAATGACGGGCGGAGAGCATCGTCAGGATATCGCGCAATCCTTGGCGGATGTATTTGAGTTCGGGGACTTGCTGCGAAGGGAATGGAAGAGGGCTTTGTTTCTTGTCTACTTTTATCTCGGCGCGCAGGTGTTGTCTGGCGCCGACAATTGTGAATCCTTCCTCGTAGAGAAGCCTTTTGATTTTCAGAACGTTTTCAACGTCCTTGCGGCGATACATGCGTTGTCCCGTGCTGCTCTTAACCGGCTTGAGTTGAGGAAATTCTGTCTCCCAAAAACGCAAAACGTAGGCGGGGAGATGGCAGAGCCGCGAAACTTCACCGATGCGGAAATAGAGTTTATCGGGCACCGCGACTTCGGCGGTCTTTTCCGATTTTGCGGTGGCTTTATGGGTCAGTCTCATGCCGTTTCAGAATACTCTTCAGCGCCGAGAGTATGTTTCAAATTCTTTATTCGCGTTTTTAGCACGCCGGCGCTTAAGGTACAACTTTTTTGAATAACTTCTCCGAATAAGTAGGGCAAGAAGGCATGCCGTAGCGGGCGGACGAGCGGCCAGCAAAAAACCTCTCGGGAGGTGCTTCTCACGAGAGGCTGGCAAAAATTCTAAATTCTTTGCGAGTATGTTCTCGCTTTTACATTAGTGTTTCTTTTTCTTGGCTGCCTTTTTCTTTGCTGGCATTTAGTTTCCTCCTGTACGATTTTCCCTTGAAACGTTTCTTACTTCTATTTCTGGTACTCACTACCCTACTACCACAAGATATTGAGTGTTAGTTAGCGAACTGTCAACATAAATCTGTACTTCTTCTCTTCTTTTCGGCTGCCTAATTGTGTGCCATTTCGGAATAGCCGCCTCGGCACCCATCGTAGACCGGATTCGCAGGTCAACCTTTTCGCAGATTTTCTTCCATTGCAATCGAGTTTCCCCCGCGATGTTCCCTGACCAAAATATCTTCACAACGACGGTGCTAGACTGAAAAGCGCTGCTTATGCGGAAGTCTCATTCATGCCCAACACGATGATGGCGGTTGTGAAACAAACGGCCGCTCCAGGCGCGGACGTCCGCGAAGTCAAGATTCCAACCTTTGGTGACAATGACGTTTTGGTAAAGGTGAAGGTAGCGTCTATTTGTGGGACGGATCTGCATATTTATTCATGGGACCGCTGGGCGCAAAATCGCATTCATCCTCCCTTAATTCCAGGACACGAATTTTGCGGCAACGTGATAGCGTGCGGGAAAAAGGTTACCAGCACAAGAGAAGGTGATTTCGTTTCCGCCGAAATGCACGTCGCGTGCGGGAAATGTCTACAATGCCGTACCGGCGAAGCTCATATCTGCCAGAACGTAAAAATCATTGGCGTGGATTCGGACGGCGCATTTGCCGAGTACGTGGTCATTCCGGAATCGAATATCTGGAAGTTGGATCCAGAGATTCCACAGGAGTACGCTTCCATCCTCGATCCTCTGGGAAACGCCGTTCACGCCGTCATGGCTGGAGAGATCGCCGCAAAGACGGTGGCTATCACTGGTTGCGGACCCATCGGATTGTTTTCGATCGCCGTGGCTCGGGCCGTCGGAGCGTCGGAGGTTTTCGCCGTCGAGGTTAACGAACATCGCCGCCGTCTCGCCAAAGAGATGAAGGCCGACTTTGTCCTGGATCCCACCACCGAGAATGTCCGTTCCGTAATCATGGAGAAGACTGGCGGCCTCGGCGTAGATGTAGTGCTGGAGATGGCGGGGCACCCCGACGCCATCCGCACTGCATTCGATATCGTGAGGCGAGGCGGACGCATATCTCTACTCGGGCTTACATCAAAACCGATCTCGCTGAATTTTTCGGAAGATATTATTTTTAAAGGCATCACGGTGCAAGGGATCAACGGGCGCCGCATGTACCAGACTTGGTATCAGATGAGCGCATTGCTGAAGAGCCACAAACTTGACCTGCATCCCGTAATCACCGACCGCATGCCATTGAGCGATTTTTCCCGCGGCATGGACCGGCTGAAAACTGGAGAAGCCAGCAAGATTTTGCTTTACCCCAATGGCACACACTAGTGGCGGAATTATTCTCGGCATCGAAAGCTCGTGCGATGAAACCGCGGCGGCGGTCGTGCGGGCGGGCGAACAAATCCTTTCAAATGTAGTTTTGTCGCAGATTGCCCTTCATCAACCTTACGGTGGCGTAGTTCCGGAGTTGGCATCGCGGGAACATTTGCGTGCGATCGTTCCAGTCGTCCGCAAAGCGCTCGCTGACGCGGGTCAATCTTACCAGTCCGTGGATGCGGTGGCCGTCACCCAGGGGCCCGGCCTGGCTGGGGCGCTTTTAGTCGGCATCAGCTATGCGAAAGCCCTCGCTTTCGCTTTAGATAAGCCTTTGATCGCCGTGAATCATCTTGAAGGCCATATCCATGCGGTATTACTTGAAGAGCGCCAGAAGAATAATCACTCGGTTAATTTTCCGGTTGTCGCGCTGGTTGTTTCGGGAGGCCACACTCATCTTTACTTGGCGGACCGACGTGCAGAAAGTTGGTCTTATCGGAACATTGGACGCACCCGCGACGACGCTGCGGGGGAAGCCTTCGACAAAGTCGCCAAACTTCTGGGCCTTGGCTATCCGGGGGGCCCGGTCATAGATAAGCTTTCCAAGTTTGGAAATCCCGCGGCTGTGAAATTTTCTCCGCCGCAACTCAAACATCGGGATCGCAATGATAGGGGTCCGGTGGACGACGGGCCTCGCTTTGACTTTTCTTACAGCGGAATAAAGACGGCAGTGCTGCGATACGTCGAGACAAATAATTTGCAAGCCGAAATCGAAAGCCGCCGGCGGCAAATCGGCATGATCAGCAAGCCAACCGTCGAAGACTACCGCGCTGCCTCGCCGCAAAAGACACTCGATCTGATCGCGTCGTTTCAACGAACGATCGTCGAGGATTTGATACGCAAGACGTTAGACGCTTGCAGAAATTACAACGCTGCGACGTTGTTCGTAACTGGAGGTGTGGCCGCCAACAATGAATTGCGGGAACGCTTCGAGCTCGAAGCGCGAAAGGAAGGCATTCAAGTATTTTTTCCTTCGCGTTCTCTTTCAACCGACAATGCGGCGATGATAGCGGCGGCGGCATATCCAAAGTTGATGGCGGGAGATTTTGCGCCGATGGAATTCTCGGCAGAGCCGGGGCTGGTTCTTAGGTAAGGCTCAGTAACGTACTGAGGCTAGAGTGACGGTAACCGACTGCGTGGCGGATGTAGGGGTCCTTCGACTTGGTTCTTCTTCCTGAGCGAAGAAGAACAGGCGCTCAGGAAGACAAAAGTTTGATCCAGAATGACAATTACTATTTCAATTTATTGTCATGCTGAGCCTGAGCTTCCGCTTTCGGAAGCTCAGATCGTCGAAGCACCCCTACCCGGCAAGGATGTGGGTATAGGGGTCCCTTCGACTTGGTTCTTCTTCGCGAGCGAAGAAGAGCAGGCGCTCAGGAAGACAAAATTTCTGGACCCAAAGAATGACAATTACTATTTCAATTTATTGTCATGCTGAGCCTGAGCTTCCGCTTTCGGAAGCTCAGATAGTCGAAGCACCCCTACCCGGCAAGGATGTGGATATAGGGGTCCTTCGACTTGATTCTTCTTCGCGAGCGAAGAAGACAGGCGCTCAGGAAGACAAAAGTTTGATCCAGAATGACAATTACTATTTCAATTTATTGTCATGCTGAGCCTGAGCTTCCGCTTTCGGAAGCTCAGATAGTCGAAGCACCCCTACCCGGCAAGGATGTGGGTATAGGGGTCCTTCGACTTGGTTCTTCTTCGCGAGCGAAGAAGAACAGGCGCTCAGGTTATTTTATTACTATGTCGTTTAGAGTCGCCGCTTGCGGAATCTGAGATGGAATTGATGCTTGGAGGACGAGCGGACAAAGGCGGTCGGCTACTGTCCGGTGCACTTCGCCGCAGATCTACTCCCCAGAACTGTCCCCAGCGCTTTTTCAAGCTGATCTTCGATTTCAATATCTTTGAAGATGGCAAAGTTTGCGCCTCGTTGTTCGTATTGGGCGCCGCTGCTCTTTCCTGCCAGGGCAATCACGGGGATGGCGGCGGTCTTCGCGTCAGTCTTCAAAGCTTGAATCAGAGCGCTGCCGCTCATCTTCGGCATCTCCATGTCGGTAATGATCACGTCCGGAATACGCCGCTTAAGATTTTCGAGAGCTTCCAGACCGTTGCTCGCCGATTCAACCGAGAATCCTCTATCTTCGAGGAAGCGGCAAACGGTATGGCGGATTAGCATGGAATCGTCCACCACCAAAGCTGCAAAAGGCATATCCCCATCCGCGCGCATAGTTTTCCCTATTGCGACATTAACAACTGTAAAGTTGCGTCACAAGGGGATAAGTACACGCAGGGGTTACTTTGGGGAGAAGAGTAATGCAAAACTAGAGTTCGTTCGCGATGGTTGTGTCTTCGATGGCCATGTCCGCGAATTCGCTGGACTCAAAAATCTCGCGACATTCGAGGCATTCGACGAATTCGGCGTCTTCTTCGCGGGCGACGATCTGCACACGAGGGTGCTTGCATTGTCCCATGACAGCTCTCTTCTCGGGGGGGTGATTGGGATGGCTAGAAGTCATAAATCCCGGTCATATGCGTTCTGGAGGTAGGGAACGAGTTTTGCCGGAAATTTCCGTATTTTTAGCGTCAGGGCTGGAAGTTGTCAAGTACCAACAGTGAAGTACGGAAGTTTCAAGCGATGCGTTCCTCAACGTCGGGTTATCCTTTGAAAATTGGATATAGATTGGATATAGGATGAAGGACTAGTCCAGTCGCATTTTTAGATTCGCACAGGCCAATTCGCCATTCTTCTAAACTATTCAGTCCCCATACCTTACGGTTAAACCGATCAACTTGGCAGTTGGGTGGAATGGGTTGCTTTTGGTGGATATGACGGCTAGAATACTTATATCCGACTAAAAAGGTCGTATTAGGCAGATAGGGTTCCGGTGCTCAAGTTAACCAAAAAAGCCGACTACGCATTGATGGCGATGAAGCACCTCGCCGAGCATCCGGAGGGAGGCGCTTGCAGCGCCAAGGACGTAGCCGACTCTTATGGGATTCCGGTCGAGGCCCTGGCGAAGATTTTGCAGCGGCTGGTCAAAGCTGGATTATTGCAATCACAGCACGGAACAAAGGGCGGATACACGCTGGCGAGAAATGCGCGGACAATCACAGCGTTTGAAGTTATCCGCGCGATTGATGGGCCGTTGTTTATTACCTCGTGCATTACGGTTCGCGGGGAATGTGATCAGAGCGAGCGCTGCACGATTCGCGAGCCCCTGCGGCGTGTGAATGACAGCATCGAACAAGTGCTGCGGCGCATCACTATATCGGACATGAAAGAAGAAGCAGATTCAGTTGAAAAGACTGCACCTGAATCAAAGCTAGTCAGTTTGTCGCTGTTGTAGAGACGCAGCTTGCTGCGACTTCTGAAACTTATTGGAGAAAAATTGATGACCACGGAAGTAAGAACTGCTCCTCAAAGCACCAATGAACAGCGGACCGAAGCGAATGGCGTCAAGCTGCCGGTGTACATGGACAATCACGCCACCACCCCTATGGACCCGCGGGTGCTCGAAGCCATGCTGCCATATTTCATGGAAAAGTTCGGCAATTCGGCTAGCCGCAATCACTCTTTCGGATGGGCCGCCGAAGAGGGTGTGGACGTTGCGCGCGAGCAGATTGCCAAACTGATCGGCGCGACTCCCAAGGAAATCATCTTCACTTCGGGCGCGACCGAGAGCGATAACCTTGCGATCAAAGGCGTCGCCGAGATGTACAGGGAAAAAGGAAATCACATCATCACGGCGGTCACCGAGCACAAAGCCGTGCTCGACACATGCAAGCGTCTCGAAAAGTACGGCTACAGGGTTACATATATGCCCGTGCAAAAAGACGGGCTCATTGATCTGGAAGACCTGAAGCGGGCGATTGACGACAAGACCATTCTGGTCACCATCATGGCCGCCAGCAATGAAATTGGCGTGCTTCAGCCCATTGCAGAAATTGGAAAGATTTGCCATGAACGCGGAGTGATCTTCCACACGGATGCAACGCAGGCAGTCGGGAAGGTTCCCATTGATGTGAACAAGCAGAATATTGATCTGCTTTCGATTTCCGCGCACAAGATGTATGGCCCGAAAGGCATCGGCGCTCTCTATGTCCGCCGCAAGAATCCGCGCGTGCAAATTTCGGCCATCATTGATGGCGGAGGCCACGAGCGCGGCATGCGTTCCGGCACTTTGAATGTCGCGGGGATCGTGGGGCTGGGCAAGGCTTGTGCGATCGCGTCGGAAGAGATGGCGAAAGAAGCAGCGCATCTGGGGAGCTTGCGAGATCGTCTTAAAGAGAAAATCATGGGCCGGCTGGATGAGGTTTACATCAACGGAACCATGGAACATCGGCTGCCCGGAAATCTGAATATCAGCTTTGCTTACGTGGAAGGCGAATCTTTGCTGATGGGCATCAACGACATCGCGGTTTCGAGCGGCTCGGCATGCACCTCCGCGACGCTTGAACCATCTTATGTATTAAAGGCGCTCGGCACCGGCGACGATTTGGCGCACAGTTCCATCCGTTTCGGCATAGGGCGATTCAACACTGAGGCGGAAGTTGATTACGTTGCCGACCGGGTGGTCGAGACGGTGTCGCGGTTGCGGGAATTGTCGCCGCTTTATGAAATGGCGAAAGAGGGCATAGATATTAAGTCAGTAAAGTGGGCGGCGGAAGCGCATTAAATCGAATTTTGAAGATAGATTTTTTGAGGAGAGAAAATGTCATATAGCGATAAGGTACTGGATCATTATTCCAACCCGCGCAATGTGGGGTCGTTGGACAAGAACAGCTCGGAGGTCGGCACTGGTTTGGTCGGCGCGCCGGAATGTGGCGACGTAATGAAGCTACAGATCAAGGTGAATCCGCAAACCAATGTCATCGAAGAAGCCAAGTTCAAGACCTTTGGATGCGGCTCCGCGATTGCATCGTCTTCCTTGGCCACCGAATGGGTGAAAGGCAAGACGGTGGAAGAAGCGCTCCAGATCAAGAACACGGAGATCGTGAAAGAGCTGGCGCTGCCTCCGGTAAAGATTCACTGCTCGGTGCTGGCGGAAGATGCAATACGCGCCGCGATTCACGACTGGAAGAAGAAGCAGGAGACTGCGAAGCCGGCGGTTGCCGTCGCGACCGTTCAGTAGTTCGCGAGGAATAGCGAGCCAACCATGACAACGGCGACCGAAGACGCTGCCAAGACTTCCGAGCCAGCGGTGCGCCCTAAAGGCGGCGTGTTGGTGACGGACAAGGCGCTTGGGAAAATCCGCACGGCCATCGTGAAGGAAGGGATTTCTCCGGAGCAGGGTGGACTGCGTCTTGGCGTGCAGGGCGGAGGATGTTCTGGATTGAGTTACAACATCCGCTTCGACAGCCAGCCACGCGAGCGGGATCGTATCTTCCAATTCGGCGATGTTCGAGTCTTCGTTGATCCGAAATCGTTTATCTATCTTCACGGCATGACGCTGGATTATCAGGAAACGCTGATGCAGCAAGGCTTCGTATTCGTGAACCCAAACTCGTCGAAATCGTGCGGCTGCGGCACATCGTTCTCAAGCTGATTGCCTTCCACTGACGATGACAATGTCTCTAAGAATGAGGGTGCCCCATTTCTCGCGTCCTTTGCGAGAAGTGGGAGGCAAAATGCCTGAAAGCTGAGGCGCCCAGGCTTGAGTTTTGATCCGATACTACAATGAATGAATCTCCTCAATCCGCAATTTCCGTTCTCAGCGATCCCGAGATCACCTCGACCTGCTGGTCATGCGGGGATCAGCGTGCCGCGCACTTTTGCAAGGCATGTGGCAAGGTTCAGCCTCCGTTGCCGGCTGACTACTTCGCATTCTTCGGACTTCCCCGCAAATTAAATCTTGATGTCGAGCGGCTTCAGAAGGAATTCTACGAATTGAGCAGAAGGCTGCATCCAGATATGTCAGCCCGCTATGATGAGCGCGAGCGGGAATGGAGTCTGGAGCAAAGCTCGCAGCTAAATGATGCCTATCGAACGCTGAAAGATCCCATCAAGCGGACGGAATATCTGCTGAGGCTTGAGGGAGTTGAACTCGAAGAACAGTCCAAGGCAGCGACGGAAAAGGCGCGAGCTTCTGGTGAGGCGAAGAAGCAAATTGTCCCAGAGGATCTGCTAGAAGAAGTTTTTGAACTCAACATGCAGCTTGAAGAAGTGCGCATGAACAGGAAGACCGGCGAAGCCGATCCCGCTTTGGTTCAGGAACTGGAAAATCATAAAGCCGGCCTGGAGAAAAAGTATCAAGCCCTCTCTGATGAGCTGAAAGCCTATTGGGACGAGTGGGACAAACTAAACGACGCCTCGACGGAAGACGGGCGGAAAAAGGTACGAGACAAGATGGCGGACCTGCTAAATCGCCGGTCGTATATTCGCAACCTCGTACGAGACGTAAATGAAGCGTTGGAGCATTGAAGAATTTACGAATTTACTAATTGAAACGGCTCGCACTTCAATTCATCAATTCTAAAATTGCACAATTCGACAATTTCGTATGAACTCTGATCGCATCGTCGGCATTGATCTTGGAACCACGAACTCTCTTGTAGCGTTCATGCAGGGGGAGAATCCTGTCGTGATTCCGGGGGAAGACGGTGTCAACCTCGTTCCTTCGGTTGTTGCTCTCGACGAGAATGACCGTATCGTTGTCGGCAACGCGGCTCGAAAGTATTTGATTGAAACTCCGGAACGTTCCGTCTATTCGATCAAACGCCTTATGGGACGCGGCATTGACGACGTTCGCGATGAACTGAAACTTTTCCCCTTCCACCTCGCGGACGATCTCGAAGCCGGCGAAGTTCTTCGCATCAAGCTGGGCGACAAGACTTTCACCCCGCCGGAAATTTCAGCATTCATACTTCGGCAACTCAAACGCAATGCCGAGCGATTCTTCGGCGCGCCCGTAACACAGGCGGTCATAACCGTTCCCGCCTACTTTAATGATGCGCAACGTCAGGCCACCAAAGACGCTGGACGCATCGCCGGACTCGAAGTTCTGCGACTGGTAAACGAGCCGACTGCCGCATCTTTGGCCTATGGTTTGGATAAAAGGCAAAACGGCATCGTTGCGGTTTACGATTTCGGCGGCGGAACCTTTGATGTTTCGATCCTGAAGCTCCACGACGGAATTTTCGAAGTAATCGCCACAAATGGCGATACGCATCTCGGCGGCGATGATATTGACAATCTGCTCATCGCAATCGCAATCTCCGACATCAAGGGCGATCTCGCTTTCGATGTCTCGCGCAACGGTGAGATTGTCGCAGCTATCCGCAAAGCGGTTATTGAAGCCAAGATTGCGCTGTCATCGCAACCTTCTACGAGACTCGCGATAGATCTTCCGCAAGGCAAGAGTTATTTGCGCGAAATCACGCGCGAGCAATTTGAGACATTGATACAGCCAGTGATTGACCGCACCATCGGCCCATGCAAGCAAGCGTTGAAAGATGCCGGATTGAAGCCGGAACAACTCGATGAAGTGGTACTGGTAGGGGGTTCGACACGGATTCCCAAAGTAAGAGAAATCGTCGAACAATTATTTCGCCGCGAGCCTCACACGGCTCTGAATCCCGACGAAGTGGTCGCGCTCGGAGCCGCCGTCCAGGCAAATATTCTCTCCGGTGGTTCGGAAGCCACGCAGGATATGTTGCTGCTCGATGTGACCCCGCTGTCGCTGGGGATCGAAGTGGCCGGAGGCGTCACCGACAAGATTATTCTGCGCAATTCAACCATCCCCGCCTCGGCGACTCAGCACTACACAACGCAAGTGGACGGACAGGCAAATGTCGCGATCCACGTTTTGCAGGGCGAGCGCGAACTCGCCAAAGACTGCCGGTCGCTAGCCCGGTTCGATCTTAAGGGCATCCCTCCCATGCAGGCTGGCCTCGCGCGCATCGAAGTCAAATTCCTCATTGATGCCAACGGCATTCTTCATGTAACGGCACGAGAACAGCGCAGCGGAAAAGAATCCGAAATCGAAGTGCAGCCTAGCTACGGACTGACCGACGAGCAAGTCGAGGGCATGATTCTCGAATCGTTTGACTACGCAGAAGACGACTTTAAGCAGCGTCAGGTAATCGAAGCGCGCAACGAAGCTGATACGATCCTCGCTGCTTTGGAGAAAGCCCGAACCAGTCCCGCATGGGGACAACTCACTAGCGTTGAAAAGCAAAGAATCGCTGAACAAGAAAAATCTCTTCACGAAGTCAAAAGTAAATACGATTATCATGCGATCCGCAGCGCAATTGACGCGTTAAATCAAGGCACAATGCGCCTTGCCGAATTGGTGATGGATACGGCCGTCACCACCGCGCTAAAGGGCAAATCCATGGATCAGAGTGATATGTCTGAAGGAATAGGGACGGCACATCCAGTCGCGAAGGCGGATTTTGAATGAGCGAAACCGGGCTTATTACCGTCGTAAGCGAACATTCTTTTGAGGAAACACTGAAGCGCCTAAATTCCGCGCTTCAATCGGCCAAAATGACTGTGTTCGCGGTCATTGATCACGCCGCGGCAGCGAGTGAAGCCGGTTTATCGTTGCGTCCAACAACGGTGATTGCTTTTGGCAATCCCGCGGCTGGGACCAAGTTGATGCAAGTCAATCAACTGGCTGGAATTGATCTTCCTTTAAAGATATTAGTTTGGGAGGATCAAGCTGGCGTCACGAAACTTACGCATAGTGATCCCAACTGTCTGGCCGAACGGTACTCGCTGGGAACCGAGACCGCATCTCAGATCGCAGGAATGGCGAAGCTTCTAGCTTCCTTGTCGGAGGCGGCCGCAGGCGACTGAACCCGCTGGACAAGAAATTTGTTGAAGGCAGAATAAAATGACAGAAGAGAAAAATAGCGGCGCAGGAACAATGACAGAAGAAGCCTTAGGCGAAAATACCGTCGAAGTCACTTTCCTTCCCGAGGGAAAGACAGTGCAATTTGAGAACGGCAAACTTCCCTATAAAGATCACGGTAAAGAGCAGTCGCTGCTCGACGTGGCCTTGAATAACGGAATCAAACTGGATCACGCATGCGGCGGAAATTGCGCCTGCACAACCTGCCATATATGGGTCAAAGAAGGCGCGCAGAATCTTTCCGAAATGGATGACGACGAAGCCGACCGCCTCGACATGGCCGCCGATTTGCAACTGAACTCGCGCCTAGGGTGCCAGGCTGTGATCACGAAGCCGGGCAAAGTGGTGGTAGAAATTCCGGCCTGGAACCGCAACTACGTTTCGGAAGAACACTAGCTCAGGATTCAAGAACGTCACTCACCGCTGAGCACGCCGAGTTCGCCGGGATGTTAGGTCATTTCCTAGAAACTCGGCGGCCTCCGCGTTCTCTGCGGTAAATGATGCCTCGAGGACCGCTCCAACTACATTCCGGAAGAACGCCACCTTGGAGTCTAAGAACGTCACTCACCGCTGAGCACGCCGAGTTCGCCGGGATGTTAGGTCATTTCCTAGAAACTCGGCGGCCTCCGCGTTCTCTGCGGTAAATGATGCCTCGAGGACCGCTCCAACTACATTCCGGAAGAACGCCACCTTGGAGTCTAAGAACGTCGACTCACCGCTGAGCACGCCGAGTTCGCCGGGATGTTAGGTCATTTCCTAGAAACTCGGCGGCCTCCGCGTTCTCTGCGGTAAATGATGCCTCGAGGACCGCTCCAACTACATTCCGGAAGAACGCCACCTTGGAGTCTAAGAACGTCACTCACCGCTGAGCACGCCGAGTTCGCCGGGATGTTAGGTCATTTCCTAGAAACTCGGCGGCCTCCGCGTTCTCTGCGGTAAATGATCTGAGGACAACGGTTAATCCAGAATAATTGTTGCGCTTCCACACTAGTTTTCAGAGATAATAAATGCGTTTCCAAGGAGAAACGCATGCCGAAAGACCTCACCTGGGATGACGCCGACGATATTGGAATCCTCCTCTCAGAGAAACATCCCAATCTGAATCCACTGGAAGTCCGATTCACCGATTTGCATCGCTATGTCACCGAGTTGCCGGAATTCAAGGACGATCCCAAAAAATCCACTGAAGGAAAACTGGAAAGCATACAGATGGCATGGCATGCTGAGGTTCTTGATCGCACTCAGGGATAAAGCGACGGAGCGAAGACTCCCGCCGATTCCCTCAACTTTCTTTTTGAATTTCCCCAATCCAACGAATTCACACGCCACAACTTGCATCACCCATTAGAATAAAACATGCGCCGTGCGCGGGCGCCTCACCCTGAAAACTAAATGTCATTTCAAGGACTCATACCGTGAGCCGATCTGCATCTGTAAACGACGAGAGTTACGTCCTAACCCTGGAAGAAATCGCGAATCTTGCGGCAGAGGGCGGCAAACCCGCCGAAACTCTGATGAATGTCGTTGCGCTGATCGCGAAGCGATTCGATACTGAGGTCTGCTCGGCATACTTGCTCGAACCCGATCGCGCCAACCTGGTGCTCGCGGCCACTCTGGGACTTTCGCCCGCAATGCGTAGGCACGCTTCGCATGGGCCTGCAAGAAGGTCTCGCGGGATTGGTCGCCGAACAGGTGCGCCCGGTTGCGGCGGAGCAGGTCAAAAACCATCCGCGCTTCAAATATTTCATTGAAGCTGGCGAAGATGAATATCAATCATTTCTCGGGGTTCCCCTCATTGACCGGGGAGTCTTGCAGGGTGTCCTGGTAATCCAAACACTCGAGCCCCGTAGTCTTTAGCCAGGAAGAAGTGCGAATGTTGTCGGAGGCAGCCGCCCAAGTTGCGCCGGTAGTAAGTGAAGCGCGCACTCTTGACCGTTTTATCGCACCAGCTCAAGAGCGCCTTTGGACACTCGCCAGAAATCTCTGGTGGTCCTGGGATCACGATTCCAGCAGCCTGTTCCGTGATTTAGATCCAGTGCGTTGGCGGGTTCTGAATCACAATCCCATCGCTTTGTTGTCGGAAATTCCCCTGTCGCAGATTGAACGCCGTGCGCGCGAACTCAGTACTTCACAGCCGCATCAATTACGCGTTTCGCCGCCAGCCGTGAATACCTCGAAGCCGACCGCACTTGGGGAGCGAGACATGCCGGCATTTTGCGGCCCCGTCCGGTCGCTTACTTCTCCGCTGAGTTCGGATTGCATGTATCCATCCCCGAGTACTCCGGCGGCTTGGGCGTGCTTGCCGGAGATCACATCAAAAGCGCATCGGACCTGGGTATTCCGCTCGTCGGCGTGGGCCTTTTTTATGGCCAGGGATATTTTCGGCAGCATCTCGATCAAAACGGATGGCAACAGGAAGATTACATAGAAACCGACATCAGCCAGTTGCCGATGGCGCCTGCCATTGGAATAAATGGCGCGCCCGTAACCGTTCAGATTGATACGCGTAGTGGTTTCATCAAAGCAAAAGTGTGGCGCATGAAAGTCGGCCGATGCGATTTGCTGCTCCTAGATTCGAACACGGAAGGCAATGCTCCCGAGGATCGCGAACTCACATCCCGTTTGTATGGCGGCGATGGCCGTATTCGCATCCGGCAAGAGCTATTGCTTGGCGTGGGAGGTTTCCGGGCTTTGCGGGGCATGGGCATCACGCCGGGTGTTCTCCATTTAAACGAAGGCCATAGCGTATTCGCGGTGCTCGAGGCAATTTGTAAT
Organism: uncultured Acidobacteriaceae bacterium; assembly: GCA_963702325.1. GTDB lineage: Bacteria > Acidobacteriota > Terriglobia > Terriglobales > Acidobacteriaceae > PALSA-188. The sequence goes on along the minus strand of CAVPCG010000066.1, from coordinate 58,045 downwards.
CGCATGCAGGATGAGGGCCTGGGCTTCGACGAGGCCGTTCCAAAAGTCTCTCGTGAAGTCGTGTTCACGACGCATACTCCAGTACCGGCAGGTCATGATCGTTTCAATTCCGATTTGATCGAAGAACATCTTGGCCCTCTCCGCGAGCAACTTGGCTTGTCCCATGATCGCTTCATGGATTTGGGACGCGAATATCCCGGCAATGGCGACGAGGAATTCTGCATGACGGTGCTCGGCCTCAGGCTGGCACGTCGCGCGAATGCGGTTTCATCGCTCCACGGAGAAGTCTCGCGGGCCATGTGGACGGGACTCTTTCCTGGTAAGACCGAAGAAGAGGTCCCTATCGGTCACATTACCAATGGCGTTCATGTCCCATCATGGCTCTCGCCACAGATGTACCGTCTTTATGACCGCCATCTCGGAACCGGCTGGCATACGCACGGCAGCGAAGCGCGTATCTGGGAAGGAATTGAGGATGTAGATGATGGAGAACTCTGGGAGACGCACCTTAATCTGAAGTCGCGCCTCATAGAGTTCGTGCGCCATCGCGCCATCGAACAAGCCGCGCGGCGGGAAGAATCACCTGAGACTCTACAACATTTGAGCCGGGTGCTCAGTCCCGACGCTCTGACCATCGGATTTGCGCGCCGCTTCGCCACCTACAAGCGAGCAGACCTTATGCTGGCGGATATTGAGAGACTAGCCTCGATGGTGAATGATCCCAAGCATCCGGTTCAATTTATTTTTGCTGGAAAGGCGCATCCAAGGGATGACCCGGGGAAGAAAATGCTGCAACAGATCGCGGAACTGATGCGGCACTCGCGATTCGAAGATAAATTCGTCTTCGTTGAGGATTACGACATCAATGTCGGTCGCCACTTCGTGCAAGGAGTTGACGTCTGGCTGAATAATCCGCGCCGCCCATTGGAAGCTTCAGGTACCAGCGGCCAGAAAGTCGTGTTGAATGGCGGACTGAACCTTTCCATTTTGGACGGATGGTGGGCCGAAGCCTACGACGGGCTCAACGGTTTTGCCATTGGAACTGGCAGAACTCACACGAACCCGAGCGTTCACGACAGCCGCGACGGGGAAGATCTGTATCGCGTGCTTAAAGATGAAGTGATTCCGCTTTACTACCAGCGGGATCGCGATGGCCTTCCACGAGGCTGGATCAAGCGAATGAAGCGAACCATCCGGACTCTGGGCTGGCGTTTTAACGCCGATCGCATGGTGATGGATTACACGCTCAAATGCTACGTTCCTGCGGCGGGCGGCACTTCCAGCGATATGCGACAAGCGTGATTGCCAGTCAGCGTTAAGCGTTTAGCACTCAGTCAAAGCAGTCCGATTGCTGAATGCTGATTGCTAGTTCTGAATGCTGATCGCTGAATGCTAAGTCGTACACCACACGAAGGTAATGCCCCAAACTGATTACCTGTTTTTCCGCTACTTTGCCTTGTGATATGTTTCGAATACCCCATATTCTCTTGGTTTGGCTGGTTTTTATTGGCCTCGGCTTCTTCAAATCGTAAGCAGGGACTCCAGATTGCCTGGAAAACGGTCACGTATCGCAGCGTGGTGTTATCCATTGTTGCGGTGATCGCGGTGCTGTTTGTGAGCATACGAATTGCATTCCCGCAATTCACTCAAACTGGCGTGGACGCGGTAAGCAATTTAACCAGCAACGCACTTGAAAAAGTTGCGGGCTTTAAGAGCAAGTCTCATAAATCAGGCGAAACGAGTTCGCAGCAGGCGCACTTTACCGCACTCGACGGCACCGTGAGGGTCAAGAAAGGTAGCAGCAATAGTTGGTCGAATGCAGATTACAACTTGCCTCTGGAAAAGGGAGACGTGGTTCAGACCGGCTCCGAGGGCATGGCCAAGATCGTTTTTAATGACGGAACCAACTACACCGTGAAACAGGATTCTCTCATTGTGATTGAAGAGAATTCCGCCAATGAGCGGCAGCAAACCACCGTTTCCGTTGCGGTAAGCACCGGAACGGTTGATCTCGCAACCGGGACGTATGTGCAGGGATCCAAGTCCGAAGTCATATTAGATGGTGCGACTGCCTCATTAGCGCCTGACAGCGCTGCCAGAGTCAGCAATGATCCCAAGACTCATCAGCATGAAATCCTGGTGAAAAAGGGTACTGGCGAAATCACTCGTGACGGTGAAGTTGTGCGGCTGGCTGATTGGGAAAAGGTTAGCTTCCAAAACGAATCCCCAGGACTTCAGAAGTCCAGGGAGATTGGGCCTCCCACGCCGATTTCGCCCGCGAACATGATGCCGATTTTCATTTCCGGCGAACCCAAGCCGATTGAATTCTCGTGGACCCCCATGGCCAACGCCGCCGGATATCGTCTGCAAATCTCGCGCAATCCCTACTTCTCTTCGACGATCATGGACAAAAAAGTTACTAGTACAGATGTGATGGTATCCGGGCTGAAAGAAGGCGCATACTACTGGGCAGTGCAGTCGTATGACAGTCATGGGACCGAGTCGGCCGAAGGGGAAAAAAATCGGTTCAATATCATTCCCAAAGATAAAGATCATCAAGTCATCGGCTTGAATTTAGACCCGTTTGTGCAGCATGGTCACGTCCTCGAATTAACAGGAAAGACCGAGGTGGGCGCGCGCGTCATGGTCAACGGGCGAGAGGTTCCGGTGGTGGGATCGGATGGCGCGTTTCATTACTTCACGCCTCCTTTGCCGCCTGGCGAAAGTATTATTACGATAACCGCACAAAACGCAACCGGCGGCGTGAATACCTTACAGAAGAGAGTGGAAATTCAGTAGGCTCGCAAGCGAGTAACATTTTCAGAGGGAAAAGTCCCCTTATGTCACAAAACGGATTTCATTCCAACGGAACACGGATGCACAACCTGCGGTCGCTGTTCAGCGTTTTTTCCAGCGACCTCGCAATAGACCTCGGCACGGCGAACACGCTGGTGTATGCGCGCGGCAAAGGCATCGTCGTCAACGAGCCATCCATCGTGGCCATCAACAAGAACACCGGCGAAGTTGAAGCCGTCGGCAAAGAAGCCAAAGAGATGCTGGGACGCACCCCCGGCAACATCGTCGCCATCAAGCCCATGAAAGATGGCGTAATCGCCGACTTCAAAGTCACCGAAAAGATGTTGAACTACTTCATCCAAAAAGCGCACAACCGGAAGATGCTGGTGCATCCGCGCATCGTGATTGGCGTTCCGTCGGAAATTACGCAGGTGGAAAAGCGCGCCGTCATGGACTCCGCATACCGGGCCAAAGCCAGCGAAGTATATCTTGTAGAACAAGCGATGGTCGCTGCGATTGGCGCCGGATTGCCGATTACGGAACCTAGCGGAAATATGGTTGTAGATATCGGCGGCGGCACTACCGACATTGCGGTCATTTCGCTTAGCGGCATCGTCTATTCGCGTTCCGTGCGCATGGCCGGCAATCAGATGGACGAGGCCATCATGAATTACCTCAAGCGCAAATATAATCTTGCTGATCGGCGAGCGCACCGGCGAACAGATCAAGATCGAAATCGGCAGCGCTTATCCTCTCGACAAGCCACTGACTATGGAGATCAAGGGACGCAACTTGATTGAAGGCGTTCCCAAGACCATTACCGTGGATGACAGCGAAATCCGTGAGGCCCTCAGCGAATGTGTTTCCACCATCATGAATGCAGTTCGCGTCGCGCTCGAGCGCACTCCGCCCGAACTTTCCGCCGACATCAGCGATCGCGGAATCGTGCTCACCGGCGGCGGCGCGTTACTCAAGAATCTGGATAAACGCATCCGAGAAGAAACCGGTCTTCCAGTTTCGATTGCCGACGATCCCTTGTGCAGCGTGGTCCTCGGCACCGGGAAAATGCTCAGCGACTTCAAGCTGCTGCGGAAGATTTCAATCGAGTAACCTCCTACGCCGTCATCCGGAGCTTGCGAAGGATCTGGCGTGTAGCGAATACTGTTCCCAGCCCCGATGGAAAACATCATCTCCCGCTACCGAAATGTCTCTGTCCTGGTCGCGGTCCTATTCGCACAGGTTCTACTTCTGGGCGTGCAGGTCAAGCGTAGCGAAGAGAATCGGTCCACTCGTCTCATCCGCGTCTGGACTGTGGATTTGATCACGCCTTTCGAAAAGGCCATTGTCGGCGCTCAATCCGGCACCGTGAATCTCTGGCATGAATACTTTTACTTGCGAGGCGTGCGCCAGGAGAATCGGGAACTCAAGCAGCAAATCGAACGCATGCAGTTGGAGCAGGTGCGTTTGAATAACGATGCCGAACAATCCCGCCGCCTGCAAGCTTTGATGGGCTTCAAAGAACAATTTATCTCGCACACAGTCGCGGCGCAGGTCATTGGTTCGAGCGGCAGCGAACGCTCCCGCGTCATCTACATTGATAAAGTCGCGAGTGACGGTGTTGGTAAAGACATGCCGGTCATCACATCTGACGGCGTTGTAGGCAAGGTTTTAAACGTGTTTCGATCATCCGCCCAGGTGCTGTTAATTGACGATCAAACCAGTGGCGTGGGCACCATCCTCGAGCAATCCCGGCTGCAAGGAGTATTAGAAGGGACGCCGAGCGGCGAAATTATCCTGGACAAGATCATGAATGACGAGCAGGTGCAGCCGGGAGAAAAAGTTCTCACCAGCGGAGGCGATGGAATTTTTCCGAAGGGCCTGCTGATTGGAACGGTAGAAGCGGCTGTACACGGGCCGGAGTCTTTTCTTTCCATCAAAGTAAAGCCAGCCGCGGATTTGGGAAGGCTCGAAGAAGTTTTGGTAATCACTCAAAAAGAGGAGAGAGCCCCTGATGTCGCCGGCACAAATTCGCGCGCGGTTGATATTCTCGCGCAGCGGCTGCCTTCGGTGCCCGATAAGCCGCAAACCGCAACGGACAATGGCAGTGAGGGCAAGAAAGATCAGCCTTCGGTAGTTCCCGCGACGAACGCGACGCCTTCTGGCCAACATCCCGCAGCAACGATCGGCTCGACTCCGGCAGCTCCGAATGCAGCGAATGGCAATTCCGAAAAGAATCCAGCTCCTGCTATGGATGTCACGCGAGAAGAAACGGCGCCCGATTCGTTTACGGTTGTAAGATCTGCATCGGGAAATCCTGCGCCTCAAAAGAAGGTTTCAGCGCCCAGCAAGCCACCGGCAGTTCAGCCTCAGCCGCAAACCGCGCCAGCGGCGCAGCAGGATCAGCCCCAATAGCGTGCCCATCACTTACACATCGAAAGAGCAAATTGAGGTTTACCGGTTCAGCCTGCCGGTCACCATCGCTGTGCCGTTGATCGCAATATTTTTTCAGGCATTCGTTCCCTTGCGTTTTCCGTTCTTCGCAATTTTCGATTTGCCTCTGCTGGTGGTGATTTTTTTTGCAGTTGCTCGCCGCAGCCCGGTCGCTGGATTGATCACTGGCTCCCTGATCGGAATCGTGCAGGATTCCCTCACCCACAATCCCATTGGACTATTCGGCATCGCCAAGGGGGTCGTTGGTTACGGCGCATCTTCGCTCGGCGTCAAACTCGACGTGGAAAACGCCGGCTCCCGCTTCCTGGTCACCGTGTTTTTCTACGTAGTGCATGAATTCATATATTTCATGGTCGCTAGAGGATTGGTGGGACTTTCACTGCACTGGAGCTGGCCGCACGAACTGCGATCCGCCATCGCAAATGCGATCCTGGCCGTGGCGTTGTTTGCTGTGCTCGACCGCTTCAAACAGCGAACGTAATTCCTGCGACATGCGTCACATCATAGTCACCGTCATAATCTCTATATTTGTCTTCCTGAGCGCCTGTTCTTCTTCGCTAGCGAAGAAGAACAAGTCAAGGACACCCTACTTCCAAAGCCGGTACTTTCGTGCCTCCGGCGGACTATTCACCCTCATGCATCCAGCACCCGCCGCGTTACAATAGAGTAACTTCCCGAAAGGATAACTCAGCCGCTTCCGTCGCTCTCAGCGCGACGCAGAGAGCCGCTGTGATCAAATGTTCGGCCGCGACGACAAAGTTTCGCCTTTCCGCCTCACTGCGGTGCAATACGTTCTGCTTGCCGATATTCCTGCTTTTGGCTTACCGGCTGTGGCATCTCCAGGTCATGCAGAGTGATTCGTATTCGTCGCTGGCGGAAAAGAACCGCGTCCGCAATGTGCCGATTCTCGCGCCTCGCGGACGCATCCTTGATCGCGAAGGCCGCACTATCGTTGACAACTATCCTTCTTTCACAGCGTTGCTATTGCGGGATTCATCTCGCGACCTGAATGCTGATGCGGACCTCATTGGACAAGGCCTGCACATGGATCCCAAAGATGTTCGCGAGCGAATTAAACATTTCGCGGGCGTGCCGCAATATCAACCCATTTATCTGAAAGATGACATCACTCCCGACGAACTCGCCTTTATCGAGGCCCACAAAAACGAACTCCCTGAGCTCGACACCATCATGGCGCATCGCCGCTTATATCCGCGAAATGGTTTCATGGCCCATTTGCTCGGATATGTCGGCGAAGTCAGCGAGGACATGCTCAACCAGCCCCAATGGGAGTTTTACAATCCCGGCGACGTGGTCGGAAAGTCGGGTGTCGAACTTCAGTACAACCAAATTCTGATGGGAAAAAATGGCTCGCGGCAAGTGGTCGTTAACAGTCATGGCAAAGAGATGAGCCAATTAGCCGAGATACCTGCCGTGGCCGGGAAGCCGCTCAAGCTGACGGTGGACATTGATTTGCAAATCGCTGCGGAGGAGGCACTGGAAGGAAAGAATGGCGCGATTGTCGCGATGGATCCACGCACTGGTGAAATTCTGGCGATGGTAAGCCGTCCCACTTTCGATCCGAATGATTTCGCAGTACGAATTCAGACGGGACGACTGGAATAAGTTGGTTAACGACCCTGACAATCCCCTGTTGAACAAAGCCATCCAAGCGCAACTCGCTCCCGGCTCTATGTTCAAGATCATTATGGCGACGGCCGGCTTGCAGGAAGGCATCGCGCAGGACATGAAGGTCAATTGCACTGGCGGCGCAACTTTCTACGGACGATATTTTAAGTGCTGGGTTGTGCTGAACATCGCGGGCACGGGCATTGTCGATATCACCAAGGCAATCTATCAATCCTGCGATGTATTTTTCTATACCCTCGCGGAAAAACTTGGCATCGAGCGTATCGCAAAGTACGCAACCATGTTTGGATTGGGACAGAAAACCGGCATTGATCTTGCCGCAGGAAGCAAGCGGGATGATGCCCTCCGAAGAATGGAAGATCCGCAACTTCAAGCAAAAATGGTATGCCGGTGAAACTATTTCCGTTGGCATCGGCCAGGGAGCTGTGGCCGTGACTCCCGATTCAGTTGGCGCGTGCGATCGGCGCGATCTCTAGTGGCGGGTTGTCTGGCAGGCCTCATGTCGCTTTTCCAACCGATTTGCCAACGAATGTGATCCCTGCATCTGCCACGCGGAGACGTCAGGGTTCCGTTTGATCCGAATAATTGGCAGATCATTACTGATGCGATGGCGGATGTGACGTCTCCGATGGCACGCGCCTTCCGCACATTTGCAGGGAATTGATTTTGCGGGCAAAACCGGTACGCGCAGACTATCAGTAGCTCTGCTGAAGGCGAAGATGGCGCAACGGAAAGGCCCGAATTCAAAAACAATGCATGGTTCGTTGGCGTCAGCCCTCGGCGAAATCCCGACATTGTCGTGGTCGTCTTGCTGGAAGAGCGGAGAACAGGGTCGGCTCGCGGCAATCGTGGCTTCCCAAGTAATCAAGGCCTATGTGGAGAAGCAACGCCGGCAGCCAACGAAAGTCGCAAGGAATAACAAAAAGTTGATGTCGGAGCGTTGTGGACGGTGCCTGTCACAAGTGAAAGCCAGAATTCCGACAGGCTGCAAGGCGGCCATTTCCTGATTGACATTGCGAAGCAGAAAGCGCCGCTCGCGATGGCCGCTCCGGGAGTGAATTAGGCGGATGATCGTTCCCGTTGAAAAATCGAGCACTAGCGCGCCTGCGATGCGTCCCACCCTTGCGGAAACCGCGCAGACTGAGGATAGGGACGGCACCCCCGTGTTAGCATCCAGCGAGATCACGCTCGATCGGACGATGGACAAGGCCAACGACGAACGACCAATGACCAACGACTGTTCATGTCCCGTTACATCTCATTCCGCGATTTTGATTGGGTGCTGCTGATCTTCGTGCTGCTGATCTGCGGCCTTGGCGTGCTCGAAATTCGCAGTGCCACCCTGCACACGAAGTTCGAAGGCGCGCACGTTAAACAGATGTACTGGATCCTGGGCGGCATCGGCGGCATGTTCCTGATGAGCCTTCTCAACTATCAGCTACTTCTTGACCGGGTACATTGGATGTACATCGCTTCTGTGGCATCGCTGCTGGCGGTTCTCGTTTTTGGGCAAAAGTATCTGGGCGCGCGCCGCTGGGTCAAAATGCCCGGAGGACAACATTTCCAACCGTCCGAATGGGTGAAGCTGATCCTTATTCTTGCCGTGGCCAAATATTTCGCCAGCCTCCAGGACCGCGACCTTTCCTGGTCAGATTTCATGAAGGCGGGCGCCATCGTCGCCATTCCGATGCTCATGGTCCTCAGGCAACCGGACTCTGGGGACCGCCCTGACTTACATTCCCATTGGAATCATGGGCCTTTTTTTAGGGGGAGCACGATGGAAGCAGGCTCTGGTCGTCCTACTCGTGGCTGGTTCCCTCATGCCTCTAGCCTGGCATGTGCTGAAACCTTTTCAAAAAGATCGGCTTACCAGCTTTATGCAGCCGGATGCGGATAAGCAGGGCTCCGGCTATCAGGTTATCCAATCTCTCATAGCGGTAGGTTCCGGCGGAATCTGGGGCAGCAGCAATGGCTCCCAGACTCATCTGGATTACTTGCCGGTTCCTCAAACGGACTTTATATTTGCTGCGTTCGCCGAGGAACATGGGTTTGTAGGTGCTTTAACTGTTCTGCTGCTATACTTTGTAGTGCTGATGCGTTTAACCCAGAACGCGCAAACAGCGCCCGACCGCGCTGGCACGTTTGTGGTAATGGGTGTGGTAGCTGTGCTTAGCTTCCATATCCTGGTCAATGTCGGTATGGTGGTCGGTTTTATGCCGGTTACCGGAATACCCTTGCCATTAATGAGTTATGGCGGGTCTTCTGTCCTGTTTATGTTTCTGGCGCTAGGCATGGTGATGAACGTAAGAATGCGCCGCTTCGTGAACTGATGCAGGAAGAAGAAAGGCAAGGTAGCTTCTGGCTCCTAGCTAAAGCCAGAACTCGAAGCCGTTTTCGAGATTCAATATTAGAAATAACTGAAGTTAACGACTAGCTCCAGGTCTTTAGCTAGTAGCCAGAAGCTAGAAGCGTTTTTAAAAATAGACGACCGTCCTCGCGTTAATAAAGGACACTCACCCGGCCAGACCAGCAGTTAGAAGCCGGGCAGGATTGAAGCTAAGGCGCTGCCGGGCGGGTAAACGGCCCCCTCTAAGAGTAGAGATTTCGATTTCTATAATTTGGAGAGAGCAGGTCACAACCCCGGTCCAGCGCAACGCTATAAGTGCAAAAGATTCTCAGGCTTGCGCAGCGGATCAGGTTACGGAACAAACTCCGTACTCGATGCCGTGCTTCGCGCAGACCTACCATCGCGGCACTCGATCCTCCCAATTCTCCTGCGTCTCTCCCGGTGATCACTGCGACCGCTTAGCGGCGCAGCCCGGAGTTTTACATGTCAAAAGAATTGTTTGTGTCTTCCACGCCTCACGAAACCAAAGTGGGGGTGGTCGAAGACGATCTGCTCGCCGAAATTTACCTCGAACGCGAAAACGAATACACATTAGCGGGATCCATTTACAAAGGCCGCGTCACCAGAGTTCTTCCCGGAATGCAATCCGCATTCGTGGATATCGGCCTCGAGCGCGACGCCTTCCTCTATGTCTCCGATTTTATGGAACTGGCCGAGGCCGAGGAAGTAGACGAGATTCCCACCAACCGTTCATTTCAGGAGTCAGGAGACTCCGAACATCAACGCGAACCGCACTATGCTGCGGAGACGCGTCCCGGCATTGCTGATTTCAACGCCAACGAAAAATTGGCCGACGATTCGCGGCTGACCAACGCCCCGACTCCCGCCGGCGAAAATGCCGCCAGTCAGGAAAGAAACGATCAAGGAGAAAAGGACACCCGTGGTGGATTCCGCGGCCGGCGGCGGCGCCGAGGACGGCGCGGCGAACGCATGCCCGACTCCAAATTTGCCCGCCCCGGCTCCGAAGGCTCTGCCTCCGAGCACCCCGCATCCGATTCCGTTGAGGCGCCTCGTCCAGAAAAAGGCCCAGAAAGAAGCTCAGAAAGAAGTTCGGAAAGAACGCAACATCCGCAGCGCTCCGACTACGGCCCTCCCGCCGGATATCAGCCCATAATCCTCCCGGGAGAATCCATTTCCAAATATCGCGGACTCGCTCACGCCCAACCTCCGGCACGGCAGCAATTATCCACACAGAATTCCGCCCGTTCGCAATCCGAGAACCCATTTCCCGCGATTGCAAAAACTTTCCCCGAGGATGAGCCGCTATTTGTAGAGTCCGCCTCGGTTTTAGATTCGAACGAGACACGGGCGTTCTCGCCGTCCGCTTCAGTAGCCGAAATCCCAATCGAACCGCCGTCCACTGATTCCACGGAAACGACTCTCGATATCGCATCTCTCCGAATGGGATCGTGAGCAAAAGCGGCGCCATGAACTGAACGTTGCTTCTGTATTTGGCGAAGCGCCTGCGGCAAGCCAGGAAAATGAGTTGTCCTTGAGCCGGCGAGGGACTTTGGAAGAAGAGGAGATCGAAGAGGAAGAAGCCGATCTCGCCGATTACGTTGAAGAACTCGAAGAAGACGCCGCTTTCGAAGAAATGGAAGAGGAAACCAGCGAGGCTGGCGCCTATCGTTCGGCCGAGACGCAGCAAATCGCCGCCGCGGCCGACCCCGCGACGGAACGAACTTTCTTTTCAGCGGAGGAAGCGGTCGAAACAGAAATTCCCGAAGCGGAAGCTGCTTCTGAAGCCGAGCACGAAGAAAAGCAAGCCGAAGACGCGGAGATCGAAGAAGCCCAGGCCGAGGCTGAAGCCATTCTCGACGCCGAAGTGCGAGGGGACGGAAGTGTTGACGCCCAAGCCGAGGTCAGAGCGCCGGCAGCAACCGCGCCCTACACGCAACGGGCCACGCGTCCTTCTTATGAGCGCAGCCATGACCGCGGCAACCAACGCGGCCGCCGCAGTGGCGGAAGAAATTTCCGCAAGCGCGAAAATCAGAATGTTCCCTTGATCAGCGACCTGCTGAAAGAAGGTCAGGAAATCCTGGTGCAAATCGCGAAAGAACCAATTGGCAAAAAAGGCGCCCGCATCACCAGCCACATCGCGTTGCCCGGGCGATTTCTTGTTTATATGCCCACCGTGAACCACACCGGAGTCTCCCGCAAAATCGCCTCCGAAGAAGAACGCCAGCGCCTGAAACGAATCATTCTGAGCGAGCGCGAAAACGGGCATGGAGGATTCATCGTCCGCACCGCCGCGCAAGGCGCACCCGAAGAAGATCTGCGCGCCGACATCCGGTTCCTCAAGGGTCTCTGGTCCGAAATCAAGACCCGCGCCGAAAACGGCAAATCGCCGACACTGATTTATCACGATCTCAACGTCGTTGAGCGCGTGCTGCGCGATCAGGTCAGCTCCGATTTCTCCGCGATCTGGGTGGACACCGAACAAGAGTACGAACGCATTCTTCGTTTCGCCAACCGATTCCAACCTGGCTTGGTTCGGCGGGTGAAGCTCTACACCAAAGAGGTTCCACTCTACGAACAATTCGGCCTGTCCGAAGAAATCAACAAAGCCCTCAAATCTAAGGTGTGGCTGAAGAGCGGCGGATATATCGTAATTAACCAGACCGAAGCCCTGGTCGCCATTGACGTCAACACCGGCAAATACGTCGGCAAGACCCAGCGCCTTGAAGACACCATCGTAAAAACCAACGTAGATGCCATCAAAGAAATCGTGCGGCAAATCCGCCTGCGTGATCTGGGCGGCATCATCATCATTGACTTCATTGACATGGACGAACGCCGCAACCGCCAAAAAGTAATGCAAGCCCTCGAAGAAGCGCTGCGAAGCGACCGTGCTCCATCGAAAGTTCTTCAGTTTAACGACTTCGGCCTGGTAGCGATTACCCGCAAGCGCGTAAAGCAATCGCTCGAGCGCACTATTGGCTCGCCGTGCCCGTACTGCGAATCAACCGGATTTGTAAAATCCATTCCCACCGTCTGCAATGACATCTACATCGAGATGAGAAAAATGGCGAAGCACCTCGACCACGCCGACGCCATGCTTCGAGTGAATCCTGAAGTAGCCAAGGCGCTGAAAGCGAATAACGGGAAGGCTCTTTCGGAAATGGAAGAGCTAATAAAGAAGACCGTAATTGTGAAAAGTGATCCAGCTTTGCATCAGGAACAATTTGACATTAACTAAGGGAACTGGAGGGCGGTTAACGTCAAACCTCAAGCAGGACTAGGACTTGCGGGCCGAGGACAGATACGGGATGAAGCGTCCCCGCCCATATCGCCTCCCGGCTTCACCTTAACTGCAATAAGTTGCATAGTGTCAATCACCTACAGCAATTTTTCTCTTGCGTAACCCACCCGATTTGAGTATGCTTCCGGAGCGTTACCAAAGTTCCGAAAGGTTTACATATGCGCATCCCTCGATTTCTGACACTACTCTCTGCTGCACTATTTGCTCTGTGCAGCGCTGGCTTCGCAACCTCATTTAATTTTGCCGCGTTTGGCACTGGCGATATCGGCCACTCCGATACTTTTTTGGCTGGAGCGGTTTCGATGACTGCCTATGGCTTTAGTGCTGCCAATACCAACACCGACCTTTGGTATAAGGCCGATGGTGGAGATGAAACTGGTCTTGGCCTAAGCAACGACACGGTCGATCACGAGGTCCAGGGAACTAGCTTCCTCCAGTTCACCGCCGCGAATGTCGCTACCATCTCGATAGGCTCTGTGCAGAGCGGGGAGACGTATCAGCTTTACGGGTCCAACACTCTTGGTACGTTGGGAACTAAGATCGGCTCTTTAGGTACGGCGGACGTGACTAATTTGAATCTTGCTGCAATTGATGGCACATGGACCTACGTCTCCTTGTTCGCTCCAAAGGGAACGTTCTCTTGGACAACGCCACCGCTTCCACTCCCGTGGTGCCAGAGCCTGGCACCACAACAATGCTGATGACACTTGGCATCGTTGGTCTCTTAGCATTTGGCCGTCGCAAATTATTTGCTTAGAGAGTCAAGCTTGAACAGAAAGCCGTCCCGAGTAGGGGCGGCTTTTTTATGCTTACCAACATTAGTCGGACGCCCAAGAACATTCCGCGTAGGGACACTCGCCCTCGGCTGTCCAATCGAGCGAAAGCTCGATCAGCCTTCCAAGTCGAGAAACGGGCGCGAAGCTCACCCACTACTTGCTAGCCCATCATGTTTGTGTGTTCAGGCTGAATCTTATACGTTACCCGGACCTCTCCTGCCTGGCCGTAAGGATATTTATCCACTCCAAGATATTTCTTTGCCAGCTTGTCTATCTGAGCGTCGGCGCCTTCCTCGGTGATTTCGACGACGCGTCCGCGGATTTCCAGGTAGCGATACGGGTTGTCGGGATCAATGACCGCCAAGGAAACGCGAGGATCACGGCGAACATTGCGGTCCTTTTGGCGGCCCTTGGCGGAATTGAAAATCACATAATCGCCGTCAAGGTCGCACCACACCGGCGTGACCTGTGGACGCCCATCCGGCATTAACGTAGCCAGGCTGGCAAATCCACGTTTGGTAAAAAGATCGCGATACTTGTCTGGAATTGCGTCGGACATGTCTACCCTCCGAAATAAAGTAAACCGATTATAGATGCATTCGGCGGAAACCACAGCGCGTGTAGGGTGGCGGCTCTTTTCGGAACCTTAACCTAATTTATTGACGTCATCCTGAGCTTTGCGAAGGATCTGGCGTGGGATCGCGTGTGCCATCCCGGACGCACCGCTGCGCGCGAGATCCTTCGGCACTAAGGCACCTCCGGATGACGCCGGATGGGGGCTTTTGGAACCGGCCCTATAAAAACTCAACAAACGAATCTTCCACATCCGCGCCCGCGTTATTGGCCACGCGCGTGGCGTGGCGTTCAACATTCTTCATCAGGCCATCCAGATAATCGCGGGAAGAGGAGATTGCGGCTACTCCAAGCGTAGCGTGGTTCCAAAGGCCGCTGGGGTCCAATTCCGCGACGGAAACATTGAAGTGAGCACGAAGCCGGTCCTTTAAGCTGCGCACAACTTGCCGTTTGTCTTTGAGGGACTGTGCGTGCTCGATGCGAAGTTCGAGGGTGAGGAAGGCGATCAAAACCGTTGACCCGTCGTTGGTCGTTCGTCGTTGGTCGTTGGACTAAACCATTCGTCGAGCGACGCTCGACTGGACAGCCGAGGGCGGATATCCCTACGTGCACTCAAAAAGCCAACGACCAAGGACGAACGACCAACGACGGGTCTTTACGCCATCGCTTCGGCAGCGACTCGCTCGGTGACGAATGCTTCAATCACGTCGCCGGCTTTAATGTCGCCGTAGTTGGCGATGGAGATGCCACATTCCATGCCGTTGCGAACTTCGCTGGCATCATCTTTGAAGCGGCGCAGCGATCCGACCTTGCCGGTGAAGACGACGGTATTGTCGCGCAGCAACCGCACCTCGGAGTCGCGTTTGATGGTTCCATCGGTGACCGTGCATCCCGCGATGGTGCCGACTTTTGGGATACGGAAGGTTTCTTTCACCTGCGCGCGGCCTTGATAAACTTCTTTAATGGTCGGATCGAGCAAGCCAGTCATGGCGCGCTTAATCTCGTCTTGCAACTCGTAAATGATCGAGTGCAAGCGGATGTCAACTTTTTCCTGCTCGGCCAGTTCTTGAGCTTTGCGCTCGGGCCGCACGTTGAATCCGATGACGATCGCGTTTGAGGCCGATGCGAGCAGCACATCGCTCTCTGTGATCGCGCCGACGCCGGAACGCAATACCTTCAGGCGTACCTTCTCGTTCGACAACTTCCCAAGCAGATCAGTCAAAACCTCGACCGAGCCGCCGACATCGCCCTTCAAAATAATATTCAATTCCTTCATGCCGGCAGTTTTGATTTGCTCCGCCAGGCCTTCCAGAGACACGCGCGAACTCTTCGCCAGCGTAGCTTCGCGGAATTTTTGCTCGCGGTATTCAGAAACGCCGCGGGCCTTATCACGATCGGCTACTACGACAAATTGATCGCCCGCCTGCGGCAGCCCTTCCATACCGAGAATTTCAACCGGGGTTGACGGCGGAGCTTCGTCGAGTTGATGCCCGCGGTCATCGAACATGGCGCGGACTTTTCCATAAACGTTTCCAACTACGAAATTGTCACTGTTACGCAGCGTTCCATTCTGCACAAGCACCGTGGCGACGGGGCCGCGTCCGCGATCAAGTTTCGCTTCCAGCACTACGCCCGATGCGGGGCGATCCGGGCTGGCTTTGAGATCCTGTAAATCCGCCACCAGGCAGATCATTTCCATCAGAAGGTTGAGATTGGTCTTTTGTTTTGCGGAAACGTCCACGAATACTGTGGTGCCGCCCCACTCTTCCGGCATAAGACCGCGATCCGCGAGCTGCTTTTTGACGCGATCCGGGAGCGCGTCTGGCTTGTCAATTTTATTTACTGCAACGATGATTGGAACTTCGGCCGCATGGGCGTGATCAATTGCTTCGACGGTTTGTGGCATCACGCCATCATCGGCGGCGACGACTAGAACAACGATGTCGGTAGCCTTTGCACCCCGCGAGCGCATGCGGGTAAATGCCTCGTGACCGGGGGTATCGAGGAACACAATCTGCCGGCCGTAAGCCGGAGATTGCTTATCATTAATTGTGACTTTGTATGCCCCGATATGCTGGGTGATGCCGCCAGCTTCGCCTCCGGCCACATCGGTTAAGCGGATCGAATCCAGCAAAGTAGTCTTGCCATGGTCTACGTGACCCATGATGGTGACAACTGGCGGCCGCGGCAAGCCCTCTGAAGCGGCGCCTTCTTCTCCCGCAGCAGAGTCAGCGGTATCCTTTGCGGCCTGCTCTTCGAACGTGATCACATTCGTGTCGGCGCCGAAGAAGCGCGACATCTCGCTCGCCAGTTCCGTATCGAGCGTCTGATTGATAGTGGCGAATACTCCGCGCGCGAGCAAACGGGCAATCAAATCTTTGGCGCGAATTTCAAGCTTCTCGGCGAGATCTTTGACGCTGATGCCTTCCGTAATCGTGATGCTGCGAGTAATCGGCTGAGGCTCGTTCGACAACGACAGTCGAGGAGGAGGCGTGTAGCCCTTCATCGGGCCTTCCTTCACTCCACGCGGAACGTATCGCTGGCCTGGCCTTCGCGACGGCGCACCGGGACGAGCGCCGGGCCGTGCAGGACCAGGGGGAAGGCCGGGGCCAACACCCATGGGACGAGCGCCGGTTGGCGATTGGCGCGTAGGATGCATCGGACGGCGTTCTCCTGGCCGTGCCGTTGGCCGTGATGCAATCGGCGCACCGGGGCGGGGACGCTGAAAAATCGGTTGACCCGGCACTGGCCGCCCCGGCATTGGACGCGGCGAAGAAGCTGGGCGCGGCGCACCGGCTGCCGAAGGTGAAGACGATGCGGGCGCCACATTTCTGATCGGTGCCTTGTATACCGGACGCGGTCCAGTCTGCGGAATAATCATTCTGGGCGGAGCCTGCTGCGTTGTGGTCGCAGTCGGCGGCGCTGCTCTCGCAACCGGCGCGCTTGCGCCGGGCACAGATGGCGCGGATGCAGGTGGTGCAGAGACAACTGGCGATGCCAATTGCGGGGTTGTTTCCGCACTGGCCGGAACACTTGGCCGTGCGACCGGAGGCATCACGCTAACATCTGTACGCTTTGCGGGAACCGTAAACGTCGGCCTTACCGGCGTACCGGGTACCACGAATTTCGGCGCCGGAACGCCCGGTGTGACTGCGGGAGTTGCCGCTTTATTGATGGAGGGTGGCGCTATACCAGGCTTACCTTCAACAAGCGGCGCCGCTACTGGAGCAGAGACGGGTTTTTGCGCCGGAGCCTCAGGCTGTTGCTTGCTGATGATTGCTTTAAGAACATCTCCCGGCTTGGAAATGTGCGAGAGATCAATCTTTGTCTTGATCCCATCGGCTTCAGGACGGATCGGACGAGAAGAACTCGTTCCCTTTTGCGCATCGCTGGCGGCGCGAAAGTAATTGCGCACCTTCTCTGCTTCATGGTCTTCAAGAGAACTGGAATGCGTCTTCTTCTCGGTAATCCCCACCGCCGTAAGAGCATCAAGAATTGATTTGCTCTTAACTTCCAGGTCTCTGGCTAAATCGTTAATTCGAATTTTACCCATCCGCCCTTTCGCAATCCGGCTGTCCCGCTAAGTCTTCATATCAACCCCTCGGCACCGGTGATCTGTTGGTAGTCGCAACAAAAAACGCGCACTCACTTAATTATATTTAATTGTCGGAAGAATGATCCTTCACTGCTTCTTCGTCATTGCTCTCTTCAAGTGAATCAGGATCTCCCGCCACAGGCTCGGCGCTCGCGAGGTCCGGATTCTGTTCTTCCGTCGGCTGGTTTTCGGCTGAGGCCTCAAAACCTCCGGCTTCAGTGGTCTCGACTTCGCCTTCGGACTGATCTTCCCCGGCAATTACTTCCTCGACTGGAGCCAGTTCCCCTTCTTCGGCTGGAACTGTCTCAGCGCCGTCCAGCGTGGCGAAGTAATTATTCACCGCCAAGCTGATTTTTTCTACTGTTTTAGGCCCAATCCCTTCAATGGCCTCAAGCTGTTCGGGAGTCATATCGGCCAATGCCTCGACCGTGGTCACTCCAGCCGCGGTGAGCTTCTCCACCAACCCTTCGCCGAGACCTTCAACACTTTCAAGCGGAGTAGAAGTTGCTCCGACGAGCCGCGACATTTCCTGTTCCACTTCCTGCCGCTTTTCTTCTTCGCTCTTGATGTCAATCTTCCATCCTAGAAGTTTGGCGGCCAGGCGGACGTTTTGTCCCTTCTTGCCAATGGCCAGTGAAAGTTGCGTGTCATCCACCACCACTTCCAAATGCTTGTCGGAGGTATCGAGCACCGTAACCCGGCTAACCTTCGCCGGTTGCAACGCCTTTTCGGCGAACGTAACCGCGTCTTCGTGGTATTCGATGATGTCAATTTTCTCGCCACGCAATTCGCGGATGATGGACTGCACCCGCATCCCCTTCATACCCACGCAAGCGCCAACCGCGTCTACATCTTTATCTTTGGACATGACGGCGATCTTCGTGCGTTCTCCGGCTTCGCGCGCGATAGCGCGGATTACGACGGTGCCGTCATAAATCTCCGGAACCTCGGTCTGAAACAGATGCTGAACCAATTCCGGCGCGGCCCGCGAAACTACCACCGCAGGGCCTTTTGAGGCTCTCTCAACACGCGCGATCACCACCCGCAAACGCTCGCCAATTGCAAACGATTCGAGGCGGGATTGCTCCTTGCGCGGCATGCGCGCCTCAGCTTTGCCGATATCAAAAATGATGTCCGGCCCCTCGATTCGTTTCACCGAGGCATTCACGATTTCGTTGACGCGACCGATATATTCTTTGTAAACCGTGTCGCGTTCGGCCTCGCGCACTTTTTGAAAGATGACCTGCTTGGCCAGTTGAGCTGCGATTCGCCCTAGAATTCCTTCGGTAACTTTTGGAATTTGCAGCTCCCCGCCCACCTCAACGTTCGGATCCAGTTTGCGCGCATCGAGCAGGGTCACTTGCAAGACCGGGTCTTCCACCTGCTCCGGATTTTCTACCACCGTCTTCACGGCAAACGCGTGAATCTTACCGGTGTCCTTATCCAATTGAGCACGCAAATTCTCCTGCGTTTTGTAGTATTTTCGCGTGGCCACCACAATGGCATCTTCCACGGCGCTGACCACGATTTGTGGGTCAATTCCTTTTTCCCGGCTCAACGCGTCAATTGTGTTGTAAAGCTCACTTGCCATAATGATTCCAATTATGAAAACTGTTTATTGCCGCGACGATCTTCATCACGATGATCTTCGTATTGATGATCTTCGTATTGACGGCCTTCGCTAAAATTCAGGCACTAGATTCGCCTTTTCGATATTCGCGAGGTCAATTTCTAATTTCTGACCGGCCGTGCCATCCTCGCGCGACTTTTTTCGCGTGCTGTTGAGCTCTACCGTAAGCTTGCCGTTCTCAAACCTCTCCAGTTTGCCTTCAAAGTGCCGATTACCATTCATTGGGTTGCGAGTTGTGAGTTTGATCCTGCTGCCCGTGAAGCGCTCAAAATCCGCCGGACGAAACAGCTTCCGGTCCAATCCCGGTGACGAAACCTCGAGCAAATACGAATTGCCCGGAACCACATCCTCCACATCAAGAATCGTGCCGAGCTCGCGACTGAATTCAGCGCAATCCTCGTGGGTTACGCCGGCGGCCTTGTCAATAAACACTCGCAACATGCGAGCTTTCCCGCCGCCTCGCAGTTCGACTTCCACAACTTCAAGTCCCCGAGAGTCCGCGACCCTGTCTGCTATCCCGCGCACCTGTTCGACATCAAATGCCATGAAACCAATAAGTTACGAAATTCGTCTTTCAGTCAAAAAACGCCGGAAACTAAAAAGTGGGCTTGCGCCCACTGGTGTGTTTCGCCAAATCTCGGTACTACACAACAGTTTCCAAGTACAAATATACGCTGGCCTCCACTAAAAGACAAACGCAGGCATCGCAGTTTTTGCTCGCAACATAAAGGCAATTTCGTGCGTCTAACTGGGTGAGGCAGATTTTCGCTCCACGCAGACGAGAGCTTCCCGCAGCGCACAAAAGGTATAATCTCAAAGCTCACAGGTTTTTGGAGGAAGTCTAATGACGGACCCGCGCGACAGCGCTTTCTGGATGCGCATCAGGGCTAATCGCCTGACATCCCTGCTTACGATTTTAGTCACTTTGACAGTTGGCATCCTTATCGGCACCGTTATTTCTTACGGAGTCAAGGGCCAGGAGGGCCGAAAGTCGTCCTCTTCTGACGCGACGCCATTGACCGTGCCTTCGCCACAAGTCCTCTCCAATCAATTCGCACAAATCGCAAAGCAGCTCGAGCCGAGCGTTGTAAACATCAATACGGAAGCTACGATCAAGCAGAACCCTCGTGTCCGTCGGCGCGGGAATCCCGACGACGACGATCAAGGGCGGACAGGGGGGACAGGACGGCCAGAATCCCTTTGATGATTTCTTCGACCGCTTCTTTGGAGCCCCTGGCAGCAACGGCGGAACAATCAAAGAACATTCTCTGGGCTCCGGCGTCATCGTTGACCCCAAGGGCTACATCCTCACCAATCGCCACGTAGTGGAGAAAGCCGACCGCATTCGCGTGAAGCTTCAGGACGACCCTCCCGGCGTGCTACACGATGCGAAGGTGGTCGGCGAAGATCAGGAAACGGATCTCGCGGTAATCAAGATTAACGTTGATCGCGCTTTGCCTATTGCGAAACTCGGCAACTCCGAAAGCATGCAAGTGGGAGATTGGGTTCTCGCGGTAGGCAGTCCTTTCGGGTTGCAGGAAACTGTCACCGCCGGCATCGTTTCAGCGAAGGGACGCAACATCGTGCCCAGCCACCAGTTCCAGTCCTTCATTCAGACCGACGCCGCGATCAATCCAGGAAATTCCGGTGGTCCGCTGGTCAATATGTCCGGCGAAGTCATCGGCATCAACACCGCCATCCTCACCGACACCAACGCATATGCGGGCGTGGGCTTCGCTCTGCCCTCGAACACAATCGCTACCGTCTACAACCAGCTCATTGGCCCGGAACACCGCGTCGCCCGCGGCTCCATAGGGATTGAGTTCAATGCCGAGGAAAATCCCGCGATTGCGCGTGTTTACGGCGTGCAATCCGGCGTGACCGTTTCCAGCGTAGTCGCTGGAAGCCCGGCGGAAAAAGCCGACTTAAAAGTTGGCGACACAATTACCACCGTGGACGGCAGGCAGGTAAAGAATGGCGACGATCTGGTTGCTGACATCGCCAGCCGCAAACCCGGCACAAAAGTGACTCTCGGCCTGATTCGCAACGGCAAGAAGCAGGACTCGCCAGTCATTGTCGCTGACCGCTCTAAACTCTTCGCTTCGCGTGGTGGAGATGAGGATGAGGCCAACGCGGAAGCAGCACCAAAAGAAAGCCGGTTCGGAGTTACCGTACGCGGCATAACCTCTGATATGGCGGATCGCCTCGACATTCCAGCCGGAAAAGGTGTTATCGTGCAGGACGTGAAGCCCGGATCATTCGCGGAAGACACAGGATTGAGCCGCGGCGACGTTATCCTCGAAATTAATAAGCAACCGGTAAATAGCGAGGATGACTTCAATCACATCGAATCAAGCCTGAAGAGTGGGCAGGACGTAGTTTTCCTGGTCCGCCAAAGAGGTGCTGGCCGTCAGGACGGTACTATTTTCCTGGCCGGTACACTTCCGTAACCCTAAAAGAGAGCTGCCGGTACTGGCCCTGAGGCCCGATTCAAGGGATGATTACTCAGGGCCATCCGGTCTGAGGTGAAGCTTGCGGCGTACGGTTTTTTTGAGGATCGCAGCCATGGTATTGCTGTCAGCCACGATAGCGTATGCCAGCACTCCCGCCTCCAGCAGGAAGACCCATTCCTCACGCAAGCACCACTCACGCAAGCACGTAGCTAAGTCTCACGGGCAACAGAAGATTGACCCTCAGCGTGCTGAGCAAATCCAACAAGCTCTGATTCGCGAACACTATCTCACCGGAGAAGCTACCGGAACATGGAATGACGCCAGTCAACGCGCAATGGAACGTTATCAGGCATCCAACGGCTGGCAGACCAAGGTTGTTCCCGACTCGCGAGCGTTGATTAAATTAGGCCTCGGACCTGACCACGACCACCTTCTCAATCCCGAAAGCGCAATGACGTCCCCGCCACAGCTATCCCCTCGAACCGCGTCCACCCAAGTCAACGCGCAGCAAAAATAACTGAGAACTCCGAACTGCGATCTGATTTGTGATTCCCGAGTCAAGCAATAGCCTCGACCGATTTAGGCGCGGGAATAAGGAGCCTGACGCATCAAAATCCCGTCCCTAGTTTCGTGGCGGGATCGGAAAATAGGGCAGCGGCAGTCCATTCACAATCGCATGAAGATTGTCTTCCACCAATGCCCGTGCTATGTCAGCCCCGCAAGTCTCCTCAACCGCCTCGCGCGCATGGGACAATTGCGGTATGCGGTTCTTGGTGTCATGAGCATCGGTCGCCAGAACACGCGTCCACCGCAGTCAACGCGCAACAAAAATAACTGAGAACTGGGAACTCCGGACTTTTAACTGATTTGGGATTCCCGGGAATAAGGCGCCTGACGCATCAAAATCCCGTCCCTAGTTTCGTGGCGGGATCGGAAAATAGGGCAGCGGCAGTCCATTCACAATCGCATGAGGATTGTCTTCGACCAATGCCCGTGCTACGTCAGCCCCGCAAGTCTCCTCAACCGCCTCGCGCGCATGGGACAATTGCGGTATGCGATTCTTGGTGTCATGAGCATCGGTCGCCAGAACACGCGTCCACCGCAGTCAACGCGCAACAAAAATAACTGAGAACTGGGAACTCCGGACTTTTAACTGATTTGGGATTCCCGGGAATAAGGCGCCTGACGCATCAAAATCCCGTCCCTAGTTTCGTGGCGGGATCGGAAAGTAGGGCAGCGGCAGTCCATTCACAATCGCATGAGGATTGTCTTCGACCAATGCCCGTGCGACATCAGCCCCGCAAGTCTCCTCAACCGCCTCGCGCGCATGGGACAATTGCGGTATGCGATTCTTGGTGTCATGAGCATCGGTCGCCAGAACATGAACCGCCTCGTGTTTCAGTAACCATTGGGCCGCACGCCATGCCCGTTCTCCCCAGAATCCCGTGATCGCCGAGGCGGTAACCTGCACGGCACATCGCATCTCCACCCAGCGCATGACGCGTTGAGGATCCTGCTGAAGAATGGGATTCCGTTCGGGATGCGTAATCACCGATGTAATGCCCTTTTCGTGCATCTTCGCCAGGCAGTCATCTATTTGCGCCGGGATGCTGTAATTGCTCAGCTCGACCAGCACGTAGGGCGTGCCTTCTATGCAATATCGTGAAGGCGTCACCATGAAATCCTGAAAATTTTCGTAGGAAAGATGAAAGTCGCACCCCAGGCTGAAGCGTGGAAACTTGCCAACCCGCTGCCTCAAACTGTCGAGCAAATCGGACAAATATTGCCGGTCGTAATGATAACGATCATTGGCATGAGGAGTGGCGACGATATGCTGAATGCCATCCGCAGAAGCCATGCGGCACATCTCTTCCGCAGCTTCCCATGACTTCGGACCGTCGTCCACGTCAGGCAGGATGTGGCAATGAACGTCAATCACAGCTTGCGGTTCCGGCACAAAGTCATTACGCAGATTTAAGCAGATTTCGCCCCAAAAGGCCAAAAGCAGCATCGCGCTTGCTCAGAGGAACTTGTCGTGCGGCAAACCCACGCAGTGAACAGTCGCCCCCCGATCCATCCTCTTTGTCTAACGCACCTGTGTTTTGAATATGCTAGATTGACGGTCAGGGCCTGTAGCTCAACGGTTAGAGCAGCAGACTCATAATCTGTTGGTTGTAGGTTCAAATCCTACCGGGCCCACCAACTTTCGGTATTGCGTAGTCATCCGTTTCGAGCTACAACAGTTCCTGTTGGAGGTGATAAATGCTCCAAGTCCTGCGTCAGAGAAAGACGCACGCGTATCTACAGCCAGTCATGCTCAGCGTCATAATCCTGTCCCTGCTCACCGTCACAGCCGCCGCGCAAAAAGTCATTGTCCAATTTGACCGCGCCGCGGACTTCAGTAAGTACAAGACCTTCGCCATCCGCAATGGCCAGTTGAGCAGCAGGAATCCCGCGCTCAACAGTGACTTGGTTAAGAAGCGCTTCGATTCCGACATCGAACGCTATCTCGCCGCGAGAGGTTTAACGGAAGTCGCCGATCATCCCGATCTCAACGTGGTGTACCGGTTTGGCTCCGCCCGCAAAATGAAAGTCGAAACCTACCCTGCCGGATGGTATGGCTGGGGTACACGCGCTGTTCGAGTCCCATATGCCGAGGGCACTCTGGTCCTTGACCTTCGTGACCCCAGCACTCATTCACTAGTTTGGCGGGCTATCAGCAGCGAGGATAAAGAAGATCCCAACAAGATCGAAGGCAAACTCGACGATATGGTTAAGAAATCCTTCGACAAATATCCTCCGAAAATAAAATAATATCGAGCGCATCAGGACAAATCTACCTTTCGTCCAGCCAGGGCGTGTAATCCCTTCCACCCACACGCAAAATTGCCGTACCGGAACCTACCCAAAAAGCTAAAGCCTATACTGGATTCCCCAAATAAACCCTCTCTCATAGAGTCTCCTTAGGCCAAATGAAAAGCTCCGGAGGCATTACCGACATGAAATTCAAATTTACGACTTTTGTGACATTACTCCTGCTCGCAAGTTTCGCTGTTGCTCAGGAGACAACTTCTCATAGCAGCACAAATTCAAGCACATCAACTGGATCAACCGCCACTGAAAGCGCACCCCAGGCTGCTCCTACTCAACCTTCCACCCCGACAACCGATTCATCTACGACCCCATCTTCTGATCAGACGGCACAACCAGCAACCAGCGACGCTTCAGCCGCCGCCATCACCGGATGTCTCTCCGGCTCAGCTGTAGCCGGCACCTACACTTTGACCGATCCCGCAGGCACAGTTTACAGTCTCGCCGGTGACGACAACGATCTTCGCACTCTGATCGGCAATCAGGTCCGGGTGACAGGTCAAGCAATGGATGCCACCACTAATTCCATGGGTGACGTCAACGCCAATGCTGGGTCCACGCCTGCAGATCATCCCGCTTCCAGCAAGCCTTTCCATGTAACTGGCGTCACGAAGTTAGCGGGAACGTGCGCCAATGGAAGCGTCCCCAGTGAAAAGAAAAGCACCGGACCAACCGCGGCTAACTTTGGCGCCACCGTAGAAATGGCCGCCCTTCAGGCCGGAACCGCAGCAGGATCAGGATCCGCGCAGCCTGGGACATCAGGTTCGGCCTCAGGACAAGCCGGCACGACGAGTTCCCCGAGTGCGCCCCCCGGATCCAGCACGGCCGGGCAAACGGGATCGCCTACAACGGTGACCCCGCCCGCTGGTTCAAGTTCGACCACGCAAGATACCAACACGCCCGGAACTCTGCCGTCCACCACGCCCGATGCTACTCCAGCGCCGAATGGCGGAACAGCCGCTCCGGCGCCGAATACGGCAACTCCAAATCCGGAAACTGCCGCTCCAAATCCACAAACCGCAGCTCCTAATCCGGGCTCGGCAACCACACCTGAAACTGTGCCCGGTTCACCTATGCCAGGCTCGACTACAACTCCAGGAACCGTTCCGGAAACCACTCCGAAAACTTCGCCGCCCAATCCTCCCCCAACCGCAACACCCCAGCGCTAATGGCTGGCGATTTTTTCGAAAGGGTCCGCTAACCGGCGGACCTTTTTATTTTTTCTTGGCTCCCCATTTGAATTGCAGTCGCAAGAAACCACATTCCGCGCATTGTGAGATAATTTTCTTGCAATCAAAAAGAGGACGGTCATGCCCGAGCACAAGGTATTTTGCGCCAAGCTTCACAAAGAACTTCCGGGATTGGACGAGCCTCCGTTCGATACGGAACTCGGCAATAAAATCTACAATCAAGTCTCCCGCGAAGCCTGGACCGGCTGGACCGAGTTCTGCAAAATGCTTTTGAACGAATACCGCCTGAATCCAGCCCGCCGCGAAGATCAGGAAGTAATCGTGAAGCAGATGGAGCAATATTTCTTTGGCGAAGGCCGCCGCCCTGCCCGCCGAATACGTTCCTCCCGTGCAGAAATAATATTTCCTATCTACCCGGCGGCCCGCCGTTGCATCCAAAAGAAAAACTCTTCTGGAGGATCCACCCGCTTATGTTTCGCAAAATTTGTGTCGCCGTACTTTTCTCTACCGCATTCATCACCGTCGCCGCAGCCCAAATCCCCACTAGCGGCAACGTCTTCGTTGGATACTCATACCTCAGCAGCGATCTAAGTACTAATTTCAACGGACCCGATCCGGTTCCCGGAAGCCGCACCGGTTTGAACGGGTGGAACGGATCTTTGGAAGGAAAAGTTTTACCCTTCGTCGGCATCGTAGCCGACCTTAGCGGCCATTACGGCTCTGAAGACTTCCCTTTCAGTGGCCGCGCGAATGTTAACGCCAAAATGTATAGCGCTATTTTTGGACCGCGTCTCTCCGTCCCGGTCGGCAAATTCACACCGTTCGCAGAGGCTTTTGTTGGCGTGTCCCACATCAGCGGAAGCGCGTCTGGATTCTCGAATTCCAACACCTCATTCGCCGATGCGCTCGGTGGAGGCATTGATTACCGCATCATCCATGGCCTGGGATTCCGCTTCGAAGGAGACCTCCTCCAAACCCGCTTCTTCAGCAACACCCAAAACAACGTCCGCATCTCCACCGGCCTGGTGTTGCGCTTCTAACAAAGCCTGGACCAAATAAATATTGTCATTCCGAGCCGCTCGCAGCCGCGCTCGCACGGCGAGAACGTGCCGAGGAATCTGCTTTTGTTAATTAAGGTAACTTCTTGGATTTGTCATTCTTATTAAATTTGTCATCCTGAGCGCCTGTTCTTCTTCGCTAGCGAAGAAGAACCAAGTCGAAGGACCCCTACCCTCCGCCGTACTCTACCGCGGCCCGATTCACTCCCGCTCTCCCTTCCTCGCAGCAAATTCCATCCCTCCATGTAGTGAAAAAACTTGTGCCCCTTTCGCGGAGTCAAATTCAACGAAAGATTCCCCTCCACAATCTCAAATGGAATGATGTACCAGACATCAATCGGCACCAGATACACCGCAAAAAAAATCCAGCTTCCCGCTCGCATACCTCTGCCTCTTCGGACCAACGATATTGCACGTGAACGACCCCTTCCGCCGAAACGTCGTGGACTTCACCTGCACCCTCGTGAACCTCCCATTGGCTTCCACCCCCACGTCATAACTCGCCGAGTCCCCATGCGGCTCCGAAACGTTAAATCCCCGGTCCGTCGCCCTCGCCATAAAACACAACTCCGCCCACTCACCCCGTTGCTTGCAAGTCTTGCCATCACCATCAGTAATTTTCACAATAATTCCTTTATGTTGATTCCGTTGTGTGCCGCAGACGCCCTCGTCCGGGGCCTTTGCTCTTCTATAAAAACGCCACCAATAAAAAAGCGGCCCGCAGGCCGCTCGCTGATTCCTTTGAAAAAAGCTTATACATCCATTATATCAACCAGAAATACCCAAATGCGCCACCTTAACTACAAGTTTATTATCCCTATTTGCATCAACATAGCCGAATTCATGCCCTTTTTGCCTATTGACAAGATTTCGGCAAAATCGCAAATTCTGACCTTTTTTGCCTTGCCATACAATCCAAGAGTACTGCCATTCCGAGCCGGCCTGAATCAAAACGGGCCGATTTGGAGATGTATTTAGCCGCTCATGAAAAACTCTGCTATTGGACTGTAAGAGCTACCGTACCAACCGTCGCACTTACCGAACCCGATGTGCCAGCGACAGTGATCGTATAGGCTCCTGGCGTGGTGCCGGTGTTGCCACCACCACCTCCGCCCGCGCCGCTTGAAGTGGTGCCTCCGCCGCAAGCAACGAGTCCGGTGGAGATAAACAGCAGCAGGAGTCCAATAATCGCGACACGGTCTTTCCGTTTCGCTGGCCTCACAAAGAGCAACACAAACCCGAAAGTGGTCCCGCTAGCCATGGGCCAGAAGAGGCTTCTCTTTTGATTCTCGGCACTCGAAGCCGCGGTCGTGTTGACAGTGAGGGTTGAGGTCTGCGCGGCAGCACCGCTGATGCTGACTGAGGTTGGGTTCAAACTGCACGTCGGCATGTCATTGACGCCGGTTAGTTTCGTAGTGACGCTGCAAGTCAGATTCACAATTCCGCTGAACCCGTTCGTCCCCGCCACGCTAATCGTTCCTGTATTCCCGGTAGTCGTGCCCGGCGTGACCGTCAAGGACGTAGTTCCGCCAGATCCCGGTGCGACACCCGGTTCCGCAGTGATGTTGAGGTCAACGGTGGTTGTCGCGCTCAGCGAGCCGGAGGTTCCGGTTATGGTTACTGTTACCGCGCTGGAGGTAGTTGCAGCCGAGCTGCTGGCCGTGAGCGTCAGCACCTGAGTTCCTGCTGCGGATCCGGGAGCAAAACTCGCTGAAACGCCGCTGGGTAGTCCAGCGGCAGCAAGGGTAACCGTTCCAGTAAACCCTCCAACATCGGTGACGGAAATTGTGCTTGCTCCGGCGCCGCCTTGAGGCACCGATACGCTTACAGGGGATGCGGAAAGCGTGAAACCTGGAGTGGATATATTGATCGTGTAAGCTGCGCTTGTTACTGCGCTGGGCGCATAGCCGGTCGCCGCAGCAATGGCTTCAATTGTCTCTGTGCCGCTCACGGTGATTGGCCCTATGTATTCCGTCGAAGAAGTAGTCGGCGCCGTGCCATCGGTCGTGTAGTAGATGGTTGCTCCCGTTAGCGAGGCGGTGATTGTGAGGCTCTGCGTACCCGAATAACTCCCAGCCGGAAGAGAGAATACAGGCGCCGGGGCGACTGGATAGTTCAACGTGTACTGAGCCGACAAAAGGTTGCTCTGTTGATATCCCGTCTCCGTCGCATAGGCTTGCAAAACTTCTACTCCGCCATAAGGTAGCGCGACGGGCGCTGTATACAGCACAAATCCCTTCGTGGTCAAAGTTCCTGTCAGCTCGTAGTAGATCGTCGCTCCGGGAATCGCCTCGGTAATCGTCAGTGTCTGCACAGACGTATACGTTCCAGCGGCGGGAGTGACTACGAGCGGTGCCATCCCGGCGATGAGCGGTACTGTGCTGGAAGTGACGGCACCGTAGTGGCTGTCGCCAACATCGCTGACATCCACGTTATGCGTTCCAGCGCCGACTGGTGCAATGCCGTTTACTGTCGCCGACGCGGTTTCGCTCGGCACCGTCAGCAGGATCGAGGCTGCATTAACGCCGTAGGCCAGCATGGCCAGGTCGGGCACGCCGTCCCCATTGAAGTCGGCGGCTGCAATCTGATGTGGGCTGTTGAAAGAAGCGCTCACGCCGGGAGTGGCCTTCGTCACCGCAAACGTGCCGTCTCCGGCCCCCAGGAGAATAACGATTTGATCGTCATAGTTGTCCAATCCTGCCAAATCCAGTTTGCCGTCGTGGTTGAAGTCCCCTGCCTGCAAGCTATAGAGTTCGCTGGGAACTTGAATGGGGCTGGCCGGGGTTTCGCTGAACGTTCCATCGCCATTGCCTAACGCGATTTCAACGCCATTCAGGTCTGAGAACGCTAAATCGAGAACGCCGTCGCCATTGAAATCTCCGACTACTACGGAAGTGGGGAAGTAATCCAGGGTGAACGATGTTTTCTTGAATGTAAACGTCCCATCGCCTTTTCCGAGAAAAATGGTTGGGCTGCCGCCGAATTCGAAGTAATTCGGAATTACAAAATCCGGGATGCCGTCCCCATTGAAATCTCCGGTTGCAATCAAAGCAAAATCCCCGCTCGGGTCGAGGTTCGGTCCCGCCGCCGTAAACGTTCCGTCCCCATTTCCAAGGAGAATCGTCACCCCTCCGGATGAGACATAGTCGCCTACAACGGCCAGGTCCAACTTGCCGTCCCCATTGAAATCCGCCGCTGCCATTGTGCCGAGAATGACATCACCGCCCGTGGCTCCCTGCTGGAAAACAACCACGGTGGGTTTCGCGCTGAACGAACCGCTCCCGTTGCCCAACAGAATCGTGAGATAGCTCGTGGAGTAGCCGTCGTAACTCAAGATCGCCAAGTCCGGCTTGCCGTCTCCATTAAAGTCGCCGGAAATTATGGATGGGTAATTCTGCATGTCAGAAGGTTGAATCGTCGGCCCAGCCCGGAATGTTCCGTTTCCGTTGCCGAGGAAAACTGCGACGGTGAAGGGGCCAGCCCAACTGATGGTGTTGTTGGTCGAGATAATTGCCAGATCGGGTATTCCATCGCCGTTGAAGTCCGCGGTGACTTCATTTCCTGGGTAGGACCCGAACGTAGGAGATAAAGACTCCAAAAAGCCGATGCCCGGTACGCCAGTCCCGAGGGAAGCGGTCGCGAGCACATTATTGCTAAAGCTCGTATCCACAAACGACACGGCTCCGGTGAGCGAGGCCGTGCCGCCATATCCGGTCACGGTCGCCGTGAGGCTGTAATTGCCAGGCGACCCATTCACTGAGATGGCAGCCGCGTCGCTGTAGACGGGGCTTGGCACAGGACCTACATTCAGCGATGCAACATTCGATGCGCTCGCCAGGCCGAAACCGTCTTCGACGAACTGTGCCTGATAGCTGTGCGCGCCGGGTCCGGGCACAAACATGAAGGTCGCGGTGCCGGAGCTGTTCAGCGCGGCCGAGCCAATAATATGTATATCCGAGCAATGCGGCGCGGAGGCATCGCAGAAGTTGACCTGCCCGGCGGTCACCGGAGTAGCGCCGACGCTCACGTGCGCGGTAAGGAGCACTGGGGTTCCCGGAGTAACGCTGGTGACAGTGGACCCTCCCGACGTCACACTCAACGTGGCTGACGTGGCGGGCAGAAGACCCCACAACGGGATCGAGCTGGAAACGCTGGATTCGTAACTGCCCTCAGCAGGGAAACTTGCCTGAGCCAAATGCCGGCCTACGCCATTGACTTGAACGCTGACGCTTGCGCTCGCGGTCTCCGTCGGCTTGGTCAGGTACAACCCCTGGGTGCTGCTGTAATAGCCGCCGGCCACGATGTCCGGGTATCCATCTCCATTGAGATCGCCCACGCCAACCGCGAGATAGTAAGGAACACTGAGACCCGAAAAAACCGGGAAGCTCTCGCTGAGCAAGCCGCCGTTGTTTAAATAAACGGTTGCACTGCCGCCCCCATCGGCCAGGACCACGTCCGGAGCGCCATCCTGGTTGAAATCCGCCACCCGGATCCAGGTAACGCTCGTTGATGTCGGGTTCTGACCGGAAAATGATGAATTGAATGTCCCATCGCCGTTGCCCGTGAGCACGATAACCGAGTCACTCATACCGGTGCCTGCCGCCACAGCGATATCTAGCTTGCCATCACCGTTGAAGTCGGCGACGGCGATGGGTGAACCGCTGATTCCTGAATTCACGGATCCCGACGCCGAAAATGTGCCATCCCCATTTCCCAGAAGGATGGCAATTGTACCGGCGTTCTCGGCGACCGCCAAATCCGTCTTGCCGTCTCCGTTGAAATCGCCCGTGGCGATGTGCGATGGTGTTCCGGAAATAGGAGGGTTGGTCGTTTCTGCGGTAAAACTCCCATCCCCATTGCCGAGCAGAATGTCGACAGTCGAACTGTTACTGTCGATAACGGCCAGGTCGGGAACTCCATCTCCATTGAAATCTGCGTCAACAATCTGCGTGATATCGACAGGAAAACCTGGTACGGAGGCCATGATCGGCGCTGCGAATGTGCCATCACCATTTCCCAGCAGTATCGCTATGGGGTTTGAGCCATACAAAGGTACGGCCAAATCCGGAATTCCGTCCCCATTGAAGTCGGCGACGACGATCGGATAACTCGTAGGTGCCTGCTGAACGGAAATCGTGGCCCCTTTGGTATAGGTCCCATCCGCTTTGCCCAAATAGATTGACACCACATTGGAGCCTAATACCAGGTCGGGGATGCCGTCTCCGTTAAGGTCCGCCACCAATACGAAATTGGTGCCCTGTGTGTTCGCGAGCGATCCCGGGTTTGGCCAGCCGACGCCGGCAATAGCCGCTCCCAACGACCCGGTCGCCAGGACCGAATTCCCATTGCTGGCATCCAGGAAGGAGACGGTCCCAGTGGGCGAAGACGTTCCTCCCGCTTCTGTCACGGTTCCAGTCAGCGTGTAATTCCCCCAAGCCCCGGTTTCCGCAATTGAGGTCGCTGTCGCAAATGGCCCGGCAGTTCCGG
Source organism: uncultured Acidobacteriaceae bacterium (assembly GCA_963702325.1). GTDB lineage: Bacteria > Acidobacteriota > Terriglobia > Terriglobales > Acidobacteriaceae > PALSA-188. The sequence continues at coordinate 25,846 of CAVPCG010000066.1, read as the reverse complement.
TCACTGTCAGCGGCGATGCGCTCGAAATACTGCCGGCGTACGAGTTGGTGCCGACGAATGCAGACTTATAGCTGTGGCTGCCGATCCCCGGGCGGGACTTGTAAGTGGCCGTGCCAGAACTCGTCAGTTGAGCGGTGGCAAGAATGTGAATGTCCGTGCAGTGTGCTGCCGTGGCATCGCAGAAATTCACTTGCCCCCGACTGACATTTGAGCCAACGGCCGTGACCTGGGCGGTAAGTGTCACCACCGTACCTGCGGCCACGGAACTTGCCCCGCTGCCGTTTGCGCTGACGGAGAGCGAGGTCACCGTCGCCGCTTTCGTCTGGGCAGAAGCCGCGCCCCCGGCGGCAATTCCGACGAAAAGAGATGCGGCGCCGGCAAGGCGAACTGCTTGCGAGAGCATCCGGCAAACGGGCGGGAATCCTAGAAAATCAAATATCGGGTAGCTGGACGCAGAATTCCCGCGGGTTGACATGCGACAACTCCGTACATGAAATCAGACGGTCTTGCTACAGCGACATCTGGGAGGGAGGCTGGAACTTCGTCAGGATTGTAACACGGGTTGGTTTCAACCCCGTTGCCCGGGCAGACTGGAACCGGGAACCTCAGAGCGCGTCGCGGATGATTGTCAACTTTTGCAGATTCGGCTCATTTCACGTTATCAAGCGGGACTTTCATCATTTGCACATACCCACGCCGCGACTTGAAATGAGTCCAAATCGGGCTAACTACATCCGCTCGTACTCCCACAGCTCATGCACCTGTAGCAGCTTCCATTCCGGGTCATGATTGATCCGCAGAAACTACAGGTGGGGGCGTCTCCTAGGTCAATCATGTTCGACAACGCGTCGGCCGCATGAACTGATCCCGTTCGCGGACGGTCGGGAGAAGGCACGGGAGTATCCATATCGGCTGATAGCTGAGAGCTGACAGCCGAGAGCTTGGGTCTCAAAGTATCGAACAGCATCTGCTGCTGGCCGGTTAGGAAGCGCAACTGGAGCCAGCGGAAGATGTAGTCCATGACCGACTTGGCGTATCCGATTTCGGGAGTCTTGCTCCAGCCGCTGGGCTCGAAACGTGTGTGCGCGAACTTCTCGCACAGCATCTTGAGCGGCACGCCATGTTGCAGCGCGAGCGAGATCGAGCAGGAAAAGCTGTCCATGAGCCCGGATACGGTGGACCCCTCTTTCGCCATGGTGACGAAGATTTCGCCGGGGCATCCGTCGGGATAAAGGCCGACCGTGATGTAACCCTCGTGGCCTCCCACTTCGAATTTGTGGGTGACCGACGCGCGCTCTTCCGGCAGGCGATGACGAACGGCCCGCGGAGGCCCAGTAAGACTCGCTTCTTCTTCAGCGGGCGAGTGCGCCCGCTCCACACGAGCATCTTCTTTCCGGCTCAAGGCAGTCGTACTTCCCGCCGTCGAGAGCGGTTGCGACTTCTTGCATCCATCGCGATAGACGGCGACGGCCTTGAGTCCCAACTTCCAGGCTTGAAGATACGTCTCCATGATGTCTTCGACGGAGGCATTTTCCGGCAGGTTCACCGTCTTCGAGATGGCTCCGGAGATAAATGGCTGCGCCGCCGCCATCATTTTCAGATGCCCCAAATAATGGATGGACCGAGTTCCTTTCGAAGGCTTGAACGAACAATCAAACACGGCGAGATGCTCGTCTTTAATTTCAGGCGCGCCTTCGATGGTGCCGGTCGCGTCAATGTAGCTGACAATCTTGTCCGTCTCATCGTGCGTATATCCGAGCTTGAACAGCGCGGTAGGTACGGTCTGATTGACGATTTTGATCATCCCCCCGCCGACCAGCTTCTTGTACTTCACCAACGCGAGATCAGGCTCGATGCCGGTAGTATCGCAATCCATCATGAAACCGATCGTGCCGGTTGGGGCTAGGACTGTTACTTGGGCGTTGCGGTATCCGGATTTTTCGCCTTGGGCGAGGGCTTCGTCCCAGCATTGTTTGGAGGATTCGTAGAGCGGCGCCGGGACGTTGGTTTTATTTATGTTGTTGACCGAGGCGCGATGCATGCGGATTACGTCTAGGAAAGGTTCGCGGTTGATGTACCAGCCGGGGCAGGCGCCGCCGGGCATGACATTTTCGCCGAGGTTGGTTTCGGATAGGCCTTTTTTTGTTGGCTCTGTGGCCGGAGTTAGTGGCGGGCATTGTTCTGCGATTTTTGCGGATTGCAAATAGGCTTCACCGCACATGATGGCAGTCACGCAGGCGGCGTAATCGCGTCCGGCATCGGAGTCGTAGGGCAAGCCTGCGGCCATGAGAAGTGCGCCGAGGTTGGCGTATCCCAAGCCTAATGGGCGGTAGTCGTGGGAATTTTTGCCGATCATTTCTGTGGGATAGCCGGCGTTGTCCACGAGGATTTCCTGCGCTGTGATCAGGATGTCTACGGCGTGGCGATAGGCTTCCACGTCGAAAGTGCCGTTGGGGGCGAACTTCAGCAGATTCAAGCTTGCGAGGTTGCAGGCCGAATCGTCGAGGAACATGTATTCGGAGCATGGATTCGACGCGTTGATGCGGTCGGTGTTTTTCGATGTGTGCCAGCGATTGGTTGTGGTGTCGAATTGCATTCCGGGATCGCCGCAGCGCCAAGTTGCGTCGGCAATTTTGTAGAGCAGATCTTTGGCCTTGAAGGTATGCATCGGGCGTCCATCGCGGATGGCGCGGGTGCTGAAATCGGTGTCGCGCATTACGGCGTACATGAAGTCGTCGGTGACGCGAACGGAGTTGTTGGCGTTCTGAAAGAAGATGGAAGAGTAGGCTTCGGAATCGGGCGAAGACCCGTCGTATCCGGCGGCGACCAAGGCGTGAGCTTTGGCTTCTTCTTTAGATTTGCATTCGATGAATTCAATGATGTCGGGATGCTCGATGTTGAGGATGACCATCTTGGCGGCACGGCGAGTCTTGCCGCCGGATTTGATCACACCGGCAAAGGCGTCGAAACCTTTCATGAAGCTGAGCGGACCGCTGGCGGTGCCGCCTCCGCTGAGGCCTTCGGTGGAGGAGCGAAGTGATGAGAGATTGGTTCCGGTTCCGGATCCCCATTTGAACAACATGCCTTCTGTTTTTGCCAAGGTCAAGATTGAGTCCAGCGAATCTTTGACCGAGTTGATGAAGCAGGCGGAGCATTGAGGAGTTTTGTATCCGGTGACTCCGAATTCGACGCGTCCTGCAACGGGATTCCAGTGCCAATTTTGAGCGTCCGAATTGGGCTCGATGCGATCGCAGCCTACGTTGAACCAGACTGGCGAGTTGAACGCGGCCAGTTGGCGAACCAGAATGTGGGTAAGCTCATCGTGGAAAGTCGCGCCGTCTTCGGCGGTCTTGAAGTATCCCTGAGACATTCCCCAGTCGCGAATGGTTTCGGCGACCCGCGTAATTAGGGCGCGGACGCCGGATTCGCGGTCAGGCGTTCCTACGGTTCCATGCAGATATTTGCTGGCGACGATATTTGTAGCCGTCATAGACCAGTCTTTGGGCGTCTCAACGTCTTTTTGCTCGAAGATCACGTTGCCTTTGGCGTCGGTGATCTGGGCGAGACGGAGTTCCCATTCGACCTCGTCATAGGGGGAGACGCCGGGCTTGGTGAATAATCGGCGGAAAGTTAGGCCGGGAGCGGTCTTTAAGGGAGCCGAAGAGGTAGCAGGAGCAGCGGTTTTGACGTCGGAGATCGTTTTTTCCATGGGTTGGAGTCCTATTTATTAGATTGTGGTGTGTTGGTCATTGATTCGTGGTGGTTGCGCCATTTTGCATTCCCGCGTTTGTTGCGTCCCCTGCGGGGCCGCGTGAAACATTTCATGCTGCGACCCAGCGCTGAAGCGCCGGGCTATTCTCGTTCGCCCCTTCCGGGGCTGAATTGTGCCGATCCAATCTTTCTGCCGCCTTACAAGCTGCTTGCTGCCTTTGTTTCGGCGTTCGGTTGTGTGCGTCCCCTGCGGTGCCGCGCGAAACATTTCATGCTGCGACCCAGCGCTGAAGCGCCGGGCTATTCTCGTTCGCCCCTTCCGGGGCTGAATTGTGCCGATCCAATCTTTCTGCCGCCTTACAAGCTGCTTGCTGCCTTTGTACGGCGTTGGTTGTGTGCGTCCCCTACGGTGCCGCGCGAAACATTTCATGCTGCGACCCAGCGCCGAAGCGCTGGGCTATTCTCGTTCGCCCTTCCGGGGCTGAATTGTGCCGATCCAATCTTTCTACCGCCTTACAATCTGCTTGCTGCCTTTGTTACGGTCGTTCGGTTGTGTGCGTCCCCTACGGTGCCGCGCGAAACATTTCATGCTGCGACCCAGCGCTGAAGCGCCGGGCTATTCTCGTTCGCCCCTTCCGGGGCTGAATTGTGCCGATCCAATCTTTCTACCGCCTTACAATCTGCTTGCTGCCTTTGTTACGGTCGTTCGGTTGTGTGCGTCCCCTGCGGGGCCGCGTGAAACATTTCATGCTGCGACCCAGCGCTGAAGCGCTGGGCTATTCTCGTTCGCCCCTTCCGGGGCTGAATTGTGCCGATCCAATCTTTCTGCCGCCTTACAAGCTGGTTCATCTAATGTTGCTAGGTGCCCGTGCGCGCCAGCGGTGATTCGTTTGTTGCATCTTCTCCGTTTTCCTTCACGAAACTATGTATTGTGAGATTGTGAGGTACCCCGGTGGTGGAATCTGATGAGGCGGAGGCCATCCAGTCTTGTAGCGACTGGTAACTTGTGAGGCGTTGATCATCATCTTCTATTATTGCGTACCGGAAGAAGCACGGCTTCCGCAATAAGACTTCCCGCTCTGGAGTATTCGGCAGGAAGAGGCGGCCCAACGCCATACCCAGATCTTTAGTTTCTGCGATTCGAAACAGGGTGAGGGTGCGCTTCTCGCCGGGCGCGGCACTGCCGCGAATCGTGGCCTGTTCGGCTAGCGCGAACAATCCCGGCTGACTGGGAACCAACAAGACGCTGAAACTGGATTCACAGCGGAACCACTTTGACCATTGCAAGCGGCGATGGTCGAGTTGAGCGGTAAAGCCGTGACGAGCCAGGGAAGCTGAGACCAGGTGTGCGATACCGTCCATGGAGACTCCTTATCTTCTAATTCTCAATCTGCTAATGTTCAATCTGCGCTACTGAGCGAAAGTGACGTCGCTCCGACGAAGGGGCTGCGTCAGTATTTGACAGTCAAAGTTGTCGCTCCCGTGGGGGATGAACGGCCAAATGGATTGTGCCGAACCGGGAACGGCCACCGCAAAAATCCAAGTTCAATCTCTAATTTCGAGTTTCGAGTGCTGCCAACCGTCACCTCAACGTTTGGCTTTCTCGCTTTCAGGCTCGAATTTCGATTTCGCAACCATTATTTTGGAGACGTTTATGAACTGGGATGCCAAACAGTACTCCCGTATATGGTACCTGTCAATAGGGTATCGCTACATATTGTATCTCAAAGAATTAACTGGCCTGATGCGCGGTTCTTTCCCGTTTTTCCACACAAGCGACAGTGGCTGAGTGTGTCTCACCCTATCTTTCGCCCTTTCAGGGCTCGCTCATTTCCCACTTTCACCCAGGGCTTGCGCCATGGGCTGCATTCTTGCGCCGCTTCGCGGGCTAGCCTTATAACGGAGCGCGTTGCGACGCAGACTCGGCTGCATCTCTGCGAGTAGCCTGCCAGCCCGAACGGTTTCATCCTGCGCGGCATAGAGGCTTTCAACATTCGTCCCTACGCGGTTGCGCCGTATGCATGCATCTTCGTCCTAACTGAAGATATTTCTGGATTGAGAGTTGGTTTTGGGTGTTGGGATCCCGAAGGCATTGCTACATAAATGTCCTCGAAGATTGCTTTGGGCGCGACCCTAGTCGTTCCGTCCGAAGACTCCACGAGATAGTCGCCTGGCTCTCCGCGATGTTCGCGTCCAAGAATGTCAGTAAAGGTCAGCGGCTCGTTGAGTTGTTTGGCTCGAACTAAAAATCGCGTGCGATATGTCTTCCATCCGTTCGTCTTCTGGTTCGTCGTTTTCACCTGGCTTCCACCCTTGGGGGAGGGAAAGATTAATGGTTGAAGTTTAATAATTTGCGTGACTGATCTTCGGTTGAAGTGAGGACGAATATACACCCGCAAAACTTCCACGTATGGTGCACAGGGTGGGAATTCCGAAGTGGGAGTTCCGGATCAAGAGTAGCGACTGAGGAATCCTCCCAAAGTTACGTAAGCCGCGCTGTGGAACGCTCTTAGTCTGACGAACAGGTTTCGGCGCATCGGACCGGAGTTCCTGGAATCGTCATTTCCACAGAAACCGCACAGGAAATGCAGAAATGGAGTGGGTCGCTGCAAGAAAAACTTTATTTCAGATGATGAAAGTGAGAGGGCCGATTCGACTCAGTTTGTAACTAGACCTTAACGGTTAAGCGTTGTAAAGTCTCACCACCGTGTCACAAGGAGGCTAACGTGAAATGCTTCGTCCATTCGCAAGTGGACGCTGTCGCGAGTTGTAAGCATTGCTGCAAGGGGATGTGCGCTGAGTGCGCCAAGGACAGCGGTGTTGGGATGGTTTGCAGCGCGGCCTGCGAATCCGAGGTGAAGGCCGTTCAGGAAATGCTGGAGCGAAACAGGAAAATGTATCGGCTCGCCCCCAAGACTCATTTGCGAAGTGCAGTATTGCTAGTAATGATGGCAGCGGTTTTGATCGGCTTTGGTTTGTTTTCCAAATTCGGCTTCGCGTCAGCCTATATGATTGCTTTTGGAGTCGTCATGCTCCTTGGGGCCGGCTTTGCGCTGCTCAACAGCCGCAAGATGGCCAAGCTGAATCGCCCATAAGAAGGCGCTAGCCAGCATTTTGTTCAGGGCTATTGTCGGCCAGCCCCTTCGGGGCCGTTGGTACAATTCCGCAGTCAGCTTCTTTTCCCCTGCTGCTGGGCGCGGGTTCAGGGTTGGCACCTTTGATACACTTCGTCCGTTAACGGGCTGAGGAGGCGTTTCATGCGGGAACCAGTGCCAACCGATCATCATTCGCGCCGCAATTTTCTATCTTCAGTTGGAGCCGGTTTTGCGGGCGCCGTGTTTGGAGCGGGAGCACTTCGAGCAGATAGCGTGGTCAAGACTTCTTCGGCCAATGGGTTCGACGTGCGCGCCTTCGGTGCGACGGGAGATGGAACCACTTTAGATTCGCCAGCAATTGACAAAGCAATTTCAGCGGCCGCGGCGGGCGGGGGCGGGACAGTTCGTTTCCTCGCCGGAACTTATTCGAGTTACACAATTCATCTGAAAAGCAATGTAACGCTCTTCCTCGATCAGGGAGCGGTGATTCTGGCGGCTGAGACAGCAGTCGGTTCAGGCCACGGAGGATACGATCTCGCGGAGCCGAACCAATGGGAGCATTATCAGGACTTCGGCCATAGCCATTGGCGCAATAGCCTGATCTATGGCGAGGGCTTGGAGAATATCGCGATCATGGGCCCGGGAAGGATTTGGGGGAGAGGGCTTAGTAAAGGTTACGGGCCGGGGCCAAAGGCGGAAGCGCAAGGTGTGGGCAACAAAGCTATCAGCCTCAAGAATTGCAGGAACGTTACGTTGCGTGACTTTTCGATTTTGCACGGCGGACACTTTGGCATCCTCGCAACGGGGGTGGACAATTTCACTCTCGACAATCTCGTCATTGATACAAACCGCGATGGCATGGACATTGATTGCTGCCGTAATGTGCGAGTTTCCAATTGCAGCGTCAATTCGCCCTGGGACGATGCCATTGTGCTGAAGAGTTCTTTTGGACTCGGCTATGCTCGCCCGACAGAGATGGTGACCATTACAAATTGTTTTGTGACTGGAGGCTACGAAGAAGGAACTTTGCTCGATGCAACGATGAAGCGGCTTCCGGCCGGGCGCGGCCCCGATCGCACCGGCAGGATCAAACTCGGCACCGAATCGAATGGCGGATTTAAGAATGTTACGATCTCAAACTGTGTTTTCGACACATGCCAGGGGCTGGCACTCGAGACCGTGGATGGCGGGCTGCTCGAGGATATAGCCATTACCAACATCACCATGCGTGACATAACCAGCACTCCGATTTTTCTTCGGCTCGGCCGGCGCATGCGCGGGCCTGCTGGCGTTGCGATCGGACAACTTCGCCGCGTATCCATCAGCAATATCGTCTCGTCGAATTGTGCATCACGGCTGGCTTGCATTATTGGCGGCATTCCCGGCCACGAAATCGAGGATGTAAAGTTAAGCGACATTTATCTACAGCACCAAGGCGGCGGCACTTCGGAAGAAGCTGCGATTCAGCCGCCAGAAATGGAAGCAGAATATCCGGAGCCGGGGATGTTTGGGCCGATGCCGGCGCGTGGATTCTTTATCCGGCACGCGCGGGGAATTGAAATGACAAATGTCGAAATCAATTGTTTGAAGGAAGACGCGCGCCCGGCATTTGTTCTAGATGATGTACGGGATGCAGATTTTCTGCGCATTAAGACGCAGCGTGCGGAAGGTGTCCCGACGTTTGCCCTGAATAATGTCAGCGATTTTCACCTTTACCTAAGCCGGCCGCTTGAGGATACGCACGTGGACCACGCGGATCAGAAGAAGATTTAGGATTGACATATGAATGATGGAGAAGGAGCCATGCCCGCATAGACTGCGAATGTGCGGCGCTTACGAGGCTCGAATAAAATGTCTAAATTTTCGAAGTATGGCGTTCTCATCTGCGGAATTCTTTCGCCGCTTGCCGCGCTTCTTCTATACGCGCTCGTTTATACGGTATTGACGCAGCGCAGCACCGACCTGGAACACGACTGGCTATTTCGTCTTTCCGTGTCAACTCTCGCGATGGCCGTGCCGTTTCTGGTGACATTGGCGCTCGCGATCAGATCGCACCGGCGGCATGCGCTTACGCTATCCGGGAAGATTGGCCTCGTGATTGGAATTCTCTCCCTCGGACTCGCATGGAAGCCGGTGAGTGACGGCATTACCCGCTCGAAGCAATCCCGCAACCTGGCGATGCGGGATGTGGCCGCGCCGCTCTTCAATACGCCGGATATATCAGGAAAAGCGCAGCGCCTCGAAGATCATAAAGGCGAGGTTGTGCTGGTCAATATCTGGGCGACCTGGTGCGGACCGTGCCGGGCGGAGATGCCGAAGCTCGACCGCCTATACCAACAGCGGAAGGGACAGGGATTTATCGTCTTCGGCCTATCGGACGAAAGCATCCCGGTGCAACAGAAATTTCTGGAACAAGTTCCGGTGAGCTATCCACTGCTCACACTAAGTGGAGAGGTTCCCAATCTGTATCGCGATATCGCGCGTTATCCGGCAATTTTTCTGATTGACCGAAAGGGACAATTGCAACCCGCGCCGGGTCCGGACCAGCCGTTTGAGAAGGTGGAGGCGGCGGTGGATGAGTTGCTGAAAAACGGAGAGCATTAGCGATCGGAATAACTGTCGCAATCAGGCAATTGCGGTTAGGATGGCGAAACTACAGGCGAGCCTATTTGCGCTCTTCTGCCAGCTTCCTGGCGATTTCCTGCATCAGCTTGGGTTTTAATTCAGCGAATACGCTGTCCACGATTCCGGCAATGGTGGATGCCTCTGCGGCGGCGCGATTGCACGCAGCAGCTTCGGTTTCCTGCGGGTCAGATTTTTCTTCTCCGCGTATCTGCTTGAATCCGGCAGCAGCCGCGTCCGCTATTTGCGAAGTAAGTTGCGGGCCTGCCGGATTCGCGAATCTGTCTCCAGTTCTGCCGGCGGCAGCAAGCTGCGATTCGCTTTCCGGATTTTCTGGAGCTGTGATCTCGGGAGTCGAACGGACAGCCTCGACTACTGCTTCGACAGCCCCGGACGCCTCTGCCGCCGCGGGCATGGCAGAATCGCCGGAAATCGTCCTAAAGGGTTCGGGCGTCTCTGCTGTGGCTGGAGTTGGTGCACCGATGGGAAATTCGCTCACAACGGAAGCCGCACCGCTTCGCCGGACCTCAACATGGCTCGATGAGCCTGATGCAGCCGCCGCATACGCGATCTCGCGGTAGGCAGTGGATCTATCTTCCGCTGCCGTATCTCCCGCTGCGGCAACTTCCGCAGCCGCAACTTCTACGGATTCCGGTTTGGATCTGTGCCGCCGGCCGGGCTGCTTGCGACTGCTTCAGCCACAGACTCGACAGGCGCAGACTCGAGAGCCACAGATTCGACAGCTGGGGGATCTACGGCGGATTGCAATGACGGTTCGGAATCTGCGTGAGCGACAGCGTTCTCAGGTGCCGCAGGTTCGCTTGCTTCGATAGGTGTCAATTCCTCCACTCGAACTTCGCGAGCCAATTGGGACTCAACGAAACTCTCGGCCGGGAGGTTTTGCACCTCGCCCACAGGTGCATTCCCGCTCGCGCTCATGTCGCTTTTTATTTCAGCTGCCGCGAAAGCCTGTGCGCTCTCCGCGGCCGCAAAGGCGGCATAAGTTTTTTCCATCTCGGATTCTAAAATCAAATGCGAATCGCCATCCGACAGCGGAACTGGTTCCGCAATCCATCTTGGCCCGCATACTGCTCCTACTGCGGCCAGTGCGGCGTCGAGCGCGGTAACGGTGCCTTTTTCGGCGCGTGCATTGTTTGAATCTTCTTCTCGGGCTTTTTCGGAATCACTGCCGGCTGGAGAAAGCGATGCCACTGCCGCCATGACCTCTGCTTCGCTCGGCGACTGTTCGCTGCGAACTTCCTTCGCCGAAGCTGACGGAAGTTCTGGCGTTATCGCTTCGGGCGGGGTGGCTCAACCGCTGGCGTAACCTCCAGCGCCGCCGGTTCCGGCGAACGTGTTTCGGCGGCTACCTCTGGAAGCATTGCTACCGGTTCCGGTGCGCTCTCTGTTTCTGCCGTCTCTTTCGGCGTACTTTCAGGAGACGAGGCCGCAACATCCGCCTCAGAAGTTTTCGTCTCCATCGCAATGAGCCGTTCGACAGTAAAATTCTCGAACGGTCTCGCCGCTGGATTTTCGCTGGCCGGACTAGCTTCTTGAGCGGCAGGAGCCTCCGGTAATTTTGTGTCCGCGGGTTGTTGGTTACCGCGCCTGCTTAGATCTTGAAACGATGCGCTGACAGTCTTCGGCCGGCTCTCTTCAACATCTTCCCCAACATCTTCCTTAGGGGCGCTTCGTGGGATGCGTAAACGTTTCTTCCAACCCGACGTGGTCTCGCTTCCCGCGTCGGTTGACTTGTCGCGGTCTCGGCGCGGCGTTTTGATACCGCTGCCGGCTTTGGTGGAACGTCCTGGCTTGGCCGCAAATGCCTGCGGAACGATTTTGTCTTCCAGTTTGATAATCGCGGCAAGAAGCTCTGTCGAGTCGAACGGCTTGACGATGTGAGCATCCGCCCGCACCCGTCTGGCCTCTTCCACCTTGAAGGGCTCCAGCTTTCCGACCGTGAGCAATACGGGAATGCGGGCGGTTGCTTGCGACTCTTTCAGCCGCTGGCAAACCTCCAGCCCGCCGTATCCTGGCATGTAGACGTCCAGAACGATCATGTCGGGAACGATCTCGGCAATTTTCTTGAGCGCCGCTGACCCGTTATTGACGGTAATGACTTCGTAACCCGCATCGCTGAGGATTCTACGGCCCATGTTTTGAGCCGTCACGCTGTCATCGGCGAGCAGTATTTTCCGCGCCAAATTGATTCCTTTGATGGAACGGGGAGATAACGCGAAGTTAGCGTGTCCGGAATGCTAAGTCAATGAAGATAGGACGGTAACACGTTACGAGGGGTCAATAGAGGTTGACCTAAAGTCACCTCGAACGGTTTCCAAATTGCGTCGGGCCAGCCGACCTCGGTTTTCCAGTTCAGAGAGGTCAATCGCAATTGTCGTCGCAACGGGCAATCGGGACGGTCGAATCCGGCCGCTCTACGCCGGTTCCTGACCGTAATAAAGCGCTTCCATCGCGGCCTGAACCTTGTCCGATAGCTTATCCATGTCCTCGCGCTTATACGGAGCCGTTGAGATTGGCTGACCGATTCGCATTTCCACCGGCCGGCATTTTATGTGGTACGTATCCATGGGAAGCAATTCGAATGTGCCTACCAGCGCCACTGGAACCACGTCCACATGCGCCCTGATCGCCAGGAAAAACGCGCCTCGTAGAAACGGTTTGATGTCGCCGTCAGGAGTTCGCCCGCCTTCCGGAAAAATCACCAACGGTATGCCGTCCTTCAACGTCTTTAATGCCGCGCGGATGCTGCCTACCGCTGCCGCCGGATTCTGTTGATCAATACAGATTTGTCCGGACCGTTTTAAATGCCACCCCACTATGGGATAAGAAAGCAATTCTTTCTTGAACGCGATCCTGAACTGAAATGGGAGATTTGCATACAGCACGGGAATATCCAGCGCGGAAGCGTGATTCACGGCGTAAATATACGATTTCTTTGTATCGAGTTTCTCCATGCCAGTGACTTTGACCGGTGAGCCAATCGTTTTCATGATCAGCTCGGACCAGAACCGGGCGAAGGCGTGCAAAATCCGTCCCTTTTGACTGGAAAGCGAAACCGGAATCGAGATGATTCCGAGAACGATGGTGTACATCCAGATCAGCGGATCGAAAATTAAGTACGACCGCAGGCGGCTGAGGAAACCATATTTGCGTAAAGCCGCGTGAGTATCTTTACTTTCGGAATGTCTCGTCTGCGGAACTGGAGAAGGCGGACTAACTTCAGCCTCGGATGGTAAGTTCACGAAGCGTGCCCCGGCTGCACCTTGTGGATCAGCCGCGCGTCTTCAACATCCACGCCAAGAGCCCGCATCGCCTCTCCTACTACGTATATGGACCCCGTCACTACCACTACTCCATCGCGTTCCGCCACGGCCTTCGCGTGCTTTATGGCAGTCGCCACATCAGGCGCATCTTGGATGTCTGCGGAGGCCCGAATCGCAGCCTCACGAATTTCGTCCGCCGTTGCCGAACGCGGGTTATCTGCTCTTGTCACAATCACCGCGTGGGCGAGCGGAAAGAGGATCTCGGCAATTTCGCCAATCGCTTTGTCTCGCATGGCTCCGAACACAAACACCAGGCGCCTGTCTTCGTAGCGTGCCGAGAGGGTTGATCGCAGCGCCCACGCTCCGGCGGGATTGTGGGCTACGTCAAAAATGACTTCCGGCGAGTCGCTCTGCGCCGGCAAGACTTGGAAACGTCCGGGCCAATTCGTCTGTCGAATGCCGATCTCAATTGACGCAGCGGATACGGGAAAATGCCCACCCCACCCTCGCCCGGGAGTTGGGATGGCGCCAAGTTCGGCGGCTGCCGCAATTGCCAGAGCCACATTCCTGTACTGATGCCGGCCCATAAGTGGAGTCTCCACCATAATTTGCTTCCCCATCACTTGCATGGGGTAACAGGAAATGGGATAGCGCGAAAGGGGAAGGTCCTGCATCCCAAAATAATCCGCACTTCCCGGACTCACCGGAGGCACATACGGCACTGCACTCACCGCTCTCGCGCCGAGTTCGAGAATTTTGTTCCCGATCACGTCATTAGCCTCGGGATGCTGCGGCAGAGTGACGACAATCCCTTTCGCCCGTATAATTCCCGCTTTTTCGTTCGCGATCTCGGTGACTGTGTCGCCAAGAAATTTCTGATGATCCAAGGAAATATCCGTGATCACGCTGATTAAAGGCTCTACAACATTGGTTGCATCCAGCCGCCCTCCCATGCCAACTTCCAACACCGCAATATCAACTTGGTTTTGGGCAAAATACTCAAACGCAATCGCGGTCAGCATCTCGAAAAAACTGGGATGCCACGGCAATTGCCCTTCAGACACAAGCCTCTCGGCGGTCCGATCCACCAAGTCGTGATACGAAGCAAAATCCTCGTCACTGATCTGCGCGCCATTAATCCGCATGCGCTCGTTAATCCGCAGCAGGTGCGGAGAAGTGTAGAGTCCGGTCTTTAAATCCGACGCTTCCAGAATCGCGGCTAGCGTCGCCGCGGTGGAACCTTTTCCATTCGTTCCAGCAATCAGGATTCCCGGGAAGCGTTTCTCCGGATGGTTCAAGGCCGCCAGCAGCACCCGCATGTGCGCCAGGTCAAACTTGTGGGAAGGCGTTTGAGCCAGTTCGTGGCCCAACGCGTACATCCTGGCAACGGCGCTTTCGTAGGAGGTGATCTCTGCGATCGGGTTCATACGACGTTCACTCGGGAAACAACTCTAGGGTACCAGCTTCGGCGGGGCACAACTTCCGGAATAGTGCTTACGTGAAACCTTACGCGACATCGCTCATGCCGGGGCTGCGCAGCGCGAGCTTGAGGCGTATTTTTTCCTGCAATAGCGCTTGCATCCGCTCTGGCTCCTGATTACGCGAGCCTTGCAGTTCGTTCTGTATCTGCTCCAATTTGCGGCGCAGTTGAATGCGCCGCAATGCCCGCACCGCCCCTTCGATGCGTTCCGCCGTAAGATCTTCTTCCTCTTTCATAAGGATGGCGGCAAGCAAGTTTCGGTCGCTATCGGGTATTTCCAGTTCGAGGATGTTTGACTGCTCGGGCATTGCTTTCAGCAGAGCCTCAATCAGCGATTCGGTCGCCAACCCTTCATGAAGCCGTTCGGAATGTAGTGCAAACTGCGCTTGCCGCGCCGGATCGAATTCCTCATCAGCGCCTTCACGCGACGAAGTCCGCTCTTCGGACGCAATCATTTCCGTGGCCGATGCCAGAGCGCGAATGAGAATCTTCTCCGCATCCGTCGCCTGATTTTCAGCTGGCGCCTTCAGCACCGCGCTGGAACGCTTCGTCGCCGCGTGCCTCAGTTCCTGCCGGAGAATCGCGGAATCAATGCCGAGCTTTTGCGCAATCTCATGCGATAGTTCGTCGCGGACAATGCGGTTCGGCACGCGCTGAATATGCGGCAGCAGATAATTAACCGCCTTCACCTTCGCTTCGGCATTGCGAAGAGGAAACTGTGTCCGCGCCCGTTCAATCAGATAATCGAAATAACGCTGCGAATTGCGGAGGCCCTCGGCGTAGGCGTCTTTGCCCTTGCGGCGAACGTAGAGGTCGGGATCAAATCCTGCTTCGAGCGTGAGCACCTTGATTTGGAATTCCTCTTCGGTCAGCAGACCCAAAGTTCGTTCCGTGGCCTTCGCGCCAGCGGTATCCGGATCGAAGTTTACAACGACATTCTTACTGAACCTTCCCAGCAGTTTCGCTTGCAACTCGGTGAACGCCGTGCCGGAGCTAGCGATCACATTGTGAAATCCAGCTGCAAAAACCGAAATACAATCCATTTGACCTTCGACGAGGATCGCATAATCCAATTTGCGAATCGCTTCCTTCGCCTGACTCAAATTGAACAGCACTCTCGACTTCGAATAGATGCCCGTTTCCGGAGAATTCAGATATTTTGGTCCAGCTTTTTCGTCAGTCGCAAGCGTGCGGCCCGTGAACGCAATGACTCGTCCCGCTTCGCTCGCAATGGGAAACATAACCCGATTGCGAAACTTCGAGTACATCGCTTGCAAAGTAACTTCCGGCTTCGGGGCGGGGACTTCTGGCTTCTGGCTGCTAGCTTCTAGCTTGGCACCCCTCTCCCCACCACTGTCATCTCGAGCGACGCCAGTTTCTCCGCTTGCGGAGGAACTGGCCGAGTCGAGGGTCCTGCTTCTTTCTTCAACAGCCTCCGCATCCGGGTTCTCGTTTTCATCCTGGACGACTGAATTTGCCTTCACCCTACCGTCGTCATCGTGAGCGACTGAGCCGCTCTTTGGCGAAGGAGTCGAAGGCCCCCTACTCTCTTCCGATTGCTTCCACGAGAACAGGCCGCTCTCCCGCATTACTTCTTCGGAGAACTCGCCGCGCAAGCGGTCCTTCAACAGAAATCCCGAATCAGGCGCATAGCCAATGCGAAATTCTCGGATGGTTGCGTCGTCCAAGCCGCGCCCGGCCAGATACTCGCGCGCCCGGCTGCCCTCGGAACGCTTCAAACATTCCTGAAAGAAATTGCAAGCACGCTCATGGATTTCGAGAAGCACCGTCCGCAGCTTTGCTTCCCTCGCTTCCGCCGGACTATTGAAGCTGACCTGCGGAATCGCGATGCCGAACTTCTGCGCGACGGCTCTCACCGCCTCCGGAAAGGTAATGTTCTCGATCTTCTGCACGAAGCTAAAGACGTCGCCGGACGCGCTGCAACCAAAGCAATGGAAGAATTGCCGCGTGGCATGAACCGAAAACGACGGCGTCTTCTCCCCGTGAAACGGACAAAGCCCGATGTAGTTCTGCGCCCCAGCCTTGCGCAGCTTGACGTACTCGCCAATCACGCGGACGATATCGGCCTGCTGCTTGACCGTGTAAGCGAAATCCCCAGGATTTGCCATGAGAAAAAAATTAACTCAATTGGAAGTGTGAGGCCGAAAGCCGATGCTGTGAATATAAATGAAGCAAGTTGCTGTGGAGAAGCTGTGCAAGAACCAACTTAAAGGATGATGCGATTCGGAAAAACCGGCCCAACTCGGCGTCGCTCGCGCCACATAAAGTCAGCACCTTAACTACCAGTCCCCAGCCGACATCCTTTCGTTATCCTTATCCTTCCTATCAAGGGCACTGGTACCTTCGTAATCCTCTTCTCGACGAATTCGCTAGGGTAGACCATGCACCCAGCAAATACTTCTAGTATGAAGAACTTTTTCATTTTCGCCATGCTGTTGTTCTACGCCTTCGCCGCGAACTCGTATGCGCAAAATCCCATTGTCTGGACTGCTGCCGACAGCGAGACCATTCCTTTGGAGCCGGCCAGCCTGCACGCCGGCCGCGTCTACCATCCCGCTGTCGGGGGCGGTGACATGCATGTGCAAGTTGACTCCAGATTCCCGGTCACCGTGGCCATGGCTTGGGCCGACGAATGGAACGCAGCCATGCGCCCCGGAGCCCCTGCGAATTTTAGTCTTCCTCTGCGTGAAGGAGCATGTCACCAGCTCGATTTACGAGTGCCATCTGCCCTCCGATCGGCCGATGATCATCACTTTCCGCGATGAGCGCAGGCCCGAGAAACCCGTCCTCACCACGATTGGCGCCATTCTTGGACCCGGAGCGCGGCAATTCATTTCGCCCAACGATCTCCACATCCAGTACTACAATTGCGTTCAGCCTGAGTTCCACTGGCGGCGCATCCTCGACGAAAAATATCAGATCACGCCGGTACCCAAGGTCTACAGCCTGATGACTCCAGACCACGACGGCCAGGAACTCAGCGTGAAGATCAAGTCACCCATCCCTCTGACCGTCGCTCTACTGCCCTCGCATCTTGCCGACCAGGTCTACGATAAGTCCGTAACCCTCACCGACGCCCTCGACCAAACCGGCTGCAAGGAACGTGGCGTCCAGTCAATGAACTTCAACTGCACTTTTAACGTCGCCAATGGCACGCAAACCCTGCTGATCCTCCCCGACATCGGCTTTTCCGGCCACAAGAAAGCCACTGTCGAGGCCGACACGTTAGAGTGCGTCGAGCATTGTGAGTTATTGAGCCCGCCCGCGAACCCGTAAAGCAGTATTGAAACCGCGCGGGCTCGCCGGAACAGGAAAAGCCGATCATGTTTCCACGATCGCGCCAACGAAGTCTTCACGATTACGAAACTGAAAACCAGAAACTGGGAACCAGAAACTGAGGAACTGAGAACTGATTCCCAATCGTCAAGTTTTTTCACTCCTTCTCCCGCAAAATCCCCCATGCCTCGCGATACCTCTCAAACCGCGACCGCTTCTTCTTGCGTCCCGGAAAAAGTTTCAGCGCCTTCATCCGCCGGATAATGCTCCACCCTTGGCCAAAGGCAGGCTCGGATGGCCACCCGGCAAAAAAGCAGGGGATTTTGAATTGTTGGGCAGGCATTCTCCTCACGTTGCCCTCCTTTCAGCAACTGATCTCCTCTTCACTTCTTCATCGCCACGTGGATTTACGCTGCGGCTGAATGGCGTCACGTTGGTCCATAAATATGGTAATATGGGCCATACGTGAAGACCACCCTCGAGATTCCCGATTTCCTGTTCCGCCGCGCAAAGTCTACTGCCGCACAACTCGGTGTTCCCCTGCGCCAACTGGTTACCGAGGCGCTTCATGAGAAATTGAAAACCACCTCCCAGGAAAAACCCTGGATGAAACATCTCGGAAAGCTCAAACACCTGCATAAGGAGAGGAAGCAAATCGAAAGGCGGGTGGAAGAAGCGTTCGAGCAGATTGATCGGGAAGTCTGGAAATGATTTTCTGGAACTGATCCTATAAAAATGCTGCTCGATACCAACGCCTTATCTGCCGCCGCTGACAATGACCCTGGGGTGATTGCCATTCTCACCCGCGCGGAACAGATGGTGCTGCCCGTAATTGTTCTCGGCGAGTATCGCCACGGCATTGCGCAGTCGCGCAACCGGGCCAGCTACGAAAACTGGCTAGCAGGACTGCTCCACGATTGCATGGTGTTGGACGTTCAGGAGCCGACCACGCATCATTACGCGGAGATCACCGTCGAACTAAAGCGCAAGGGCAAGCCAATTCCAACCAATGACATCTGGATCGCCGCGCTCTGCCGCCAGCATTCTCTTCCCCTCTTGAGCCGCGATCGCCATTTCGATCTGGTGGCCCGAATCAAGCGGATCGCCTGGTAGCCGCGTGTGGGGTCCTGCCGTGATTTGGCCGAAGCCCGGGAGTAGTCGAGGGAGGCTCAATGGAGCATCGCCCGCGAGAGATCCGAAGAGCGAAATATTGACAGCCGGGTCGCGTTAAGGCGGGTTCGCTAATGAAGCTCGACGGCGCCGATGCGGTGAAACTCGCTCGGCAACGACCTGCGCTTCCCGGCTCTAGAACGGGACCAGCAGCTTGTCCGGGCCTTCGATTTCGTCTTTGGCCTCTAAGAATTCCTCAGTCCATGGTTTGCCTGCGCACTCGGGGCACTCATCCATCATGTTGCCAACAGCGAAACAGTGATAGCAGGTCCCTTCGGAGCTGGCCCCAGGAAACTTCTTACATTTCTTGCAGGGCTTAAAGAACTCGCTTTCGAGCGCCCGGTGCTCGCCCCATAGTTCGCGCTCACAGATGATGCACATAATCTCCTCCTGACCGCCCGTTTCCTGTGTGCGAGCGAGTCCTTCACAGGACTATTTTTCTTCAGCCGCCAATATAAACTCCATTCCCTTCTTCATGAGAGTCGAGACCACTTTATTGCAGGCATCCATCCCAAAACGGAAAAGGCCGCGCATTTTTCTGAACGTGGCGTTTATTTAGTGCCGCGCAACGACCGGATTTTATCCTGAGCGAAGTCAAAGGAGCCTGCGGCCGAAGGGACCCCCACGCACTGTCGAGTACAGTACAATCGGCGCGATGAATTTCAAGATCATCGGGCTGATTACGAACATTGAGACGATGGCAGTCGGGACCGCGATCCGCGAGCGGGCACGACTACGAAAGCTGTACGGCAAAGGCCGCTGGCGGAAGTTGAAAGGGATTGCTTCCGTCCGATTGTCAGATGGTACGATATGCAAAGCCGAGATTCACTGGTACGAAGCTCACGGCATCGGAATCCGCGAATACAAGATCAAACGAATTCTGAACGAATAAATGAAGCGAACAGAACCGCAATTCGTAGTCTGTATCAAGAATAAAG
Source organism: uncultured Acidobacteriaceae bacterium (assembly GCA_963702325.1). GTDB lineage: Bacteria > Acidobacteriota > Terriglobia > Terriglobales > Acidobacteriaceae > PALSA-188. Next base: position 6,249 of record CAVPCG010000066.1, on the reverse strand, counting down.
ACTATCCCGCCTCGCTAGAATTGAGGAAGCTATATCGGGTCATTGCAGACGCCGAAGCAGCCAAACATCAGCAGATCAGGGTAGTGGACGAGTCCGGCGAAGACTACCTCTATCCGGAAGAATATTTCGTTCCCGTTCCGTTACCTCAAGCCGCCGAACGCGCCGTCCTTCGCGCCACGTAAAGGAAAAGGGCCACGCTCATTTCTGAACGTGGCTTTATTTGTGCCGGCAACGACCGGATTTTATCCTGAGCGTAGCCGAAGGACTCTTACACACTTTCGCGTGCAGTACAATCGGCCCTGCGGGGCTATGACAGAACGATGCGGCTACCGCTTTTGCCATTTGTCCAAGTCAATACTGCCGCGTCTCGGTTTGCCTGGCGCGTAGATCGTGAATAGCGTCTTGATGCACTCGCCTTCGCCGCAAATCGTGAAGGAGCCGAAAAATTTGTGCCAACCCTCGGGAGCTTCTTCCAAGTCCGGAGCCCCAGGTCCGCTCTTGAGCCATTCGTCGAGTTCTAGCGCCATCGGCGCAAGGAAATGCCGCTGGTCCACTCGGTCCAGCAAATGTTCACGAAAAGCACGGCAGCGGGAATCCCTGGGCGGCCTGATCTTGACAGCCGCCATGCCTCAGCCGATGGCGTCGACGATTTCCGCGGAAATGCGCTTCGACTCTTCCGAGCCAGGTCGGGTTTTTTCGAGGCGGGCGTAAAGCCCTGGCAGAGTCTTCTTCGGCGATTTCTGTGTCTTGCGCCCGCGAGCGGGATGGGCCGCATCGGTTCGCTTGCGTTGAGTTTGTTTCGCGGTTGCCATTCATAGATGCTAGCAGAAACCGGAAGTCGCTGAAAGATCACCGCCTCACAAAGGAAAAGGCCACGCTCATTTCTGAACGTGGCCTTTATTTATGCCGGCAACGACCTACTCTCCCACACACTTTCGCGTGCAGTACAATCGGCCCTGCGGGCTCGGGAATTAGATTGGGAATATCCGAGCGGCGCACTTGATGCGATAATCTGTTTGTATGTCGGAAGTAGCTGATAAGACTCCGGACCCGCCAGTCAAGAAGCCTTTCTCTGAGTTCTTGAGCGAGACCCCGCCAGAAGTGTCGGTGGATGTCGCCGATCTTGCCGTCCACAACTCTTCAAACAGGATCTGGTACATTGGGAAGCCGTCGCTACTGCTTCACTGCGAGGAGTGCAGCGGTCCGCGGTGGTTCGACTGTAAGGAATCCACAGTGTATCCCGAGGAAGACACTTGGAAGGACGGCATACTGAGATATGTGTGTAGAAACTGTGAGAAGAGACTTAAGAAATATGCATTGAGCACAAGGTTGAGCAGAGACGGGTCCGGAGTGGTCTTCAAGTATGGCGAGATTCCCCAATTTGGGGATCCTCTGCCATCGCGCGTGTTCACTCTCATCGGCCCTGATAAGGAGCTCTTCCTCCAGGGGCGAAGGGCTGAGAATCGTGGCCTTGGAATAGGCGCTCTGACCTATTACCGCCGTGTTGTCGAAGATCAATGGGAACGGATAGTGGGTGAGATCAAAAAAGTGGCTGAAAGAATTGGAGCCGACAGAGATGTGATCGAAGCCCTCGAAGATGTGGGAAAGCATACACAGTTCGGGCGCTCGGTAGACAGCGTCAAGCCAGCTGTTCCGCAGGTGCTACTTATCAATGGCCAAAACCCGCTTACCTTGCTACATTCGGCCCTCAGCGAGGCTATTCATGACAAGTCCGATCAGCAGTGCCTTGAGATCGCTCAAGACATAAGGACAGTGCTGGCCGAACTAGCAGAACGAGCGGGCCAAGCCCTAAAGGATTCCGTCGAACTGAAACAGGCTGTTGGCGAGACTGCAATCACGTGCGCAGAGGAATTCCCCGAATATCGTGGGGTCTTTGCCTCCGATGAAATGATGAGTCCTCCCAATAGGAAAAGGCCAACCATGTTTCCATGATTGGCCTTTATTTAATGCCGGCAACGACCTACTCTCCCACACACTTTCGCGTGCAGTACAATCGGCCCTGCGGGGCTTAACTTCCGTGTTCGGGATTTCGCGGAAAATCGATTTCTGCATAACTGCCCGGCGTGGCCGCATTGACTGCTTCCAGAACCCGCTGAACATGCGGACGAAGGCTGGGCCATTGTTGCAGCCCTAGAACCACGACTGCGATTTTGCGATTCTCAAGATTCTGCTGATAGCGCATATTTTTGTCTGTCGTCAGCAGCGATTCGAATCCTGCTTCTTCTGCGGCATTGAGCAGTTCGCCGTTCTTGAGTTTGTCCCAGCCTTGCTGCGCGGCGGTGCGCACGTCGTGGCCTATCAGATAGGGGCGAATGGGAACGGGCGTTGCTTGGTCAAATAGGATGAGCATCCTAAGCGAACCTATGGAGCGAAGGCGGGCGCCTCATCCAGGCTACGGGCGGCAAACTCAATAACGGCTTTGACTTGTTCGCGGTCGAGGCCGTCGTACCACTCCATAATGTTGTCAATATTCGCTCCGGCTTCAAGATTCTCGAAGATGGCGGATACGGGCATGCGCGTGCCTTTGAGAACCCAGGCACCGCTAACTTTGCCGGGGACGCTTTCCACCGCCGAACATTGCGACCAATCGAGAGTGGCCATATGCAGAACCTGTTTAAGCATAGTTGCACTCGGCTTCAAGAATCAATAGGGACGATCAAAGGCAGCGGACAAGAGTGTCCGCTCCACACGCTCAAAGGAAAGGCCAACCATGATTGCCCTTTATTTATCCGGGCAAAGACCGCATTTTATCCTGAGCGTAGTCGAAGGACTCCCACACACTTTCGCGTGCAGTACAATCGGCCCTGCGGGGCTTAACTTGAGGCGCTTTCGCGGCCCATTCGACAACTCGCTCCGCTCGTTTGCTCAGGGCAGGCTAAGAGGTGAGCCGCGAGCCGAAATCCTGAGCGCAGGTGATGGATCCGCTTTGTGCCGCCAAGATTCCCCAGCCTTCGCACAAACCGCGAAAGGCTGGGCCAGTCCGCCGAAGCAATCCGCTCCCTCGCCAGCTTTCCTCACCAAGGACACATTCGTCCAGACCTAACTTCCAAGCCTCTTCGATTTCAATCTTTGCGAGACTACGTGATCGCCTATGCCCCAGACGAAAAGCCTCTAATTGTGATAGCAGTCATTCACGGACGCCGCAACCCCCACACAATCGCAGCGATGCTGCGCGACCGACATTAAGAACATTAGGCGGTGCTATCACAATTTGAGGCGCTTTCGCGGCCCATTTGACATCTCGCTGCGCTCGATTGCTCAGGGCAGGCTAAGGACTGAGCCGCGAGCCGAAATCCTGAGCGCAGTCGAAGGATCTCTCTTGGCTCCGATCAGCCTGTTATCCCCGGCGTATTCTGACATCAAAACCCTCCTGTGCCACCTTCGCGAATGTGGGAAATGTGTGCTAGGCTGGCTGCGAAATGCTCGCTGGACCAAAATCAATCGGTTCGATTGCAGAGTTTGCTCCAATTACTCCCGCAAGATATTCCCACTGGTGCGAAGCACGTTGGTTTCGCGGACATGCAGACACGCGCTGGCTCCTGGTCCCATCCTTAGGAAGGAGGATGGATCAAGAATCAAAGCCGAGGCGTACCTGATAAAGAAGTTTCGGCAGAACGCGACGCTTTTGATGAATCATGCGCCGAGCGGGGATTGGGATTGGCTCTTCATAATGCAGCACCACGGTGTACCAACCCGCCTCCTGGACTGGACCGAAAGCCCCTTAATCGCTCTGTATTTCGCCGTATCGGAGAAGCCCAACCAGGATGGCTACCTGTGGTGCCTTCCTTCCCCAGCGCCCTAAATTCTCACAGCAAGATCAAGCCCGGAGATATTCCTCTGATATCCCATCAATCGATGACCCCGTCATAACTAACTACTCGCCGAAGACGTTAGTGGGGGAGGCGTCAAGCCGACTCGATCCAATTGCGATCCTTGCTCCAAGAAACACGGCTCGAATTCAGGCCCAGCTTGGGGTATTTACGATCATGCACCGGGATGCCACGCCGGTCGATATAGTGGGCGACAAGAAACACGCCTGTTGGCGCTACCTCATCGCTAAGAAGGACAAGCCCAGGCTAATCAAAGAACTCGGCCTGCTTGGTATAACACAGTTTGCGCTGTTTCCAGAATATGCCTAGTATCGGAGCAATGCTTTCTCGAACACTATGAATTCGCCGATAAATATTTATCCAATGTAGATTCCGCGATCCTTTGGATCAATGCGAAGAGGAGACGCTATCGAAGTAGATCCTCCTTATCAACGAGAAGGGGACGTGTGGACCCTCGAAAAACGCCAACTCCTTATCGACTCCGTTTTGAATGGTTTTGACCTGCCAAAGTTGTATTTCCATAGGTTTCCGACAAGCCCAAAGAAAAGGGGAATCAAAAAGCCATTCAATATGCCATTATCGACGGGCGGCAACGTCTGGAAACCATCTGGCAATTCGTGGATGATAAATTCTCGTTGGCAGATGACTTTAGACTTCTTTACGAAGACCGGAAGGTAAAGGCCGGGGGGTTAACCTACTCGGACCTTGCTAAGGAATATCCGTCGTTAAAAATGAGGTTTGACGCAAGCTTTGCCAGTCATGGTCGTTGAAACTGACGATTTGGATCTGATCGAGGAGATGTTCTCCCGCCTTAACGAAGCTGTGCCCCTCAATGCAGCAGAGAAACGCAATGCGTTTGGCGGCCCAATGGCTAAGGCGATAAGGGATGTCGCTGAACACCAGTTTTTCAATTCCCTCGTGGCTTTCTCCAACAGACGGTATCAGCATCGGGAAACGCAGTTAAGTTCCTTTACCTTGAACGGCAGAACGAAATTGCAGACACGAAAAAGGTATATTTAGATCGCTTTTGTCAGGGATTTCAAAGGAAAGGCATCAAAATCAGTCCATCCCTTGGTCAGCCAGGTAAGCAAGTTGCTCGACGAAATGTCCTCGATTTTTGCACACGAGGATAAGCTCTTACGGTCACAGGGTATGGTAGTGATTTATTTCCTAATTTTCAGATATTGCAATTCGGAGAAATGGTTTGCGAAAGCTCTCCCGCAAAACGCTCCTCGAATTCGAGGAATTGAGGGCGACGAACCGTGAGGCAGCTGGCGATGACATCACCAAAGCAAAATACGATCTCCTTGAATTTGACCGCATGTCCGTGCAGGGCACGAACGACGCGCTCTCTCTGAGATACCGATTCGAGACCATGCGAGAGCACTTAAAGAAGCTTGTTTAAGATAAGCATTCAAAAGGAAAAGGCCGAGCATGTTTCCCTGATTGGCCTTTATTATTCTGGAGGTGGAATGAAGCCAACAATCGTCGCGTTGATTCTAGCTTGTTCTACCTCTACCCTAGCTCAAAAGCTGGAGGTTAGGAGTTGATCGATCGTCGCGACAATGAAACCGGCTACACATACCTTGTTCCCGGTCGCTTCAGCTCTCAGTCAGATTCATTTGCAAACTGTAATGGCTCCGACATGAACGTAAGCTGTAGCGGTTCAACAACCACGAATGGGTACAGTACACCCGCGCGCCAGATTTCGTATCAGGTGCGAGGGGCTACGTTTTCTCTTCAATTACCGGACGGTCGAGTGGCCGTCGTAAACTGCGAAGGGAAGTTCGCCGAGCATTTCGCGGGCCCCGCCGGAAATCATAGGAGCTGTCGTCAGCCTATTGTCGACACAATTCACGCCGATTTTCACGGAGACAAGGCAAAACTGGAGTGGGTCGTCAGCTTGACGGCAAGAAAAAGCAAACCGAGACATATAAGGTGCTTGGCATCCTAGATAAACCCAAGACAAATTAGGCAGCCAATACATTACGCTCCAAGGAAAAGGCCAACCATGTTTCGTCATGATTGGCCTTTCTTTAATCCCGGCAACGACCTACTCTCCCACACACTTTCGGTGCAGTACAATCGGCCCTGCGGGGCTTAACTTACGTGGTTCGGATGGGAACGGGTGGATCCCCGCGGTAAGATCACCGACAACTTGATCGCGCGTTGCGCGGAAATTGCTTCTAGCTGCTGGCTACTAGCTTAAGTCCAACCCAGAATTGGGTTAGCCAGAAGACTAGGAGCCAGCAGCAAAATTGTCAAAGAGCGCCGCTCGATACTTCCGAGGACGATTCCTCACAACTGAATAGATTGGGTGTGGCTTACTTTCTTATTTGTTTACTTCCGATTTCAACCACGCTACTTCGGCTTTTCGTCGGCGCGAAGCTCTAATCCT
>CAVPCG010000065.1:0-14962 GCA_963702325.1 uncultured Acidobacteriaceae bacterium | reverse complement strand
CCAAAGATCGTTGAGCTTACACTCGATCTAGCGACGTTAGCAAAAAAGTCAGGCAAAAATCTTTTGCGGAAAAAGCCGGGGAGCGGGAGGTTGGTAGATCATTTCCTCATGGGGCAATTAATTGGTTGCTTCGCCATCAAAGTCCCGACAGTTGGGCACTTCCAAAGCGCGGTACTTCTGAAAGCCCTGCCTAATTTTGCTTGTTTCATTTCGTGTCACCTGATTAATTAACCGAGGAAGAGAGACAGATGGTTTCATTGTCCTACAAGGGCCGACAAAGTGACGCTAGCGGTCATCGCTTCGAGTCATCTTTAGCGAGCCACTCATTCTCCTAGTTTGGACAAACTTTGTGTGCAAAAATATCCTCTGCCGAACAAAAAGTGGTAACCGCCTCAGATCCCACCACAGATAATATGTCCCATAAAGGCACACCGGTCGTGAGCATCGCGCAAGGATAACGAGCCGTAGCTCTACCCTTTTTTGGGAAGCAAGAGATAATTGGGCGTCAAATGTCACTGGGCTGGCTCGTGACAGATGGTGCTTGCTGCAACGGCCATACGTCGCGCAGAATATTACTCCTTCTGTGCGTCAAGGTGACTGAGCACGCGCCCGAAAGATGCTGAGTGACTGTTGATCAATGAGCATGTGCTAGCGTACTGTGTTTCACACCGATGAGCTCAAGAAGTATTTCGGAGATAAGCTCTGCAAGACAACAATTCCGCGGAACGTGCGCCTCGCAGAAGCGCCAAGTCACGGCAAGCCTGTGCTTCTCTACGACGTGAAATCGCGCGGCGCTGAAAGCTACATCGAGTTGGCGACCGAAATCCTGGGACATTACATGCCAGCACAAGCTGAGCAGCGAGAAGACGAGAAGCAGGTCGTAAAGCTCCTCGCTGGAAACGCTGGAGAGAGCGAAACAAGTTAATCACGATAAACATTTCGGAGCGATAAGGCAGGCAGGGCTCGACACGGAGATGAAATGACTATTGCGGAAAAGATTATGGTAAGTGGCGCGACGGCGGAAAAGCCTGATCAATCCGCAGACAAAGAGACGGATAAAGCGCCTGACAAAATGACAGACAAACGGAAAGCGCTTGGGCGCGGCCTGGATTCGCTGCTCCCCGGACGGCCACGCGTGGTTTCGCCGACACCTCCGGCGGTTATATCAGGGAACAAGGAACCATTAAGTGGCCAGGGAGCCGGTCTGGCGGAGGCTCGCGCGGCACACGCCCATTCCGGCGACGAAGTGGAGCAAATCGCGCTGGATAAAATTGACGCCAACCCTTACCAGACGCGGCAGCAATTGACGAAGGCGCTCTCGAAGAGCTGGCGCAATCCATTCGGGTAAACGGATTGCTTCAGCCGATTGTGGTTGGCCGGGCGCGAACGGACGATATGTCCTCGTGCTGGGCGAGCGAAGATGTCGCGCCTCGAAACTGGTTGACAAGACTACTATCCCCGCCATCGTCCGGACCGTTTCCGATCAGCACGCCGCCGAGATGACCGTCGTCGAGAATTTATTGCGCCAGGATCTGAATTGCCTGGAGCAGGCAAACGCGTTTTCCCGGTTAAGCCGTGACTTCGGGCTTACGCAAGAACAAATTGGCCAGCGAACGGGCGTTTCCCGCGCGTCAGTTACGAATTACTTGCGAATCCTGAGGCTGCCGGAAAGTGTGCGGCAACATCTTGGCGATGGCAGGTTGGGATTTAGCGAGGCCAGGGTCTTGCTGCAACTTTCGGATCCAAAGCAGATCGAGCAGATTGCCAATAGTGCGGCGAGCGCTCAGCTTTCGGTGACAGCCCTTCAGCAATTGGTGAGCGACGCGATTCTGGCCAATGAAGGAAAGCGTCCGGAACCACCGCCTCTGCGGCCGATTGATGCGAACGTGCGTGCGGCTCAGACGGAGTTGGAACAGATATTAGGCGTTCGAGTAAAGATCAAAGACACAAAGGGTCATGGCAGGATTGTCATTGAGTATTCGAACCTGGATGATTTTGACCACGTGATGGACATATTGAAAGGCGCAGGTTAGCGGCGGCGCGCTCTGCGCCAAAGCTTCGGGAAAATGCATCGGTCTTCGTTGGAAGTCTCTCGCTTCGCGAGCGGCTCCGTTGCATCAACAAGTACAGTGTGAACCAGCGTAGGTAGGAATCTGATTGGTTACGGTGGCACGAATCGTGACAATTAACCAGCAAATAAATTCAAATTGGTCCTTCGATCTTCCTTTTTGAAGCATAAGTGGGAAATAAGTGGCGCTCGAGCACAAAGTCCTGGAATCCGTCGCTGCACAGCTTATGAACGGAGACGCTGTGGTTCTCGACGATCAAAAACTGCGTATCAAGCGAGTGGGCAGCGGGCGATGGCGCATGGTGCAATTTGAGTTGAACGGGCGCGCGTTTGAGGCGATCGAACAGAACCGGAACAAGCCGAGCCGATGGGGACAGCTCGCTCGCGAGAAACGCCAAGTTGTTCAGTTCCGGGATGTGCAGACGCATAAATACGTGGCGGTTTCGGTGGACGGCGAGATTACGGAATACGGACGGGACTGAGGACTTGAAGAGACGCCCCCGGTAATCGGATCTTGTGGACCAAAGTCAGTGTCTATGCACACACCAAGGTGGCGGCGAATTGCATAGGTCCTTCGTTGGGAGGCGCTCGCTTCGCGAGCAACTCCACTGCCTCAGGATGACAAATCAATTCTAAGATGATCAGGCAGCGCGATAACACTACTGTTCATTGATGTCGGCGAAGGCGCCCATTTTGCCGATGTACATCCGGAGACTGCAAAGTTTGGGCGCCATGTGTGCGAAGGATACTTGGAGTTCCTTTACCGGCTGATCAATCTCTCCCGTATCCATGGGTGCATGAGCAATATCCTGGCTGGCATTGTATTTGTCGCCGGGAGTGACGTCCTTATTCACGATTAGCGTCCACTGTTTTTTGTCGGGGATGGTGTAAACCGTATATGCTCCCGCCTCAATCGTCTTTCCCCCGAGAGAGAGAGCCGTGGGCGAGAAAAGAATCATCGCAGAACCGCCGGGCTCCCATAACCTTCCGTTACGAGGTTCCTCACCTTTGGCAGGATTGTACTGAAGGGTTATCTGTTTACCGTCTTCAAAGGTGCAATCGGCGCTGGCGGTTTGAGAGTTCTGCTGCGCGGCGGCCGGATATATGAAGACAAGCAGACCGAGCAGGCACGAAGTTAGCAGGCGCATTGGCTTAGCCCCATAAATAATTCGGAATTGTATCTCAGCTCGCCACTAACGGCGGGTGCAATTTTTGGGATGAAACTCCTGGGCGAATTCGGTCCTTTGAAGTTGACAGCAACCCCGAAACGACAATCTTAAATACCCGGTTCCCAGTGATGAGTTCTCAGTTCTCGGAAACTTAATAGATACGAATCAGAAGAGTTATCGTGGAACAGATTGCGGACTTTTGCGCGCTCAGAAGGGCGGTTTGGTTATTGACAGAGAAAGATGTGGAAGTTTCTCTCTCGACGAGACTGTTAGCCTGAACCACTCGATGGAAGAAGCAAAAAAGTAAACGTGGAAATAGAAAGCCGAAAAGTATTCGAATAGAGGGTTGCGAAGGGCAAAAACAACACCCTAGTGGGAATGGATTTGATTCGCACCTACTTTTGTTCTGCGGTTCGCCGCGGTCACTTGTTCGTAAACATTGAAAATTTGTTGCGCAGAGGCAGTCCACGAGAATTTTCTGACTTGCTCGTAGCCACGCTGTTTGAGCCGCTCCCGCAAAGAGGTATCGAGCAGTACGCGCAGCAGGGCGCGCATAATTTCAAATACGTTCTCGGCGTTAACGAGGACTGCGGCGTTCCCCACAACTTCCGGCACGGACGAAGTATTTGAAGTGACCACGGGAGTTCCGTGCGCCATGGCTTCGAGAGGAGGCAATCCGAAGCCTTCGTAGAGTGACGGGAAAACGAAAATCTTCGCCAAATCGTAGAAAATCCGAAGCACGTCAATGGGAACGAATCCCATGAAGCGACGTCGTTTTGAACACCGCCGCGCACTACGGTGCGGCGCAGATCGAGATGCTTCGAAAGCTCGTCGCCGATAATGATGAGCTTTAGATCGGGAAACTTTCCTTCCTTCTCCAATTCGGCCTTCAGAGCCGAAAAAGCTTCAATGATGCGCACCAGGTTCTTGTGAGGACTGATCCGGCCGGCGTAGAGGAGAAATGGGTAGGTGATCTGATAGCGCTCGGCCAGCAACTGGCGGTCTGCGTCGGTCGCATGGCCGTGCAGAAAACGTTGATCAATGGCGTTGTAAACGACTTCAATCCGCGTCGAAGGAATGTTGAAGAGCTTTTCAATTTCGCTTTTGGTGAACTTTGAGACGGCGAGAATTCGGGCTGCGCCTTTGAGCACGCGCCGGGTCAGTTGGAAATGAAGAGAGCGGCGCAATCCGGAATTGTCGTGGGCACGGTACATATGTTCGAGAACATCGTGAACTGTGATCACGTAAGGGCAAGGCAGGCTGCGAGGCATCCAAAATAAGTGCGGGATATGAACGAGATCGCAATTGATTTGGCGCAAAATTGTCCGGCACTCGAAATAGCCTTTGGTGGTCGCTTCTCCATTTAGCAGCGGGATGCTGTCAAAATTTGCGGGAAGGGGACCGATTTCGGCCACTTTTTTTGGCGCGCCGATGAGAACGTAATTCGTTTGGTGATCCAATTGACCCAATGCGCGCACGATATTTCGGGTATAAGTTCCAACGCCGAATTCGGTCATGCGGCGAATATCAATCGCAATCTTCACGGAAAGAATTTAAACACAGATGAAGAGGATCGGCTATGAAGCAGTCGGGTGCGGCTGTCCTTACGTGGTTCTGGCTAAGTGCAGACGCGATGCGTACAGCGGAAACTCCTCCGCCAGTTCCAGGACTTGCTTGCGGATTTTTGTGAGGAGGGCATCGTCGGTCCGATTGTGGAGGGCATCGGAAATCCAGCGGCCGACTTGGCGCATTTCATCTTCTTTCATTCCGCGAGTCGTCAGAGCGGGCGTGCCAATGCGAATTCCGCTCGGCTTCATTGGCGGATTCACGTCGAACGGAATGGCGTTTTTGTTTACTGTGATACCCGCGTCTCCTAACGCCTTTTCGGCTTCGTTGCCGAGGATGCCTTTGGAAAAAACGTCCACCAGCATCAGGTGAGTATCCGTTCCGCCGGAGATGATTCGGAAACCTTCAGCGGCGATCGTGTCGGCCAGAATCTTGGCGTTGGCTACGACTTGGCGGGCGTAGTCGCGGAAGCTTGGCTGCATGGCCTCAAGGAAACAAACCGCCTTCGCGGCGATAATGTGCATCAGCGGGCCGCCTTGCATTCCGGGGAACACAACTTTATCTATGGCGGCGGCAAATTCCTGGTTGGAAAGAATCATTCCCGCTCGTGGTCCGCGAAGTGTCTTGTGCGTGGTCGAAGTCACGATGTGCGCGTGAGGAACTGGCGACGGATGAACCCCACCCGCAACGAGTCCAGCGAAATGAGCCATGTCCACAAGGTAGAGCGCGCCTAACTTTGTCGGCGATCTGTCGCATGCGTTCAAAATCAATGATGCGCGGATAGGCGCTGCCGCCACCGATGATTAGCTTGGGGTGCTCTTTTTCGGCGATCTTTTCCAGATCGTCGTAATCAATAGTTTCAGATTCTTTGGAGACGCCATAGGGGACGATTCGATAAGTCTTTCCGGAAAAATTCAGATGATGGCCGTGAGTGAGATGCCCGCCGTGCGCGAGGTTCAAGCCGAGGATGGTGTCGCCCGGCTGAAGCACGGCGGCGTAGGCTTCCATGTTGGCTTGCGATCCAGCGTGCGGTTGCACGTTGGCGTGCTCGGCTCCGAAAAGTTTCTTGGCGCGGTCGCGAGCGAGATTTTCGACAACGTCCGCGAACTCGCACCCGCCGTAGTAGCGTTTTCCGGGATATCCTTCGGCATATTTGTTGGTGAATACGGAGCCCGCGGCTTCGAGCACGGCTTCGCTGACAAAATTCTCGGAAGCGATCAGCTCGAGCCCTTCGTGCTGGCGGCGAGTTTCGTTGTCTATTGCAGCAGCGATTTCAGGGTCGGTCTTCGGAAAGTGGGCGGGAGATGGAGGAATTTTTCATGGAATTCAACGCGCCTATTCTAGCTTAGTTACGCGCGAACTTACGAGCAGTCTGGGATCGGGTTTCGGAAGCGACATTAGAGCGGCTGTCCCCTACGCGCTTAACGAGCGGAACGCGCGTCTCAGGAACGATCCGAGATGCCAGCCGTCCATATATTTGTATGGCGTTTCACCAGTTGTGTAATGGCCGCAGGGAAGAATTGCTACTTCGTGATCGAGGTTATGACCCTCGAATTCTGCGACTACATCGCGCGAGAATTCGGGAAGAAACGTCAGATCGTACTTAGCATAAATAATGAGCGATTTCCTCGGCCAGCGGGCGAACTGCTTGAAATACGACATGGGGCTGATAGCGCTCCATAGCCCGCGCAGACGTTCCACGTCGAGGAGCGGTTCGAGTCCTTCCCGGATATGGCGGGTGGATTGGCCGTGCCAGACAACGTCGGCGAAGAATGTTGACGCGTGATTGAAAGCCGCGACGCGGATGCGCGGATCGTGCGCCGCTGCGAGGAAGGCATAACAAGATCCGAGACTTGTGCCCACGATTCCGAGGTCGCTGTAGCCTTGCTGTTCGAGCCAGTCGAGGCAGCAGCGGATGTCCAGAACACCCTGGCGCGCGGCGTCGAGAGTGCGTCCGATATTTGCGGAGACAGCGTAGTCTGCACGGCGAATTTCCGCCGGCATGCGAATGTCGTGGTAGGGCATGCTCAGGCGCAAAACCGCAATGCCGAGGCGGTTCAGCACGCGGCAGAGCGTGTTATAGGCGAGTGCGTCGGAATTCCAATGCGGAAGCAGCACCACGGCGCGATTCCCCTTGGCGGGGAACCAGCGGGCGTTCGCTAAATTATTTTCCGGGTAGGGAGTGCGTACGGGAGAAGTAAAGCGCAAAAAGTCGGCGCGGGTTCCGCGAACTTTGCTTTCCAATCTTGGATCAGGAATTTCGCGGGTGCTGAAGACCTGAACTTGGCGATCTTCCAAGCGGAAGTCAGAAGGAGTTGTGTACGAAAAAAATTCGTCGCTGGAGGCGACGATGCGCCGATTATATTCGCGCAGGTAGATTTCATCATCAGCTGGCGCTGTTACCGGTTGGTATCCGTTGCGGCAGGGCCAGCCTTCCGCCCATTCTAGGCCCCAATCCAGCGGACGCACGACGCGATTGCGATCCACCGACGTCAGCCGGGTTTCCCAGTCGTACATCCATTGTGCATAGCGCGAGGCCACGAATCAGGATAGCAACTTGCCTCTGAGCAGTCGTCAATCCAACAGCAAAGTGCGGGAATATGGCATTTACCTGATCGAAATAGCTGCCGGAATTGTGGCAAGAGCGCGAACTGAACGGATGTAGAGGATTGATTGAAGTTACCAAAACTCGGGACGGAAAGCAGTTGATAGTTACGAGTTCTCAGTTGTCAGTTGAGCAGTCGTCAATCCAGCATCAAAATGCGGGAATATGGGATTTACCTGATCGAAATAGCTGCCGGAATTATGGCAAGAGCGCGAACTGAACGGATGTAGGCGATTGATTGAAGTTGAAGACTCGGGACGAAAAGCAGTTGATAGTTATGAGTTCTCAGTTGTCAGTTCTTTCTCGCCGCGGTAGACGCGGGCTACGCCACGAACAACGCGACGCATGGGCAGGATGCTTTTGTCATCCGCGAAAAAGATTTCGCCGATTCTGTTGCTGCGGTAGAACCAGCGGCGCAGCAGAGCCAAGTGTTCCATCACTTCGAGAGACGTTTGTGGAGCTTCCACCGGGATCAACGAAAGCGTCTCCTGAATGCGCGCTTCCATGGATTGCGATTTGGAATGATTTTCAGGCTGAATGTGAAATTGTGCGGGGCCAACGATACGGGCCGAATGAATGCGAAACAGATTCACGCAGCCCGACGACGCGCTGGGCTGAATCATCACGCCGTCGAGTAGATCGAGACGGTGAACGATTTCTGGAAGTTGACTTAGCAGAGATTTAAGTTTATCCACGCGAGCGTGCAAAGATGCTGCTTCTTCGAACTGCATGCCTGAGGATGCCTGATCACGTTGTGCGGAAATTTCGCGGAGCAATGAATCGCCGCTCGTCTGGAAGTACGCCTGCACGCGGCGGACTTCCTGTTCGTATTCGTGATCGGTGCATCCTTGAAAACAGGGAGCGAGACACATTTTCATTTCTGAATAAATGCATCCCGGAAATTTTGGATCGGGATGGAGATCTTCGACGCAACGCCGCATCTTGAAAAAATCGAGCGAGTCGCTGGCGAATTTTTCGGCGGAGGTGCGCGAATAAAAAGGCCCATAGTAAATAGAGCGACTATTTAGACGTCCGACGCGAGTCGTGATGGAAGCTCGAGGATACTCATTTTCGAGATGCAGTTTGACCAGGGGAGCGAATCGCAGTCGCAGACGTTCGGTATAAGTCTTGGGGAAAACGCCGCGCAAGACGCGATAAAGCAGGAAGCCGGATTCGAAGTCGGATCCGGTGGGAGTGTATTCGATCGAATGAACGAGCTCGCGCAGGTTCAACCTTTTAGTGCGTTCTGTCGGAGTTCCTAATAGGCGCTGCAATCGCCGCCGCAAGTTTGAGGTCTTGCTGACGTAGGGGTCCGATTGGGAATCGCTACCGCATAAAAGAAAGACAGCAGGAGTCGCGGGGATTGCGTCGAAGATCTCGCCGTCGTGGGCAGCGGCAAATTCCACGCTTTGGGTCAGCACGAAGTTATTCTAGTCTGCGCATTTGCCTAACTTGCGTCTACTGAATTCTCCACGGGGAGCGCTCGGGCCAGTGACGCAATGCCTCGGTTGCCCACGCAGTAGATTTATCGGTGTGACACGAAGTGCATGGGTTGGGGATTTTGTACTTATCGGTCATTCCGGGGGTTATGAATCGGAAGGTGTGGGCGTGCACGAAAGTGCCGGGCACACCTTCCGTTTCAATTGCCGGCATATGACATGCGACACACTCGCTTCCGGGACTGCCATCTTTGTGATGAGTGTGCTCTTCGAGCGTGGCCGTGCGCGGCCCGATCGGAGATAGGGGGCCGTGACAATCCAGGCATATTTTGTCCGCTGGCTTTCTTAATTGCGCATAGTTGTCGGTTCCATGTGCATCGTGGCAACTGAAGCAGGTGACGCCGCGGCGGTACATCACGCTTTGCACGAAATCGTTGCCTTGCATGCGATTCTTGTGCGCGGTGCCGTCGGCGAAATAGTAGAAATTCGTTTCGTCCAGAGTGTGGTCTTCAAGTTTCCAGAAATCCTGGAGCTTGAAACCGGCGCCATATCCGACGGGCCAGTCATAGTACTTGCCCTCGATGGCGACGGTCCGCGGGCGTCCCTGCGAATGGCATTGGATACACGTATCGCTCGCTGCAACGTAATCCATGCGCGCCGGATTCAGTATATTGTCGCGCGAGGGATGCGCAATGTGCTCGCTGCCCGGACCATGACAACGCTCGCAGCCTACGTTCCATTCTGCCACCTGCTTCGTGTGGATATCGTAGCCAACGGAGTGGCAGCCATCGCAGGTGGGTCCGGTGGGGCGCTGCATGTTGTCGGGAGGGTAGAACTGCCCCCACCAGTCCGCTCCCTTGGGAACGAAATAGCGGCTCCATATGTGATTCTTAATTTCCCACTGCGCTGGCAAGGGAAAATAGTCGTCGCCGACCTTCGTAAAGTAGCGTTGCTTCCAAATGCTGCCGTAGACGAAGGCGATTTGATCTTTCGTGAATTTCGCAATGGAGTCAGTGGCGAGATTAGGAATGATCGCGTCGGGATGTTCCCGTGGATCACGCACGATGTTGGCCATCGGCGTCTTCTTCCAGTGCTCATATATGTCGGCGTGACATTTCTCGCAGGCCTGCGAGCCGGCGTAATGCGCGGAATCTGCGATATTGAATTGCTGAGATTGTTCTGCGATCGTTAGCGGGCGTAGATCGCGGATGAAAAGAACAAGTTTCCAACTATCGTCCTCCGTTTGCTGATGCGGATTGTTCCAGGCCGGCATTCCGGTGAGTTGAACTCCATTTTCGATGATGTAATGAATTTCGCCATCGGTGAGGTTCTGAGTCTGTGGCGACATCAAATCGGGGACTCTCGGGTATAGGTTCTGGCCGATTTGCGTTTGGCCCCTGCCATCGTTGCCATGACAAATCGCGCAGCGGGCGATGAAATGTTCGCGAGCTTCTGCCAGATTTTCGGAGGAGGCTTTCCATGGATTTGTTTCGTTGCGGGCGCGACGCGGAATTGCGAGATTGCGCACGGTTCTAGCCAGGGTTTTCTCAAACGAAGACGGCTCGGTGGTGGCGCGGAAACCGCGCCGCATCAGGACCGTTGCGCCTACAGCGACAAGTAGAAGTAAGAGAAGGAATATCTTCCAGCGTTTCATGGGCTCGTCTGTCCCGGTGAAAACTCTTGACCTCTCTATTCCGCGCGGACCTCCGGCGTGAAGCGAAGGAAGCATGCGGAACTACAGTTCGCAGGGTAATAATTTTTGTGGCCTTCGGCTAGAACAAACTTTTTTGATCACGAAAGGGCTGGGCGCTGATCTATTGGAGCCGTTTCGACCTCTTGTCACGTAGAGAAACGCTGGAGAAGGGAACCCGCCAAGCGATTATGCGGGAAAGGGACTACTATTCCCCTGTTGGCTGACATCAAAGCGTTAGCTTTCAAGCATTAAAGTTCAAATCGGAGGCAAGTGTAAATGAACAAGCTGATCGGATTCTGTGCAGTGATTCTGGTGTTATCTCTGCCCGCTTTTTCCCAGGGGCGCGACGACAAAAAAGGCGGCGACCAACACGGCGGCCAACAGCAGCATAGCCAACCGCAGCAAGCTCAAGGGCAACAACGTGGTCACGACCAGGGAGTGGGCAATGGACACATTCCGCAACGCGGGCCCGCTCCGTCTCGTGCCGAGTCAAGGCCTTCACAGCCTGCCCGCGCGAATGTACAGGAGTCCGCTCATGGCGGTCAGCAAAACGAGACGAATCACGCTGCTCCGCAGCAGGGAAATCAACGGCAGAGCTACCGCGATCAACCAAGCCATCCTGAAGCGCCTCACGTCCACGCGCAAAATGACCAATGGGTGGGCCACAATACCGGGCGCAATGATGCGAACTACCATCTTGACCATCCGTGGGAACATGGACGATTCACCGGCGGCATCGGTGCGCAGCATGTGTGGCGGCTCCATGGCGGCGACCGGGACCGGTTCGACATCGGCGGATTTTTCTTCCAGGTTGCGCCATACGACGACGACTATGCCAGCAACTGGCTTTGGGATAGTGATGACATCGTGATCTACGCCGATCCGGACCATGATGGCTGGTACCTTGCCTACAACATACGGTTAGGCACCTACGTTCATGTGATGTATTTGGGTGGCTAACCAGACCGCGCGACGGTGGGCAGAGCGGTAAGTTGCGCCTCACCGGCTCCGGAAGAACCAAAGGCCCGACTTCCCGTCGGGCCGATTATTGATTTCGTGATGATTACGGCCCGACTGAAAGTCGGGCCCTACCTTTTCGTGTGGGATGGAATGCAAACAAATCACGGCCAACTCGTCTATATGAATATCGAGACGCAACAATCCAAGGCTGAGGCGTTTCGCAGGATGCATCGCGGCGGGAGCATTTTGCTGCTGCCAAATATCTGGGACGTGGCCAGCGCACGTATTCTCGAGGAATCGGGGGTTGAGGCGATTGCAACCAGCAGCGCTGGTGTCGCGTTTACTCTCGGTTACCCCGACGGTCAGCGCATCTCGCGATCAGAGATGATCGCGGCTGTCGCCCGCATCGCTCGTGCGGTCAAAGTTCCGGTTACGGCGGACCTGGAAGCCGGGTACGGTGATCATCCGGAGGATGCGGCCCGCACGGCCTCAGATGTGATCGCGGCAGGAGCCGTAGGGATGAACATCGAAGATGGAACGGACGACAGCTCGCAACCGTTGATTGAGTTGGCGCTGGCAGTGGAAAAAATCCGGGCAGTACGGGAGGAGGCGCTCCGCACAGGAGTGCCTATCGTCGTGAATGCACGAACCGATGTTTATCTGGCTGAGGTTGGCCCTCCTGAGCGGCGCTATGACGAAACTGTACGAAGGCTGGCGGCTTACCGCGATGCGGGAGCGGATTGCCTTTTCGCGCCGGGAGTGCGGGATGTTTCTACGATTGACAGGCTGGTGAAGGATTTGAAATGGCAGGTGAACATACTTGCCGGGCCGGGATCTCCATCGGTTCCCGAATTGCAAAAGCTGGGCGTGGCGCGCGTGAGTTTGGGTTCAGGTCCAATGCGGGCGACGTTGGGACTGTTGTCGCGATTGGCGGAGGAGTTGAAAACGTCGGGAACTTATGAGGCGATGAATGGCGCGCCCACACACGCCGAGGTGAACCGGACGATGGGAAATCACTCCTAACGATTAGTGGAAGCTCGCACTGCGCAATTGGCGGAAGTCTTTCCCCTCCATAATTATGACGCGGCACATTTCGTGGAGGCGGGATCGCATGCGCTCGCCAATGCGGTCACCCAAAGTTTCTCTTCGCGCTGATCGCTGGGCGCGGGCAAATTCGGAGTTTGGATTTCCGGAGAGGTCTTGCCCGGGTTCGTCGGGGAAGTTGGTCGTAATAATCGTTGTTCGCTTGTCGTTATAGCGGGTGTTCAAGATCAGGCTGACTGTGTCCCATACCCATTCCGTCGGCTTTACCGCGCCAAGTTCATCCAAAACCAATATTTCAGTCTCAAATACCGGACGCAACACGTCCAATTCGGTAGCCTTCACGGAATCGTTGTAGGAATTCTGGATTTGCTTCAGCAGTTCGCGATAGTCGTAGAAAAGGCAGCCAACGCCCTTACTGGTCGCCAATTCTTTGATTATTCCAACGGCGAGGTGGGTTTTTCCGGAGCCAATGCTGCCAATAATCAAAAGACCGTTATTCTCGACCGGATATTCTTCGACAAACCGGCAGGCGGCCATTCTGGCCCCAGCTAAGCCTTTATGGGGGCCCTCGAATTCGAAATTGGAAAGCTCGCAGTGCTCGTAGCGCTTGGGGATTCGCGCCAAGGCCAATAGCGACTTTGAGCGAACCTTTAGGCGGCAATCGCAGCGGGTGACGCGAGCATCGGAGCCTGAGTTGACAGTTTTCCATCCTGTGCCGTCACATAGCTGGCAGACATCGGCGTGGCTTTTTATTTCTTGAATTTTCATAAGTAAAAACAGATTCCTCCGGGCTGCGCCCGTTCGGAATGACAAAACTTTGAGGGATTTTCCCTCTATTGACTTTGCACCCGTGTGAACACCTGCGCAAGTGGAAATCGTAATTCGTCTGTGCACAAGTTGTGGACATATGGCCGGCGTTGTGAATCCGGCAGGAAAAAGAGATCGCAATCGGGGCAAATAATCCGCGCCTCTTAGGAACCCCGGCAAATTTCGGGACACATGACTCAAACAAGGCATCCAGCGCGGATTTTCACAGTTGACAATCGGCGGCGGCAGTAGCTAAATAGGGCCGCCGGATTTTGCAACGTTGTGAGCGCTATCCCGCGCGGCGAGCGTGGGCTGGACAAGTGAAACCGGCCCAAAAGAAACCAAGGAGAAACTATGAATAAAGCCGATCTCATTGATCGCATCGCATCGGGATGCGATATCAGCAAGACTCAGGCAGCCGGCGCAATTGATACGACGGTGGACAGCATTACGTCCGCACTGAAGAAAGGGGATCGGGTCGCGCTCATTGGCTTTGGCACATTCTCTGTTTCGCAGAGAAAAGCACGCAACGGGCGTAATCCGCAAACCGGCGCAACCATTAAGATCGCAGCCCGCAAGGTTGCGAAGTTTTCCGCGGGGGCAGAGCTCAAGAAAGCAGTCAACCGAGGTAAGTAGCGTTTCAGCTTACAAAACGAAGGACGGCATGGGGTCGGCCCTGCCGTCTTTTTTGTTGGCAAAATCCTCAACAGGGACGCAGCCTGCTCGTCGGCAACCTTCCTGAACTTTAGCCCTTTTTCTACTGGGCTGCGTCGCTATCTATCCAATATTCGCGGCGGAACTTGAGGACCACCTTGGGAAGATTCTTAATCTCCAAATGCAGCGCGTGCAGGCCGGGAGTAGGCGACGTGGGGCGAAAACTCAGGACGTAGTAGTTTGGCACATCGTTGGAGGCCGCAATGAGGCCTTCCTTCAGATCCCTGGCGTCATGAAAGCGAAAGAACTCGCCCCCGGTGAGTTGTGCGATGGATTCAGCAGTGTTGGCCCGCAGCGAATTGTGTGCGGTAATAAACGCCATGGTGGCCAATCGGAGGGGCGGAGCAAGCTGGCTGATGCAGTCGAGTACCTGTTTGCTGTAATGACCTTCATACTCGGCATCGGCTCCATCGCGACTGAAACAGCCGTGCGAAGGGCCGGGCTCGCCAGAATTCAGCTTCGATGCCTCGCGGGTGACCGCCGATCGTGTACTGGAAAAGGCAAAACTGTACACAGTGGTGTGGGCGTCGGTGATGAGGCGGAGAGCGTCATTGAGCGTTGTGTTACTGCCCTGGTCAATCGTCTCACTCAACAACAGGATTGCACGGCGATATCCGGCTGGCTGTGTATGTAGCTGCGCAAGGGCGAATGCAACGGCATCCAAAGTTGCCGCACCAGAATTACCTGGGTGCAGATCCGCCAGTAAATGAAAGGCGTCGGCCGTGTCGCGCGTAAAAGGTACCAGCAGATGCGGCGTACTATCGAATCCAATGACGGCCACGCGGTGACTCACATTGCCAATCAGCGCGTCGAGGATCGTATCCAAATGATAATCGTTGAGGTGCCTGCGCCGGCGCCGCCAGTTTCAACGACGATAGCCAACGCCAGCGGCTGCGA
>CAVPCG010000064.1:0-5208 GCA_963702325.1 uncultured Acidobacteriaceae bacterium | reverse complement strand
TTGGTAGGAGCCGAGATAGACCAGCAGAAAATCCACGACGCGTCCATTCAGCAGGCGATCCCAAAGATTGCCGATCGCCCCGCCCAGGATCAGGGAGAGGCCGATGCCGGTCGTTACGGCATGACCGCTTCGCCAGAGCAGGGCGGAGACAATAATCAACGCGATCATAGAAAACAAAATCAACATGCCGATCTTCCATTGCGACGGCGACTCGGCGAATAGTCCGAAGGCCGCGCCGCGGTTTTCGACATGGGTGAGATAAAACACATCTGGGATAAGCTGAATGCTGTCGTGCAGAGAAATGTCTTTGGCAACGAGCCACTTGGAAGCGCGGTCGAGAAGGACGATTAGGAGCGCGATCAGGAAGTGAAATTTACGCATAAGCCGTAGTTGGACGCGGGTTGAAAAGGGAAGGGCCCGACTTTCAGTCGGGCCGTAATCGCCGCAACAATTAGCAAGCGGCCCGACTGAAAGTCGGGCCCTTCCCGGATTAAAACTGCTGCATCTGCTAACCAGCTTCGGCAAGGCGTGCCGCTTCGATTCCTTTCAACCTTGGACTGCACCTTTCGCAGACCCCTGGATACACGGATCCTCTCCGACGTGAACTGAATAATTCCAGCACCTCTCGCACTTCGACCGTCCGCCTTGCTGACCTTTACGGCTAGTCCCGAGTTGCCATTGCCCGAAGTGCCTGCTTCCAGCATAACCGCCGAAACGATGAACAGATATCGAAGCTGCTCTTTGTAACGCACGAGTACCGAATAGACGGGTTCCGGAGCAGTGATCGTCACCTGCGCTCCAAGATTTACGCCGATAAGCTTTTCATTTCGTGCTTCTTCAAGAGATTTAAGCACATGCTCACGAACCGCAAGCAGAGTCGCCCAATCCTCAAGTTGCTTTGGATCATCCGAAACTGTGCCGCCAAAAATTTCATTCGAGACAGGGAACTTCGACAAGTGCACACTTTCGAGACGCTCTGTCTTTTTTGGAGAAATCCCAAACTTCATCGCACGTGAAGCTCATAATCGGAGCCAACAGCCGGACCAATGCCTCGGCAATCCTGAACATTGCGGTCTGGGCGGAGCGCCGTCCCGGTGAATTTACGGTGAAGGTATAAAGACGGTCTTTGAGCACATCGAAATAAAATGCGCTGAGATCTACAACGAGAAGTGATTCACCCGGTGATAAATCTTGTGAAAAGCAAATTCTTCGTACCAGTGCGTCACGTCAGCAGAGAGTGCAACAGTCTGCCGGAGCATGTACTGGTCAATCGCTTCCATGTTTTCGAACGCCACCGCATCGCGTTGGGGATCAAAGTCGTATAAGTTCCCGAGGACGTTTTTTAGAGTGTTGCGAATCTTGCGATAGTTGTCGGCGACGCGCTGCATCAGTTGCTCGGAGCACGTTACATCCTCGCGAAAATCAACCGACGCAACCCACAAGCGGACAATCTCCGCGCCCAAGCGATTCGCAATATCCACCGGATCAACCACATTGCCGAGCGACTTCGACATGGCGCGGCCTTGCTCGTCCAATGTCCAGCCGCTGGTCGCCACCATTTTGTAAGGAGCACTTTCTCGTGTTGCAACCGCGCAGAGCAGGGAAGAGTGGAACCATCCGCGATGCTGGTCTCCGCCCTCGGTGTATAAATCTGCGGGCCAGGGAAGCGCGGGGTCGGCGGCACGCACGGCCAGATAGCTGCATCCGGATTCAAACCATACGTCGAGGATATCGGTTTCTTTGGTGAACTTTGTGCTAGAGCAAGCCGAACATTTTGCGCCTGAATAATTTCGTCGGGACGCTCTGTGTACCAAGCGTCAGCACCAGCCGTCGCGAAAAGCTTAACGACTTTGCGATTGATATCTGGATTATTCAGCGGCTTGCCGCAGCCCTCGCATAGAAACACAGCGATGGGCACTCCCCAGATGCGCTGGCGAGAGATGCACCAGTCCGGGCGATTGGCGATCATATTGGAAATACGCTCTTCACCCCATGCCGGGTCCCACTTTACTTTCTTGATTTCCTCCAGCGTGCGGCTGCGCAACGTTCCGCCCTGCATCGGCGTTTCCATGGAAATAAACCATTGCTCGGTCGCGCGAAAAATAATTGGATTATGACAGCGCCAGCAATGAGGATACGAATGCTGCAAGTTTTCCGTATGCAACAGCGCACCCCGAGCCTTCAGCAATTCAATGATCGGTGCGTTAGCTTTGAAAACCTGAAGGCCGTCATATTCGGGCAGACCGTTGCGCAAACGGCCGCCGGCATCCACGTCGCACGTGGGATCAATCTTGTACATCGTGCCGGTGATGAAGTCTTCAGCGCCGTGAGCGGGCGCGGTGTGAACCACGCCGGTGCCCGCGTCCATCGTGACGTAATCTGCGAGAACGCCCAGAATCTTCCGCCGCTCCCACGGCAAAAAGGGATGATAGAACCACGAATGTTCCATGGCCCTTCCGGGGAAACGCGCCAAAATCTTGGTGTCAGTGAAACCGCACTTCTCGGCTACTACGCCGGCCAATTTCTCGGCCACGATGTAAATTTCTTTGTCCGTCTCCAGAGCCACGTATTCTTCGCTCGGATGAAACGCCACTGCCATGGACGCGGGAAGCGTCCACGGCGTTGTGGTCCAGATAATTGTGAAGATCGGTTTGTCTCCGTGAATGCGCGCGTCGGCCAATGCCGCATCTATCGCTCGGGGATCGGACTGAAGGCGATACTTCACCCATACTGTTGGGCTAGTGTGATCTTCATATTCGACTTCGGCTTCCGCCAGCGCGGTGCGATCATGAATGCACCAGTAAACCGATCGCAGGCCTTTGTAAACGAATCCTTTTTCCAAAAAGTCGTAGAGCGTGGACAAAACCACCGCCTCATATTGCGGAGTCATCGTTGAATATGGATTGTCCCAACGACCAAATACCCCAATCCGCTTGAACTGCTCACGCTGGAGGTCAAGATACTTTTGCGCGTATTTGCGGCATTCCAGCCGGACATCGGCAGGATTCATCTGTAACTTCTTGCCGCCGAGTTGCTGATCAACCTTGATTTCAATCGGAAGGCCATGGCAGTCCCATCCGGGGACATACGGAGCGTCCATCCCGGCCATGCTTTTCGACTTCACGATGAAGTCTTTTAAGCATTTGTTGAGGGCATGGCCAAGATGAATCGGCCCATTGGCATAAGGAGGGCCATCGTGTAGAACATACATCGGGGACCCTCGCCGGGCCTTCTGAATGCGGCCATAGATGCCCATTTCCTCCCACCGGGCCAGGGTTTTAGGCTCGT
Source organism: uncultured Acidobacteriaceae bacterium (assembly GCA_963702325.1). Classification (GTDB taxonomy): domain Bacteria; phylum Acidobacteriota; class Terriglobia; order Terriglobales; family Acidobacteriaceae; genus PALSA-188. Next base: position 1,920 of record CAVPCG010000064.1, on the reverse strand, counting down.
TTTGAGGCAAGTTGGCCTTCATGGGGAAGTCGGTTTTGGGCAGATTGATGGTAGATTTAAGGTCGAGCGGCACGCGCAGGCTTTCTCCCAAATAATTGATTTCTCTCATTATAGGGAGCGGGTCGGTGAACGTCCATTCGCTGTCCCGCCGAATACAAATGATCTATTTTTGCGTTTATGGTAATTTTCGATCTGAGTGTAGGATTTTGCCAGATGACGTTTGGCGACTTTAAGCATCTAAATTGTGAGACCAGTCGCGAATGGCAGTTGCGACGGAGGCCAACGAGCGGTACTCTTGGGGAGCAACTCTTTCGTAAAAGCAACTTCACCGGTACAAGGCTCATCAATTGAAGGGACGGATGCTTAAGGCTTTTACCTAATATGGCAACCCTGGATCTAGAATCGCAACCCGTCAGCGTCTCATCGGCTTCCGCTCCGGTGCCAAGTTTTCTTCTGCCTCCGAATACTGTTGAGCAGTCGCTATTCAGGTCTCTCACTCAGAATTTGAATGACTTCTTTTTCCCGAAGAAGCAGCCGCCCCTCGTACTGACCTCGAAGCCGATTCCGGTGAAAGACATCTGGGGCTTTTACGACAACAAGAAAAATGGCGCGCTTGGTTCGACCATAACTCATATCATTCTGTTTGCACTGATCGTTGGAGCCACTCTTTGGGCGCGCAGGATAGTGAAAGGGCCGACTCAGACGCCCGTGGTGACAACCCTAATCGCTCCAGACGATGTTCCAATTTTGAAGCCCTCCAAGACTCTCGCAGGCGGCGGGGGAGGCGGGGGCGATCGCGATAAATTTCAGGCTCCCAAGGGTAAACTGCCCAAGCTCGCAATGGAACAGATAACGCCTCCGGCGGTTATAGTTCGCAATGATCATCCAAAACTTCCGGTAGTACCGACAGTCGTTGTGCCTCCGCAAATCAAGATGGCGATGAACAATCTGCCCAATCTCGGAGTTCCGATGTCTAAGCTGCCGTCTGGACCTCCTTCCAATGGTACTGGCTCAGGTGGCGGGATTGGTTCGGGTTCCGGAGGCGGCGTTGGAGTCGGTGAGGGACCCGGTGTCGGAGCAGGCCATGGCGGTGGTACAGGCGGGGGTGTGTTTCACGTCGGCGGCGGAGTGAGCGCGCCCAGCGTTCTTTACGATCCTTCGCCTGAGTATTCGGAAGAGGCCCGCAAGGCCAAATATTCGGGAACCTCGATTGTTTCTTTAATCGTCGGTCCGGATGGGCTTCCCCGGAACATTACAGTTTCACGTAGTGTTGGCTTGGGTCTGGATGAAAAGGCCATTGAAGCGGTGAAGCAGTGGAGATTCAAACCTGCCGTGAAAGATGGAAAACCGGTCGCAGTAGAGATCAGCGTCGAAGTCAGCTTCAACCTTTACTGACCCGCTGTTGGCGTTCGGAAAACTACTCCTTCAGATCCACGCGGTGAACGTACTCGATTTCACGTCCCAGAAAGCGCGCGCCGAGAGTTCGGAATTTTTCCACTGAATCCGTGGCAAAGAATTTCAACCGCGGCATTTTGCGGCGCTCCTCTTCCTTTGCTTTTGCGAGAGGCGTTTTCCCCAGCATGTCTTTCACGACTTGTGCCGTGGATTGGGCCGAGTCTACAATAGCCACGTGCTCAGGCGCCACTTTCCGAAGCACGCGCCGAATTAGCGGATAGTGCGTGCATCCCAAGACCAGTGTGTCTCCGTTTTCGAATCCGTCCGCGAACGCTTCGTTAAGATAAATGCGAGTGACTTGCTCGGTCACAGCGTTGTCAATCCAACCCTCCTCAACCAGTGGAACAAGCAAAGGGCAGGCCTTCTCTTTGGCTCTGATCCCACGCTTCTCCAGCGCTCTTTGATACGCATGACTGCTGACAGTAGCTTCAGTACCGATAACCACGACTTTCTGATTCTTGCTCT
>CAVPCG010000063.1:0-30051 GCA_963702325.1 uncultured Acidobacteriaceae bacterium | reverse complement strand
CATTGATATATAAGTAATGGATGATGATGATGACTATCCTACGTTACGAAAGGATATATATATAGGGGGAATAGGTCAGGTGACAATCCTAAGCGGACGGAGCCTATTAGGAGGTCCCGGCCAAAGTTAGGGGTTCCCAACCGAAGTCTAATACTGTAACAGCAGCAAAGAGTACAGCAAAGAATGTAGTAGAGAGTGCAGTAGAGAGTGCAGCAAAGAGTGTAGCAGAGAGTGTAGGAAAGAGTGCAGCAAAGAGTGTAGCAAAGATTATAGTAGAGAGCATAATAAAGATTATAGCAGAGAGTGTAGTAGAGAGTGCGGTAGAGAGTGTGGTAGAGAGTACAGCAGAGAGTGCAGCAAAGAGCGCAGTAGAGAGTGCAGTAGAGAGTGTAGTAGAGAGTGCAGTAGAGAGAGGACGTTGCCGATACCTACACCCAGATCATTACGCAGTGGCCGGGACATGCCGCCGAAGAAATCGAGCAGCAAATCACGATTCCTCTGGAAGTCACCCTGAACGGCGTCGCCCACATGGCTCATCTGCGGTCAGTTTCTCTCGCCGGCCTGTCGGTGATCACCATCATTTACGACGACGAAATCACCACGTTCAATGCGCGTACCGAAGTGATTGACCGTCTGCAGCAAGTCACGCTGCCGGCTGGTGTGAGCCCCGTGCTCGGCCCGGATTACAGTCCGACTGGCCAGATCATGTTCTACACCCTGACCAGCACCAATCCCAAGTACGACACCATGGAACTGAAGACCCTCCAGGATTGGTTCGTCTTGAACCAATTGAAGTCGGTACCGAACGTTGTGGACGTCAACATATTCGGCGGGCCGACGCGTGAATACCAGGTCCAGCTCGATCCCGGCAAGCTGGTTTCCTACGGACTCTCGCTCAACCAGGTTGAGCAAGCCTAAGCAACAACAATATCAATGCGGGCGGCGGATTCATCGAACGGGGACAGCAGGCGCTGAATGTCCGCGCGGTCGGTCTGATGGCGAACACCGACGATATCGCTGCGACTGTCGTCAAGGTTGCGAACGGGACACCGTGCGAGTTCGTGATCTCGGTACGTGGTCCAGGCGCCGAAGATCCGGCTGGGACAACTCGGCAAAACCATTCGCCACGAGGACGGGACCGTCATCAGTGACGATGATGTTGTCGAGGGAATTGTTCTGCTGCGCAAGGGAGCAGAAGCTGATGCCACTCTGGATTCGCTTCACCAGAAGATTGCGGAACTGAACAACGGCCTGTTGCCCAAGGGAGTAAAGCTCGTCACCCACCTCGACCGCAGCAACCTCGTCCGCTACACGACGCATACTGTGCTTCGAAACCTCACGGACGGCGTGTTGCTGGTCACCGTGATCCTTTTCTTTTTCCTGGGCAACGTGCGTAGTGCCTTGATTGTTACCTTCACCATTCCTTTTGCGCTGCTCTTCGCCGCCATCCTGCTCGACCTCAGCCACGTGCCAGCCAACTTACTGTCGCTGGGCGCTCTCGATTTTGGAATGGTGGTGGATGGCTCCGTGGTCATGGTGGAGAACATCTTGCGACACTCCGCGATGAGCCGGGGCAAGCAGTCGTTCATCCAGATGATCGGCACCGCAGCTCACGAAGTTCAACGGCCTGTCTTCTTTGCGCGAATCATCATTATCGTTTCTTACTTGCCGATCTTTACGCTTCAACGGGTCGAGGGCCGATTGTTCCGACCCATGGCCTGGACGGTTACCTTCGCGTTGCTGGGCGCTTTACTTTTCGCAATACTCATTGCGCCTGTGCTGTGCAGCTTGCTGTTGAAAGATGACCTCAAGGAATGGCACAACCCGCTGCTTCACTTTCTTCAAGACCACTACGCTCGCATACTTGATTGGGCCTTTGACCATCTGAAACTCACTCTGGGACTGGGCGTAGCCGCGCTCGCCGTCATTTTGTTGATTGGCTTCAGCGGGGTGATTGGTTCCGAGTTCCTCCCACACCTGGATGAAGGCGCAATCTGGGTTCGGGGCACCCTGGCGCCGAGCACCGGGCCTTCCCCGGAATCGCGCTTTCCCAACAAGCCCGCCGCGTACTCGCCGACTTTCCGGAAGTAACGCAAGTAGTCAGCCAGGTAGGACGTCCGGATGATGGCAGCGACGCCAGCGGTTTCTATAACACAGAATTCTTTGTGGATTTACTTCCGCGATCCAAGTGGCGGCACGAATTCAAAACTAAAGATGACCTTATTGCCGCGATGGACCAGGGATTGACGAAATTTCCCGGTGTGGATTGGAACTTCTCTCAGCCGATCTCGGACAACGTGGAAGAGGCTGTCAGCGGCGTTAAAGGAGAGTTGGCAGTCAAGCTGTTCGGCGCCGATCTGAAAGTTCTGGAAGCCAAGGCTGATGAGATCCAGAGCGCGATGGGCAAGATTGCAGGTGTCGCTGATTTGGGCACGTTTCAGGTGCGCGGACAACCCAACGTCAATCTGGTTGTGGATCGAGCGGCAGCCGACCGCTTCGGCATCAACGTCAGCGATGTGCAGGATGCAGTTGAAACAGCGGTAGGCGGAAAAGCAGTCAGCCAGGTCTTGATCGCCGACCAACGTTATGACCTCACGGTTCGCTACCAGGAACCGTTTCGACGCACAGTCGAAGACATCGCGGCGATTCGAATTCTGGCGCCTTCTGGCGAGCGCGTTTCGCTCGGCCAGTTGTGTCAGATCAAGCTCGAAGACGGCGCGTCCACAATCTATCGCGAAGGAAACTCCCGCTACATCGCCATAAAGTACAGCGTTCGCGGACGCGACCTGGGCAGTACGGTTCGCGAAGCGATCGAACTCGTTGGGCAGAAAGTGCAGTTCCCCGAAGGCTATCACCTCGATTGGACTGGCGAGTATGAGAGCCAGCAGCGGGCCAATCGCCGGCTTTCAGTTATCGTCCCGGTCACCATTCTTCTGATGTCATTCATCCTCTATTCGGCATTCGACTCGTGGAAGTGGGTAGGCCTCATTTTGGCTGTCGTAGCCCTGTCTCCCCTCGGCGGATTTTTCAGCCTGCTGCTGACCGGTACCCATTTTTCGGTCTCATCAGGTCTTGGATTCCTGGCATTGATCGGTGTTTCGGTCGAGGTCGGCGTCATCATGGTCGAATACATCAATCAACTGCGCACTCGCGGCATGCATCCTCGTGAAGCTGCCAAAGAAGGCGCATTGCTACGCTTGCGTCCCATCATGATGACGATGCTGGTGGCGACGCTGGGACTTCTGCCCGCAGCCCTGTCGCACGACATTGGCTCTGACTCACAACGACCGTTCGCCATCGTGATTGTAGGCGGACTCGTTGTGGAGCTATTCTGTCAGTATTGTCATGCTGCCAGCGCTGTATGTGTTCTGGGCACGCCCCGGTGACAAGCTCCCTCCCGCGGAGGTCGGATTCTTCGGGGAAGGCGAACATGTGGATTGAATCGCCCATATCAAGAATATGCATGGTTCTGTGTGTGGAACTGCTCTTGTGTGTGGCCGGTCAATTCTGTGCAGGGCAAACAACCATAGCATCAAAGCGAAGCCATGACTTCTATATCTCGCTCATGAACAAGTCAGGCAAATTGACCCAGCAAGGCGAATATTGTGTGCTGTTCAGCCGAAGAAGGGGCGGCGAACCGATACAGTTGCAAGGCGTCTTCATCGAAATTGCGCAGCAGGTTGGAAAAATAACTGGGAGGCCGAAAAAGTATTCTCTCTCGCCGGACAATTTGGGGCGATACTGCGGAGCGATCAATCTCGGCAAACAGTACTACCGGCCAGCCTTTTACTACGTTGCGGTTTATTACACAGACCGGTCAGGAAAGAGGAAGAAATGTCGATTTTTCTCGACCCTTAAATAAGCCGAAATGGATAGATTCACCACCAGTGCGAAAACCAATTGCACCCAGAACCTGTGGCTGCTTGCAATCGTGATCCTCTACACGAATCTCGACCGGACATCCACGCTATGCTATTTCGTGGATCAGATCGACGAAGTCGTCCGTCATCTTCTTCGCCTCTCCTCTAATCAGGTCGCGGTTCTCGATTACCAGCCTATACGGAACTTCCATTTCATTGATTGAGCCACTCGAAATCCGTCGTTGAGAGCATTGAAATTCCTGTCATGCCACTCCGGTGGGACGAACAGCCCGAAAGAAGGCGTTATAAACGGGTCCTTAGTGGTCCAGCCTAAGCCGTCGAAGGTGAGTTCTGTCGTAGCTATCCCGGCCCGAATGATAAGTAACGAAATCAGGCAATTTCACTCAAGACCCCAGTCAATAAGAGCAATTGATTCCATGACAATGTCGGCTCCCGACACCCGAGTAAAGTTCATGGAGCTAAAATCCAACCAACAGGCTCGGGAGAAAGGAGCCGAACGATGATCATTATGGGAGCAGATTTTCACGTCGAGCTTCAGCAAATAGCTTCGGTGGATTACCAACACCATAGAGTTCCAGGAAAAGCGGCTAGCAGATCGTGAGGACGCGGAAACGTCTACCGTGCACTGGCGGGCCAGAAGGTGCTGGTGGGGATGGAAGCCAGCGGGCATGCACAAACTACTCGTGGCCAAGTTGCAATTTGAGTTGTGGATTGGAGACGCAGCCGAGATCCGCACGACGCGAGTACGCAAGCAGAAGCCGGATCGCCGAGACGCGCAACTGATCCTACGTTCGCTGCCGGGAAGACCGCTTCCCACAGATCTGGGTGCCGAGATCGGAGAACCGGGATCCTCCTTAGTCAAGGGACGCTTCGTTTTGTTTGGAGATTCTACGACTGAAATCTGGGTCCAACAAGGGTCCATTGACACTTTCCAAGTGTTTCTTAAAACGCCAAAGGTGGCTGCCAATGCCGTTGGATGTCAATCAGTTATGGTTAAGAGTATCCTTGACACGGTAGAGGTCAGGAGTTCGAGTCTCCTCGTGCCTACCATTTCTTTCAATCAGTTCGAGTAATTCCAGAGCGTTGCCCATCTGAGCGTCTTCCCCGCGTCCAATTGTTTTTGCCAATACTGGACGAATCGTTGTTTCATACCCATGCATGGAAAGTTTTCTTGATTGTGATTTCATATCGTGCTGGACAAGGTGAGTTCAACGTCTGGCTTCAGGAATATCGGATCGGCTCCTCTGAATGTATTTACCAAGAAAAGCTAGTCCTGGGGCACGGAGATTTTCATCTGCTCGATCGTTTGTCCGCCCGGCCGCAGCGCTCTCCAAGTTGGCTCGGGACGGCACTCTCGGCTTGGCCATAGAGCCATCCTGAGGCACCGTGCAACACTGCGCCTTGGTTCGAGGCGAAATTGACTGTCAACTGGCTTTGCGCGCTCGCTGCGGTGGTGAGAGAAAGCGACAGCGCGAAAATCACGGCAAACTCCAGCCCCAGCATCAAACAAAACGGGTGTGAAGAAGGTGCAATTCCCGTAATGAAGGGATCAAGAGAAATGGCGCGCAGAGACATGTAACTCCTCCTTCTTATGTTGTTGAATGTTATGAAAATGTTTTCAGCCGAATAAAATAAGGCCAAGTTCTAGAGCGCATTCACATTCTTTCAGGTGCCGGGGATCCGGACACATCAGTAGAAAGACCTCGACTAAGGCTGTAGTCTACGTTAAAGTAATGGGTAACGTAAAGATGGGATTTCGGCCATCAGCAAGCTATCGGACAGCATTAATAGGCTGCACTGTCAGGAGAACCGGAACGCCGAGGTCGCGCACTTATGAATGTCAATCTTCGCGAAATAGCCAAGAGAACAAAATTGTCCGTCGCCACCGTCTCTCGGGCTGTCAATCGCGTTCCTACCGTTGATCCTGCTCTAGCGAGACGGGTTTGGAGAGTGGTGGAGGAGCTTGGATACTACCCCAATAAGCAAGCCAGGGCCTTGGTTTCAGGGAAGAGCAAGACTTTTGGCCTGATCGTGTCGGAGATCACGAACCCATTCTTCGCGGAATTGATCCAACGCTTCGAAGCCATTGCTTTCGAGCACGGCTACGAAATTTGTGCGACCTCAATTGGAAAACATACTGACCGCACTGACGTTGCACTGCGGCGAATGTTTGAGAGGCGAGTAGACGGCGTCGCGGTGCTTACGTTTGGAACCGAGGATGCCGTTGTGGCCCGCCTGCGGAAGCATAGCGTGCCTGTCGTTTTTGTGGATGCGGGTAACGAGGGTAACGAACACGGTATCCAAATTAACTATCGTAACGGCATCCGGCAAGCAATCGAGCACTTGGCTGCTCTGCGGCACACCCGAATAGGGTTTATTAGCGGCCCCTTGCATGTCCAATCAGCTCGCAGCCGTCGGGACACGTTTGAAGATTGTATGCGGAAGATCAGCCTGCCAGTGGCGCCGGAACTGATCGCTACTGGAGATCACACCATACAAGGCGGCATGAAGGCTTTTGCCAGCTTGTTATCTCTTTCCGCGGTTCCGACCGCCCTGATCTGCTCAAACGATCTCACCGCAATGGGGGTGATGTGTGAGGCCGCCAACCGGGGCTTGTCGGTTCCGAGAAACCTTTCCGTGATTGGTTTCGATGACATCACCTTGGCGGAATTCACAATACCACCGCTGACCACGGTACAAATGTCTCAAGCCACGCTGGCGGAATATGCGTTTCACAGCCTTCACAATATGGTGGAGATTCGTCCGCACAAAAAATATGAACTCATGACTAATTTAGTACTCAGAAAAAGTACTTCGTTTCCGATGTCCCACGTCTGCGTGTTACCGCTGAGCGTGGAACAAAAGGTGGAGCATGACACAATTTGGGCGACGGAAACCATGAAAGGCCAGCCTGCCTAATAGACCGTTCTTTCGAAGACTGCAAGATGCGATAATTGCTGCGTATGGCAACCACGATGAAAGATATAGCCCGGGGCTTGGGCGTATCTGTAGTGACAGTTTCGAAGGTTCTGCGCAATCACTCCGACATCGGCGCCGAGACTCGTAAGCGAGTTCTCCAGCGAATGAAGGAGTTGAACTACCAGCCGAATCCAGCGGCCCGGGCGCTGGTTACGGGACGTACGAACCTTATTGGTCTCATCGTCCCTGACTTGGTGCATCCTTTTTTCTCTCAAGTAGCAAAGGGAATTTCTGGAGCGTTACGTTCCCAGGACTACAGCCTGGTTATCTCTTCTTCTGAAGACGATCAAAATCTTGAACGCCGGGAAATTGACCAGATGCTTGCGCGTAGAGTGGATGCGCTCATCCTCGCATCTACTCAGTCAACGGGTGATAACGTCCAGCGAATCGTCCAGAGCAATGTGCCCTATGTGCTTCTGGACAGGAAATTTGAAGGAGCTACGGCCAACTTTGTCGGAATTAATGACGTGAAGGCAGGTAGCCTGGCGACCAATCATTTAATCGAAGTAGGGTGTAAAACTATTGCGCACTTGGGGGGGTCGGATGTGAGCACGGCCGTTGACCGCCAGGCAGGCTATTCTATCGCGCTCGCCAGAAGCGGGATCACATTGCCTCCTGAGTATGTAGTCAAGTACGGTAGCGGCGATGATTCAGGCGACGCCGCGGGATATAACGGCATGAAACAACTGTTGGCGTTGGATCCGCGTCCGGATGGCGTCTTCTGCTGCAATGACCCGATTGCCATGGGCGCGATGCGAGCCATATTTGAATCGAAGCTGCGAATTCCCAAGGATATAGCCATTGTGGGCTGCGGAAATGTGCACTATGACGATCTTCTTGTTGTCCCTCTCACCAGCGTAGATCAAGATTGCGATGGCCTGGGTTCGAACTCAGCCAAGCTGGCAATCAGTTTGATCAAACGCAAATCTCCGGCATCCCCCAAGAGTGTTCTTCTGGAAGCAAAGTTAGTGATACGCGCTTCTAGCCGTCGCTGAGGATCGTGCGTACAGCCAGCCCTAATAGTTGGCCGACAACTCGATTTCAAATGAACTCAATTCTGTACTTTTCTCCCGCCTTCGCCTCCAAGTTCCATCCTTCAGTTGGTTCCGAAACCAAGTTTGCGCCATTAGAATTGTTTTTCTTAACACCCAAAATTTTTTGACCGTGCGGAGCTACGAGCGAGTAATGGCCCGACCGCAAAGCATGAATCTCAGCCGAAACGCCCTTCCCATTCTTCCATGCTAGATCCACTTCAATTCCTCCGCGTCCGCGCAGGCCACTCACGGAACCCGAGGCCCAGGCATTTGGCAATGCTGGTAAGAAGGCCACCGCCTCATCGTGAGTTTGAAGCAGCATCTCGGCAATTGCCGCGGTGGCTCCAAAGTTTCCGTCAATCTGGAAGACGCTGCCCCGGCCCTCGAAAAGTGGATGGGAATCGAACAGGTTGATTCCAGTGCTGTGCTCAATCAATTTTTGAACTGAGTCCCAAGCCATCTCACCGTCCCCGAGACGCGCCCACAAACCGATCGCCCAGGCGCGGCTCCAGCCGGTGTAAGCGCCACCGTGATCGAGTCTTCTTTCGAGAGACTTGCGCGCGGCTTTGAAAATCTCGGGCATGGTTCGCGCAGTGATCTGTCGGCCCGGGTATAGCCCATAAAGCTGCGACATGTGCCGCTGTCCGGGCTCGCTCTCTTCAAAATCTACCGACCACTCCTGAAGCTGGCCGTATCGTCCGATCTGGTACGAAGGCATGCGTTTGCGAACAGATGCAAGTTTGCCGGCAAATTCCCGATCCGTTTCTAGAACTTTGCATGCCTGCTCGCAGTTGCTGAATAACTCCCAGATTAGAGCCAAGTCCAGTGCGCAGCTCGCGCTGGTGAAGGCCTTTTTACCGTCAGGCGCCAGGAAACTGTTCTCGGTTGAAAATGACGGACAGGTCGTGAGGCCTCCGTGGCCATCGTCAATGATCCAACCCAGCAGAAATTCGGCGGAACCTTTCATGATCGGGTACGCCGCATTGCGCAAAAAACTCTCGTCTCCGGTAAATGAATAATGCTCCCATAGGTGCTGGCATAGCCACGTGCCGCTCATGCAGAAATTAGACCACGTCGGGCTGGCGAATTCCGTGCCCATGCCCACGGGCGCGGATTGTCTCCACAAATCAATGTTGTGGTGCGAGACCCAGCCGGGCAACCCATAATTCACCTTAGCCGTGACTGCCCCATTTTTGCTTAAGCCTTGCAACATATCGAAGAGAGCTAAATGACACTCGGAGAGGTTGCACGTTTCCACCGGCCAATAGTTCATCTGCACGTTGATATTCGCCGTCCAGTTCGCGCTCCACGGAGGACGAATCTCGCTATTCCAAATTCCTTGCAGGTTTGCAGGCTGCGTGCCAGGCCGGGAGCTTCCCATTAGTAGATAGCGTCCGTAATTGAAGTATAGGGCGATCAGAGAAGGATCTGGATTCGCCGGGAAATTCTTTACACGCTGATCCGTGGGCACTCTGGAAGAATCGTGCTCACCTTGCGCCAGATTGATGGATACGCGACGGAAAAGGCTGCGATGATCATGAAGATGCGCCTTCAATAGCTCTGTGTAAGACAGCGACCTGGCCCGAGTGACGGGAGCTCGGGCTGCCTTTGTCACATTTTGCTCGGGGCTGTCGGGAGGTTGATCGTAACCCCGATATCCCGTGGCGGCGCCAATTAATAGCAGTACGCTGCTTGCGCTTTGAATACGCAGCCCACCATCGGCCAGCCTCGCGACGGTACCGTCGCGAACCGTTGCCCGAAGTACAGCAGCAAAATACATCCCTTTGCCGAGTGTGTCATCGTATTGAATTGGGTTCGGCGCATCTCGAAGATAATTTGGAATTGATTCGCTTGGGGCTTTACCGGTGAGTTGAATCTCGCCGGCATCGCCAGACTCTGCCTTATATCGCAATTGGCTGGTCAAGCGTAACTCGCAATTCAACGCCGATGGTTGGCTCGATGACAGACGGATCACCATTACCTGATGCGGCGCGGAGCAGAAAACCTCGCGAGTAAACCGGACGCCTCCGGCATAGTACGTGACGGTCGCCATGCCGGAATCGAGATCGAGGCCTCGGCGGTAAGAGTGAACATCACTGCCAGAATCGAACTTAATGAAAAGGTCACCGAGAGGCTCATAAGCCTGGTTATAGGGACCCTGCATTTTGCGGCACTCCCGGTCCGCCTCGTGGTAGTTTTGGTTTTCCAGAACGTCTTTGCGGACGATTGGCAAATGTTCTTTGGCCTGGGGGTTGTTCCAATCCCGCGGCGCTCCCGACCACAAGGTATCTTCGTTCAGGGCCAATCGTTCTGATGTAATGCCGCCGAACACCATCGCGCCCAAGCGGCCATTTCCCACGGGCAGGGCGTCAGTCCATTGTTCAGCAGGCTTGTCGAACCAGAGAATAAACTCTTCTCCTTGGCGCGGAGAGGAGATGCCGGCCAGCAATCTTTGCGCTCTGCGGTCGCCGGCAAACATCCAAGATTTCAATAAACTAAGACTGAGGAGCGATGTTACCACTGTTATGAATTTTCGTCTGTTGATGCCAAAGTCCATTTAGTTGGTCCCTCTCACTGAATTTCTCGCAAGGTAGGCGCTTGCTATTTTACAATAGTCACCGTTAACTGTATCGTATAAAGTTCTGCGACCGGCCAGTTGCAGAATAGACTTTCCGACAACAGCGTGAACATCATGGAGTACCGCAAACTGGGCAGGACCGGCTTGAACATTTCACTCCTAGGATTCGGCGCGTCTCCGTTGGGGGATGTTTATTCCGTCACAGACCCAGCCGAGGGACAGCGTGCGGTGGCATTAGCCGTTGATCTTGGAATCAACTTCTTCGACGTTTCTCCTTACTACGGAACCACCCTTGCGGAGGAGCGGCTTGGCAAAGCGTTACGAGGAAGGCGGCACAAGATCGTGCTCGCGACGAAGTGCGGGAGATATGGACTCCATGACTTTGATTTCTCCGCCCAGCGGATTGTCGCCAGCATGGATCAGTCTCTAGACCGTTTGCAAACAGATTACATTGATTTGTTCCAGCTACACGACGTCGAGTTCGGCGATATCAATCAGATTATTGGCGAAGCGATGCCCGCTTTGCGGCGCCTGCAAGAACAAGGGAAAGCCCGCTATATTGGAATCACCGGGTACTCCCTAAAGACGCTGCTGCGCATAGCAGAAGCGGTCCCTGTTGACTCTATTCTCAGCTATTGCCGCTACAACCTGCTGGTCACAGACATGGATGATTGTTTAACCCCGTTTGCGGTCAAAAACGACGTTGGCCTGATCAATGCGTCGGGACTTCATATGGGGGTTCTTACTGAGATGGGCGCGCCTTCGTGGCACCCTGCCCCTTCGACGGTGAAGGAAGCAGCGCGAAAAGCTGTTCTATTTTGCCGAGAGCGCGGCCTCGATATTTCTGAAGTGGCGCTTCGTTTTTGTCTCGACCATCCTTACGTTTCCAGCACCCTCGTCGGAATGTGCACACAGGACGAGGTTACGCGAAATTTAGGTGCCATGCGAAGCAGCACTGATCCTGAGATGATACGTGAAATCCGTGGATTGATGGAACCAGCTTTGGATTGCGTTTGGGAATCCGGAAGAGTCGAAAATCATGGATAACTAGTAAGGCATTTTTGCAACGCATGTTTGCGACTCGAGGAGACAGTGAAGGCGCTAGTCATCAAAAAACCCGGCGAAGCAGCAGTGCAGCAGATCGCCGAACCGGTAGAAAACAAGAAAAACCTTCTGCTGAAAGTGCGGATGGTGGGTCTTTGCGGAAGCGATTTGAACTCTTTCCGCGGCAGGAATCCGATGGTGACGTATCCCCGTGTTCTGGGTCACGAAGTCGCGGCGACGATCATTGACGGGAACAATCGGGATCCCGAGCTTTCAGCCGGCGTCAACGTGACCATGTCCCCCTATACGAGTTGCGGAAGGTGCGCTTCCTGCCGACGGCAACGACCCAATGCCTGCCAATTCAATGAAACGTTGGGAGTGCAGCGCGACGGTGCGCTCGCGGAATTCATCAGCGTGCCGGCGGAAGAGCTTTATCCTGCGCCGCTTTGTATAAAGGAGCTCTGTCTGGTTGAACCCTTAACGGTGGGTTTTCACGCAGTCGCTCGCGGCCGAGTGACAGGGAACGATGTGGTGGCGGTCTTTGGTTGCGGAGGCGTTGGGCTTGGAGCGATTTCCGCTTCTCATTTTTCCGGAGCTTTAACCATCGCCATTGATGTGGACGACGCAAAGCTGGAGATTGCGCGCAAGGCAGGCGCGTCCCACACCATCAATACAAAAATAGGCACATTACATCAGGATTTGCTCGACTTGACTGGTGGATTAGGGCCGGACGTAGTGATCGAGGCTATTGGATTGCCTGAAACCTTCCGCGCTGCCGTCGAGGAAGTTGCATTCACGGGCCGCGTGGTTTATATCGGATATCCGAAAGAGCGGGTGACCTATGAAACCCGTTTATTTGTGCAGAAGGAATTGGACATAGTGGGATCCCGCAATGCCCTTCCCGAAGACTTCAGAAAAGTCATTAAAATGCTCGAACAGGAACACTTCCCTGTCCGAGAAGCCGTGAGCGCGATTGTTTCGATTGATGACGCGCCGCAAATCTTGAAACAGTGGAGCGATAATCCAACTCGTTTCACGAAAATTATGGTTCAGCTCGGTTGACGGTTCATGGTGGTTTATAACCGACAGTTGAATTAAGGGTCAGGAGCGTGTCACGATGCAGGGCTCGAGCCCCCAAGGAGTCGAGATCATTCCTCGGCAATCCCACCATAGTCTGTTTCCTGCGGGACAGCTCGTCCCCTTTGTCCTGGTCACGTTCCTTTTCTTTCTTTGGGGCATTCCCAACAACCTGAATGACGTTCTGATTCGTCAGTTCATGAAGTCCTTCGCCATCAACCGGCTTGAGGCTGGGTTGGTGCAGTCCGCGTTTTATATGGGCTACTTCCTTCTTGCCATGCCGGCGGCGCTGATTATGCGGAAGGCCGGATACAAGGCAGGATTCGTAATTGGCCTGCTCTTGTTCGCGTCAGGCTGCTTTCTGTTTTGGCCGGCCGCTTTGGTGGGACGCTACGGGTTCTTCCTGTTGGCGCTGTTTGTGATTGCGAGCGGGCTTTCTTTTCTGGAGACAGCGTCAAACCCGTTCATTGCTCAGTTGGGCGATCCGAATACATCCGAACAGCGGCTCAATTTCTCGCAGGCATTTAATCCATTTGGAGCCATTACTGGCGCGCTGGCCGGGACCATTTTTATTTTTTCCGGCGTGGAATTGACTCCGCAGGAAATTGCCATCCGTAAAGCGCAAGGGCTCTATGAAGTGTATCTACGGACCGAAACTCTGCGTGTCATCAAGCCCTATCTCGTGCTGGGAGTGGTTTGTGTTTTGTGGGCGCTCATCATTCTTCGCACCAAATTTCCCGCGATCCAGAGCGAGCACGAACAAAGCTCGGGTGACCACGGACATTTTCGTGAACTCTTACGTTACCGGCATTTTATATTGGCGGTAATCGCCCAGTTTCTTTATGTTGGCGCACAAGTGGGAACGTGGAGCTATTTCATTCAGTATGTGCAGGAATACACCCACCGGCCCGAAAAGGTGGCCGGATATTTTCTTACTGGAACCCTGGCTGCGTTTGGCGTAGGCAGGTTCCTTCCGCGTATCTGATGCGCACCATTCCGCCCAACAAATTGATGGGAGCCTATAGCCTGGCGAATATCGGCCTGGTTGCAGCCGGAGTGCTTTATCCCGGCTGGCTGGGCATGTGGTGCGTGTTTCTCACCAGCTTTTTCATGTCATTGATGTTTCCAACCATTTTTGCTTTGGGACTCAAGGGCCTGGGGCCGAATACAAAACTAGGTGGGTCGCTACTGGTAATGGCCATCGTGGGAGGAGCGGTCCTCACTCCGCTGATGGGTCTCGTCTCAGAAATATCGCACGGAATCGCGTTGGCCTATATGATTCCGCTTGTCGCATATGTATATATCGCTTTTTATTCTTTTTACGGCTCTAAACAGGTCGGGGAGCTTGCGATGGTGGTGTGACAATAGGCAAAGGCCACAAAACCCCAGTTCAAGGGCACAGAAAGGGCACAAAACTCCAGGTCTTGCACGGCTTGCAGGGCTTTCAGTAGCGGCTGAGACCTTGCAAGTTTATTATTTGCTAGAACGATTAGGTTGACACGGTAGAGGTCAAGAGTTCGAGTTTCCTAGTGCCTACCATTTCTTTCAATTACATACGAAAACCCGCCTGGCAAACTCAAGGTCCATCTCGTCCGATAACCGCTTCCACTCCACGAACTTGCGCCGAACAGTTTCTTCGTTTACTTTCTCCCACCAGCGGGAACCCAATCGGATACGGACCTGCAAGGAGTCCGAAAACCTCCGGGTTGGAATTCGGTTCCTATTCCGCGGGGTCGTAGTTCAGGTTTGGTCCGAGCCATCGCTCGACTTCGCCCACGCTCATTCCCTTGCGTTCGCTGTAGTCGGCGACCTGATCGCGGTCAATCTTGCCGAGGCTGAAATATCGCGATTCGGGATGGGCGAAGTAGAGTCCACTCACGCTTGATCCGGGCCACATCGCGAACGATTCCGTGATCAGCATCCCTGTATTTGCCTGCACATCGAGCAGACGCCAGAGCGGACCTTTTTCCGTGTGATCCGGGCACGCCGGATAACCCGCGGCCGGTCTGATGCCGCGATATTTCTCTTGAATAAGATCGGCATTGCTCAAGCCTTCCTCACAACCATAACCCCATTCATCCCGCACGCGTTTGTGCAGGCATTCGGCGAAAGCTTCAGCCAGGCGATCGGCGATTGCCTCTGCCATGATCGCGTTGTAGTCGTCGTGCTTGGTCCTGTACGAGTCGCACAGTTCTTTCAGGCCGATTCCGCTGGTTACGGCGAACGCGCCGATGTGGTCGGGCAATCCCGTCCCCTTGGGCGCGATGAAGTCGGCGAGCGACCTGCATGGTTCGCTGCCTTCTTTGTTTGATTGCTGGCGGAGGAAGTGAAATCGCTCGAGTGCTTTTTCGCGTTTGTTGTCTGTGTAGAGTTCAACATCGTCGCTCACTGCGCTGGCGGGAAACAAGCCGTACACTCCACGTGCGGTGATGAGTTTCTTCTCGATGATCACATCGAGTAGCGCATTGCCTTCGCTGAAGACCTGGCGCGCCTGTGCACCACGCTCTGGGTCTTCAAGAATCCGGGGATAAATTCCTTTCAGTCCCCAGGTATGGAAGAACGGGCTCCAGTCAATGAACTCTCGGAGTGTCGCAAGAGGAAAGTCGTTCAGCACGCGCACACCGGTAAATGAAGGCGTGGGCAGGTCGTCCGCACGCCACTCGATCGGAGTGCGCCTCTTTCGAGCAGCCTCCAGCGAGACGACGCTCAGCTTTGGTGCGGAGTGGGCTTTGCGCAACGCGTCGTAATCGGCGCGATGCTGCAACACGAATGCAGATTTACCTGCGTCGCTCAGAAGGCTGGTAGTGACGGGCACAGCCCGGCTGGCGTCGAGGATGTGGACTACCGGCTCGCTGTAATGCGGCGCGATTTTGACTGCCGTGTGTGCCCGGCTCGTGGTTGCCCCGCCAATGAGCAATGGCAATTTGAAGCCCTGACGCTCCATCTCGCGGGCCACATGCACCATCTCGTCAAGAGATGGAGTGATCAGGCCGCTGAGTCCAATCATGTCGGCCTTTTCAGCCTTGGCGCGTTCGAGGATCTTCTCACAAGGGACCATCACCCCCATGTCAATGACCTCGTAATTGTTGCAGGCAAGCACGACCCCGACAATGTTCTTGCCGATATCGTGAACGTCGCCCTTAACCGTCGCCAGTAAGATTTTGCCCTGCGCCTTAACTATTTCTCCGGCCGCGGCCCTGGCTTCTTTCTCAGCTTCCATGAACGGCGTCAGATGCGCCACGGCCTTCTTCATCACCCGCGCAGACTTCACGACCTGGGGCAAAAACATTTTGCCCGCGCCAAATAGATCGCCCACCACGCTCATGCCTTTCATCAACGGGCCTTCAATTACTAGAAGAGGACGTCCGAACTTTACGCGAGCCTCCTCGGCGTCAATCTCTATATAGGTGTCAATGCCCTTAACCAGCGCGTGAGAAAGCCGCTCCTCGACCGTTCCGTTGCGCCACTCTTCAGCCTTCTTCTCGTTGACTGCCTTGCCCACGCCCTTCAGCTTTTCGCCGTAATCCACGAGTCGCTCGGTGGCATCGGGACGGCGGTTGAGCAACACATCCTCGACCAACTCTTTCAGTTCCGGTTCAATCTCTTCGTAGACTTCGAGCATTCCGGCATTCACGATTCCCATGTCCATGCCTGCCGCGATGGCGTGATAAAGAAACGCGGAGTGAATGGCTTCGCGGACTTTGTTATTGCCGCGAAAACTGAATGAGATGTTCGAGACCCCGCCACTCACTTTCGCGTGCGGCAGGCTGGCCTTGATCCAGCGTGTGGCGTTGATGTAGTCCACCGCATAGTTGTTGTGCTCCTCCATGCCTGTGGCGACGGTGAGGATATTTGGATCGAAGATGATGTCTTCGGGGGGAAATCTGACTTCATCAACGAGGATGCGGTAAGCGCGCTCGCAAATGCGAATTTTATCGTCATAGGTGGCAGCTTGGCCCCGTTCGTCAAAGGCCATTACAACCACTGCCGCCCCGTACTTCAGAACTCTCGCCGCGTTCTGGCGAAACTTTTCTTCGCCTTCTTTTAGCGAAATCGAATTGACGATTCCTTTGCCTTGAAGGCACTTTAGCCCAGCTTCGATGACCTCCCATTTCGAGGAATCCACCATAAAGGGCACCTTGGCTACTTCCGGCTCACTTCCGAGCAATTGCAGGAAGCGTGTCATGGCGGTGACGCCGTCAATCATGCCCTCGTCCATGCAGATGTCGAGGACATTCGCTCCATTTTCGACTTGCTGGCGGGCGACGCTTACCGCTTCTTCATATTTGCCTCGCTTGATGAGCTGCGCAAACTTCGGCGAACCGGCGACGTTGGTCCGCTCACCGATCATGATGTAGACGCCGGGCTGCTGGGTGAACGGCTGTGATCCCGAGAGACGGAGCGGTTTTATCTTGGTACGCCGGGCCGCGCCTGCGGTGTCTGCGTCGCTCACACTTGACTCGCAATCTCGGCTGGTTGAGCGAAGGACTCGTCGGTGCCATGGGCTCCCCACTTTCGCGGAGGCTGGCCTTCGAGCGCTTTCGCTATCGCCGCGATATGCTCAGGAGTATTGCCGCAGCAGCCGCCGGCGATGTTGATCAACCCTCCTCGCGCGAAGTCGCCCAGATAGCGAGCCATATCTTGCGGTCCCAGATCGAAGCCGGTTTCCGACAGGGGATTCGGGAGTCCGGCATTGGGGTAACACGAGATCGCGACGTCCGCTTTTTCCGAGAGCTCCTCCAGAAACGGATACATCAGATCGGGACCGAGAGAACAGTTGAGACCCACCGACAATGGCTTCACGTGCCGCACCGCGTTCCAGAAGGCCTCGGTCGTCTGCGCCGAGATCATCGTCTCACCACCACGCCCGACGGCTGCCGAGATCATTACTGGTAACTCTTTGCCATCCGCATCAAACACCTCACGGATGGCGACGAGCGCCGCTTTGGCATTCAGCGAGTCGAAGATTGTCTCGACCAGAAGTAGATCTACGCCGCCGGCGATGAGGCCCCGTACCTGCTGAGCGTAAGCCGTTTTGACTTGATCAAACGTGACCACACGAAAGCCCGGATCGTCTGCATCGGGCGAGTTCGAAAGAGAGACGGTCAAGGGCCCAATAGCTCCCGCCACAAACCTCTGACGAGAGCTTGCGGTCCCAACACGATCGGCCCATTCGCGGCATTGCCGCGCCGATTGCTCATTAATGTCCCACGCCAACGCGCCGAGAAATGAATCATTAATGACTTTTTGGTAGAACGCGGGATCTTTGCGACCGCCGCGCTCCCGCGGATCGTCAACAAAGAACTCGCTCTGGCTGATGCTGGTTGCCCCGAAGGTGTTCGTCTCGATGATGTCCGCGCCAGCTTCTAGAAACCGGCGATGGATGTCGCCGATCATTTCAGGCTTAGTCAGAGTGAAGAGATCGCCGTTATTCAGCAGGCTCTTTGTCGCGTCCTTGAAGCGTTCCCCGCGAATGTCCGCTTCAGTCATGCCATAGGTGCGAATGGTCGTGCCCATCGCGCCGTCAATGATGGCAATTCGATTCTCCAGGATCTTTTCCAGAGGATGCTGATGGACTTGCTTCATATCTTTATTTGATGACCTTAAGCGGGTTTCGCTTCCGCCTTAATCTTGAGGCATTTCCGCGAAATTACTTCTTTCATTATAGCGATGGCCAAGATGTCGTAGCCGTGATCACTGGTAATGTTGATACGTTGAATGAAAAAAACTTTCCGCACGGAGAATTGAGAAAATCTTGACCGCTCCGCCCGTCCTCAGCGACAATCCTGGTTCGATCCGGCGAATGGTTTATCTAGTAAATTTTAGGACGTGACAGGTGCGACATGACTCATGACGCGGCGGTTTCGAAAGCCCGCGAGATCGCCAGTGGCGTGCTGGCGCCGTCCGCAGCGCAAAACGACAAGGCGGGACGATTCTCCACCGAAGCTGTCGAGGCACTTGGCAAGTCCGGACTGCTTGCGCTGATGCTGCCCTCGGATTTCGGCGGTTCAGGTTTAGGTCCGCGCACGTTCGCAGTCGTGACGGCGACGCTCGCCGAGGCCGACTCTTCTGTCGCGATGGTTTACCTGATGCACATCCTCGGCACCGCGACGATTTCGGCGGCGCGCCCGGGCGCGGCGCAATCACTCGCGCCCATTTTGAAGGAGATTGGCGCGGGGCGTCATTTGTCAACTCTCGCTTTCAGTGAAGCCGGATCACGCAGTCATTTCTGGGCGCCTATATCGCGCGCACATCGCAATGGTGAAGGCGTGCGCATCAGCGCCAAGAAATCGTGGGTGACCAGCGCGGGTCATGCGCAGAGCTATGTCGTTTCCGCGCTTGCTCCTGAAGGCGCGGGACCTACCGATTCAACCCTCTATCTTCTCAAGTCGGACACGCGCGGCCTCTCGGTTGCCGGCCCGTGGGACGGTTTGGGACTTCGTGCCAACGCTTCTGCGCCGGTTGCGCTGGAAGACTGCCAAGTCGCATCCGATTTCCAGCTTACTGATGACGGCGCGGGCTTTCCCGCGATGCTAAACGTGGTGCTCCCGCTGTTTTGTTTAGGAGCGGCGGCGGTCGCTTTGGGACTGTGCCGAGCAGCGGTCGCGGGAACTGTGTCGCACCTCAAGACCGCCAAATTCGAGCATCTTGGCCAGAGCCTCGGAGAGAGCCTGCCCACGCTTCGCGCGCAACTCGCAACGATGCAGATTGATACTGACGGACTGTCATCGCGCATTGACGATTTGGTCGAGCATCTGGAAAAGCCGCGGGAGACCACGATGCTACGCGTGCTTGAGACGAAGGCTGCCGCGGGCGACGTAGCTATCAGCGTAACCTCGGCAGCAATGCGCACTTGCGGCGGCGCAGCATTCTCGAAACATTTGAGCATCGAGCGCCTGTTCCGCGATGCGCACGCCGGCGCGGTAATGGCGCCGACAGGCGATGTTCTTCGCGAGTTCATTGGGAAGTCGCTGTTGGGCATGCCGCTGTTTTAAAGTCGGACGGGGCCCACTCTAAAACGTGCCCTGAGCTTGTCGAAGAGCGGTTTTCATAGAATGGGCTTTTAAGCTGAGGAGGGACTAAATGGTGAGTCGCATTTTGCGGTTGCTGCTGGTTGCTGGTCTGGTTACGAGTTCGGCATGGGCAGCGCACGATCCCTTCGCAGGCAAATGGAAGGTGGACCCGTCCAAAAGCAAACTCAACGACGAAATGAAGGTTGAGGTCGCGGGCGCAAACCGATACACCATCACCTTTGCCCCCGGCTTCGCAGACACCGTCGTTGCCGATGGGAGTGACCAGCCAGGCCTGAGCGGAACGACCCTCTCCATCGCGGTGAAGGGACCCAATAGCTGGGAAGTCATCCGCAAGATGAAGGGCCGCACGCTCCTCACGGCGTATTGGACGCTTTCCGAAGACGGCAAAACACTTAACGACGCCTACACGGAATACGCGCCAGACGGCTCTCCGTCGAGTATTCCCTATGTGTACGAGCGGACGGCGGGGAGTTCAGGTTTTGCGGGCACATGGGACAGCGAGAGCGAGAAAGTGAAGGCGGGAATCGAGCTCGAGATCCAGTCCTATGAGGGTGACGGCCTGTCATTTAATCGTTCCGATGCAAAAACGATTAGGAAGATGAAGTTCGATGGGAACGATTATCCGGACCTGGGTCCGAATGGAGATACAGGGTCTGCATTTTCGGGCCGCCGCGTGAACGAGCGCAGTCTGGAAATCACAAAGAAATTCAAAGGCAAAGCTACGAGCACGCGGCAAATCGAGCTTTCTCCAGATCTCAAGACCTTGACGATAACCGTGCGCCTGGTCGGTCAAAGCAAGCCCAAGAGCATCCTTGTGTTTGAGCGGGAATAGACGTGCGAGCCCACTCCTGCGGGTGCGGATTGGGAGTTCTTGTTGAAAGACTGACCGGAACTGTGAGGACGTATGACTAAAACAATCTGGCTGGGAGCCGTTGCCTACAATCCGAAAGTAGTTACGATTTGGGAAGGCATGCGCCGCTACTTTCACGAGGAAGCGCATCTTCCCGTTGAGGTCGTACTATTTCAGAGCTACGAGGCGCAAGTCCTCGCGCTCCTCGCAAAGCCGGGAGAGGCCGTGCCGCGCATTGACATCGCGTGGAACACGAATCTTGCCTACCTTCAGGCCGACGAGTGGAGCGGTCACGCCTGTCGGGCGATCGCCATGCGCGACACCGATCTCGGCTGGATGACCAAGATTGTCGCGGTCACCGGAGGCCCCATTTCGTCCCTTGCGGATTTGAAAAATCGCACGCTCGCGCTGGGCAGCAGGGACAGTGGACACGCCGCAATTCTTCCCGTCCACTTTTTGGAGCAGCACGGCATGCGTGAGGGCCGGGACTATCGCGCGCTGCGCTTCGATAGCGACTTAGGCAAACATGGCGATACCGGAAGCAGCGAAGTAGAAGTGGTGCGCGCCGTGCTCGACGGACGAGCCGACGCCGGCGCAATTGGCAGCCCCTTCTGGAAAACTGTGCGGGACGAAAGCCTGGTGCCCGAAGGCGGACTCCGCGAGATATGGTCCTCTCAGCCCTACAACCATTGCATGTTCACGGCGCGTCCCGATCTCGACCCCGAACAGGAGCGCCGTTTCGTCGAAGCGCTCTCGGCCATGAGCTACGACAATCCGGAGCATCGTCCTATACTCGACGCCGAAGGACTGCGGCGCTGGCTACCGCCGCACGTGGATGGCTACACCGCTTTGCGCGAAGCCGCGTCCCAACAGGGATTCTTCGAGCAGGCTCTTGCCAAGTCCGCCTAGGAAAGACTGAGACGATCTGGAGCGCGGCTGGCCCTACGTTTGTTGAAGCACGCAGGATGATGTCGAAGCAGGAATTTGTTTTACCTTTCCCTTCACGCGGCCCCGGCTTTTTGGAGTTGTTCTTTCATGCCTGCCCAGCTTTGGCGGCTCGACTCTTCTGCGAGTTCCGGCGCCGCGCCAGTGCGTTTCCAAGACTTACGGCGTAATGATATCCGTCACGTTTGAGGGCGCG
The DNA here is from genome assembly GCA_963702325.1 of uncultured Acidobacteriaceae bacterium. Lineage (GTDB taxonomy): Bacteria > Acidobacteriota > Terriglobia > Terriglobales > Acidobacteriaceae > PALSA-188. The sequence goes on along the minus strand of CAVPCG010000063.1, from coordinate 8,433 downwards.
GAATTGTCCCACCCAGTCAATGACTCCGCGACCCATGGCCGCCCATTCGTATTTGCCATCCGCATTGCGCGCCACATCTTTGCAGTGGACGTGCCCGATGCGATGTTTTGGAAGACGGTCGTAGCCTTGCGGATATGGTATATCGCCACGCATCACGGAGTTTCCGGGATCCCAATTCAGCATGAAGTTCGGCGCGTTCACTGCGGCCAATACCCGGACGGCTTCTTCGCTGGTCGCGGTATTGCATTCATGCTCGTTCTCTAAAAGCAGGATGACCTTCTTAGTGTCGGCTTTGTGCGCAGCTTCCAGCAACTTCGCATTCATCTGCGCGCGGTAGGGCGCGGGGTCGTCGAGCCGCCAGAAATCAAAACAGCGCAAGCGATCGGTGCGGAAGGCCTTTGCCAATTCAAGCCCGCGTTCGAGAACCTGGTCTTGTTGATCGAAAGTAAAGTCGGCTCCAAACTGATCTTTCTGTTTGGGACTGAATTTCGATTTGGGTGCGCCGGGCCAATCCACTTTGAATAGAGGGCTGGCGATGTCGGTCACTCGCAAGCGATAGCGTTCTAACAGGCGACGCGCTTCGGCAATCTCCTTTGCATCGAGATCAAGAATGTTTTTGTTCCACATTCCGCGCAGCTCGACCCAGTCCAATCCAAAATCTTTGGACGCAATTTCCAGGGCGCGGCCGAAGTCCTGAGTGATCTCGTCGGTGATGACGGAGATGCGGAAAGGGGAATTCATATTGTGTATCCGAGCTTTTCTTCGAGATATTTCTTGCTGGTGGCGGCGGACTCTTTGGGCGATCCTCCGCCGGGCGGAACAGAATCAAGTTCGACGACCACCCAACCGCGAAATGCAACTTTTTTCAGAGCGGCAAATACGGAGGGAAGGTCTACTTGGCCGCGTCCCAGTTCGACGAATTGGTAACCATCTTTCATCGGAGCCGATCCAGTAGCGGTCATTTGTACATCCTTGATATGAAGGAAAAGCAGCGCATTGTGATATTTCTCGACTGCGCTGGCCGGATCGCCCTTCGCAGCAAAGTAGTGCGCGATGTCGAGCTCTAGTTTCGCGTATCGCGGATCAACGATGTCGAACACGCGCTGCACTTCGTCCGGGTGTTGGACGAGAGAATTCATGTGGTTGTGGTATCCGAGCGAGATGCCGAAATCGGCGGTTCGTTTTCCGAGTTCAGTCAGCAGCCGTGACAGACGTTTGTAGTCGTCGGCGCTGCTCGGACGCTTGGGCCGCGAGCAGATTACCTGAAGATAGGAACCGTGCGCATCGTGAAGGAATTTTGCGTTGGAAGTGTGTTTCGCGAGTTCCTGGGATTCGTCGTTTTCAATATTCAAGTCGCCACTGGAAAGAGCGACCAGCGTCAAATTGTGCTGCTGCAAAAGGTCGTGCAAGGCGGATGGTTTCTGAGCAAACTCGGTGACAACATTCGAGCGCAGCTGAATGCCGGGGAATCCCAGCGAGGATATGTCATTGATGGCTTGGGAGTCATTTCCGCCCCAGGTAATGGAGGCATAGCCAAAATGAATTTCGCTTGAACGACGTCCAATGGGCGTTTCGAAATAGCTCAGATCCATTGGCGGATAGAGCGGGGTGACGGCCGCCAGGCTGGGAATCGGAAAAGCTGGGGCTAGCGCGAATGACCCGATGCCTCCGAGAAATTGACGGCGCGAGAACCAGTATGGCGATTTCATGCTATTTCCCTCCGCGGATTATATCGGAGGAATGGCGAAGTGGCTTTGGAACAAGTTGCGAGACCAATCAACCCCGAGGGACACGGAGGTCCACTAAGGAAACTATGTATTTTGGCCCGCCGTGAAACTCCCTTGTGTTCGCGGTTAGTCCTTCCTATACCGCGACAAACTGACCTACTACTCTTTTGACGAAACGTTTCTCGGGGGCGTTCGTCAAAGGTACAATGACGGTCATTATGCGGATGATTCTGGACATATTGGCGCAAATCTTCCGCACTCTGTGGGCGCACAAGCTGCGCTCGTTCCTTACTATGTTCGGCGTGGCATGGGGCGTGGGGTCATTGCTGCTGCTGGTCGGACTGGGCGAAGGCTTCCGTGCGGGAAACAAGCGTTCGCTATCCGAATACGGGCAAGACATCATGTTTATCTTTCCCGGCCGGGCCCCGGTGGTGGCCGGAAGCATGAACTCCGCCCGCACCTATCTGATTACTTACCAGGACTATTTGGATATACGCAAGGAAGCTCCCCACGTCCGCAATGCTTCGCCTGCCCTGTATCGCGATGACATACATAGTGTCAGCGAGTTCGCCAGCGCCAACGGACAAATTTGCGGCGTGGAGCCTCAGTACAATCAAATCCGGTATCTTCCTCTGAAGCAGGGACGCTGGTTCAATGACCTGGACGAAACTCAGAAGCGTAACGTGATCGTCCTCGGCGACGAGTTGACCAGAAATCTCTTTCCGGGGCGGCCCTCGGTCGGCGCCACTGTTCTTCTCAACGACGTAAGATTTGAGGTCATCGGCACCGTGCAGCGCATCGGCCGCGGTGACGAAAACTTGACTAACATGCGCGGCTACGTTCCCTACCAGGTGATGGCGACTTTTTTTCCGCTTAAAGGTGAGAATCATCAGAACTCCATATCTCTGATTAACTACCAGCCACGGGTGCCCGCTGAGCATATGGTGGCGAGGGAAGAAGTCCACAAGATCATCGCCCGCAATCACGGGTTCGACTATTACGATGAGGATGCGTTCGAGGACCTGGATACGGTCGAACAAGCCGAGATGGTGGGCAAGATTTTCGATGCCATGAATATGTTTCTTGGCACTGTAGGACTGGTGACGCTGACCCTGGGCGGCATTGGCGTGATCAACATTATGCTCGTGGCCGTGAGCGAACGCACACGCGAGATCGGATTGCGCAAAGCTCTGGGAGCCACCAACCGCAGCATCCTGGTCCAGTTTTTTCTGGAAGGCATGCTTCTTACTTTGTTCAGTGGGCTTATCGGGATGGGGTTCGCCGGCGCTTTGATGGCACTGCTAGACACGCAGCAGGGGCCCGGAGGATTCGATCCTCCCAAGCTGGTGCCGATGACAGCGTTTCTGGCAATTGGCAGCTTGACTTTGGCGGGGGTGGCGGCCGGGCTATATCCGGCGCGCAAGGCCGCAATGTTACAGCCGGTGGAGGCATTGCGGCAGGAGTAGAAATCAATGTTTCGCGATTTGCTCAGTGAAGCCTACGGGGCGATGCAACACAACCGCCGCCGCACCGCCCTGACCATGCTGGGTATGGCCTGGGGCATAGCCACGGTCGTGTTGCTGCTGGCGTACGGCAATGGCTTTGGACGGGCGTGCGCCAACATCTTCGCCAACTTTGGCACGAAACTTATGATTCTGGTTCCTGGCCGTACTTCCATGCAGGCCGGAGGCCAGAAAGCAGGGGCGCCAGTGCGCTTTACGGTCAACGACGTGGACACACTCGCCAACAATATTCCTCAAATAACACAGATCACGCCCGAAGCGTTCAAGCTGGCCAACATCCAGTACGAGAGCAGAACATTTAGCTTCAACGTCAGTGGCAATTATCCAAATGTGCTTTCCATTCGCGCGCTCAAGCTGGCGGAAGGCCGCTTCTACAACAATGAAGATGAGATGCAACATGCCCGCGTCGCCGTCATTGCCTCTGAGGCGAAGGAAAAGCTTTTCTCGGGACGCAATGCTTTGGGCGAAAGAATCCGCATTGATGGCATTAGCGTCGAAGTCATTGGCATATTGGGTCCCAAAATGCAGGCGGGCGATGACAATCCCAACCGCATGATCTACATTCCATTCACAACCCTGAGCGATGTCAGGGATACGCACTACCTGGACTCGATCTGGTTTAATTATGAAACCACTTCGTACGAAGGGTTGGAACACTCCGTGCGCGGGGTGATGGCGATCGAGCACAAGTTCAACCCAACCGACCGCCGCGCCATATTCGTGTTCAACCTCATGGAACAGGTTCACCAGTTTGAACTGATTACGCTCGGCCTGACGATTCTGTTGGGATTCATCGGCACGCTCACTTTGGGGATCGGCGGGGTTGGCCTGATGAATATCATGCTGGTCTCGGTAACGCAGCGAACCCGTGAGATTGGCGTAGAAAAAGCGCTGGGCGCGCGAAGGAAGCATATTCTTCTCCAGTTCCTGGCCGAATCTCTTACCATCACTTTTATCGGCGGAGTGCTAGGAATTATCCTGGCCTATGGAGTTTCACTTTCCATCGGAAGGCTAACTTTATACAGCGCTGTGGCGAAGAACGCGGAAGCCGGCGACGTTCGCCTGATCATAGCCCCAGGAACTCTGCTCGTAGCCACTGTTATCCTCGGCGCGGTTGGACTAATTAGCGGCATGGTGCCCGCCGTTCGCGCATCGCGGCTCGATCCGATTGAGGCCTTAAGGTACGAATAGTTGCGGGCGTTACTTCGGCTCGGTGATAACGAGCATCTGGTTCTCTCTCATTTTCTTGCGAAGCGTTTGCACCCGTCCCGAGGGCCACTGCACTTCTACGCGCTCGATTTTCGTGTTGTCTCCCAAGCCGAAATACAGTGGCAGGTCGCTCTGTGACAGGTAACCCGACTTCCCGTCGTTATACTTTACCTGGGTGTGGCCGCCGGCTGTGACGCGAACGGTAGCGCCGAGCCCTTCCCGGTTGGACTTAGTTCCCACCAGCAACACCTTCAGCCAGTGAATATTTTTCCGCTGTGCCAGATTGCTCACCAGCACCTGCGGCTCGGAATTAAAATCATTGGTTACGATGTCCAGCGCCCCGTCATTGTCGAGGTCGAAGATGACCGAGGAGCGGCTGGACTTGGGCGCCATGACCATGATCTTGCTTTTGTAACCCTCGCAGAGTGTTTGTGCCAGGCCAGGGTGGTCGTGGCTGCAATCTATATCAAACCATTGCGTGTAGGGTACGCGGCGAGGTTCGATACCCAGCAAAAACTCCGAATCGAGGAAGTTCGCGCCACCATTGTTCAGCAGCATGGAATTAATGCCGTACCGGTAGGGAAAACTCATTCCGGCAGTAACAAATATGTCGTCCCAGCCATCGGCGTTGACGTCGGCGACGCTGACTCCCCAGGGCCAATACGTCTCCACGCCAATTTTGTCGGAAATCTCCTCGAACTTTCCGCCGCCAAGGTTGTGATAGAACGCGTCCCCAAAAATGTAATTGCTTGCCGGTCCGCCGAGCATGCTCTCTGGAGGCGGCTGCTTAAGCGTCTTCTCCTTCTCGAGCTGTGGTGGAATGTCTCCCTCCATCATGTCTGAGTGCATGTCGGTAACGTACAGATCCATGCGGCCGTCATTGTCGTAATCGAAAAACTTGACGCCCATCGCTCCCCATGGGGTCTTGGGAAAATAGGTTGAAGTCTTATCCACAAATTTCTGGCCGCCTTGATTTTCGTAATAGTGGTTCGCTCCCTGCATGTCCGGGAAATAAATGTCGGGCCAACCGTCTCCGTTCAGATCCACCACATCCGCGTCTCCGGTCCAGGTTTTAGGATCCAGTCCCACTTCCGCGGTCACGTCCTTGAACTTGTAGTTTCCTAAATTTTTGTAGAGCATCGGATGCTCGAATCGCTCCGGATGCAGGTGTCCCAGGAAGGCGTCCGGCAATCCTACATACTCGCCCGCGGCTCCCTTCTGGTCATTCGTATAGACGCCGACGTTGCAGACCAGTAGATCCAGTAAGCCATCGCGGTTGTAATCAAAGAAAAGGGCGCCCGATGAATGCAATGCCAGTCCGAGACCGGATTGCTCGGTCACATCCGTGAAGTGCCCGTTGCCGTCGTTGCGGAATAACACGTTGCCTTGGTCCACGGTGGTCACGAACAGGTCGGGACGGCCGGTGTTGTTGACATCTGCAAATGAAGCTCCCACGCTGATGCGGTCCTTCAGCCCCACGCCAGCCTCCGCGGTAATATTCTTGAACTTTCCATTGCCCAGATTCTTCCACAACTGGTTGCCGCCAACTTGATTCACGAAATAAATGTCATAGAGTCCGTCACCGTCAACGTCGGCAACCGCTATGCCGGTGCCGTGATCGTAATGCACGGCCATGTAATTGTAGGTTGTCTCGGGCACCGTGTGATTCACGAATGTAATGCCGCTATCCTTCAGCTTATCGGTGAATTGAAAATCGTAGAACACCTTGAACTGTTGAATCGTTTCGCGCTGCGCTTTAGCTCGGGCGTCCATCCCGTCCAGTGCCGCATCCACTCTCGGATAGCGCACTTCCGGCACGCCCGATTCGTCCGCGGCCTGCGCGCTCGCAAACACTCCCATACATCCCACGCAAAAAACCAGAATTGCCGCCCACACACCTACCCGCATGAATTTGGTCATGAATCTCCTAACATCGCTATCGTATTCGATGGATAAGAAGTTCTACGTCAAGATAACGTAAAATTCCACGATAGACCCGGCATTAGCTAATTATTGGCACCTGCCGTGGCCCCTACGGAAGAAAAGAAAGATAACCTCGGCACGTAGATTCGAGTTGACTGGAAATTTGGAAAGGGGGCGGAGCAGCTACATAACCTTCTCCCATACAATTCTCCAGGAGACGACGTCCGATTCGTCTTCCACGGTATCGCTCAACGTCATGCGGTTGCCCTCGAAGTGGTAGGGCCTCACTTGCCGGGTGGCAACGAAGCCCGGTCCGGTAGAGACCTCGGGCAAGTGAACAAGTTTATTGTGCTTCGCGTCAATTTCGTAGCGCCCACAGTAGCCATACGAGCCGTCGAAAGCGGAAGCCTTCTCTGACTGCGTGGGCTTCCTGGAATCGGCCCATTTGGGGCGATCTGGGTTCATGAGCAGGGCGCACATGAATCCGTCTGGCGAATACATCAGAAAGCCTTGCCCTTTCGGACCGTACATTGCACGGGTACTGCCGTTGCGTAACGTATCTTCCGCCTCGACGAGCTTCCAGGTACCGATGATTTTGTTTCGCACCCACGATTCGTCGAGCGCGTTTTGCTGGGTTAGGCTGGTGGACATCATTGGGAGGTTGGTGGACCTGGTCGGGATCGAACCGACGACCTCTTCCATGCCATGGAAGCGCGCTCCCAGCTGCGCCACAGGCCCACTTTTTCATCGCGGCGTGTTGTATGCTAATTCTCGCTTAGCCGCATGGGATAGTCAACGTACAACCGGAGCAGCCAATTCTTCACCAAAGCTGAGATAATGCTTATGCTGAAATGGAATTAAAACTATTGGCCATGCCTAGAAAATTTATTTACGCATTTGAGTGGTCGCTTTTGTTGCTGCTTGCCGCCGGAATGGGTTTTGGGCAAACCGGGTCTTCCGACACGACGGGAGCTTCGGCGCCCGTCTCTTATTCTTCCGTTACTCAGTTGAACGACTTGCTGTCGAACTTACAGCAGGCTTCGCAGGCTACACAGCTCGACCTGGCCAAATTGCGCATCGAGAAGTGGAAGACTGACGGAACAACCAAGCGGCAGACCGACGCCGACGTTCAATCCATACAGCGGAATCTGCAAAGCGCAATGCCTGAGATTGTGGGGCAGCTTAAGAACTCGCCGGAGAATTTACCGGAGACTTTCAAACTCTATCGAAATCTTGACGCTCTCTATGACGTATTCGCGTCGGTGGTGGAATCCTCCGGAGCGTTTGGTTCCAAGGATGAATTTCAATCGTTGCAAAACGATTTGAACGCGATGGAAAAGTCGCGCCACGTGGTTGCGGACCGGATGGATGCGCTCTCTACCGCGAAAGAAAATGAATTAGGACATCTGCGGGCTGAGTTGCGGAATGCGCAGGCCACGATAAGTGCGGCCCCTCCCAAAAAGGTTGTCGTGGATGACACTGAGCCAGAGAAGAGACCGCCGGTGAAGAAAAAGGTCGTCCGCAAGGCTGCCAAGCCCGCGACGCCGCCTACAGCGGCTCCGGCGACAACCCCTCCCCCACAATAGTCTTGGCGTTTAGGCTTTGCGAATCATGCAGTTGCAATTCTCGCCTTCCTCCCGGCGCCGACAGCGCCGCCATCCAGGAACTCTGCCGGTGCCTGCGGGGTCTATATAGGTGTGAGCACGGGCTTGGCGTTCCAAAATCGTTTTGAAGCTGGCAATATTTGGGTGGTATCGCGCGGCCAGAAAGATCCTATAATCGGGGTGACGCCATGACCACTCTGGCGGGAGCCACCAGCTTGGGCAATCTCGCTAGCGCGATGGGAATAAGGACCCAGGAATCGGCTATTGTTGCCGAACTCAAAGCCGGGTCTGAAGAAGCCTATGCCTCTCTGATCGGCGAGTTTCATCAACCCATCTATAGCCTGGTTCACCGAGTGGTGAACGATCCCGCCGACGCTGCGGATACCACGCAGGAGGTCTTCTTGAAGGTGTTCCGCGGGATGAAGCACTTTCATGGCGAATCCAGTC
>CAVPCG010000062.1:0-9709 GCA_963702325.1 uncultured Acidobacteriaceae bacterium | reverse complement strand
TGTGCGCGTTCGTCGTCGTGGGGTGCGCGTCAGCCAGTCCGCCGAGGCCCCCACGGATCGAACCGACTCCCGCGGCTTCAGGCACTGCGACGTATCTAGCGCCGCCGCTGCCAACATTCGCGGTACCGACGCCAGTGCCTACGCCGGCATTCCCCGGAGCGGCGATAAACGCCCTTGAGCTGTTGGAGTACTACGCGGAGCTCGGCGACATGGAACCCCAAGATGCAGACATCAAGATTCAGAGCTTCTACGAAGCTGTTCAAGGGGGTCTCGATGAAATGACGTCCGGTACCGGATACGAAATAGCGCTCTCAAGGTCAGGCGGTTGATCAGCGAATCATTCAAGTCTCTCTTCCCGGCGTTCACGTTGTGAATAGTGAGAACGGTCTTCTTTCCCAATAACTTGTAATAAAGCATCAGGAAAGTGCGGTCAAAGTATTGAAACTTATTGTTCCAGAGAATATGAAAGATTTTCGGTTTCGCAGTCGCGGTATATCGAATCAGCCGGGCATAGTAGCGCAATACCCTCGACATCTTCGCCGGCAGGCTCGCCTCCCGCTTGCTGCCCTGCAAATTCAAAAACTTCAGCCTGGGATTCGAATGAAGTTCCGGACTATCAATCTCATCGCTCCCAATCACATCAAGCGAAATGCCCTTGGACGCCATCGCCATCGCCACGCCAAACGCGTAGGGTCTGTCAAAGCCTCCGGTCAGGAAGAGCTACTTCGATCTGAACCGGAGAAGGCGCATTCCGCAGAGTGACATTTTTAGTTATAGTTTCGGGAGATGGCAAACACGTTTCCATTGTCGGCTAATCATCTGTCAGCTAGTGTTTTCCAGAATACTTCTATACTCGGTTCGGTGCATTGATTGAGCGCTTGCGGGAATTCTCGAAAGTCAAGCCATCTTTCCAAGGCTAGGCCCTGGCAACAGTTAGATGCATAATTGAACTTGCCATTATCGGCCAAGCGTCCGAGCAATTCGACGCACTGAAGCCCTTCTGGCCTAAACTCGGGCAAGTTGACCTCAAACGAGAGGTAAGGAACTGGACGTTGCATTCCTTTTAGAACATTTAGCTCAAAGCCCTCGACGTCAATTTTGATAAAGAAAGGCGATCCGTGCACAACGGTTAACTGTTCTAGCGTCGTAGTTTCGATTTGTTTTTGTTCCCCGAATTGCAAAACATGGCCGAATCTGCCTTCGTCTTTCCTCAGTGCATCTACCCATTTGTGCGAGAGAGTATTCTTGGCCGCACCAGGCTCATCCACCCACATGGACGCGGTTGCCATAGTGTCGCTGACTGCGTTGCCGACGATAATCACTGGTTTCGGGCGTAGTCGATATTTCAGGAATGTTTTTTCCAGAATTCCCTGGTTGACTTCATCCGGTTCGATCGCTATTACCCGAGCTCCCAATTTTAAAAAGATGCCGGTCTTAGTGCCATGGTTCGCTCCGACATCAAAGATCAAATCTCCCGGTCGAAATCCATACAGCAAGGCGCGATAGAAATCAAGCTCCCTGCTCGCCCCATCAGTTACCGACCTGTCCACAACTTTCCAATAAAGGTCATAGACCAACGATGCCTTCAGCCGATGATAAAGACCAATTCGCTTTAAAGTTGTTTGAAAGTATGATTTAAGCGTTTGCACGTTATGGCTTTCCGACTTGAACCTCTCGCTGACAAGCGTCAAAAGTTGTTTCTCCTGAACCACGTGGGCCTAGCGCCGCTACCTCCACATCCGGCGATCGCCGCGTGAATCTCTCCCACGGAGACATCTCGCGGAGCAGTCCGCCAAACTGGCTGAGTGGCGCATACCCGCCGTGTAAAAGGATGACTGCACCGGCATACAGGACCGAGAACATTAGTGAAGTTGTGACGATCCGCATCAGTGCGCCAATCGCACCCGGCTCCGCAACCAGCGACGGAATGTGCCGAACAATTAAGGCGCAAGCGCCGCCCGATATGGCAGATGCGACAAGAAATTTCCAAATAGCTGCGATGAGGTCACGGATGCCGAACTGAATCGGCTTTCCCGCATACCAGAATCCAGGGATGGTCAGAATCCAGAAAGATGCCGTCCAAGCCGCCGCAATTCCCGCCGGACCCCAATGCAGCGCTGCGAGAAATAACAGTCCAGTTACTAGGAACTCAACAATGCCCCAGCGAAAATATCGCCCTGTCGTTCCAATGGAGAGATGAATCATGCCATGCGTGCTATAGATAAGCATGAGACCGATTCCGGGCCCGAAGAGCGTGAATATACGGCCCGACATCGCCCACTTCGGACCCAATACCAGTAGAACCAAATCCTTGCCTATCAGGGTAAGTTCCGCTCCCACTCCCATGCCCACCAGCGCCAGCACCGAAAGGCCGCCGACAAGGTAGCGGCGGTACTGGACAGGGTCCTTGTTTAGGCGGCTCAAGGTTGAGACGGCAACAGGATAGATAGACAAAAGCTGGTTCGCCGGAAGAACGAACAGGTCATACGCCTTCTTGTAAAAACCCAAGGATATTGGACCAAACTTCCATCCTACGAGAAGGTTGTCCATGTTTTGGGCGAAGTAGCCGACGTTCCAGCGAGCGTTGACGTGCACTGCGTATCGCACCATCTCGCCGGTTCCGTGGGCGCGCCGAGGCAGGCTGGGAATCCAGCGGCAGATTGCCCAGGCACCTATACATTGCGAAAGCGGTTGTGCCACCACCCCGGCAACCAATGCCCAGTATCCCCAACCTGCCAAAGCCAGAATGATTGGCACTATTACTGACACGAAACGCGAAACAATGTCATTGGCCGATATTGCGGAAAAGCGCATGGCCCGTTTCAGAAGAGCTAAATGAAGCACCGATGCGCTGGTGATAAAGATTGAGAGCGACACGCCGACCGCAACGTGCGCCACTCGCGGCTCATGGTAAAACTTTGCCAACAATGACCCGGCTGCGGCGAAGGCGATGGTGAGCAGCAGGCCCGCGGAAACATTTACCCAAAAAAGATTACTGGCGAGGAATGCGTCAATTTGCTCCCGCTGGAGAACCGCCTCGGGGAAGCCGATCTGCCCAAAGCTCATTGCCAGTATGCTGAAAGTGGTCACCATTGCTACCAGGCCGAAGTCTGCGGGCATGAGCAAACGGGCAAGGACGACGGTGGCAATCATCTGCACCGCGAATCCCGTGACCTGGGCAAACACCATGACCCCGGCGCTTCGGACCGCACGACGGCGCATTCCATCGCCGCCTGTCACGGGCAGGAACGCGCCACTGGCATCAAAGGGTTTCAAAGGATTCTCTCGCTCATCGCCATGGCAGGCTGTTCTTGCTGAAAGGCGGTCAATGCGGAAGGTGCGATGCTCTTATGCTGTAACCTTCGTGCTTTAAGATTTGTAATCTCCGAAGCACTGGCTATCGCCAACAGGAAAAATATCCACGCAGGAGCCATCATCCTGAAAAATGCGGCTTCGGTGAAGTTATAGACGATGCCGACTACAAAAAAAGCCAGCCACAGGCTGGAGAGCGGCGAACGGCGGCCGAAGGCTGCGATGACCCTTCGATAGCCAGTGATAATAATGACGGCAAGCAGACCCACTCCAATCCATCCCAGGTTCAGGTATCCTCGAGATAGCCGTTATGAGCTTCTTCCGGCCCCCAGGAGAATCCTCGCCACATCGCTTCAGCCGCGGACCGAGCCAGAAACTCTCGAAGCCGGTGCCGACTAGCGGGCTGCCGGCAACGCTCAGGGCCAACTTCCAGACTTGGTGCGATCCGTCAGGGTTGATGTGTCCCTTGCCATCGTGTCTTTTACAAAACCGGAGCCGACTCCCCAGAACAGGGTTGCGACCGAACCTAATATCATCACCGCGATCAGAATATGCACGAGTGCGGGCCTTCGGATTACGGCGCGGAAGTTCGTGGCCACGAGCAAGACGCTTCCAATCAGGAAACACGACAACGACGTCATGGAGTTGGCAATCCAGAATAGCCACACCACCATCGCCAGAATGATGCCGTGCGCGGCCAGATGACCTTTCTGCAAGCCTTGCTTCCGCTCGCGATACACAGTGAGCAGGCGCCAGACAGAGGCCAGACCGAAGAACAGGCAAATTACGCCGAGCGTGTTTTTATTGGTTGTTATGCCCGTATAGAAGGTCTGGTAATCCCATCGGCCGTAGGCCCGCCCCAGGTCGGGAGTACTTCACAAACAAAACGGAGAGCGGAATCAGGACGAAGCCCGCCCGCGCGAGAAACCGTTTGACTGCCTCAGAGGCTGGCGATCGCTCAAGACGAGAGGACCATCACAAGGTCGCCGATCGCCTTGGTCCATCGCTTGAAACCAATGTCAGGATAGTCCGACCACAGAAGGCTTATTGCGCAATACACGAAGAACAAAACTGTTGGCGCATTCGCGCGCAAAAGCTTTCCGGCCTGCTTTCTCCTTTGCAGAAGAACGATGATCCCAAGAACTAAAAGGCCGCCATAGACAGCGCGGTCAATGGGATTTCCCTCAAGAACATATTGTTGATCGGCCGAACTGGCCCCGGACGCTGTCTGCCCGATAGTTAACCACTGATTGACAGACCGTGAGCTGGCGAGCAGCAACCACGCAATTGGAATCCAAAGGGCACTGGATGTTCGAGCGTTTCGATCACGATCAAGCCAGAACAGGCACAGGATAACCAATGCATACGCGGCAGTTGCAAGCTGGGTCATTTCGAAGCGAAAGGGAGCTACGGGCGTTCTATCGCGGGCAACATCTCGGCGGCATTAGGACGCTTCCACTGTGGATTGCACCTTGCGCTTGTACCACTCGTTGCGCAGGTCACGGAGTTTGGCGAGCACGGATTCTGGCATGTGCTCCATCAAACTGTGATGGAGGCCGAGACGAAGCGCGAGGCGTCCGGCGGCGGTGAAAGGGACGTAATAGCGCGGCAGGTCAATGCGCTTGAATCCGTTGTTCTCCTTGAAATCGCTCAGCGTGTCACGCTGTTTCTTCCCATAGGCGAAATGCGAATACACCATGTACGGTAATCCGCGTTTAGCGCACGCTCTCACCGATTCTGAAAGGAGAGCGTTCGTGGGAGCCTTATCGCGATGCTGCACCATCGCGATAATGTGCATTACCGTCGCCTGAGATTTGACTTCGTTGGTCGTTAACTTTACGAAGCCGATGAGTTTACCGTCAACGAATGCGCCCACGAAAAAACTGCAATCCATGAAAGTAGCGCTCATTGTATGCACTGCATCGAGATTTTTCCCGTAGTGTGGAAATCGCCTGCCTTGCCGGACGGGACACTCGTTGTAGATTTCCCAGATTCCCTGTACCAGGGCATCGTCGAAAGGAACTTCGCGGACGACAATTCCCTTCTTCTCGGCCCGCCGCACCATATTTCGTGTCTTGCCGTCAATCTGTTTAGTAAACCAGTTTTCGAATGTCGAAATGGGCAGCGCGGCCACGTTATCCCACTCCATGGGAAAGTCGTATGCAGGAGCAACATTTGGCAGTCTCTGCGTGAATGTAAACAGATCAATTCTATTTCGTTGCTCGCGCAACTGGGATATAGCGGCGATCGGATCTTCGAGGAATTCATACCCATCGTGCCGGAGGCGGGCTGATGCGGACTAACCCTTCCGCGGACCGCAATTTCCTTGCCGCAAATGTTCAGCACTGATTTTGCCCTAAGGCGCTTCTATTCCCGCTAAGCAGCGACGGAACAGCAATTCGCGTTTCTCCGATTTGCCTGAAAATCTCTCCTTCGGCGAGATAACGATATTCCTCGGGCTGAACCGGATGCGTTTCGAGTTCAACGATGGACTTCGAAGATAGAGAATAAATCCGTCTCAGACGTTCTGGCTGGAGCGGAGGCAGCGAAAAAAAATAGTCGGTCAGCCGATGGCGGCGGGCCAAACTGCGGTCCACGCTTTTTCTGTACCAGCGATTCCACACGCTCTTTTCGCCACGGTCGAATGAAAAGTTTCTGCGAACCAGTGTCCCCGCAGGAAGCAGTTTCTGAAGCCTCACATTCGCGCACAGATGCATGTGATGATGTCCGTCGATCTTTTCCGGATTAGCTGCGTAAATTCGGCGAAATTCGTCAAGCTGCGCAGCTACGACGTACTTGAACGATCCGATAAGTCCGGGATGAAACACCATTTGCGCCAACCGGTGACGCAGCAAATACCGCGCCGTCTTAGCTTGATGCTTCGTCAATTCAGCTGGGCAATTCGAAGCTGAAAATGGAGTTGTGAAATTCAAGTGCAGGCCGGCTTCGACTCCTCGCTCGCGGCGCGATTGCCGCGCCCGCTGCGAATCCTCCATGAAGACCATGGCACTGACCGAGGAAACGGCTCCCAGTGCGATACATTCCAAGATGCAGTTTGTGGTCAAAACGTCTCGGCCGAAATCGTCGGCGTTTACGATGAGACCGACGGGTTGAATCTTATTTTCCGTGCTTCCTGAAACCATTTCGAACCTGTTTTGTCCAAAGTACGCCCATTCGGGCAATTCGCCGATCTGGGGACAACATCTCTCGGCGCAGCCCCAACTTAGACTCACCACGCCAACGAGCTTCGATTTCTCGGACGCAACGGCTTCAGGTAGATTTTGGGCGGAAGACCATGACGCAGATCGTATCGGAAAATTCGAACAATTCTCGATCAAGGATTTGATAGTCGCTCATAATCATCGAAACTATGGCTTTGCGCCGCGCCCAATGCCCTCGTTCACTGGTCGCACCCCCCTTGAACCACTCGCTGCGCACGCCTTTGATGCGAACTATGAAAACGCCTCTAGAGGAAAGATACCGTTCGTACTTCTTGAGCATTGCCGGAATATTTCTCTCAGGAACGTAATAAAGCGAGTCCCCGAAGAGGATGACATCGTAAAAACGGGTCGGAGAATAGGCCGAAATATCAAAACGAATATATTCGCTTTTCTTGTCGCGCTTGGCTTCGACAGCGCGGGAGCGCGCCATTTGCAAGGCAACTTCGGAGATGTCAACGCCAGTGTACCAGCTGTAACTCTCCGCAGCCAATTCATTTGCCGTTGCGCCAGGTCCACAGCCAAGATCAAGAATTGTTCCGCCGTGACTTTGATGCTCAACTGTTGGATAAAGGCAATCGCCAGCCATGTTCTTTAATCCGTCCCATTTGCCAGAGGAAAATTCAGCGTCCCAAAGCCGCCTCTTGAGGCGGACCGGCCCATATCTTCCGATTAGCCCTCGAACCTTTTGCTTGAGCATCAGCATATATGCACTGCCCTCATTACGCGACAGGGTGATCCACGCGGATGACTTTGGTAACCTCCATTTCCGCGCGGTTCGCTAGTAAGCCGGAACGCGAAGAGTATGGCGTGTGGATAGGGCCCCACCGGGCGTCCTTGGGCTGAGTTGCTTGAAAATATCATCCATGATTTTGGTAGTTAAAAGAATTTCCCGATAAGGTATGGGGACCGGAGCGTCATTAATGATTGAATTGTAGAAAGCCTCGATCAGATATTTCATACCCGCCTTCATGTGAAAGTCATTCTTAATAAAGGTTCCCAGATTTGTCCGCAAGTTCCCGATAAATTGAGATGCCAATGCCACTGGCGGGATAAATTTCTCGGCGTAGCTTGTATATCTGCCGCCTCGAAGTTTAATGAGTGTCTCCTGATCGTGATCGAGAACAAGACCATTCTTCGGCCCGTAAATACGAAAATGATGTAGCGTCGGACGCATTTGAGAGGAAAATGTAAAGTATGCCGTGGTTTGCTCCCGCTCACCGATAATTACTCTCAACTCATCCACGATTTCGGTTTCTCCCATCTTCGCGAGGGGCGGACTAACAAAACAGTAGGCAATTACCTGGGGAGAATCGGTGGTAAGGTGCTCTGCAATCCGTGCAATGCCGTGACTGATGACATTTTGCAGAAGTTTTCCTGGCAGCTTTCGAACCCAATGTTGCTTGTCGCTGAGCAGTGCCCGAGCATACATCGGATCGCTGAGATCGTAGCAATAGTAGCTTTCCATGTGAACGGGTAATCCGCCTAGATATCCGCTTTCGACCATGGATCGCATGCGCCGGGCGACATGGGTAAATTGGTCATCGTGTCCCGCCGTAAGCTTTAGGCCCAGTCCCCTGGCAATGGCTATGAGAGCTTCCGCCTCCTCAAGATCAAGCGTGAAAGGCTTTTCAACGTAAACATGACACCCGCGTTCCAGACAAAATTTCGCGATACTGAAATGGCTGGTCGCTGGGGTCGTGATGTGGACAACTTCAGGACGGGCCTCTTTAAGAAGTACGCTCAAGTCGCTGAAGTAACCCTTAACCGGAAATCTCTCATAGAGCTGCTTGGCCATCAGTGGTTCGTTGTCACACACCCCAACAATCTCGCAGCCCTGGATTCTTTGGATCTGCGACGCGTGGGCGTCGGCAATCTTTCCACATCCGACAATGGCAACCTTAAGCATGTTTTTCTTTGCAGCCTTCGAAATAGCGCATCAATCCGTCATTCGTCGCAACTCTCTGAGTCCAACCTAGGCTTGCCTTAACCTTCTGGTTGCTATAACTCGTTTTTTTCCATTCCGCGCGCCATCGCCTACGGCTGAACGCGGGCGGCAACTGCCCCGCAGACCAGCTGGAATATTTCTCCCAAAACCAGCACATACCGTAGCTTACTGTTCGAGGAATATAGATAGAGGTGATGGGTTTTACATTCCGCTTATACAACCTCAAAAACTGACGACTGGAAGGCAGATTGTCGTCCACAATGTTAAAGACTTCGGCATCGGCTCCGGCTCGCACGGCCGAAAGTACTATGGCATCGGCGCAATTCTCAACATAGGTGAACGGTATAGAGTTTGAGCCGCCGGTATGCAGGAAAACTCCAAAGCTGTCTATCCCCACACGGCTGGTGATCGCCCCTTTCCCCGGTCCATAGACGTACCCCGGCCGGACGATGACATACGGGAGGCCAAATTTTGCAGCATAGTCTTTGACCATTTCCTCCTGTCTGACTTTCGCGAATACGTAGGCATCACCACTCCGTTCTGGGTGCTCCTCAATCGGGGCTGACTCATCCAGTGCTCTCTTTTGCGAATTGGTGTACACCGCAAAGGAGCTAACATTGACAAAACGACGCAGCGTTTTGTCTAACAGTGTCGAATCCAAAAGATTTCTGGTTGTAACGACGGCGTTCATAAACCCATCCGGAAAGGACTTCCCGCTACCTCTCGCGAGGTGAATAATTACTTTCACGTCCCTGGTGGCCGCAGCGCAATCCTGGCGTGATAGAAGATT
This sequence comes from uncultured Acidobacteriaceae bacterium, assembly GCA_963702325.1. Lineage (GTDB taxonomy): Bacteria > Acidobacteriota > Terriglobia > Terriglobales > Acidobacteriaceae > PALSA-188. The sequence goes on along the minus strand of CAVPCG010000062.1, from coordinate 441 downwards.
ACCCCTGATCACTTCGACTCGAGCATACTCGACATGGTTGTTGACAACCTCGTCGAGCGCGGTCGTATCGCTGGACGGCCTGGCGAATGCGCGTATGTTGCGAAAGCCGTGCCTGAGCAGGCTTTCGACAATGTACGGGCCAATGAAGCCGGTTGATCCGGTCACCAAGACTGGATCGTCTGGTCCAATTATGTTGTCAGTTTCCATTTTGCTTTATTCAGGTAGGCAGTTGCTTTATCCGGCTATTCGGATCATCCGAGACAGGCTATGACGCAATCTCTGCATTTGCTCGTGTTGATGGAACTGAATCAGTTCAGGCGATACCGGACGCTTGAAGCGAGTTACCCATGCCCAGAAGTACCCTGCAATCACGTAAATTCCGCCAATGATGTACGGGCGCCGCCGCATCTGGTAGAAACCTCTGAACAGTTGCCAGACAGG
>CAVPCG010000061.1:0-8132 GCA_963702325.1 uncultured Acidobacteriaceae bacterium | reverse complement strand
AGCTATGGCTACTCGTTGGGGTTGGGAAGAAATCGAAACCCATTGGCCAGCCATTATCGAAAGAAAAGATATTCACGTGCTTGATATAGCCACCCCCAACGTGCTGCATGCAGAAATTGCGATAGCTGCTGCACAGGCAGGTAAGATTGTATTCTGTGAAAAGCCGCTAGCAATGTCTGTTGATGAGGGCCAGCGGATGGTTGCGGCGGCTAAGATGGTTCCAAATCTTGTTTGGTTTAACTATCGTCGTGTTCCCGCGATCGCGCTTGCCAAGGATCTTATCGGACAAGGAAAACTAGGCCAGATCTATCACTATCGCGCAACATATTTACAGAGTTGGGGGACTCAATCGGCACCTGCCGACTTCTGGAGATTTAAGCGGTCGGAAGCCGGATCAGGAGTGATCGGCGATCTACTGTCACATCTGGTTGATATCGCGCTTTTCCTGAACGGGAACATTTCCGAATTGTGTGGAATGACCCAAACATTTAAGTCTGGGCGCGACGTAGATGATGCCGCATTGTTGCTTGCTCGATTCGAAAATCGGAGTGTAGGCACTTTTGAGGCGACCCGGTATGCGATCGGTCTTCAGAATCGCAACAGCTTTGATATTCACGGGTCCGGCGGTATGATTCGCTTCAACTTGGAAGATCTTAACAGGCTGGAATTCTTTGATAATACCGGTGACCCACAAACCCAGGGAATTAGCAATGTCTTAGTAACGGGAGATCATCATCCATACGTGGGTAATTTTTGGCCTCCTGGGCACATTATTGGCTACGAGCACACTTTTATCGCGACGGTTGCGGACTTCTTGAGCGCTCTCGCCTCAGGCAAGGAATTCCATCCAAATTTCAGTGATGCCTTACATGTGCAAGGAGTTCTTGATGCCGTAGACCAGTCTTCCCGGTTGCGCACATGGGTGGCGGTGTCTCGAGAGTAGGTCGGAAGATTTCTGGGTGAGGTGGCCCCGCCGATGCACTTCTCCGCTCGAGACAGCGGCATTCGTCCGATGCCGCCGATCTGTCTGCCGCAATGAAACCGTCTTCGGCGTCCCGATGATCAGCCAACGATCGGGCAGTGGCGGACCCACTCGGAGTTTGCCATTACTGAGACGTTTCGAGGCATGTCTCTACTGACTGCTCGATTCGGTTTGTGTCGGCTCAATATCTACAAACGCAATTTGGCGAAAACTGTTGGCGCCTTTCTCTGGACTTGGTTGGTGGGTACCGCAGTCAACTCGAGTCGGGAGTGAAATTGTTAAGGAGTCCATTACGCAACGGTGGACGTAAAAAAAGATAAGCATCAAAATACTGCGGAGATTCACATGCAGAAGGTATAGTGACGCGAGAAATGTGTTCGGAGGTTTGAAAAAATTTTGCCAGTCGATAGTCTGGCCAGTTATGACTCCCTGCAATTAGGCCCTTTTTTGAAATAAATATTTTCAGGCACCGCACCACTCTATAGGAATTAACCCTGGGGGGTGCGCCAATCGTCGTCTTACGATCAGTCAGGGTGGCAGAGGAACTCAGTCGAACTCCTACACCACGCATGAAGAAATTCGAACCAGGAGTCCCAGTATCTGGTCTTGCCTGCGGGGGAGGAAGTGAAGAGTTTGCTTTTTCGGCACAGCACGGAGGCGGGCCTCAGTTCTTCCACTCGCAATTTTTACACGCGGATTGTCATATAACCAGACACTTTTCCATGGTCCAATTATGGTCCACGAACTCCTACTATCCCCTACTGAAAGCGCTTTTGGGAGCCATCCGCGTCGCGTGGTTTCAGTACGTTACAGATTACCCAGTCACTTTCACGGCGGCGACACGGGTTCAAACCCCGCCGGGAACGCCAAGATTCCAAAGGAATTGGTGGATGTAGGGTTCTTCGGCCCACCCGTCCCAGAAACGTCCAGTTAGGAGCATTTCTTCCCGATCCCGGGGAACAGCAGTCCAGTCCACCGGTCCCCAGACGCTCTCGGCATCGCCGACACTTCTGCTAGTTAAATAACGGACCGCCGCAGCACCGCACTACACCAGAGCCGAGAAGTTGTTCCCGAAGCGGCGCGATACCGAAACGAACTTATGCCAAGGTTGGCCCCCCTTAGATTAAAAGCCGAGACAATGTCGTAGCGGTGTGAACAGCTATAAGTTGACAGGCGGAAATCGCCAACTCGACACGGCATCAGGCCGGCGATGTATAAGACGTAGCTTTGTGTCTGAACCTTGATAGCTGTCCTCGATATATCAACCACTGCTGATTGCTCGTTTCGCAGATGTCGCAAATCTCGCCAGTAAGGCTCTTTCCACAAATGAAACACATCCCCGATTTGCACGTCAGTGCTGCCCAAATTCATTATTCTTTCCGCTGACACCGTGTTTCTGCGGTGAATTCACAAACAAGGAGCTTCTTCCATGAAAACGCTTGTACGATGCTTTTTGACCTTTGCTTTACTAGCCGTAACAATTTTGCCGATGTTGACTCATAATTCGAGCTCGCCACAGCAAACGGCGTTTCGATCTGGTGCTGATATATATATGGATGGGCCAGTTCCTATCCCACCGATTAACCGCCAACGGCCAGCTGCCTCATCGCACTTCATTGCATTGCGGCCTGGCGCCGAAATATATATGGATGGCCCGGTTCCATCCCGCTGGTTAACGACCGGGGGCCAGTTGCTTGGACACCGCAAAAAACTTCTGTTTCCATTGGCTAACTGAATTTGAGCTTGAGGCTTGTGAGCGGGTGCATTAAGCTCACAAGCCTCTATGTTGTATTGGTTCGGTCTATCGCTGCTTTGGGTGCCTCTTGCGCTCCGGATTTGGATCTTTGCTCTGATGACAGGAGGAACCTGTTCCGGCGGTTTCCGCTCTTCGCAGCCTACATCTCATACACGGTTGTTGCGGAGTGCTGAAAGCCATATTCCTTTCCAATTGGCACATTTATTTCTACGTGTACTGGTTCGCCGAGCCCGGCGAAGTCGTGCTGAGTGTGCTGGCGGTCTATGAGAGTTTTCTGTCGGGTCTTCGGAGGATTCTACCGCCTGTCATGGTTCCGTTTATTATTTCCAGGAACCGTTGGTGTGGCGCTTCTCTATTCGGCATGGAAAGCGTATGCCCATCCTCCGGTGCACGTTCGCGTCCTGGGAGCGGTCATCGTTTCCACCACGATAACCGCTCAATACGTCATTCTTGGAATCTCTGTCTTGTTTTTCCTGTTGGTGAGGCTTATCCACGTGCGGTGGCGGCTATTTGAGTTTCGTATCGTTCTCGGTTTCGGCGTTGCGTCTTTGATCTATGCTTTTGGTGTGGCACTTCGTTCGGAAAGCGGAAAATTTTTGACCTTTTGAGCATGTATCTGCCAGGTGTGGGATATGTATTTGCTGTCTGCATCTGGCTCAGCGCCATGATGTCGCAAGAACCGAGGAATGGAGAAAACATGAGCGGGATGCCCGGGCAACAGCTACTGGAAGAGTTGGGCATGCATCTCAGAACGATCAAGAGATTTCTGGGGCAACGCTAAATAGGGTGACGGTTAGCTCCAGATACCCGCACGAAACACCAGACCGGATAGGAAGTTGAGGTAGTGAATGTCGTTTGCTCTGTGGATCCCCTTCGTGATGGCAGCAGTATTCATTATCGTTGTAGCACGGGCCACCCTTTATCGTCCTCACTACCGTCTGGAAGAGGTTATCCAGTGCGTGCGGAAGCTTGAAATTACGGATTTGTCCCTATTGTTCGATCCCGCGGAGGAGTGGGCATTACGAACCTTGAGTTCTGAGAAGGACTTTCGGGCGGCACAGCGAGAACGGCTGCATTTGGCGCTCGAATACTTGCGGCGCATCGGCCACAATTCCGAGGTCATTCAGACTTGGGCAGGGGCGCTTTACGAGAATATCCGTTTCAAGCCGCGCGAGGATTTCACAGTTCGGGACCTTTTGATCTTAGAAGTGTTGGAAGTTGCGACCGAGGTCCGCATGTGCCATCTAGTCGCTGTTATAAAGATCAGCCTGTGGGTGCTATTACGGGCGCATCTGTGGCCGGGATCGATAATGCCGCGTTTATCTAGGCTACGCATGGTCGGGGAGGTTGATCTGGTTAAGAAATATCGGGGACTAGTTGAGGGCAGCACTTCATTGAGCAAGACTTATGGCTGGGATTATTATGAGCAACTCTTTGCGGCACTCTAGATTGAATCTTTCCCTCGAAGTGCAACCGTTTGATTCTTCGTGGAGGACACCTAATTCTGCCAAAAGCTGAGTGGGAGATCGTAAATCCGGACAAATGCGAATGGTTTCGGCCTAGCATGAACCAATAGGTTATAATCCTAAATTTTTCACCTGCGCCGGGCTCAATTTATCAAGCGGCTCCTTGAACCGTGACAGAGTTCATCATTTTCGAGCTGCTCATAGGCTTCTTGCATGAAGTCCTTTCTGGAAGGAGCCGCTGCAGACAAAGTGGTTGTGTCGGTCCCTAAGTCCTGTCTCCATTTCCGAGGAGTTTTGCATCCCTAGCTCAAGCGAATCTGCTCCATAATATCCGAGTGCCTGTTGTCGGGATTGCGGACGCTGATTTGGTCCTCTAATACGATTACTCATTTTCGCATCGATAATTTTGTGTATGCGTTCTTGGTAAAGGTTTTTGAATTGCGCAGGATCGAACTCTCCCTCATAACCCTTGATTAGCGCCGTGCCATCGATAGTTCTTTGTTGCTGAATTTAGTGGTTAACTCCAAGTGAGGCGCGGGGCGTACTTCGTTCGCGTAAAACATCGTATGTGCGTCGCGACCGGCGCGGGCCACACAACGAAGACGGATTTGGCGGGAAATTACGAGGTGCCGACTCTTCAGATTGGCAACTACGACGTCACCGTTGACTCTTCAGGAATGCAGAAGGAAGTTGCCAAGGGATTGGTGCTGGCAGTTGGCCGCACTACGGTGCAGAACTTCCAATTGAAGGTCATATCGCAGAGCCACCATGGGATCGACCCTCGACGCTCGACGCGCCGGGATGAAACATGCGAACAATGCGACCGCGATTAGAAACAGGGTTGCACTGAGGTATGTTAGGGAATCCGTGGCGCTGAATCCCACGAGTGGGTTTGCGCAGCATCGGACCGCGCTTCACCGTGTCTATCCAGACTGTGCCTCGCTCAACTTTGGGAGCCGCCGGCTTCAGCCTCGAAATGCCAAACGTGAGCGCGCCAAGAACCACAACTGAAACTGTCGCGAAGATAATTTGATTCCGTCGTTTTTGACGCCTGATGTCGGGGCGTGCAATATCCATTGCCATTTTGATCGCAATTGGCTCTCCATTGATCAGGATCAGCTATCTTCCTGCCAAAGCAGCGGATAAAGATTTAGTAGCGGAGATAGGAAGCGCTGTTTGTGTTCGCAATCGAACTTGATTGTCCATTTGCGGACACGTGATATAAGCAATCCCAGCAAAAACTAATCGCAGAGTAGCCCAGCTCGTATGAATGAGGTTCGGTCGCGTGATCGTAAACCACAGAACGGATCAACGCCTAGATCGGAGTGTGTTTGCCGCTGCTGAATACGCGACCAATTTGGAGGTGAGCGTGCCAAGGCTTAGCGGGAAGGGGTGGAAGCGCTGGACAAATCGAATCTGTGAGACACCTTGTTTACGTCTAGAATCGAGCTGTTGCTTGACGGCTCGTTGCGCGGCCCGCCCCGCTGCTTCATCCGATACCTTCACTTCAACTTGCACCATACTCATCGGTGCAGGTATCGTTGATCAGAATTTGTCCTTGCAGGTTCGGTAGAACGGCCGGAGAAGACGCTCGCGGAGGGTTGAACGACCAATCGCGCGACCTGAGCGCCGTCTGCAAGCGTCGCCGTTTTTCGCAAGATCACGCACTCACCGCCGATACCAATCGATGCCCGGTCGATTTTTGTTGCGCCGGGATGGCGCGCCATCCATTCAGCGACGGTTATTCCGTCGCGAAGCTCCGACAGAGCGAGTTCGGCAGCGACTGCGAAGTTCGGTGAGTCTTCCCACTCACCCGCAAAGGACGAATCTTTAGGTTGAGACGCCAGCGGTTGAGATATCGGTGGTTGAGATACCGCTGGTTGAGACATCGACGCGTGGACTGAAGAACGGTAGGCTGACACTACAAACCCAGATGTCCCGGCCGCGACTGCTACGCCGAACAAGGCCTTGACGTCCACGGTTACAGCGCCCCACGGAGATTGGAGCGCTTCTGCGTTTGCTGTTCCACTGAGGTGGATTGCGAAGAGCAACAACCCGACACATGAGATTTCCGCGAAACACCCGATCCTGCTCACGCAGAAAGAATACACAGGGAACAAGGGCGAAAACACCTCGCATCAAATGAGCATGTCAGCCTCTGCGAACCGTAATTGTACGATTGATTATTTTGTAAAGCTCCGGAAGCCCTCTGAGCTTTCGTCCTGATTTCAATCGTTCGTCGCCCTCCTTTAATAATGAGCCCATTGGCAAGTGAGAAACGCTCGGCAACAAATAGAAGTCGCGTATATCGCTATTCGTAGCGTTGCAGCGACACACAAGAGTCATGTATCCGTGACGCCTCGCAGAAAGACTTTGAAATCTCCAACGTCTGCTGCCGAGAAGAGTTTTCTCCGCGAGGCAAATAACTACCGACAGGTTGATCCCATTACAGAATCGCAGAATTCTAGCTCGGGCATTCTCGCGTTCGCGAACCACTTTGAAGCCACTGCCAAAAATGCCTTTGAGACGGCGAAGCACGTCGGTGTGCAGAATTGTTACTTTGCGTCGTGTCTTTTCTCGAAGTGATGTTATGTCCCGCTGGCGGTAACCGGTCAATTCGTATACTCGGTTTAAGCTTCCAAATCTCTTGAGGTAATACATGGCGGAGGGGACGGTTCGACATTCATTGATAATTCTGGCCGAAAGCCTGTGTTTCCTCGCTAGCAACGGCCGAAGCTTGGAAATCAATTGCTCGTTCGAGTAGTGATGGGGAAAAAGATCAAGCAACTCCATTGAGCTCTGTCGAATGTCTTTCGGTCAATGATGGGTTCAATTATGTTCGGCACGATCGTCCACCGTTCCCTTGGGACCGGCACGTTACGCGTTTGTAATTTTTCAGATCGGCGACCCCACACAAGAGACCCAGTATATTTTTCATGTCTCAAAATTTTCAGCACAGACTGATTGTCCCAAGGACTTCCTCGTTTAGTTATCCCTTGCCTGTTCAAAAACCTGGCTATGTAAATTGAGCTTCTTTTGTCCTCGATGAACAACCGGTATATCTCGCGTACCCAAGCTATTTCCTCTGGCGGACCGGGGACGATTCGCGTGCGATCTTCTTTAATGTTTTTCCTTTCACCCCTGCTGAGGATCTGTTTCGGTTCTCCAGATGGTGAACACAGCAGGCGTTGTAAGCCATAGCCTGGCGAAGAACCCAACCCAAAAACCGCGCAGTATCATTGCCCTTTCCGCCTCATATACTTTCACAGATAGCTCACGACTATACTCACTTGCCATCACTCTTTTGAGAGCCTTCATGATGACGTTTGGCATAGTGTTGTCGTTGCTGAACAACTCCGCACAGTAGTGGATTGGATATCCCGCCTTCTTACAGATAAATTCGTAATACGCCGCTTCATCCGCGTCTTGAAATCTACCCCAGCGGCTGATGTCATAGACTAGGATGGCCTTGAAAGATTGCTCTCCGCGCACGACGTCGTTCAGGAGCTTGATTAGACCGTCACGCTTCCTTAACACCAGCCCGCTCTTTCCCGCATCTACGTAGCTAGTTACCACCGTAAATCCGTTTTGGTCTGCGTATTGAGCAATAGCGATTCCCTGATTGTCAATCGAATACTGTTGGTGCTCGGTGGACATCCTCAGATATTGAGCAGCTGGAACGCCGGTTTCATTGCGCATCTTTCACCCTCCTCGGAACTTTCATGATGCCTGGGCTGGTCAAATGTTTTTCTGAGCCTCACGCTGCCGAAATTTCGGCAGTGTCTAAAAATGCGGACACCAGAAGTACGAGTCTTATCATTCCTGCTTTCTTATGCATAGCATTGGTTGTGAATTTAGGAATTCTATTTGCAACTCTTTTCGACTGTAGCAATACTAGTTGTAACCAAGTAAAATTAACATAAACATC
>CAVPCG010000060.1:0-6967 GCA_963702325.1 uncultured Acidobacteriaceae bacterium | reverse complement strand
TTTTTTTGCCTTCGCGTTTACGTATTGCTAAAAGTTCCCGCGACCCGCGCTCTTCTAAAGAAGTGACAACGCTGTCTCACGTGTGCGTTCTTGCTCGTGAGCGATCAACCCCGGACCTTCGTAATGGATTGTAAATTCGCTTTCGAAGCCACCAAAGGTGTGGGATGATGCTAAATCATGATAGAACGCTTGCTCACAATGGCAGCACTGGCCAGCTCGATTCCATGCTGTCGCGGCTTCGCTGCTTCGGTTGAGCCGAATCGTATTCCTATCCAGGCGGAACTGGTCAAGGGAATGGAAGCGGGCCGCGTAAAAGCCGGAGACACAGTGTTTGCGAAGGTGGACATCGCGTGGAAAGACTCGACGTGCAACCTAAGGAAAGGGGCAGTTTTAAAGGGACGAGTTGTGTCGGAAAGTGCCCGCTCGAAAATCAAAGACGTCTGACTTGGCATTGCTATTTGAGAGCGGCCAATGCGGCGGACGCGATATGAAGCCGCTCGCGCTGACTGTCGCGGCACTGATTGCACCCGATCCAAGCCACGGATCAAGCCTTTACGAGAATCAGGAGAACCAGCCTTTAAGTGAAGCAGTGGGTCAAGGCATTGGAGGTGAGGGCTCAGCCGGTGCTGGACCCGGGTCTCAGACTGGGAATTCCATGAGAAGTGTGTTATCGGCAGCGGCCACCTCATATGTCGAGCCAATCCGATACAAACCGCCGAAAGCAGTTTTGCCCGGACAAGTAATTGGTATAGCGGGTTTGCAACTCAGCGTTGGAAATGGCCCCGAAGGAAGTTCCGTTGTTTCCTCGTCGAGGCATAACGTGCGTCTTGATGAGGGATCCCAGTTTGTCCTTGTTCCCAGCGTGAAGACGGTAGCAGCCAAGAGAATGGTCCCAGTTCCCGTCGCGTCGTCGAGTGCCTCGACGGCCAGTTCCACGGCAAGACAGACGCCCTTGCCGGAGGTTCCACTTCCTGATGAAACCGACATCTGCACACCTCCCGAATGTAGCGTCGCCGTTTCGACCAGCGAGGGTCAACCGGGAACGGCTCAGGCGGCTGCCACTCTTTCCGTCAAAGAATTGGGTTATGCGGCGCGAGGCAACCGCGAGATGGAGGGCTTTGATTACGACGCGGCGCTGGCTTATCTGGGACCAAAACGGATTCTTTTCACGTTTAATCCCCACTTGCTAGTGCGCCGCGCGAGTGCAGAAGCATCGCAGATGCGTACAGTTCGCGCCGTCCTGATTGATCTCCAGACAATGAAGGTATTGAAAACCGCGGATTGGCGCGTCCTCGACGAAAAGCAATACTTGTAGCCCGTTGGGAATGAGAGAGCGCTGGTGCACGCGGGAAGCGAATTGCGAATGTATGGACCGGGGCTCACCGTGGACCAAAGAGTTTCGCTGAACGGTCCATTGGCATTTGTGCGGGTTTCTCCCTCGGGAAACTACTTTGCCGTAGGCGTCGTGCAGGAGCGCCACTCGCGGGCGGTGCATGAACAGCTTGCGGAAGCCGAGGGGCATGAACCAGAAGAAGACGTCGAGGTAAAAGTTCTATCGGCGGAATTTCGGGTGTCGGCGACGGTCACACGATTGTCCCGGGATGCGCCGCCAGTTTTGTCGAATGAGGGCGAGATCAGGATTCCGACGATCGGCAAAAACCGGTGGCGAGTTGTTGAGAATACATGGGACGGACAGAGACGCGTTCTTGCGCAGGTGACTTCCACATGCAAACCCGAGGCGACCACGTTGCAACCGGATTTGCTGTTTCTGGTGGGATGCGACCGGCAATCCGATGGCAAGTGGTATCGCATGTTGCGATCAGATGGGAAGCCGGTGTTAAAGGGGTGGTCTCCGTCGCAAGAGTTGGAGCAAACAGCGAATGGGGCCAGTGGAACTTTCGCCGTCGGGGTGGCGAAAGCCAACCGATCGCAGCCGAAGCCCTGTTTCGCGCGGCTGACCTTGAAAGCGAATATCGGGGTTTACCACGTAGAATGGACGCCGGAAATTTGCCATCAGCATTACGTCTCCCGTGCCGACTCTTCAGACTTTCGTGCTTTCCCCGAATGGTGATCAACTGGCAGTCCTGCAAGAAAATCAGATCGCGTTCTACACAGTGTCGAACCCGGCTGAGATTCACCCGTAGTTCGTGATCAGAACGCGAATGGGCTTGACCTTTGAAGAGTTTGTGCGGCTGGATTGTTCATGCCGGAGGGAGTTCCCGATTGTATGGTGAGCGTTTTTCGCTGTGTTAGCATGCCGCATTGAGCCGCCGTTTAAATCATGGATATCCGCGAAATAGCGAGACGCGCCAAGGTTTCAACTGCGACGGTGTCGCGGACTATAAACCGGGTGCCAAGTGTTGACCCGCAACTTGCCAAACGTGTCTGGAAGGTGGTCGAGGAACTTGGCTATTATCCGAACACCCAAGCCCGGGCTCTGGTTTCGGGAAAAAGCAGAATCTTGGCCTGATTGTTTCCGAAATAACCAACCCCTTCTTCCCTGAGATAGTCCAGTCTTTCGAAGATATCGCGGTTCGACACAATTACGAAATCCTGTTGACTTCGACCATCCACGATCCCAAGCGTATGGAATTAGCAGTTCGAAGGATGATTGAACGCAGAGTGGATGGCGTCGCGATTTTGACGTTTGGAATGGAAGAGTCGTTGATCGAAGGTCTGCGCTTCCGCAAGCTGCCTGTTGTATTTGTGGATGTCGGGCCGCACATGCCTGGGGTCAGCAATATTCGCATCAATTATCAGCATGGAATCCGGCAGGCGGTGCAGCATTTAGCGGCTTTGAGACACGTGCGAATCGCTTTCATCAGCGGGCCGCTGCATCTTAAATCGGCAGTGGCTCGAAAGACGGCATTTGAAAAGTCCATGCACGAGATTGGCCGGGAACTTGCCGGCTGAACTGATGGTGGCCGGAGATCACCGGATGGAGGGAGGCATGCGGGGGTTGGTGGAGCTCGTCGCCTTGCGCGACCGCCCGACTGCCGTTGTCTGTTCCAATGATATGACCGCAATCGGGGTCATGCGAGAGGCCTACGATTACGGCATGACCATTCCGCGAGATCTATCGGTTGTAGGCTTCGATGATATCCGGCTTTCCAGTTTCACCACTCCTCCTCTGACGACCGTACAAATGTCGCAGACCCTTCTGGCCGAATACGCTTTTAAAGCTCTGATCAATGAAGTAGAGGGAACCTCGCCCTCGAAGGACGGGACGGAATACGAGTTGATTACAAATCTCGTATTAAGAGGGTCAACGGCTCTCGCCCCACTGGGGAATCTTCCGTTGAAGCCGCTTTAAACATGTTCGGCGGGTACTTTTATTTCGCCTGGCCATCCTTCAGCGAATTGTTGGGCAATACCAATGAATTGGGAGACAGCCCGCCAAGCTTAAATGGACGCCGTTCCAGCTTCGTGTAGTTCGTGGCAAACTCCTTAATTTCAAGAAACTGATTTGCTGCCACGTTCGAGAAGTGCTGCCGCGTATTGCTCGCGGGCCACCAGATTTCTAGATCAACGATATGAGCCGATTTCCCCAGACCGATGTGTTGCTGAAGCGGTGAAGCGCCAAACGATCCTCCGCTGCCTACAGTGCGATAGATCGAGCGTTGTCCCCCGCCTTCGTTCTCAACTGTCACTTTGATGCGCGCCCCGATGGCGACGCGGTTGCTTTTTACCCCAATCAAATGCAGCTCAATCCAATCGTTGCCATTGCCCGGATTCTCAAAGAGCCGGAATGCATGGGCGTCGCCGGGAGTTGCGCCTCCGACTTCCTCGAGCAGATCTTCGAACCCGCGGTTGTCAATATCAGCAAATGCCACACCGTGGCCCTTGTGTAATTCGCCGGTGCCGGATGAAGCAGTTACATCCACGAAGTATTTCCCGTCGTGATTGCGCAGCATAACGTTGGGTAGAAGCGACGCGTAAGACGGGTTTCCGGTCCCCAGATAAATATCCAGGTAGCCGTCATTATCTATATCTCCGAAATTCGATCCCATGGGCATGAAAACTTTATCCAGGCCCACCTCGGAAGTGACGTCCTTGAACGTCCCATTTCCGAGATTCCGGTACAGTTTTAAAGTCTCGGCGTTATGGGGCAAGCCAAGGTAAGTGCGAACGGATTCATCCACGGATACGTAATAACTGGCGACGAACAGATCGGGCCAGCCATCGTTGTCATAGTCAAAAAACCAGGCGGGAAAGCTCTGCCAGGGTTGTTGAACTCCGGCCTGCAACCCCACCTCGGTGAATGTCCGGTTGTGATTGTTATGAAACAGGAAATTGTCGCCGTTCAAATTTGACACATAGAAATCAACGTAGCCGTCGTTGTCGTAGTCAGCCGCGGCGATTGCTTTCGTGTAACCGATGCGATCTACTCCCGCCGCGTGGGCAATATCTGTGAAAGTGCCGTTGCCGTTGTTGTGAAAAAGTTGCAGCGGAGCGTTTTCGTTCCCTACGATAAGATCCAGAAATCCGTCGTTATCAATGTCAGCCCAGACGGCCGTTTGTGTATCAGTTGCCGGTTCCGCAAGGCCGCTGGCGGCGGTCACATCGGTAAATGTGCCGTTGCAATTGTTCCGAAGCAATGATTTTCGTTGTGGGAACTGCCAGGCTCCGCGCAACACCAAAATGTCAAGGCAGCCGTCATTGTTGTAATCGGTTTGCATCAGGTTTAATCCACCTAGCTGATCGGACAAACCTGCCTGCACTGTCCTATCCGTAAATGTGCCGTCGCCGTTGTTATGAAAAAAATGAAGCGGCGCGCATTGGTCAAAATCGGAAAGCACAACGTCCAGCAGGCCGTCGTTATCAAAGTCGTCAACGATGATCCCGCCGGAGGCGTCGAGGGTCTTGATTCCTGCGGCAGGAGCTACATCTACGAAGCGCCCCACGCTCTCGGTTGAGTTGAACAGTGCAGGCGCGATCAAATATTTCTGCGGAACGCTCGCGGGATACCCCCCCAGTGTCACGTATGCAAGATTCAGCAACCATTCAATGTCGTAAGCGTCAGGCTTTCGCTCCAGATATTTCGTGAAATATTCGACGGCCTTTTCGGAATCGCCGGTCTTTTGATATCGCACCTCTGCGCGTGGTGGAAAGATGCATCTGTCGCCGGGATTGCGATAGATGTCATTTTCCATCTCAGATTTATGCAGGTACGCAATGCCCAGGACCTCTTCGAGTTCCGGCATCGCTCCGGGCAATTCATTCTTGGCAATTTGATATGCGGTCTCCCACTGCGCCACGGCTTTTTCCATGTCGCCTTTGTATGAATAAAGATTCGCCAGTGCGTAATGGGTCTCGATGGTATCGAGGGGAGTGCCTTGTGCCAATCCTTCAGCATTCATGCGCAACTGATTTTTCTCGAGTTGATCAACAATTGTGGAATATGACTTCGTGCGGATCTCGCAAATCGCTTTCAAATCCTGACTCCAGCCGTCTGGCTTGGAAAAGCTGCGGAAGGCCAAATCGGCTTCGCTCGTACCGGCTATGGTCGGCAAATAGCGGATGGTTCCGGTAGCTTCCAGCGGCAGGATCCGCCTCGGATTCGCGCTCTCGCGGGCTGATGATTCATTCGGCGGCAAGACCTTCAGAATTGCATACCCGGTCGGGATTTTTATCGGGCCGGTGAGTTGCCCTGGTGCGATTCCACTGAGAGCGTCTCTCAGCTCCGAGCGCAAAGTTGCAGGATCCACTGCACCCATATAACCGCCGCTGCTGGCGGTAGAATCGCTGGATTTTTCCCTTGCCAGAGCGGCAAAATCGGCGCCATTTTTCAGCTGGTCGAGGATCTGGTGTGCTTTCGCTGGAGAATCCACCACGATGATCTGGAGATTCACGCCGGGGGCGGAGGTGTTTTGTCCCAAAAGAACCTGCGACGCGAGCAACGCGGCGGCAATGATCAGAATTGAGACTCCAGCCGTCCGGCATCTGGGATGGTGCGAAAGCGTTTTCCTTTTTGCTGAGCCGAAGCGCACGGTTGGAGTACCCAAACAAGACTACACGGAGTCGAGCTAAGGTTTGCAAAGTCCTGGCGAAACTTATTTGTAAAAAACTATAGCATTGCATTCAAGTAAACGATTACCATGTGGCCGAACTGGTTAATTGCTACGTCGTGGAGGCACAACTCAAATGCTCGGACGCCGTGAATTTATCCGCAACACGATCGCCGGAACTGGAGCACTCTTATTTGCGAGATATTCGCCGTTCGCCGGCGCAACCGATTCCACAAGCGATTCGCGAATTGAGGTTCTGCTGAATGAGCCACTAGGAACCATCTCTCCGAATATCTATGGACATTTCGCGGAGAACCTGAGCGGCGTGATCTACGATGGGATATGGGTGGGCCAGAACTCAAAAGTTCCCAATGTGAATGGCATCCGCAAGGAACTGGTGGAAGAGATGCGGAAAATCAAGGCTCCTGTGGTTCGCTACCCCGGTGGGTGTTTTGCCGACAGCTATGACTGGCGCGACGGGATTGGTCCGAGCGACAAGCGCCCGCGGCGAACAAATTTCTGGTCATTCGGAGAAGCTGCCAATGCTCCGGCCAGCCACAAATATGATCCCAATCAGTTTGGAACGAATGAATTCGCGCACTTCTGCAAATTGATTGGAGCCGAACCTTATCTGGCCGCGAATGTGCGCAGTCTTCCGGCGGAAGAGTTTTACCGCTGGGTGGAATATTGCAACTCGCCTGCCGGCAGCACAACCCTCGCGGATACCCGGGCAGCGGCGGGATTTTCCGATCCGTTCAACGTTCGTTACTGGGGAGTCGGAAACGAATCGTGGGGTTGCGGCGGGAATTTTACTGCGCAAGAGTATGCGGTGGAATTTCGCCGATATACAACCTGGGTACCGAGATACGGACAAGACCTGTCATTCATCGCTCAGGTCCCAATGACGATAGTTGGGATTGGACATTGTGGTTTCCTCGAAGAAATTGTCAGAAAGAGGC
>CAVPCG010000059.1:0-10973 GCA_963702325.1 uncultured Acidobacteriaceae bacterium | reverse complement strand
CTCCACGTGGTTTCCTCGAAGAAATTGTCCAAGAAGGGACCGGGACAGATTCGTTCGATTTATGGTCTTGCGCTTCATTACTATGCGTGGAACTTAAGCCGTGGAAAGACCCGGAACTGGGTTGAAGGCAAAGGGGACGCGATCAAGTTCGATCCTGTGGATTGGTACGAACTCCTGAAACAGGGCGATGTCATGGAATCCCTCATCAATGGGCATTGGCAGGTAATGGGAGAGCTCGATCGCGAGCATCACATTAAGCTGGTAGTGGAGCAAATCAACGGGGTCCGTGGTATCGGCCGGGAAGTGAGATGACGCCGGGCGATCAGATTGAGCAAACGCCAACATTGCGCGACGCAGTTTTCAGCGGCATGACGCTTGACACTTTCAATCGCCATCCGGAGAAGGTTGCCATGGCGAATTGCGCCCAGCTCATCAACTGCCTGAACAGCTTGTACCTGGCGCATGAGGACAAGTTTTGCGTTACTCCAGTGGGCCATGTTTTCGGAATGTACATGGCACATCAGGGTGGGCAGGCGCTACGAACGGCGTTTTCCGCGCCGAATGTTGGCTACGACCGTGACGGCAAGCCTGCGTCTTTTTGGGGACTGAACGGTTCGGCTTCACTACAAGATAAAAATCTGATTCTCACGGTCGTGAATCCTCACGTGACGGAAGCTAGAGAAACGGAAATTGGCATTCGCGGCGGCGGGATAAAATCGGGCATGGCTACTACGCTGACCAATGCCGACATTCACGCGCACAATTCGTTTGAACAAAGAGATGTTGTCGCTCCGCAGACAAAAGAAATCGCCGGCAAGGGAAGCGTGCTCACTTACACTTTCCCACCTGCTTCGGTGACAAAGCTGGCACTCGCACTCACTTAAGCGCGGCCGAGATCACATCTTGAAAAGTTCCCGAGTGCCAAGAAATTTCACCGCTGTGCTGTTGCTCGCGGCTCCGCTGCTGTTTTGCGGCGGCGGAAACGGCGCCGGTCCGACGAGCACTACGACCACAGCAACATCGTCCCGGGTATTCACCAACTACCACATGGCCGGAGCCAATGTACCGGTACGTGATCCCAGTGTGATTCGGGGCGGCAGCAACTATTATGTTTTCGGAACGGATACTGGCGGCCCGGTTCAGGGTTCCTTGCCGATTCGCTGCTTAACCGATCGCGTAAATTGGACGGTGTGCGGTTCCGTATTCGCCCAAATACCTGCTTGGATCCGAACTCAAGTGCCTGGCATATTGGGCCTGTGGGCGCCAGACATTTCCTTCTTTAATGGTTCTTTGCCATGTCCACCATGCAGGTCCACGTTCGGTTCCAACACATCCGTGATTGGGCTAGCCACCAACACAACTCTCGACGATACAGACCCCGCTTATTTATGGGTGGATCAAGGAGAAGTGCTCGGCTCGGTTTCCACCGATGACTTCAACGCTATTGATCCCACGATCCTGGTAGATACCGACGGCAGCATCTGGCTTACTTACGGAAGTTATTGGACGGGAATCAAGCAAAGCGAATCGACCCTGCTTCCGGCATGCTTCTGACTTCGAATCCTGCTGTCTATTCGTTGGCAGAACGCCCCAACGTGCAGTATGACCCGATCGAGGGCACATCGTTGGTTCACAAAGACAGCAATTACTTTCTGTTCGCGTCGTTTGACAATTGCTGCGCGGCTGACCCGTTTCAGAGCACGTATCGGATCATGGTTGGCCGTGGCAGCGGTCCCCACGGCCCTTTTACAGATGAAAACGGAATCCCAATGCTTGAGGGCGGAGGAACGCAATTGCTCGCCGGCAATGGCGCCACCTGGAATGCACCTGGCGGGGCGACGGTTTATCTGGACGCACAGCAAGGCGACACGATTGTTTTCCACGCTCTCCATCTACCCGATGGAGCACCCTATCTTTTTGTTAATTCTCTTACTTGGGTGAACGGATGGCCGCAGATTCAGCCTTAACGATTCCTGAAGGATTCCGAGTCGTCGGGCCTGCTTCATCACTCGGTGCGTGAGAGTTGACGATGGGAAGTGATATCGTATCCGAGCCAGAGTGTTGCTTTTTCTAAGGGAAGAACACACCTATGCGGGCCAAAATAACTGTCATTTTATTTTTTCTTTTAACTTTCACCATCGCTTCAGCCGAAACTTCTCCCAGATGGACTGTCAAACAGACCAATGATTGGTACGCCAAACAGCCGTGGTTGGTGGGAAGTAGTTTCATTCCCAGCACTGCGATTAATCAGTTGGAAATGTGGCAGACGGACACGTTCGATCTGCCCACCATTGATCGCGAATTGGGATGGGCCCAAGGATTGGGCATGAACACGATGCGCGTGTTCCTTCACAATTTATTGTGGCAAGAGGATTCGAAAGGGTTCCTCAACCGGATGGAGCAGTTTCTTACGGTCGCAGATAAGCATCACATCCGAATTACTTTCGTGCTCCTCGATTCGGTGTGGGATCCTTACCCGAAGCTGGGGAAACAGCGTGAGCCGCGTCCGCATGTGCACAATTCGGGTTGGATGCAAGCGCCGGGCGCGGACATACTGAAGGACCCATCCCACTGGAACAAGACATTGAAACCCTATGTTCTCGGGGTACTGATTCATTTTCGGAATGACAAACGAATTTTGATGTGGGATCTGATGAATGAACCGGACAATGATAATCCTCCTTATAAGGCGCAGGAGCTCCCTGACAAAGCGCAGCGGGCTCTTGCGCTGCTTCGAGAAGAATGGGTGTGGGCTCGCAGTGCGAAGGTTTCCCAGCCTCTCACTAGCGGCGTGTGGAAGGGCGATATGGTCAGACGACGCACATCTGAGCGCGACCGCGCTGTTTCAACTGCACAACTCCGACGTGATCACGTTTCACAGCTACGAACCTCCAGAACAAATGAAAGAGCGAATTCAATCACTAAAGAGGTTTGGACGGCCAATCATTTGCACCGAATATATGGCGCGACCATTGGGAAGCACATTCGAATCCATTCTGCCCTTGCTCAAATCCGAACATGTGGGTGCTTATAACTGGGGATTCGTGAATGGAAATCGCAAACGATTTATCCGTGGGACTCGTGGGAGAAGACGTACACTGCGGAACCCGCCGTGTGGTTCCACGACATTTTTCGCGCTGACGGCACGCCCTACGACGCGAAAGAAGTCGCGCTGATCAAGAGCCTGACCGAGGGAAATGTTTCTGACGTGCACTAAGCGACCAGGGGACAATGTTGCAACGGGCGCGAAATGGGGCCTTCGCCGGCGGCATGTCTTTTTCTCGGCGCTCATAATGGTTTGGCTCGCTGCTTTCTCTGGAGCTCAAACCGGCGATCAGAAATCCGATCAAGCTCCCGCACCCTCGCAAACGCAAGGCGCTGTATCCACCGGTGGTGTTCACGCTCCCGTACTCGACGAGGAGAAGCGGCCAATCACCGCCGGGGGCTTCGTGGACAGCGGCCCAATCATCTTTCAGGACATTGCCGAAAAGGCAGGTCTTACTTCCTGGCGGCATGTGATGGGCACGCCTCAGAAAAAATTCATTTTGGAGACGGTCGGCTCCGGTGTGGCCTTGCTCGACTATGACAATGACGGATGGCTCGACATTTATCTTGTTAACGGATCCACTTACGACGCGATGTCAGGCAAAGCGACGCCACCACATGCGGCGCTGTTTCATAACAATCACGATGGCACATTTACAGACGTCGCCGCGCAGGCGGGCGTAACCAATGATCGCTGGGGCTTTGGGGTTGCCATTGGAGATTACGATAACGACGGCTGGCCGGATATCTACGTCAGCAATTTTGGGAAGAACCGCCTCTATCACAACAATCACGACGGCACTTTCACCGACGTGGCCGAGAAGGCTGGAGTGGCTCTTGGGAATTGGTCCACGGGTGCGACTTTCGGCGATTATGACGGCGATGGCCGCTTGGATTTATTTGTTCCGGGATATGTTCATTATGACGTTGACCACCCGCCGGTTCCCGGCTCTGCTGTAGTGGCTTTTTCTACCTGCCAGTTCCGTGGCATCAACGTGATGTGCGGTCCGCGCGGTCTAAAGGGAGAGCGCGATCATCTGTTTCACAATAATGGCGACGGCACATTCACCGACGTGAGTGAGAACGCGGAGTGAGCGATTCAAATGCTTACTACGGGCTCACTGCGGTTTTTGCTGATGTCAATAACGACGGGAAGCCCGACCTCATTGTGGCTGATGATTCCACTCCTAACTACTTGTATCTGAATAAGGGCAACGGCACATTTGAGGATGTGAGCTACGCTTCCGGCTATGCGTTGAATGAGAACGGGCGCGAAACCGCTTCTATGGGAATCGCGGTCGGCGATTATCGAAACAATGGACTCCTCGATCTATACAACACCGTGTTCTCGGATGACTACAATCCGCTCTACCGCAATGATGGCGGTGGGAACTTCACCGACATCAGCTATCGCATGGGTATCGCCGAGGTGACCATTCCTTTCCTGGGATGGGGAACGGGCTTTCTCGACTTCGACAATGATGGCTGGAAGGATCTTTTTGTGGCGAATGGGCACGTCTATCCGGAAGTGGACAATAGCGGGTGGGGGACTACGTTTGCGGAGCGGCCTCTGCTTTTCCATAACTTGAAGGGTGAAAAGTTCGAAGATCATGCCGGCGGTGAAGGGCACCGGCCTGGCAGAATTACTGACTGCTCACGGCGCCGCGTTTGGAGATTTATTCAATGACGGCAAGATTGACGTGGTCATAAACCAGTTGGATCGGACGCCTGTGCTTTTGCGAAACGTCAGCACGGATAAGAACCACTGGGTGGGCCTCAAGCTGATTGGGGGTCCCAAGAGCCCGCGGGACGCTGTGGGATCAACCGTTTATCTCACTGCTGGGGGCGTTCGGCAGCGCGGCGATGTTTTAAGTGGCGGAAGCTTTGCGTCGTCCAACGATCAGCGGCTTCATTTCGGATTAGGCACGAGCACTGCTATTCAGGACGTTGAGATTCACTGGCCGAGTGGCGCTGTTCAGCAGGTGAAATTACCGGAGATTGACCGCTATTATTCCATCGAGGAAAAGAAGGGAATCGTAGTGAATCCGAAGAGCGGAGCGGGCGCCTCTGCGGCGAAGCCAACTCAATGAGGTTGGCTCGGGCAAGCGGGGAAAGAGCATCCAGATTCCGAGTGTTTCTTCTCAGGTGAGC
The DNA here is from genome assembly GCA_963702325.1 of uncultured Acidobacteriaceae bacterium. Classification (GTDB taxonomy): domain Bacteria; phylum Acidobacteriota; class Terriglobia; order Terriglobales; family Acidobacteriaceae; genus PALSA-188. The sequence continues at coordinate 5,777 of CAVPCG010000059.1, read as the reverse complement.
AATCGTTTACCGTAAACAGAAATTTCTTGACAACTGTAATGCTTTAATACTATTGTCAGCCGGAATTGAATAGCAATGGAAAAATGGCGGCTTCGGAGAATAGATTCCGGAGATTGGTTGCGATCAGCTTATTCGTCGCTGTTGCCTTGTGTCCTGCCGCCTTAGCGCAGACCCCCGCGGTCGAGAAAGCGTTTCACCAGGGAACGGAGGCTCTTCGAAGCGGCCAGTTAGACGTAGCTTCTGCCGATTTTTCCAAAGTGATCGCGCTCTCCCCGGCATTCGCCGAAGCATACTTCAATCTTGGGCTCGCCCGGTTGCAACAGGGGAATTTTGACGGCGCTGTGGCTCCGTTGGAAAAAAGTCTTGCGTTGAAGCCGAAGTTGCGCGGGGCCAATCTCTTCCTGGGAATCGCCCGCTACCGCGAAAATAATTATGCTCAAGCCATAGCAGCATTAAAGCGGGAGACTCAAATAGATCCCCAGAACCCGAAAGTCTTCATGTGGCTGGGGGTGGCGCAGTTAGGCGCCGGCGATGCGGCGGCAGCCACGGTCAGCCTCGATCACGCGGCTGCGCTGAGTCCGGACGATGTGGACATTCTTTACCATCGCGGCCGCGCCCATATGCTGGTTTCAAAAGAGAGCTATGAGCAGATGTACAAGGCCGATCCGACATCGTGGCGGGTTCACCAGGTGCTTGCGCAATCGTTCGTGGAACAAGACCGTTTCGACGAAGCTGTAAACGAGTGCCAGAAAGCCATTGAGGCCATGCCGAAAGAGCCCGGCCTCCACGAAGAACTGGCCGACGTTTATTGGAAACAGAACCAATTACCAAAAGCGGAAAGCGAATTTCAAAACGAGTTACAAATAGATCCTCAAAGCTTCTCGTCCATGTATAAGCTTGCGGTAGTTAGTATCGAGCGTTCCAAGCCGGACGTCGCGGCGAAGTTGCTAACCGAAGTGCTAAATCGAAGTCCAAAGTATCCGAATGCGAATTATCAACTGGGCCGGGCGGAAGCGCAGATGGGAAACACCTCCGCGGCGATTAGCAATTTTTCAGCCGCAGTCGCTGATGGGAAAGCAGACGCCGAGACCTTGCGGCAGTCCTATTACCAACTGGCGCAGCTTTACCGGCGCGAACAGAAAACAGAAGAATCCCAAGCTGCGCTGGGCAAGTTCATGCAACTCGAAGCAACAGGCTGACGCGCAACAGGCGCAGAAGCTGCAAGATAAGTTAAGCCGTTCGACGCAAATGCAGGATGCGGCACAGTAAAGGCATGGAATTTAAGAGATTTCCCTTAGAAGGGATCAATTTTTGTACGGTTTGAGTAAACGTTATCCGAGTAGCGGTACCATTTCTAAGTCGGTCGGAGGGGGACATGTATCTTCGGAAAGAATGCAGCGCATTACGCAACTTCATTCAGCTTACTTCACTGCTGATCGGCACGATAATACTGTTATTCAGCGTAGCCTTAGGACAATCAAACCAGGGTTCTATCGCTGGAAACGTCCTCTACCGACGGGTGCTGTCGTTGGGGGCGCGAAGATTACCGCTAAGGGAACCGCGACCGGAACGACTCATCGAAACCCTATCAAGCGACGCTGGCGCCTACAGATTCCCTAACATGAGCATCGGCGCATATGACATCACGGCTACGGCGCCAGGTTTTAAGACGGCGACCCTCACAGGCGTGTTGGTGCAGGTCGCGACCACCAGTTCGCTGGATATCAAGCTGCAAACCGGCACCGTCACCGAAAATGTCGAGGTAGATGCGAACGCCCCCACTGTGCAATCCGAGAGTTCGGATATTGGCGCCGTCATCTCCCAGAAGCAGACCCTGCATTTCCCTCTCGCGCTCGGCAGTACGGTTCAGGCCATGCGGTCGCCAGAGGCCTTTGTGTTCCTGACTCCGGGAGTGGTTGGCCCGGGATCAGATTCCGGCAATGGCGGAACTTTCGAATCCAAGATTACCGGCGGTCAGAATTACGCGACCGAGGTTCTGCTCGACGGCGCGGGCACCACTCGATCGGAAAACGGATCGTCATTTGACGAGACTGCGCCCTCGGTGGAAGCGTTGAGCGAATTCAAAGTAATTACCTCCACGTTGCCGGCAGAGTTTGGACGAACCACTGGGGGCATTGAGAGCTTCAGCACAAAAGCTGGGACGAACGATTATCACGGAGTCCTCTATGAACTTTTCCGCAATGAGGACCTGGATGCCAATGTTTGGGGAAATAACTATAATCTCGCGAACAACATTGGACCGAGATCCGCCAGCCAGCGACCGCTGGACCGGCAAAACGATTATGGCGGCGCGTTCGGCGGTCCACTTAGCATTCCGCATGTCTACAACGGCAAGGACAAAACTTTCTTCTTCTTCTCCTGGGAACAGTACCGTCAGACACAGGGCGGTGTGAGCACCGATACGGTGCCGACTAGCGCAGAGCGGGGCGGAGATTTCTACGGACTCCTCAATACCGGAAATGTACTTGGAACCAATCCCTGCGATGGCACACCGATTTACCAGGGCGAAATTTTTGATCCTGCAACTACCAAAACAGTAGGCGGCGTGGAGTGCCGGACAGCTTTCTTGAATGAGGCGGCGAGCGGAGGAAAGAACGCTATTCCCGCAGGACGAATTACAACCATTGGCGCAAACATACTTTCGTTTTACCCAACCCCACAGAATGGGAATTTGAACAACAATTTTCTATTCCCGTTCAGTTTCCCCATACTTGATACGACAACCACTTTCCGCATTGATCAGAACATCACGGCGAAAAGTAAGGCATATTTTACATATTCTTCTCGCGAAAACACCCGTCCTCCACGCAACCCCTATTTACCGGGCCCGTCGGATCTGGCAGGGATCAGTTCTTTGGTACCCACTACATTCGGTTTGGCTATGACTACACAATATCTCCGACCCTGCTGAACCATCTTAACCTTGGGTATAACCGGACCAATAGCAAAAATGTTGGCGCTGGCGTGGGCTTGGGGAAGGGCACTGATTGGGACGCAAAGCTTGGAATTACAGGGGCGAGCGGCACACTGTTCCCACAAATCGCCAATTCATCCACCCCGACGCAACTGGGTGATAACGTGGATGGCGATACGATTGACAACGGGTTCCGTTTTGCCGATACCTTGAACTGGGTCAAAGGCAAACACGAATTCAAAATTGGATACGAGCAGTGGTATCAGCAGTACTCTCCGCTTGACTTCAGCAATACCAGCGGGTCTCTCAATTTTACGAATGGTGAGACTTCCGCAACGACTAGTTCGGCAATACAAAATGATCTGACCGGAAACGGCACCGCTAGTTTACTGCTGGGCGTCCCTAATACTGGATCGGTCACAGTATAGGCCGGGCAATCTCGCTGGCTGAGGAACTACTATGCTGGATTCTTCCAGGATAGTTTTAAAATCACGCCAACTTTGGTCATCAATTATGGTTTGCGCTATGAGATTGACCAACCTTTCAAAGAAGCCTATGGCGATACTTCCACTATCAACCTGACGCAACTGAATCCCGGAGCCGGCAATCTGCCGGGAGTACTCGAATTCGCAGGAAAAGGCCCGGGACGAAATGGCAATGTCAACGAACGTTGGGCGAATACCTGGCTCAAGGATTTTGGTCCCGCGTTTGGAGTTCGCCTGGTCACCCTCGATGTTCGCACGGTAAGACAGTCCTTCGCGGAGGCTATGGCATCTCTACGGTGGGCTGCAATACGCCGACTTTCGGCGGCGATAACCGGACCGGATTTCAGGCGAACCCTTCATTCAACAGTCCGCAAGGCTTTGATCCGGCGTTCGCAATCGACTCCGGGATACCTTCATATCCGGCACCGCCGAATCTCGACCCGACTCAATTGAATTTCCAGGGACCGAAGTACATGGCTCCTTCGTACGGACGGCCGCCGATGGTCCAGAACTGGAGCGCAGAAATCCAGCATCAACTCGCCACCGACCTGATCCTCGACGTCGGTTATGTTGGAGAGCATCCACGCATTTGCGCTCGAATTTCAATGCGGTGAATCCCTTAACCCAAAATACTTCTCACTTGGCGGGCTTCTCGGCGCCTCGATTAGCTCTCCTCAAGCCGCAGCGGCTGGGATCAAACCACCCTACGCAGGTTTCCCCGGCAACCTGATTGTGGCGCAGGCGCTAGTTCCTTTCCCGCAATACTTCGGCTTCAACACCGATTGCTGCTTGGAAGATCTCGGCCAGTCCACCTACAACGCTTTGGAAGCTTCATTAACGCGTCGCTTCCATAACGGCCTGAACTTGATGGCCTCCTATACCTGGTCGAAGACGCTGACAGACGCAGACGCGGCTTTACCTTTCTTTGCGACGTTGCATCAAGGCGGAGCGCCGCAGGATCCGTTCAACAAGAATGGAGACAAGGCCATCAGCAACCAGGACCTGCCGCAAAACTTTGTCGTCAGCTATATCTATGAGCTGCCATTCGGCAAGAATAAGAAGTTTCTCAGTCACCCCGGTGTGATGGACAAAGTTGTTGGTGGCTGGTCCATCAGCGGCGTGCAGCGCTATGAAAGCGGCCAGCCTATAGCGTTTGGTTGCGCTTCTGGGGTGCCGGCTTTTGCGGGGTGCATACGATTTGACCAAGTGCCGGGGAGTTCGATCATCAGCTCGGCCTATAAGAGCGGGAATTGGAATCCGGTTACACAGCCGATATTCAACTCCATTGATCTTTCCAACGTCGTGAATCCCGGGCAGGCCGCGTTCGATGATCCGAACGCCCCCGCCAAGGTCACGTCTCGCGGTAGCTACACATTCGGTACTCTGCCCAGAGTTGACGGGGCTGTCCGCATGGCCCCTTATCTCAGCGAGGACTTTAATTTCCTGAAACGCACAAAGATAACGGAAGGCACCGACGTTCGATTGCAGGTCAGTCTGATAAACGCTTTCAATCGTCACATTTGGAACCGGCCGGAGGATTTGAATCCCTACGATTCACAATTGAACCCGGATGTCCAACCTGTGCGCCAGAATTTCGGCCTGATTCAATATGACAACTTCTCTAACACAGGAGGAGGCAGTTATCTCCTGTTGCCTAAAATAAAATACAGCTGCAATTGAAAATTGAGTTCTGAGGTTGTTTCATGCGACATCGGGCCGTCCCCACGTGGCCCGTTTCTTTTGTGTGAACAGGAAATTGCTGAGGCGGCGGGCATTATCCCCGTGAGATGTAAACTACGTGAAATGTCTCGGGTAAACATCTGTCTTTGCTGTGACTGGTCGCGGCTATTTCCTGTCTCGCGCAGATGAGCTTTCGAGGCTCCGCGTCCTGGGCGGTTCGTGGATGCTGCTCAGAAACTTGGCATTCATTTCAAGCACGAAGCCTCTCCGACTTCCAAGAAATACTTGCTCGAAACCATGGGCTCAAGGAGTGGCGCTATTCGATTACGACAACGATGGCAGGCTCGATATTTTTTTCGCCAATGGCGCTCATCTCGACGACCCAATGCCAAAGGGAGCGTTTCCAAAGAAAGACGATCCAAAATACTGGAACCGGCTGTATCACCAAAAGCCTGATGGAACATTCGAAGATGTAACCGAAAAAGCCGGACTTGCGGGCAGCGGATACTCAACTGGCGTTGCCGTTGGTGATTACGATAACGACGGGAACGAAGATTGATTTGTCGCTGGCTATGGCCGTAGCACGCTTTATCACAACAACGGAAATGGAACTTTTACTGACGTCACCGATGCCGCTGGAGTAGCAATACGTAACTGAACCAAAGGCGCCACAAAAG
>CAVPCG010000058.1:0-105698 GCA_963702325.1 uncultured Acidobacteriaceae bacterium | reverse complement strand
CGTGGTCGTCGAAAGTTCTTCGTAGGACGGCCGTCATGGGCTGTCCCTCTTTTGGTACTTCGTCTTCCGGTATAAATGAGTTCAACTACGGTGCAGTCGTCGTTCAGCGGCGTGCCTCCGCAAAAATCCGCTACTGCGGAAAAGATGTGGTCGAGAGCATTTTGCCCTTCTTGGCGGCGTGTTCGAGACGTTCGTTGTCAAAAAAATCTCCGCGGGCATTTTCTGCTTCGGTCACTCCATTCGTCACCATTACCAGCCGATCGCCCGGATGCAGATTGCAACGGTCGCTCTCATAGGCGGCATCGGCTAACAATCCCACTGGCAGATTTCCGTGTCCCGGGCCAATAATTTCGTTATTACAAACCAGTAGCGGAGGAACGTGCCCGCAGTTCACGTATTCTAGTTCCCCATCCCGTTTTACGCGGGCGATGATCACTGTCGCGTATTTTTCGCCAATGTGCTTATGGGTGAAGAAGCGATTTACGGCCGCGACGATTTCTGTGAGAGGCATGTGCGCAACCAGTTGCGAATAGATCATGCCCTGAAGAGTGGAGGCCAGGAGCGCCGCCGAAACTCCCTTTCCGCTAACGTCGGCGAGAACAACTGTCAGTCCGTCGTCGGTATTTACCGCATCCAAAAAATCACCGCCGATTTCTTTACAAGAAAGATTTCTGCCACCCATGCGGGCGAACGGAACTTCGGGGGATGGTGACGGCCATCAAGCGCTGCTGGATGGATGCGGCAATCGAGAGCTCCTGTTGATAGCGCTCGCGAAGTTTCCTCGGCCTGCACGAGACGCGCATTCTCGATCATCGAAGCGGCTTCTGTCGCGATCGCGTGCAGAATGTTGTTGCTCACCGTCGAGATATCCCGCGAGGCAAAGCGGGAATCAACATACAGCGCGCCCATTACTTCGGCGGACATTGAGGGCGATTCCAGCGTCTCGCGCGTAGTCTGGACCTGCGGCTTGCGCAGCGGAACGCAAATCACGGTGCGAAGATCGTAGGCGACAATGCTTTGTCTTCCGGAAAGGTCGAGGGAGCGGCTGGTGTCGGTGAGAACGAACTCAGAATTCGATTTCAACGCGTCATCAAGAATCGAGTGCGAAATAGTCTTGTCGTCGAGCAGCGGCTCGCCTTTGGCATTGCGCCCGGCAGCTAGTCGGAGATTTCCGTCAACGCCCTTCATAAAGACGTAAGCGCGCTCGCCGCGAGTCAATTTCAGAGTGACATCGAGAAGCGTCATCAGGATTTCGGTTCCAGCACTCCGACCGTATTCAGCTTGCGCGCGGCTTCGAGGAACAGGGTCAGCTTTTCCAGATCGGTAGTTTCATCCGATATATGGATGCCGGAAATCTGGCTTAAAAAATCACGCGCCGTGTTCGAAGTTTAATGCTAAGGATTAAAAACTACATAAACCGTTTCGCGAACGCCAAACTCCAGGCGATCATTTCTCTCCAGAGTCTTGCGGTCAATGCGTTCTCCATTGACGAACGTGCCATGCTTGCTGGCTTGATCAACAACACAGAACTCGCCATTCTCCGAAACGATGAGAGCATGTTCGCGCGAAACCCGCGGATCGGCGATAACCAGATCTTTGTCAACCTTGCGCCCAACCGTAAAGGGACTGTGATCGAGATTGATAGTCCGTTGCTCGTTCCCCTGCACAAAAACCAGCGTGGGAAAGACGCCCGAACCAGCCTTCGATGCCGGATTGATGATGCCCGTTAAGCCCATGGAATGTTGGAAAGCGCTTCTTAGGTTACCAGAAAGGGCGTGGCAGAATGCGAGTCGAATTTTTCTGCGAGCCGGATCACGAGGATTAAGAACTCGTTCGACCCTTGGCTTTTTAACCTTTCCTCGCGAAAATCAACGAAATTAACCCTTTGGGCGGCTAATCCCAAGTGACTGCGAGACTTGCGCTGATGTTCCTGCTCCAAAACGCACTGTCACAAGTGAACGTGCGTTTCTCAGGTCTTTTTGGATGCCCCTGGCATCTCGCATTCGCGCGGAATATTGTCGCAAGCTATTGATATCACTGGGCGTGTAGCCAGGCCCTTCCTGGTAGGTTGCCTCTCTGCAAGCTCAAATAGGTGAAATACGTTGATTTTTGCAAATTCGCTCTCAAAAGCGCACGATTTTAAGATCGCTCAGACGCAAATTTCGTCCGCCGTTCGGGACGCAAGACTTGAATGGCATACTGAAAAAGCAACGCAAGAACTGCCAGTGGGATTGCAATACTTGTATAAAACGGCAACGCCCAAGCTTGCTGGACGCGAGCTGGCGGCGTAATGAATGAGGCTACCGTCAAACCAAGCGCGGCAATCCACGGCCAAAAAAGAGCGACGGCAGCAGTTATGCCAAGAATTCTGGTGCCCAGATTCTTACTCGATAAAAAGTTTTTGCTCCCGGCCGGGAGAAAAATTCCCGGCAACAGCAAGAGCTGGTTGTAAGGCGCAATCGTAGGCGCTATTACAAGGGTCGCGGCAAGAACAATTGAAGTTGCCAGGGCGAACGAAAACGTACCCGATGCTTCCCGCCGAACTTTCCAGCAACGGTGTGCAACGCCAATGACGACGATTGCGTCAAGTATTCTGCCCACGAATTCGGTTGTGAGCACCTCAAGAATGGACATGGCGTGCGTGTATCGCCGATAGGCCACGATAGCATTCATAAAACGTCCGATCCATCCCGGCAAGACGATCTCGCCCGCTACGATGAGCACAATCATGGTCAGACCAAATCCATAGATTAGTTTTTTTCTCTCTTTCCACTCGCTCAACGCCCAGAGTCCGAGCCAGCAAACCAGTGGAAGCACGAGTTGAGGTTTGATGGTTGCGATGGCCAGCACTACACCCCCCAACCAGAGATAGCCACTTGCAATCAAGACCAGGCATCCAGCGATTAAGGCACTTACTACGAGGCTCAGTTGCTGAAGCTCCAAGCCCTGTGCCGCAGGGAAGCTACCCAAGGTGAGAATTATCAAAATTGCAATCGTGGGGAAATGTGGCCGATAGCCGACGGCTCGCAGCCACAGCGGGACCGAAGCCGTTGTAAGAATCAACAAAATCCATAGAAACCCCGCCTGGACGATTGAGAATCGCAACTTGATCGCCGGGGCAAGCAGAAAAACGACGTACACCGGATAAGCGAATCCTTCTTCATCTTTCGGATCGCCAGCACGGGCAGGGTCTAGAGGCCGTCCGTAGTAGCCCGCCTGAATTTCGCGAGTGACTTCAGGGCTATAAGGATCGCGATGCCGCAGAAGAAGTTCGCGCGCACCAAGCCAACGCGGATAGAGGTCCGAAAGATTGCCTCTGGGTCTTCCGTGAATGGCTGCATCAGCGCGCTGGTATGGAACCAGCACCCTCCGAACGTAAAACCACATGCTCCCTGCAAAAAGCAGAGACAACAGCAAGCCAGTTATAGAGTTTCGGAGCAATGCCAGGCAGCATGTTACAACTTATGCGGATAAATTTTGTGCGATTGCGGATTTTGACGTCGGGGGGAATCGGTCTAGCCAGCGGAATATTCTGTTGGTACCTGCTCAAGCATTTCCAACAGGGAGCGGGAGATTTCCGCTGGGCGATCTTTGCGGCACGTGACCTATTGGCGCGAAAAGATCCCTATCAAAGAACCTTGCAACTCTATCCCCTACCCTCGGCGCTATTTGGTCTTCCCTTTATTTGCCTGAAAGGTGAAGTTGCGGGAGGACTCTTCTATGGAATCAGTTCGGCGCTGCTGGCGTTCGGATTGGCGAAGGATGGATATCATCGTCTTCTCATCTTTCTTGCGTATCCCTATTGGGCCGGCATTTTGACAGCGCAATGGTCGCCATTGATCATGGCCAGCGCTTTTCTGCCTCTCGCTCTGCCCGCCACAATGGCCAAGCCACAACTCGGCATACCAATAGCGCTCGCCTACCCAAGTCGGCGCGGTTTTCTGGCCTGCGCTATTGTTGCGCTTTTAAGTCTTATCGTGGCTCCGCGCTGGCCCTGGAATTGGATCGCAAATTTTGGACAATACCAACACTTCATACCTTTGCTGATATTTCCGGGCCCATTCCTCGCGTTGGCAATTTTTCGTTGGCGTGAGAAGAACGCGCTTCTATTACTGTCCATGGCACTGATGCCGCAACGCTGGTTCTACGACACCCTGACACTTTGGCTGATTCCTAAAACTCGCCGGGCCATAGTCTGGGCGGTGTTCTTCAGTTGGGGCGCGGGCATTTGGCGTTGGTACCACATTCCTCAGAATGTGACGCAGGTGGCGCGGTGGACTGTGTGGTTTATCTACATACCGATGCTAGTGGTCGTTCTTTACGGTAACGACCGGCGAGATGAGGCGGCTCTCAAATAGAAGAGAGCCCAGAAGCACGAAGCAAATTATTGCGAGCAGCTCCAACTGGTGTTCTTCAAAAAGAATGAGTACGAGGGGACTCCAAAGAATCAGCGAACACCACGATATGAAATGTTTTGACCATAATGACGCGGTTCGTCCTGCGACCGTATTTTCCACGGCCAATAGGAGGGCTAAGAATAAGACGCTGAGGTCGTGTACCAAAATGTGATAGCTGAGCAGAACCGAAATAATAAGAGTTGACGAGAAGGCAAGATCGAGATGTCTGGGATCGGCACCCGGCACGGCCCGACACACCACGGTTGCCACGGCCAGCAGTATTCCGGAGATGATCAGAAGACAGGCGGCCCCAAGTCGAGGATGGTTTGGCAGGCAGAGGACGGAAACCGAGCCGGCGCAGATTGGGAGTGCCAATCGGCGCCAACCAACTAAATTTTGGGTTGTGATGAAGTTCCCAGACAAACTCCGGGTAATGCCACGAGGTTGCAAGACCGACGGTGCCTAAGGAAATCAGTGTTAGCAACAAAGCGACAACGCAAAAACCTCCCGCAGCCCGCCAGCGTTTGAGCAGCAGAGACGGAGCGATGAAGGGAAGAGATAGTCGAAATTTGAACAAGCCAAGAGCGATCCACACACCGGCAGAAAATTCTGTTTTGCGGCGCAGCGCGATGAATGCCATACAAAAGCAAAACAACAGCACGATGGAGTCTTGTCCCTGAATCAGCGCAAAAGTTATCGGCGTAAAAGCCACGCACGCGGCAATCCATAAGTACAACGGAAGCTGGCCAAGAAAATGCAGATTTCTGCGTAAGATTATGATCACAGCAGCCAGTAGTCCGGCATTGACTGCGAGCCAAATGCAGTAGGCAACGCCGTACGAAAATGCAATGAGCGGTAGGAATAACGGAGCTTCAAAGGGCGGATGATTGTAGGGAATCACCGCTCCTCGCTCATTGACTCCGGCCGGTGTAACTGAGCGTTGGACCGACTCCTGCAAATCGAGGTTATAGAGCTGATGCCCTTGACCTTCACGGAGTATTTCAGCCGCTGTATAGAAAGTGGAGAAGTCCGAAAGTCCGGTTGCGATCCCGTGTGCCGAGCGCCAGAAAAAGAAACCGTTCAACAAAATCATGGCGCTGAAATAGAGCGCGAGTTTTCGCTGAGTTTGTTTTTTCAACATACAACACAGGAAGAGCGGCATTATAAGCTATCGGAAATGAGCCTTCTGGACAGCTGGATTGGCGATGGCCAATAGCGATGATCGCGGAATGACACAAAGATCTTGCGAGGTAAGAGCATTTCTTCCGCTCGTCCATTCAGGCAGATGACTTCCCTTCTCACCACCCGCCGCGCTTTTGTTGCCGTTGTTGCCATCGGTCTCTTTGCCATGGCTGTCCGCAACGTGACGGATCCAGATGTTTGGTGGCACCTGCGCACGGGGCAGCTGATCCTTCAGAACCACGCCGTCTTTCATACTGACTCTTATTCGTTCACAAAGTTCGGGCAGCCGTGGGTGAATCACGAATGGCTCTCGGGTGCCCTGATATTCGGCATCTATCGGCTGCTGGGATGGGGCGGGTTGATTGTGACATTCGCGGCCATTACTTCCGCCACTTTCATGCTTGTCTTTTTGCGTTGCGAGGGCGGAACGTATCTCGCGGCGGCGTTTGCGGTTTGGGCCGCGACAGCATCAGCTCCCGCCTGGGGAGTTCGTCCGCAAACTCTTTCTCTTTTTTTCGCCGGGCTGTTTCTGTTTCTGCTGGAGCGTTCGTATTCGCGTCCCAAGTTCATTTGGTACACGCTGCCGCTCATGCTGCTATGGGTAAACCTTCATGCGGGATTCGCAGTTGGAATTGCTTTCATGATTTTGTTTCTCGCCGGGCACATATTGGATATAGCGCTCGGTTTTGGGAAATGGTCGCAATTTCGGGTGAGACTTCGGGAGTTGAGCATCGCGATCGTAGCGTGCCTGGCGGTAATTCCGTTGAACCCTTACGGGTTCCAGATTACTGTACCCGTTCAGAACCGTGTATTCCAAGTCTATCGAGGGTTACATCGAGCGAATGCGAGTTTGCCAAACTTCCCATCAGAACATGTACTTGGCGGCACTTCTCATGTTGCTGGCGATATTGATTGCCATAACAATCTCGCCCTTGCGCCTTCGTGCCCGGGAATTACTGTTGCTCTCGGTTACGGCGTGGGCGGCGCTACACTCAGCCCGCCATATTCCGCTCGTTGCTCTTGTGGCAGCGCCGATCTCAGTAACCTGGTTCACGCCTGGACGAGAGAAAACTGGAACCTATTCGACTCTGTAAAAGGAATTTCTTACAACTCGGCTACGCAACTTGTTAACGTGATTGTGCTCGCGGCATTTTTGGCATTTGGCGGTTTCAGAATCCGGAGCATTGTCCGCGGGCAAAATGAGGTCGAGAAGCGTTCTTTTCCCCTTTCGGCAGTGTCATTCTTGCGCGAGAATAGACTTCCGGCGCCGCTCTTCAACAGCTACGACTGGGGCGGGTACTTATCTGGAGTTATACCCTGAATATCGAGTTTACGTTGATGGGCGGGCCGATCTGTATGGTGACACGTTCCTGGACCAATTTGCAGGCACCTATGAATATCGAAAGCATCCTGGCGAGTCCCGCTGGACGAGCAGGGAATTCGGACTGTCCTTGTGCCTCCTGACGCTCCATTAGCCTCCGCGCTGCGATTGACTCCAAGCTGGAAAGAAGTCTAGCCGATTCGCAGGCAGTCATTTTTTCCAAGACCGATCATCAAGCTAATGAGTAACATAGCGGCCCTTCCTTAGCAGCCCACTTAACCTCCCAAATGTGACGAAAGGCTGGATTTCATGCCGAACCCCGCAAAAATATCGCCTATATGTAGGTATGTCGGGTATTATGGACAACATTCTGAAATGTACGCCACATTTCCCGTAAGTTACTGATTAAGAACTGAAATTTTTTATTTCCCGAGACAAGACGCGCTAAATAGCACACGGTAGTGGTAAAAATGCTGTCGTGGGCGGTTTCAAACGGAGGCGGAAATGAAGGATGTCTTGATAGGGCTTTGGGCGGAAGATGACGGACAGGATATTGCAGAATATGCGGTCATGCTGGCGGTGATACTGGTGATTGTGGTGGGCACGATCAGGCTCATCGGAACCAACGCGAATACCGTGTTCTCATCGGTCGCCAGCTCGATCCAATAGGGAAATCGCGCCACAGTTCCCTTTGCAAGCTGGGAAGGCTTTTCGATCCCATTCATTCTGGGCCTTGCCGGCTTTGCCGCGAGGGTTAAGTTCTTGCGGCCGTATCTTTGGCGCGCGGTTTGTTTTTTGCTGAGGAGTTTGGATGAATCGCAATCGGCTTTTGTTAATCGGATTTGTGGCTTTAATGCTGGGTGCTTTTGCCAGTTTCGTGGCGTATCGAAGCTTGCAGACGCGGACTGGCGCCGATCAGGCTCCCGGTCAGGATGTAGTCATCGCTGCGGGAGACATTCCAGTTGGTTCGCGTATTGAAGACAAGGACTTGAAAGTTGTGCGATTCCCTTCGTCCGATTTGCCTCCAAATAGTTTCCACGCGAAGTCCAAGATTTTAGGACGGGGCGCCGTATTGCCCATTTCGAAAGGTGAATTCATCCTTCCTTACAAGCTTCTGGCGAGAACGCAGGCTTTGGCATGCCGACACTGATTCCACGCGGCATGCGGGCTGTTTCTGTCCGGGTCAATGACATTGTGGCGGTTGCCGGCTTCGTGATTCCGGGAACCCATGTTGACGTGTTGCTGACGGGAAATCCATCCGGAGCCGGGGATCAGCAGACAACGACAGTTTTGGAAAATGTTGCGGTCATTGCCGTCGGACAAAAGTTGGAACGCAACTCCGCAGGAGAGCCCCAAACGGCTCCTGTAATTACATTGCTGGTTTCGCCGGATGATGCCGAGAAGCTTACCCTCGCGAGCCAACAGGGGCATATTCAATTGGCACTGAGGAACCCGCTCGATACTGGCCAGGAAACGGTTCCGGCGGTGAATTCCGGAGCCCTGTATAAGAACATTTTAACGCCCACGCAAGTCGCTGCGCCGGTGAAAGCGAAGGGCGGAGTCCCCAGACACATCGTCGTAAGGCAGGCTCCGGCTGCACCCAGCGTTTATTCGATAGAGGTCATTCGCGGGGCAAAAGAGACGCAGACTTTTTGAAGCGGTACGAAGATTGAGGTCATACACGATGGCTAAGCGCTCCCGCATTTGGGAGAAAAGAAATTTAAACTGCGGCAAGCTACTCATTGCCGCGGCCATGTCGCTATCGCTTTCTGTAACTGCGATCGCACAAGATCAACCCGTGCCTTAAGCGGTTCCCGGAGCCGCGCCTTCGGATCAAGCCCCGGCCCAGACCACAACGGTTGTGTCGCCGACGTCAGAGACTGAAGTAAAGGGCTCGGCGCCATTGAGGGTTTTGGTTGGCAAGTCTTTGTTGATTAACACGACGGAACGGCTCAAGAGAATCTCGGTAACTGATTCGAGTATTGCTGATCCCCAAGTTATCTCTCCGACTCAGATTCTGGTGCATGGCCGTTCTGCAGGGGAAGTATCGTTGTTGATTTGGGATGAGATGGAACGTTTGCGCAGCTTCGATCTGCGAGTGGATGTGGACGTCAGCGCGGCGGCAGAAGAAGAAAAGGCAGTTTTTCCGGATGAGCAAATTACGGTGACGCCGTCGCTCTCCGCGATTGTGCTTTCCGGCCACGTCTCCACCGAGGACGTCGCCAAACGCGCCGGCCAGATAGCAGAGGCTTACTCGAAGAATGTTGTCAACGTTCTGACCTTCGGCCCCGTCGGCGCCCAGGAAGTTCTCTTAGAAGTAAAGTTCGCCGAAGTTGACCGCACCGCCGTGGTCCAGTTGGGTGCGAATTTCTTCGCCCCGGGCCTCGGCAACACAACGGGAACACTGACAACCGGGCAGTTTGGCAGTTTCGGTATTTCGACAAACTCGGCGACCACTAGCACGGCCGGCGGCAGTACCACGACGGCGACAACGACAACTCCGCCTACGATTTCCGTGAACAACGCGCTCAATATGTTTCTTTTTCGGAGCGATCTTAATCTCGGAGTTGTGATACAGGCGCTGCAACAAAAAAACTTGTTGCAGATTTTGGCTGAGCCTAACCTTATCGCTGTAAATGGAAAAGAGGCGAGCTTTCTAGCAGGCGGAGAGTTTCCTTATCCAGTCGTGCAGCCCGGGGCTGGCTTTACAGCCGTGACAATTTCGTTCCGGGAATTCGGCGTCCAACTCAAATTCACGCCTGTGATTATGCCGAACGGGAACATCCATCTGCGAGTTGCACCATCGGTCAGCCAGTTGGATTTCACGAATGCTCTCACCATTTCCGGATTTACGATCCCCGCGCTTAGCACGCGGAAAGCGGATACGGAATTTGAGCTGAGAGATGGTCAGAGTTTTGTGATCGCAGGTTTACTGGATAATCGCCTCACTGATATCTACAGCAAGGTGCCGGGCCTTGGCGATATCCCGATCCTTGGCAATTTTTTTCGCAGCAAGAACCAGCAAAAGAGCAAAACCGAATTGATGGTTCTCTGTACTGTGCATCGGATTTCGGCCAGCACCCAAGACCAGACGCTGCCCAAAGATCCCGGGAAGTTCTTGAACAAGAATGAATTTGACGGAAAGAGTTCACCTGACAAGAAATAATGGCAGCTGAACATTTAATCAAAGGAACAGCGTCATGCCTGAACTTTCAGTAGCAGTCGTTGCCGGAGACGTCGAACAGCGATCCGTAATGCAGGTAATGGTGGACGGCACCGGTGTTGCCCGCACCCGCCAGACTTTTGCTACGTATCCTGTGGCTACGACAGATCCGGTTTTGCGAAAGATTCATGCCACCAATCCCGATGTGGTCGTCGTGGACATACCGTCGGATTCTTTGCCAGCGTTACGAGCGATTGAATTGATCCATCAGGAACTGCCCGGATCGGCGATATTCGCATTAGGAAGCATGTCTCAGCCGCAGATTATTGTGAGCGCGATGCGCTCGGGCGCGCGCGAATTTATTGAGCGGCCGACCACAACCACTGATCTGCTGGAAGCTTTTGTGCGGCTCAGCGCGGCACAGAGGAAAGTTCAGAGGGAAGAGATTCGCGGCAGGGTCTTCACGGTGGTGAATGCGAAAGGTGGAAGCGGAGCTACCACCCTGGCGGTAAATTTGTCGCTCGCGCTACAGAGCGCGCATGGCAACGTAGCCCTTGTAGATCTTGCACCGCTTGGCCATGCCGCGCTGCATTTGAACTTGAAGCCCTCCTTCACGGTCGCCAACGCCATTCAGAATCTGCATCGCATGGATAGCTCTCTGCTGGAAAGTTTTACGACCCGTCACAGCAGCGGAGTGCAGCTTCTTGCCGGCACCAACATTCCCATGGTCGTCGAGCCTACGACGGCGGAGTTCGCGCGGCTATTCGATATGCTCGTCAGTCATTTCCGCTATGTGGTCGTGGACGCCTCATCACGAATGGATCCCACAACGCGGCTTGTAAGCAATCTTTCGCAAACGGTTTTGATCACCGCTCACTCCGATGTGGCGTCGTTATGGAGCGCAGCTAAAATTCAGCAATACCTCGGGGAAACCGGTGGCAGGGAACGACTACAGCTTGTACTGAATAGATTTCAAAAAACGCCCGGGTTCACGGAGGCGGACGCTGCGGCCGCGTCCGGCATGAAGTTGCTCTGGAAGATCCCGAACCAATACTTCGCGGCTTCGACCGCAATTGACCGCGGTATACCGTTGTTGCAGCAGGGGAACTCAGAGATTGCCCGTTCCTTCATTGCGCTCGCGAGCCGGCTCACGGAGAGTGACATAGAAGTGAAGCGCGCCGCCTGGTCCATGTTCAAAATCAGTTAGGTAGTTCATGCCAAATCTCCAAACCTTCGAGAGAACCGAGTACCAGCAAGTAAAAGCGGATCTTCATCGCAAGATTCTTGATCGCCTTGATCTGGAAAAACTGGGGCGCACTCCAAGCGACGCGGCGCGCGATGAAGTATTGCTGCTGATCCGAAATACGGTAAACAGCGAGGCGGTTCCACTCAGTTTTGCCGAGCGCGAGAGGCTGGCACGAGAAATACTCGACGAAATCTTTGGCCTGGGCCCATTAGAGCCGCTTCTCAAAGACCCTACGATTTCCGATATTTTGGTAAACCGCTACAACCGGGTGTACGTAGAGCGCGCAGGGAAGCTGGAGCCAACGGGTTTGAGTTTTAAGGATGATCAGCACCTGATGCAGATCATTGACCGCATCGTCTCCCGTGTGGGACGCCGCGTGGACGAATCGTCCCCAATGGTGGATGCGCGCCTGGCAGATGGATCACGTGTGAATGCGATTATCCCTCCATTGGCGATTGATGGGCCTTGCCTGTCCATCCGCCGATTTGGCAGGGAGCCGGTCACTGGACGCAACATGCTTGAGAATAAGACCTTGACTGAACCCATGCTGGAATTGCTTTCAGCTATGGTCAAGGGACGGCTCAATATCCTGATATCGGGAGGCACGGGCGCTGGTAAGACCACTTTGCTGAATGTGCTTTCAGGGTTCATTCCAAATTCTGAGCGAATTGTGACTATTGAAGATGCGGCAGAACTTCTGCTGAAGCAGGAACACGTAGTGCGATTAGAAACGCGTGCTCCAAACATTGAAGGCAAGGGTGCAGTGCGGCAGCGGCAACTGGTCATCAATAGTTTACGTATGCGTCCCGATCGCATTGTTGTAGGTGAGGTTCGCGGCGAAGAAACTTTTGACATGCTACAGGCAATGAATACCGGTCATGAAGGTTCGCTGACCACGGTGCACGCGAATTCTCAACGCGACGCGCTTTCACGGCTTGAGAGCATGTTTTCCATGGCCAACCTGAATATTCCCGAGCGCGCCATGCGCCAGCAGATCGCTTCGGGCATTCATGCGGTGGTACAGATTGCACGCATGGTGGACGGCACTCGAAAAGTGATCACGATTTCAGAAGTCCTTGGCATGGAGGGAGATGTGATCGGCATGCAGGATATTTTCGTCTTCGAACGGCGTGGGATTGACGAAAACGGCAAGGTCAAGGGGACGTTCCGGGGGACGGGATTGAAACCCAAATTTTCCGAACGTTTGCTGACAGGAGGGTTCCACCTCCGTCCGGGTTTGTTTGATTCAAGAATGGAGATTTAGTTCAAGATCTCTATAGGTTTTTATGTTGCCATTAATCGCAATCATAATCTTTGTGGCGGTCGCACTCGCGGCTTTTGCCGTGGGTTCCCTTCTTGACGAGCGCAGCGCACGGGCGCGTCTAATTCGCGAGCGCCTGTCCAACGTTGACAAAGCCTTAGAGCCCAGTACGGGCGAGGAACTTGCGTTACTTCGGGATGAGATGTTGAGCCGGATACCGGCTTTCGACAGCCTGCTGCGCCGCTCGGTGAAGGTATCGAATCTTCAAACCATGCTGGAACAGGGTGGGCTTGGTATTCGTGCCGGCAACATTCTGATCTTATGCATGATCAGCGCCATCATTGTGGGCGGTTTGGCCCTGCTTCTAACATCCTCCATGGCGGGAAAGCAATCCGCGCTTTTTGTCTTCATGGGAATTGTTTTCGGGGGAATTATCCCGTATTCCTACGCCTCCTACATGCGAGGCAGGAGGTTTCGCAAATTTGAGGAGCTTTTTCCGGAAGCAATTGACACTCTCACGCGGGCGGTGCGGGCCGGACACGCCTTTACCACCGCGCTCGAATTGATTGCCAATGAACTTTCAGAGCCGATCGCTTCTGAATTCCGCAAGTTATTTGAAGAGCAGAAATTCGGATTGCCAGTGCGCGATGCCCTGCTGAACCTCACGGAAAGAGTGCCGCTGGTTGACGTGAAGTTTTTCGTGACTGCGGTGATGTTACAGCGCGAAACGGGAGGCAATCTCGCGGAAATCCTGGACAATCTTTCTTACATGATTCGAGAACGTTTCAAGATTATGCGCCAGGTGCGTGTATACACCGCGCAAGGGCGGCTGACCATGATGCTGTTGATGGGAATGCCGCCGATTATTGTGGTCGTGATGCTGACAATGAATCCTGACTTTATCCGGCCGCTGTTTGCGGACCCGATCGGCCACACTCTTATTGTCGCGGGGCTTACGTTGCAGACGATCGGATATTTCGTGATTCGCAAAATCATTCGGATTCAGGTTTAACATGGCAGCTGTATTGGCAGTTTTATTGTTCCTGACGGTAGCCCTGGTCGTGTTTTCTTTTGGCGCGGCGGCCTATGCCCCATCATCCGTACTGGGCTCCCGGCTGCGTTCCCTCGGTGGGCAACGGACTCAGCAACAGAAGCCCGCTTTCAAAGAACGCTTAGAGCAGGCGCTGGATCCCCTCAGCAAGGCGATTCCGTTATCGCCGTCCGAGGTGTCGCGGGCGCGGCAATGGCTGATCCAGGCTGGCTACCGCGACCGCCGTCATCTCACGATCTATGTGGGAAGCAGGGTCCTTCTCGCGTTCGTCGGATTCGTCTTAGTAATTGCCATAAGCGGCGCAAAATCCATTCCACTCATGATTAGCGTCGCGGCGTTTGGATTTTTTCTGCCGCGCTTCGCATTGAAACGAATGATCAAGCAACGTCAGCAGCGCATCACGCTGGGGTTACCCGATGCGCTGGACCTCACCGTGATTTGCGTTGAAGCCGGGCTCGCGCTTGACCAGGCGCTGCTGCGCGTCGGCGAGGATCTTCGGCATGCTCATCGGGAACTCAGCGACGAGTTCCACATGGTCAATCTGGAAATGCGCGCCGGCAAACCGCGGGCCGAAGCCTTGCGGAATCTTACCGCGCGCACTGGTGTGGACGACATTCGGGCGCTGGTAGCGACGTTGGTGCAGACCGATCGTTTCGGAACCAGCGTGGCCCAGGCTCTTCGAGTCCATTCTGATTCCTTACGAACCGAGAGACGGCAACGCGCCGAAGAGCAGGCGGCAAAGACTACGATTAAAATGGTGTTGCCACTTGTTCTGTTTATTTTACCTTCTATTATTTTTGTGACGCTTGGTCCAGCCATCATCCAACTGGTTCGCACGCTGGCGCCAGAGGCTGGCCGTTGAGATTGCCACGCATCCATAAACTCCCCCAGGAAGTTTGTGACTAAGGAATTTGCAAATCAGGAGTAGTGATGCAGGGCCCCACAGGTTTTGCCTTCAATCGCACCCGCGGCGCTTATTTAGCGACTCACCTCTCGATCGCGGATACGCATTGGTCAAGACTGCGTGGATTGATGGGCGCTGATTCCGCAGCATTCGGGGCCGGATCCGGATTGTGGATTCTCCCTTCCCACGGTGTCCACACCTTCGTAATGAGATTCCCGATTGATGTGGCGTATCTGGACAAAAGGAAAACTATCATTTACGTAGCCCACAATTTAAGGCCCTGGCGGATGGCTCCGGTTAACATGAAAACCAGTTCCGTCCTTGAGCTTCCGGGAAACACTTTGAAAGCGACGGGAACCACAGTCGGAGATGAAATTGAGATTGCTTTGGGAAAGGTTGAAGAACCTGAACACGCATGAATGATGAGCTAAAACTTCTGGTGGAGTGGTCTTCTCCCTGGGAAGAATTCGTTACGGCGATTCGTCCGGCATTAGGCCGCTCGGCTGCGCCACTTGCGGCGGAGACACATAGCGGACTGTTCCCGTATCGCGGGGGACTGGCGGCTTTGGTGGTGGAAGCCGTTTTAGTGACGGCCCTCATACTGCTTCCGTCGAAACTTCGCACTATGCACGCGTTCCAGCCAGCTCCACCGCCTCAATACGACGTAATTTATTTTTCAGGGGACGAACTCCCAAAGACTGAAGATGCCGGTGGTGCGCGATCTGGCCGCTCTGGCCGCTCAGGAGGGAGCGAAGGTCACCATGCCACGCAAGTCATCAGAGTTGCCAGGGGTCCCGCGCTGAGAGAACAGATTGTAGACGCTCCGAAGTTTAACCTTCCGAATTCGAATTCCGCGGTTGCGAACCTGCTTGCATTTAAGAGCCTTCCGGGGCCTCCTCCTGACAAGGGATTGGAATCATCCCTGCGGCATGCGGAAATGCCGGTAACGGCGATTCCGCCGCCGGCATCAGTCCAGGATGTCGAGCCACGCAGCGCTCCGAATATGCAAGCTCAAGCCATTGCGCCGTCTCCGAGCGCGTTGCGTCATGAACTGAACTCCCGGCGCGCTTACGAATCGCATGAAAGCGTGGTACCGCCTCCGGTTTCAGCTCCGAAAGAAGTCACGGTCCTGAATCCGCAACTCACCCTTCCGCAATCACTGGTGGTGGCGCCCGCACCATCGGAGCGGCAGATCAGAACCGGCGCCAGGCCCGCTCCCGGAGATTTAAGAAGCCAGACAGTGGTGCCTCCGGCCCCTCAGGCGGCGAACGATCTCGCGGGGCGCCAATTGAGCCGCCCGTACGAGTCGAGTGACAATGTGGTCCCTCCTCCAGTTTCAGCCCCGAAAGAAGTCGCGATCCTGAATCCGCAACTAACCTTGCCGCAGTCCATGGTTGTGCAACCCGCACCGTCAGACCGGGAAATAAGAAGTAACGCCAGGCTTGCAGGAGGAGGTTTGAGAAGGGACACTGTTGTGCCTCCGGCGCCTCAAGCAGCCAATGTTCCGACTGGGCGCCAGAGTCGCGGATACGAGCCGCGCGAAAACGTGGTGCCACCTCCAGTTTCAGCTCCTAAAGAAATCGCGAGCCTGAATTCACAGATGGGGCTGCCTACGTCCAGCGTTGTTCGGCCCGCTCCTTCAGGACAGGACATTCGGAGTGATTCAAGATTTGCTACTGGAGGTTTGAGGAGGGACACGGTTGTGCCGCCGGCGCCTAAGGCCGCCAACGTGATAACCGGGCGGCAGACGTCTGGCGTGGGCACTGTCGCAGCAGTTGCGCCGACTACTCAGATTAATAATGTATTGTCAGGGCGCCGGCAGGCCGCAACCGTGAACAATGCTGTCGTTGGCCCACCGTCACAACTTAGCAATGTTTCGTTTGCGCATGGACAGGGCAAAAACCTGGGTGATTCAGGAGTCGTTCCTCCGCCGGCGCAGTTGAGCCCATCACTATCGGGCGGATCATTATCGGGCGGATCAATAACGAATCGCCAGGCGGCTGGATTGTCGGGGAAGGTTTCCGCAATCCAACCACCACCGTCGGCCTCAACTGGGTCTGGTTCCAACGGTCAGGGAAGACGGGGCCCGGACGAAAAAATCTCGGAATCGGTTGTGCCGCCTTCGCCTGCGCTGGGAAGTGGGATCGTGTTCTCAGCGCGTCCTGGGCCGAAGGTAGGCTCCCCAAGCGACGGAGCAGCGGGTTCGTTGGCGATGTCCCCTTCCGGAGGCGCGCACCCAGGGCTGGGTGGAACCGGAGGAGGCGAAGGAATCAGTCATGGCAGCGGCCCTGGAAGCAGCACTTCAAGCGAAGCACCCGGCGCAAAAACAAACGGTTCTGGACAAGGGTCCACAGAGACTGCGCATAATGGGATTTCGCCGTTTCCCGGCCCTGGCGGCGCAGGAAGGGGAACGGCGCCTCCGACGATGCCAGGAGTTTCCGTTTCGGGTGGGGGAAACAACACGGTCAAACTGCCTAGTTTTGGAACCGATGGCACCCCGATCACCGATCCTGCACACTCGCCTGCAATAACGAACCCGGGCGGCCCCGGCGTCACCGTAGTCGCTACATCGCACTCTGCGGGCGCTTTCAATTTTTATGGAGCCCTAAAGGGCGACAAAGTTTACACCATCTATATTGACACTGCACTTGGAACGGCGGTCATGCAGTTCGCTGATCCGAAATCGGCGACCCAGAATTACCCGGAGGATTTGACCGCTCCCCAAGCGCTGCGCGCCGAATTGCCGTTCGATGTCACCCCATCGCGGTTGGTGATTGCCTGCACGCTCGACCGCACGGGACTATTAAAAGCGCCGCGAGTGCTCCAGGCAAATTCCTCAGAGCTTTCCGAAAAAGTCGTAGCTGCTCTCGCGACCTGGAAATTCCGTCCGGTGTTTCGGGGAAATCAGCCGGTCGAAGTCAACGCGATTTTGGGCTTCGACATTGGTACACAGTAGAGAGTCTCGGCAATTCTTAAGGCCTACTTATTTCCCGGTTCGCTCAAATAACCGGGCAGTTCCGTCCTCGTAATCCGATTTCCAATTTGGCGATAGTTCAAGAATGTTGGCAAGCGGTGAGTGCGCCGGGGCGAGAACCCAGTTCACACGCTGCCGGTCGAGGAGGCTGCTCCATTCCGGAGCGGCGTGAATCACCTGTAGATATTCCTTGAGAAAGTTCTCGCCGTACAGATCGTGGCGATCATCAATTACCACTCTTGACTGCGGATAAAGCCGGTAGATCAAATACCCTCCCCAATAATCAGGGCAAAAGATCGGCTCATAAATTTGTCGCGACAAAATCATATTCGCCGCTTCTACCGGAAAGCGTTTGGAGCTGAAGTGGGAATTCATCCATTGCTGGTTGGCAAGTCTTCCTCCATGGATACAAATCGCTATCCCAAGAATCAGCGCCGATGCCGCCCAGATATGTCCTCGCAGATTCGCCTCAACTGAATTCATTCGATTTGAAAACGAATCAATGCCAGCGAATATTTTCCGCGGCGGAAATACGATCTGATTCCGGGCCGCGTTTGCGATCGTCGCCGTCAGAATCGGAGCAATCATTAATACTAGAAGAATCGAGGAAACCGGCAGGTTGCGCGAGGAATAGAGCCCACTATAAGCCGCGACTACCACCACCAGGATTCTGCCGGGAGTGACTTTTTCTTTGGCACTGGCCAGCGCAACCAGAGTAATCAGCAGGATCGCGGCAAAACATTGTTGGGCTCCGCCGTGGAAGTTTGGGGACAGGAATTCGTCAATGTGATCCATCAGGAAACGGTTTGTAAGATATCCATATATGTGCGAGTAGAGCCTGTAGCCGTATGGGTTGATCAAGCTTGCGAGGAACGATAGGAGAATAACCGCGCCGAGGTGGTTCAGCTTGTCAAGGATGAGCCTTCGATCCTTTCCCAGAGGACCCGTCGCCAATTGAATCAATTCACCCGCGAAATAAAGGCCCGTAAGCAGCAAGCCGAACAGGAAACCGCCATGCAGATTAGCCCAACCCAGCATGAGCAAGGGATACCAGAACAGCCGATGGAAGGCTCGCGAACCTGATGCCGTTGCGTCTGAGTCCACGAGGTGGAACCAAATCACGGTAAACAGCCAACTCAAAACATGAGGGCGGGCCAGGAAATGTATGCTCGCCGCCCCAATGGATAGCGAAAGCAGAACCATCATGAGGGGTAGTGAGGCTCCGCGCTTCAGCCCCACACGCAAGGCTAGGGAAAAAGTCGCGGCTATGACTAATGCAGTAAAGAAAACAACTCCATTAAGCCCGAGCCAGTGATGAACGGCGGCAATGATGACATCGTAAAGCCATTCCCAGGCGTACCAGGTGTGGCCACTCATGGTTGAGGAAAACAAATCAATGCGGGTAATGGTGCGGGTTCGCAGGATTTGCTCGCCATTGCGAATGTGCCAGCCAATTCCAGCATCATTCAGTAATTTCACGCCGAACGGGCCGCAGCTCAGCGAAAAGAGAATGGCGATAAAAAGCAAATCTGCAACCGATGGCACAATAAAGCGAGACCATGTGGATGGTTCTTCGCTCTGAGTCGCAAGTCCTTTTTGCTGCTGAATAGTCTTCGAATTCAAAACGATACCCTGCCCCAATCTGGTGATGGTATCTGATCAAAGAAAAAGGTGCTCCTCGCTCCAGCCGGAAAAATGAAATGCGTAAGCTGAGCAGAAAAGTTTTCGTCCATTGGCGCAGATCCTGAATCTATAAGGAGGAGACCATAAAATGCAGAGCAACATGCCGCGCGTGGTGATCGTGGGTGCGGGATTTGGTGGCCTGCAAGCCGCGCGAATACTATCGAAGCGTCCGTTTCACCTGATCCTTATTGATCGAAGGAATCACCATACATTTCAGCCGCTGTTGTACCAGGTCGCGACCGCCGGTTTATCTCCCGGAGAGATTGCCGCGCCTATTCGATGGATCGTGCGAGGGAAAAAGAATGTCGAAGTCATGCTGGGTGAAGTGCAGGATTTTGATCTGACACGCCGTGTCGTGAAGCTGGATGATTTCGAGGTACCCTACGACTATCTGATCGTCGCGGCAGGTGCTGGACACTCATATTTCGGGCACGACGAGTGGGAGCCACTGGCCCCAGGATTGAAGACCATTGAAGATGCCCTCGAAATCCGCCGGCGTGTCTTATTGGCTTTTGAACTAGCCGAACGCAGCGCGGCGCGCGGCGAAGGACAAGTACAGCTCAACTTCGTGGTCATAGGTGGCGGGCCTACGCGGCGTCGAATTGGCAGGCACTCTGGCGGAAATTGCAAACGGGGCGCTGGCCACCGAGTTTCACACGATTGACCCCAAGCGAACCCGAATCATTCTTCTGGAAGGCGGTCCGCGGATTTTGCCAGCCTACGCTGCGGATTCCTCGGCAAGCGCGCAGAAACAATTGGAAAAATTGGGAGTCGAAGTTCATACGTCCACGATGGTGACAGGTGTCGAGCCCGCCTGTGTATTGACCGGCACTACCCGCTTTCCTTCAGCGGTGACGGTTTGGGCGGCCGGTGTAGCGGCTTCTTCACTGGGAAAGAAGCTCGCGGCCCCGTTGGACAAGGCGGGACGCGTCCTAGTGAACAACGATTTGAGCCTCCCGGGTCATCCCGAAGTTTTTGTGATTGGCGATTTAGCTTCCGTCAAGGATGCCGACGGCCGCCCGGTTCCCGGAGTCGCGCCCGCGGCCATGCAACAAGGAGCGCGGGCTGCGCACAACATTCAGAATGATTTGAAAGGCCGGCCCCGGCAGGAGTTCCATTATCTGAACAAAGGGAATCTTGCCACAATCGGACGTGCCGCCGCGGTTGCGGAATTCAAGAGGGTGCACATCTCCGGCTACCCGGCATGGCTGGCCTGGCTTTTCGTCCATATTTTCTTTTTGATCGGATTCAGGAATCGCCTGATTGTAATGATTCAATGGGCATGGTCCTACTTCACATACGAACGCGGAGTCCGGCTGATTACCGGAGACGCCCCGCTTCCCGGATGGTCCGAACTGGTCAAAGAGGAAGGATTACCGGAACATCACGACGAGATGGTGACAAGTGGAGAGCCTCGTCATTGATGCCTGGCATCTCCACGGGTGATAATGACAGCAGTTGGCATTTCGGAACTTTGCGGCGAATCGGCGCGGAAAGCGCAATCGCCGCTAACGCGTTGAAATTAAATTTTTCCCGGGCGATTTTTTGCGCATGTTTAGCAGTGGCCTTCTCCATGACTTGCGCATCCGCTTCCGCCGAGGTCTTGAAGATTGTCGTTGACGACACCATTCATCCTATTACCGACGAATATATCGGTCGTGCTCTCGACGAAGCTCATCAGCATAACGATCAGGCAGTCCTCATCGAGCTGAATACTCCCGGCGGGCTGCTGGATTCTACTCGGGAAATCATTCAGAAGATTCTGGCGTCGCCTGTTCCGGTGATTATCTATGTGACTCCCAGCGGGAGCCGGGCGGCATCTGCTGGCTTCTTCATACTGGAAAGCGCCGACGTTGCCGCTATGGCGCCCGGGACGAATACGGGTGCGGCCCATCCAGTGTCCATTGGTGGCGGAAAAATGGACGACGTGATGAAGCAGAAGATCGAGAACGATGCGGCCGCGCTCATGCGGTCGGTTGTGTCAAAGCGTGGGCGAAATGTTGATGTGGCCGAGAGTACGGTGCGGCAATCTAAATCTTTCACCGACCAGGAAGCTCTGTCGCAAAAGTTAATTGACTACGTTGCCCCCAATGAGCAAGAGCTTTTCAAGCAAATGGATGGTAACCCGGTAAAGCGTTTTGACGGGCAGACAGTAGTGTTGCATTTGGCCGGCCAGCCGGTGCGATTTTTTGATATGACTTTGAAGCAGCACATTCTCGCGTATATCCTGAATCCGAATGTTGCTTTCATCCTGCTTGCTATTGGAGCGCTGGCGCTATATGCGGAGTTCAACCATCCGGGAGCCGTGGTTCCCGGGACGGTGGGAGTCATTTTTATTCTTCTGGCAATCTTTGCGTTGAATTTGCTTCCGACGCGGTTTGCCGCGGTAGTGTTAATTTTTTCTTCATTTGCGTTGTTTGCGTTGGAAGCTAAATTCGCCACGCATGGAGTGCTGGCGATAGGCGGGATTATAACGTTGACGCTCGGAGGACTGCTTCTCGTGGACGCGCCGATTCCGGAAATGCGCGTGCATCTCTTGACGGCGCTGGCCGTGAGCATTCCAATCGGAATCATCACGGTTTTCCTCATGAGTATCGCTCTGAGAGCCCGAGCCAATAAAGTTGTGACGGGCGCTCAAGGATTGCTCGGAGGGATCGCTGTCGCACGCACTGCCCTGTCTCCGCTTGGAAAGGTCTTCATTCACGGGGAGATTTGGGATGCAATCTCGTCGAACCCGGTGCTACCCGGGCAGTCCGTCATTGTTCGACAGGTGGATGGCTTACAACTGCGTGTAGACCCCGTACCCTCCGCGCGAGACATTGTCAAGGCTGACGCTCGGTGAATTTCACGAATCTTGCGAGGCACCCCGCATGCCACTGAATCAGCATCTGCCGGCCCGGAAGTGCGATACAATCCGCGTCAGCAGCGTTCTGCGGAGGTCGTGATGGAACTCGGTTTTGGCTTCACAACCATTGTCATCATTATCGTGATTCTTTACATCTTGAGCTCTATCAAGATACTTGCGGAATATGAGCGTGGCGTAATTTTTCGACTTGGAAGATTGCTTCCCGATGCGAAAGGGCCTGGAATCATTTTGGTTTTCGCGCCTGTTGACCGCATGGTTCGCATTTCGTTGCGGCAGGAAGCGCTGGAAGTGCCACCGCAAGACATCATTACCCGCGACAATGTCACTTTAAAAGTAAATGCGGTGATTTTTCTGCGGGTCATAGATCCGCGGCGTGCTGTCGTAGAAGTCTCCAACTACGTTTACCAAACTTCTCAATTTGCGCAGACAACGTTGCGTTCAGTTCTCGGCGAGCAGGAACTAGACGAATTGCTGTCGCACCGGGACAAGATTAATCTGCGGCTGCAAACCATCCTTGACCAGCACACCGCCCCATGGGGTGTGAAGGTGACCAACGTGGAAGTAAAGCAAGTTGACATGCCTGAATCCATGCTCCGGGCGATGGCTAAACAGGCTGAAGCGGAACGGGAAAAGCGATCCAAGATCATTCATGCCGAGGGTGAATTCTCTGCCGCCCAGCGCCTGGTTGATGCGGCTGCTTTGCTTGCGACCGAACCAGTGAGCGTGCAGTTACGATATTTGCAAACCTTGACAGAAATTGGCGTGGAGAAAAACACAACTGTGATTTTCCCTGTCCCGGTAGATTTCTTGTCGGGACTTCAAAGAATTTTGTCGAAGCCGGGGGCTGATGCCACGCCCGCTTCCGTCAAAAGTTAGCCCGCGTAGTTGAAAGAGGATGCAATGGTCATGACTGCGTCTCAGGATACCGAAATTACGCTGGGTACCGGCAGAATGCTGGGACTGTTTTTCGCGCTGGTGAGCTTGTGCGCCGTTGTTTTTGCGATGGGATTCTCGCTGGGAAAAAACTCCGTCAAGATGCAAGAAGGCGACCAGGCCACGACGCCTACAGTGGTTCAAGCTGGGAAAAGAACCCCACCAACAAGCTCCCAAAGCGAATCCAAGCAAACTCCTGATATGACGTTTTACAAGTCTGTAGCGCAGAGTGATACGAGTTCCGAACTGTCCCCGGCCGCGAACAGTGCTAATCCGGCAGGCAAAGAGAGTTCTCCTGCCCCGGATGCTGCTGAGCCTACAAATGGATATTTTGTTCAGGTAGCTGCGGTGAGCAAACAAGATGACGCGGAAGCTTTGGTGGAGGCTTTAAAGAAGAAACAATATAATGCGGTCGCCGCCCAAATACCGTCAGATAAACTGTTCCATGTTCAGGTTGGGCCTTTTGCCGCGATAAAGGATGCGGAAAATATGCGGGCCCAGCTCCTCAGTGACGGCTACAATCCAATCCTAAAAAAGTAATTACGCTATGAGTGTCAGGTTAGCGCCCACAGGACCTACGACACCGCGCCTTGTATGGGAGTCTATCCGGCGGTAGCAGCGTGCGCTTTTTGTAAAAGCCGGCGCGCTTGCGTAATCAAATCACTGACTTCGAAAGGTTTAACTAGATAGGGAACAGCCTTTTCTTGAAGAAACGCGCGTTCTTCGGGTTCCGCAACACTTGAAAAAGTGAATAGCAAGTGAGATTCCAGCCCGGAACAGTTCTTCGAAATCCACCTGTGTACCTGTTTCAGACTCCATCCTCCGGGCATCTTCCCATTCATTATGATGGCGTCGAAGGGGCGGCTGATCAATGCGAGCTTCACATCTTCCCAATTCATCAAAGTCACGACCTGCGCGCCGGCTCCGCTGAGCACATCGCGTTCAAACTCGACAACCGCCTCTTCGTCGTCCACGAGCAGAATTGTTCCTTCAATTAGAATTTCGCGGCGCTGCAAAGGCAATGCGAGATCGGCCGAGACAGCCTTGCCTGCTGACGGTAATCGCATTTCTATAATGGCGCCGCCCTCTGGTGCATTCCGCGCAGAAATATCGCCGCCATGTTCCTTAATGATGCCGTAACAGATGCTCAAACCAAGGCCAGTTCCCTTCCCAACACTTTTCGTCGTATAGAAGGGCTCGAAAATACGCTTCGGTTCTTTAATTCCTCCGCCGGAATCTTGAATCTCAATGTGAACGCAGCCTTCCAAAGTGTACCCGCGGACTTTTAAACAATTCGCCTTTCCGGATTCGAGCATGGCATCTACCGCATTGTTAATAATATTCAGGAATACCTGCTCAAGTTGATGCGAGTCACCGATCACCGCGGGTAATCTCGCTTCGATGTCGCGCTCGACCGCTATATTGTTGACCCTCATATCGTAGTCACGGAGCGCCAATGTTTCGTCTAATACCTTGTAAATATCAATTTTTTGCTTGTGCGGCTTGCGCTGACGCGCAAAAGACAGCAGGTTCTGTACAACCCGGTGAGTTCGCTGAGCTTGCTTGAAAAGCTTTGCGACAAAATCGCTGGCGCGTTCACTCAATCCCTCACTTTCAAGCAATTGCGCATACCCAAGAATCGCGGTCAGGGGATTGTTGAGTTCGTGCGCCACGCCGGCGATCAATTGGCCCACGGCCGACATCTTCTCACTCTGCAAGAGCTGTTCCTGAGTGTGCCGCAGGTCTTCATAGGCGCGACAAGTCTCTTCGTATAGCCGCACTTTTTCTATGGTTGTGGAGAGTTGACGCCCGATCGCGACCAATAAATTCTCGTCGTTACTTGTGTAGTCACGGGCCTGGCCGCTGCTGATGCCCATAATTCCGATTGGATTGTCTCTTCCCCAGAGCAATACCCAAATCCATGAGCTTGATCCATCGCCGCGAATGAAATCCGCCACCCCTGGCGGAAGGTGCGGAAGGTAATCGGCGGTGATCACTTCCGTTCGGGATCGAGTGACCAGTTCACCAAAGCCGCTCTCGAACTTCAGCTCGGGAGCGCTGGCCCGTGCGGCGGCGGTTTTGCCCCATCCGGCGCGGCGTCGAAACATCGTTGCGTCGGAATCGCAAAGATATATGGACCCGGTTTGGGTGTCGAGCAAAGAGATCACCTGCCGCAGGGTGAGATTCAAAATTTCATCGAGATCAAAAGACTGAGTTGCGATTACGGCCATCGCATTTAACGCATTTAGTTCGCGGTTGCGGCGGCGAATTTCATCCTCTGCCCGCTTTTTTTCCGTGATGTCGAGGAGGAACCCCTGATAGCGTTCGATTTTCCCATCTGCATCGCGAGTCGCGAAGCTGCTCTCCACCGCGGTAAGCAATGTTCCATCCTTCCGGCGCAAGCTTACCTCGAAATTCCGGACGTAATTATGAAGTTCGACTTCGCGATGAAATGCGCTGCGCTGTTCCTCCGAAGCGTGAAGCTGAAGATCAACGTTAATCGCCATCAGTTCTTCGCGGCTGTGGCCGAACATGCGGACAAAGGCATCATTGCAGTCGAGCAGTTTCCCTTCCGGTGTCGCGACAAACACTCCCTCCTGAACCTGCTCGAACAGTTGCCGGTATTTTTCTTCGGCCACCCGACGATCGCTGACGTCGCGGATCACATGGATAGTTCCCTTTTGCTTGGCGCCCTGTTCCACATACGAGGAACTGGAAACCATTGAAAAACCGCCAAAACAGGGATCATTCCCTTCGTGGAATCCATCTTCGGCATCGCCACAATATGGACACTTACTCCAATGGCCTTGATCCTGAGGAAGAACTTCTTCGCAACATTTTCCGACGACGTCGGCTGGCGCCTGTACGAGCCGCTGCAACAAAGCTCGATTCGCCTTCATGATGCGAAAATCCGAATCGTGCAAAAGAACGAAGTCCTGAATGGAATCGAAGGTATTGGTCCATTGACGGTGGGATCGCAAAATCTCATCCATGAGCCGCAAATTTTCCACCGCAAGTCCCAACTGGTGGGCGCTGTTGGCTAAAAATTCCAGATCTTCCGGGGCATAAGCAACCCGGTGACGGCTGCCAAGCACCAAGGTGCCGATCATTGACTTTTTCCCGACTACGGGCATCACCAGGACGTGATGAAACCGCTCGCGTTTGAAATACGGACGAATATTCTCCGGGGCGTCGCCGGTTTCAACAATCGTCGGCGAAGTTGAAGCCAAAATACCTTTGAGTACATCGTCAACGATGACTCCATTTCGATCCTTAAGAAACTCGTCAGAGAGGCCGATCTGCTGGACAAGTACGAGTTTGTCTCCTTCCAGTACTCGAAACCATGCTGCCTTGGCCGACAACAAACCTTTCAATTTATCGAGTGCGGTGAGCAGCATCGGGCCATCTTGCTGCTCCCTCGTGATGCTCGTGGTTACGGCATTCAGCACCCCCAGGCGGAGTGTGCGCATCTGGGAATCTTCGAAAACCACTAAGAGAATGCTGAATCCAAGCAGGAGTTCGATCATGCGCCCGGAACCCGGCGGGAAATATCTGTTTACAGGAGCCCAACTGAGGTGCAGGAACAACATACTGAAGCAAAGCGCCCACGGACCGATTTCCCATCGGGCACGGCGAAATCGAATAAGCTGAACCGCCGCGCTAATGGCGACGATACGGTAGGAAACTTCCAGCGCCACCCGGAGACCAAATGAATCCGGCCACCATAAAGCGCGCGATATTGAGAACCCGACCAGCACGACCAATGCTGGGAGCAGAAACGAAACCAATCTTTGGACGCGGGCGTAAACAAATATCGCAGCCGCAAAAAGACATACCGCCAGGACAAATTCCGCTTGCGAGATCGCAACCGTATCACGATGCCGCAAGCCCGTGGTTGTCGAGCTGGTAGAGAGCAGATAGGTCAACCAGCCTACAATCCAGGTGAGCAGATAGCGCTCGCGAAAAGTACGGAAGACCAACAAACTTGCAGCCAGGATGATCAGGCCGCTAAGTTCGAGGTTCGGCAGGATAAGATTTGCGGCATTCCAACCGTTAGAGACAAAAATGTTCATTGCGAGGACGGGCCTGCACCCTCCTTTTGATAACACGGCTCGGTACGCGTGCATTGCCCTTTCCACTACCCGTCAGTTACTTTCGGCATCAACCCCTTAAGATAGAATTGACATACACTGGAATCGCTCATGCCCGTAGACCGCATTTTGATCGTTGATGACGAAGAGGCGATTCGCGAGATCGTATCTTCCATGCTGACTGCGGCGCACTACAAATGCAGCCAGGCGGGCTCTGGCCTGCAAGCGCTGGCATTGCTCGAATCCGGAGAAGAGTTCGAGCTGGTGCTTTCCGATCTGATGATGGCCGATCTCGATGGTATTGGCCTGCTTGAGCGGACGAAGGAGCGGTTTCCAGATCTGCCCGTAGTGATGGTCACTGCGGTACACGACATATCCGTAGCCCTTGCGGCTATTCGTAACGGCGCTTATGACTACTTACTGAAGCCGTTCGAACGGGAGCAACTCCTCGCAACTGTGCGGCGCGCTCTGGAAAATCGCCGCCTCAAGCTGGAAAACCGGGCATATCAAACAAACCTTGAATCCCTGGTCACGGCGAAGACTGAGCAGCTTCGAAAAGCGATTGGGACGCTGGAAAGGTCCTATGACATCACCCTCGAGGCGTTGGGCGATGCGCTCGACTTAAAAGATGCCGAGACGGAAGGGCACTCCAAGCGTGTAACCGCATTTACAATCGCTATTGCGCGGGCCATAGGGTTGTCTTCGGACCAGATTCGGGTGATTGCCCGCGGCGCCTTCTTGCATGACATTGGGAAGATGGCGATCCCGGATGCGATTCTTCGCAAGCCTGGCGCACTGAATCCGGATGAGGTCGCGATCATGCGTGAGCATTGCTATCGTGGCTACCAGATGCTGCGCAAAATTCCTTTCCTGGCCGAAGCCGCGGAAATTGTCTATTCGCATCAGGAGCGTTTTGATGGAACCGGATATCCTCGCGGTCTGAAGGGTGAAGGGATTCCGCTGGGAGCGCGGCTATTCTCGGTTGCCGACACGCTGGACGCAATCACTTCCAACCGGCCTTATCGCCCTGCCCAAACATTGGACGCTGCAATCGAAGAAATACAGAAATGGTCAGGGCGTCAGTTCGACCCCGAAGTGGTAAAAGTATTTGTTTCGATGCCGAAGAACATCTGGGACGACCTTCGCAAGGAGATTGACGCCCAAATCTATCGCTTTGCCTACTCGGCTTCCGCCAACAAGCTTTCCTGATACTTCTTTCGAAAAAGCTGTTCTCTCTCTGTCATCCCGAAGTCTATCTTGGCAGACGGCTGGCATCGAGAGTTACGTCTCGTTGAATAATCATTTCAATCGAAGTTCCAACGTCCATTTTTACGTCGTTGCCACGACTCAACAATGCGATGGCAGCACCGGTTGCGCCTCCGATACCGGCGCCGATGCCGGCACCCATTCTGCTTCCGGCGCCGAGAGCACCGATGAGCGCTCCACCTTCGGCGCCTTGAATGCCATCCTGCGCGGCCTTCCCTGCTTTTTCGCCCTTCTGGCTGTCTTCGCGCACAGTGCCTTCGTCGTCCTTCACGTCAGCTTTGTCTACTCCAGGAGCGTTCTTTAATGCACCCGGCATCACAACCGTATAGCCGCTGGGGTAGATGAGAGTCGTGAAGTGCATCAGAACTTCAGCGCGTCCCTTAAGCCTGCCCGCGCGCTGAATGTGAGTAATCCTGCCCTGCACGTAGGTTCCGGGAGGAATCACGACACGCTCGTTGATGACGACAGGAAATGTCGTCTCGGCGTAAACAGCATCGCCTTCGCGGCTGCCCTTGGTTGAAATTGCGTGTTTCAAAATCACCGGAACCTTTGTGCCCGACGGAATAATCACCTGATTGGAATCGGCCAAGAGATCCGGCGGCGATTTCGGCGTCATTGCCGAGGAAGCGGGGGCCGAATTGCTCGGGGAATTCGCAGGCGTTGAAACACCTGTGGATTGGCTCGCCGCAAAGGGGACAAGCAATAGAAAAGCCAAAAGAATGCGCATGGGCGCACCTCCGAATAATTCGACACCAGGCTGCTGCGGAAACATAATGACTAAGAATTAGGATGCAAAACAGCCGCCAAAAATAGCTTAGCTACCCACTCGCCGCGCCTGCCCTTCCCGGACATTGCCCATGAATTGCGACTGCAATCGTTGAGCGCAAAGCTCACCGCACACATACAGGGTCCCCTCACGGGCTGCAATGTCGTCATCCCAAGGACACAAGTACAGGACGGGTCGGTTAAACTCTCCGAATGATGTCCAAACCAACCACCAGCGGTCGCTATTTTGCTTCAGAGCGCCGCAATTGGGCCCTGCGCAGCGGTAAAAGAAGCTGGGTACGGAGCTGTCTGAATATCGAGATTCCATCACTTAGCTTCCGGGGCGAAAGGCTGGAGATCAGATTTGCGGAATCATTGTAGCGGATAGCCTCTATTCGGTGCACCGCCACCAACAGGCTATTTATAAATTAAATATTTTTGGCGCAATTGTTGAAATTGTTCGTCTCCGGCGTTCCATTCTTCGGCGATACGGCGAGGGTCTTCGCCATTCGAGATCGCATCGAAAACTGACTGATTCAATAACAGTTCGATCATCCGCTTCATGTCATATTGTTGCGGATACAATTTATGCAACGCGGAAGCCAGCTCAATGCCAAGCTCCGGACTGTCAAACGCGTTTCGATCTGTGACTACGATGTTGACGCCCTCGCATTTCTGATTCGCATAGTTGCTGGCGGTGGGCCTGAAGGTAACTGGGACGAATCGCACTCCCGAGATATTTCGCCCGTTAAGATAACTTGCGAACTCGCGACTGTTTATCCACGGCGCGCCAACCAACTCAAACGGCGTGTCGGTTCCCCTTCCGACAGAAATGTTCGTGTATTCGACCAGGCCAACACCGGGATAAAGCGTGTTCTCTGTGAGGCTGCGAAGATTCGGCGAAGGATTAATCCAGGGCAAGCCGGTTGAGTCATACCAGTCGCCGCGCATCCATCCGTCCATCGGAACTACGAGCAGATGTGCGTTAATGTTGTGTTCCGCATTAAACATTTGGGCGAGCTCTCCCATCGTCATGCCATGACGGACGGGAACGTGATCGTAATTTACGAAACTCTGTCGGCCAATGTCGGTAATTGGACCCTGCACAAATAATCCAGTAATAGGATTAGGCCGATCCAGCACGACGATTTCGACGCCAGATTTAGCGGCGGCCTCCAGAAAGTAACCGAGCGTTGTCTCGTAAGTATAGAAATACGTGCCCGCATCTTGAATATCCACTACGACCGCGTCGAGCGTTTTAAGAATCTCCAGGGATGGACGCCGGGCGGCATCTGTTGCTCCGTAGACGCTATAGACAGGAATTCCGGTCGCAGAATCTTTTGAGTTGCCTGTTTCGGTCGTATCGAGCGCACCCGTAACACCGTGCTCAGGACTAAAGATCGCTTGCAATGAAACGCCGGGCGCATGCGCGAGGACGTCAATGGTGCGGCGTCCCTGAGCGTCCACGCCAGTCTGATTAGTTAATACGCCGACTCTTCGCTTCCCTGTCGGCGATTGAAGCACATCGAAGTTGTGCGCCTCCAAGACGTCAATTCCTGCCTGAACCGAATCATTTCTCGCCGCCGGACGCCGCGCCATTTCGGCTTCACTGTATCCGGTCAAGCTCTTGCCACGGAGCTTCGCTTTTTCACTTGCGCTGAGATCAAGTCTGGCGGCAATTGCAGTTGCGAGCTTCGAACGCAGAGCGATTGCACTCCCCTTCCCGTTCGGATGAACCGCATTCGTCAGCAAAATTATGAATGTGCGCGTCGTCGGATCAATCCACAACGATGTTCCCGTAAAACCGGTATGGCCGAACGATCCTACCGGCAGCAAACTTCCACGATTGCTCGAGAAGGGCGAATCAATGTCCCATCCGAATCCGCGCAGAACGTCGGAGGTGGGAGGCTGCTGGGGCATGGTCATTTTTTCGACTGCGAGCGGGGACAGAATCGAACTTCCTTGAAGAAGCGCCACGGCGAATTTTGATAAATCATCCGCACTCGAAAACAAACCAGCCTGCCCCGCAACTCCGCCCATGCGCCGGGCCGTAGGGTCATGCACGACTCCGCGCAACATTTTGCCTTGCTCGTCGTATTGGGTGGGAGCAATTTTCGGTATCCACGACGCCGAGGGTAGAAAACGGGTGTGGGCCATCCGCAAAGGGCGGAAGATATTTTTCTCGCAGTAATCTTCCAGGGATTCGCCTGAGACTTTTTCGATTAATGCTCCCAGGACAATGAAGTTGACATCGCTGTAAAGGAATTTCGATCCGGGAGGATAGATCGGCTTTACCGCGAATGCCATCTGATATGCGGTATCGCGCCCGTCCCACGGTTGTCCGATATCTAAATCCGGCGGTAAGCCTGAGTAATGGATAAGCAAATCGCGGATCGTAATGTCCCCTTTGCCGTTCTGCGCGAACTCGGGAAGATATTTCGCGACGGGATCGTTAACCCGAATCTTTCCTTGTTCAACCAATTGCATAATGGCAGTTGTGGTAGCGACTACTTTGGTTAAGGATGCCAAGTCGAATATGGTGTCGGTTGTCATTAGCTCGCGGCGAGGCTCCAGCGAGCGATAGCCGAAAGCTTTGCGATAAATAACGCTACCGTTGTGCCACACGAGCACCACGGCGCCTGGAATCTCGCGGTCGTGAACGGCGTCCAATATGACTTGGTCGAGTATTTTGAGGCGCGCCGAAGGATGCGCGATATTCTCGGTTGAGCCCCAAGCCGAGGCAAAGGGTAGAGATACCATCACCACAACGCAGTAGAGGAATTGAAGAGTGGTCGAATTTTTGAAGGCTGAGTGAATGATTCGACTTTACACAAGTACTGGCAGGACCTCAAGAAATCGAGCCTGGGGTGCCGTGTTCGCAAATGCCCTGTTTTAATCTTCTGCTACCATTCTCGTAACGCTCTGCGCTGTTCGCGATGTGCCGCGGAGTTCAAATCTTGCAAATTTCTATGGATGCTGTTTTCAACGCTCAGCAGCGGCTTCCAATACCTGCATACGATGGTCAGGACGCAGTATTTGCGGTACCGTTCGAGATTTTGCGTGATGCTATTGCAGAAAATATATTCCCGTCCGCTGCCGTCGCCGTCTTGTGGCGAGGGAAACTAGTGGCGTTGAAGGCGCTCGGAACATTTACCTACGAGGCAGGTTCTCCCGAAGTAACCACTGCAACCCCATTTGACCTCGCCTCCGTTACGAAGGTGGTTGCGACGGCGACGATGGCAATGATTCTTTATGAGCGTGGGCTTCTTGACCTGGAGGCGCCCGTGGTTGCGATTGTGCCGGAATTTTCTGGACCGGACTCGCGCCGCAAGCACGTTACTGTACGCATGTTGCTCGCACATTCGTCGGGATTGCCCGCCTACGAGAAGCTTTACCAGAGGGCGTCCGGCAGGGAAGAACTTCTCTCGCTCGCATTCGCTACGAATCTCACGGACGATCCGGGAGCGCGAGCTGAATATAGCGATATTGGATTCATCATTCTTGGATCGCTGCTGGAACGTATTGCGGACGAATCGCTCGACCGCTTTTGCCAGAGAGAGATATTTGGCCTACTTGGCATGATTCACACCATGTTCAATCCGCCTTCCGCATTGCGTGGCTTGATTCCACCCACGGTAGAAGACTGCACTTTTCGGCACCGTCTGATACAGGGTGAAGTACAGGATGAAAATGCCAGCAAGTTCGGTGGGGTCGCCGGACACGCCGGGATATTCTCCTCCACGGGCGACATGGCGATTTTTGCCAACGCACTGTTGCAGGGGCATCTTGTGCGTCCCGAGACGCTCGACATTTTCACTCGCCGTGAAACATCACCCGCAGGAACCTCCAGGGCCCTTGGATGGGATACTCCATCTTCGCCTTCTCAAGCGGGGAAGTATTTTTCTCAGAGCTCATTTGGGCATCTCGGTTATACGGGCACTTCACTGTGGGTGGATCCTGAACGCCAGCTTGCGATAGTCCTGTTGACGAATCGGACTTGGCCGGATTGCCATAATCAGGCAATCAAGACGGTAAGGCCGGCGTTTCACGATGCTGTTATCGAGGCTTTAGGGCTTGAGGCCACCGTTTGAAAAAGCTCAACGGGACAGGCGCACAGTTAAGTCAACTGGCCACTGAACAATCGAACCCGGAGTCTGCCAATCTTGACCGGAAATCGGCTCTGGAAATTGCGCGAATCATCAATGCAGAAGATACGAAAGTCGCGGCTGCGGTAAAGCGCGCGTTACCGCAAATCGCGGAGGCGATTGATTTGATTGCGGAATCCCTTCGGAAGGGCGGGCGGTTGATTTACGTGGGAACCGGCACCAGTGGCCGAATCGCCGCGCTCGACGCGGCAGAATGCCCACCCACATTCAATACTGATCCGAAGACGGTTCAATTCATCATCGCGGGAGGACCGAAGGCATTAGGCGCTGCGGTCGAGGCCAATGAAGATTCCGCCGCGCTCGGCGAGTCTGAAATCGCCAGAAGAAAGCCCGGCAAGAACGACGTAGTTGTTGGAATCGCCGCCAGCGGCCGGACTCCATTCACAATCGCAGCGGTGCGATTCGCACGACGAAAAGGAGCGAAGACTATCGCTGTGGTCTGCAATCCGAATTCAGAATTGGAAAAAGCTGCTCACATAAGGATCGTTGTCGAGACCGGACCCGAAGTGATATCGGGATCCACTCGAATGAAGGCTGGCACCGCGCAGAAGATGGTGCTGAACATGATTTCCAGCGGCGCTTTTGCAAGAATAGGATATGTTTACGGAAATCTCATGGTCAACGTGCGCCCTAAAAATCACAAACTCGCGGTACGCGCCGTGAGAATCCTGGAACGCGCTGCAAATATCCCCCATGCGAAGGCCAGGAAGGCGCTGGAGGCTTCCGGTTCGAGTGTTCCCGCAGCGCTGGTCATGTTGGAAGCTGAAGTCGGCCTGAGCGCGGCTGAGAAGGCGTTGGAATCTGCGCGAGGAAATGTGCGCGAGGCAATCGCTCTCGCACGGCGCGGAATCGAGTCCTGAAAGGACGTGCCCTCTCGATTATTCCTTGCCTGCCACAAGAAGAACCATTCCCCGCTAGAATAAAGGCCGGTAACCTTCTATATGGACAAGTTTGTGATACGTGGCGGCAGTCCCTTGCTTGGAACGATTCGGGTAAGCGGTGCGAAAAATGCCGCTCTCCCATGCATAGCGGCCGCTCTTCTGACGGAAGAGCCGGTCATTCTGGAAAACATTCCTCAGGTCCGGGACATTGAGACGACTAGAAAATTGCTCGCAGCGATGGGAGCGGAAGTCGAATTGGGCTATGGACGCGCCCAACATCGCACTACGATTTGTTGCCGCACGCTTACTTCTCCGGAAGCTTCTTACGAACTAGTAAAAACCATGCGGGCTTCCTCCCTGGTTTTGGGACCATTGGTCGCACGTTGCGGCAGGGCTCGCGTCTCCTTGCCTGGAGGGTGCGCGATTGGTTCGCGTCCAATTGACATGCATATTAGGGGACTGGAAACACTGGGAGCGACAATCTCACAAGAGCACGGCTACATCGAGGCTAGTGCCGAGAGATTGAAAGGCGCGGAAATCGTTTTCGAGAAAATTACAGTTACAGGCACGGAAGACTTGCTTATGGCCGCGACGCTCGCAGAAGGCGAAACTGTGATGCGCAACTGCGCTTTGGAACCGGAAGTCCTCGATCTCGCGGATTTGCTGAACGCGATGGGCGCTCGAATTGAAGGTGCCGGCACGTCCACCATAAGGATTAAGGGAGTGGAAAAGCTACACGGCGCAAAACATCGCATCATTCCTGATCGCATCGAGGCAGCAACATTCATTATTGCGGGTGCGCTTACCGGTGGGGATCTAAATGTTTCGGTCTGCGAACCGAAGCACCTTGCCGCCCTGCTGGAGAAATTGAATGAAGTCGGGGTGAAGACGGCGACCGGAACCGAGTCGGTCCGAGTGATCGGCGACGGTCCCTTTAAGGCTGCCGATATTGCGACGAAAGAATATCCGGGCTTCCCCACCGATATGCAGGCGCAGTATATGGCCCTGGCTACTCAAGCCGAAGGGGTTTCCGAGATCACTGAAAATATTTTTGAGAATCGCCTCGTGCAGGCGCAGGAACTCGTCCGCATGGGGGCAAATATCAAGATCGAGGGACGGCGGGCGGTGGTTCGCGGGAAGACTCCGCTGAGCGCCGCAGCAGTTCTGGCGTCGGACCTGCGAGCATCTGCGTCGCTGGTCCTGGCGGCGCTGGTCGCCGATGGGGAGACGATTATTGACCGCGTTTACCACATTGAT
This sequence comes from uncultured Acidobacteriaceae bacterium, assembly GCA_963702325.1. Classification (GTDB taxonomy): domain Bacteria; phylum Acidobacteriota; class Terriglobia; order Terriglobales; family Acidobacteriaceae; genus PALSA-188. The sequence continues at coordinate 70,291 of CAVPCG010000058.1, read as the reverse complement.
CGCGGCTACGAGCATATCGAAGAAAAATTGCGTGGAGTTGGGGCACAGATTCGCCGCATCGGCGAGATATTGCCTAAACGTGCGGCCGCGCCATCAGCCAGAGGCTAAGTAACCAGTTGATTTAACTTTTTCTTTCGGCCCATTTCCAGGCACTCAAAACTATCTCTTCAAGTGAACGCTTCGCTTTCCAATTCATTAATTTTTCCGCACGCGAGGGGTCGGCTACCAGCGACGGCGGATCGCCCGGCCGACGGGCAGCCATCTGGGTCGGAACCTTTCGCCCGGTAACTCTCTCAATCGTCGAGACCACTTCCTTCACTGAATATCCGCGCCCGGTCCCTAAATTCAGAGCTACTGAATCGCCGCTGTCGAGATAATCCAAGCCCAGAACATGGGCTTCCGCGAGATCGCTCACATGGATGTAATCTCGAATGCAAGTTCCGTCGGGAGTAGGGTAATCGTCGCCAAAAATCTGCACGGCTGGCCGTCTGCCTTGAATACCTTCGAAGATCGCGGGAATCAAATGGGTTTCGGGATCATGCATTTCGCCGATTCTTCCATTCTCATCCGCGCCGGCGGCGTTGAAATAACGGAAGGCCACAAAACGCAAGTCATAAGCTTTGGCATACGCCTCCAACGCAAATTCGAAGGCGAGCTTGGAAGAACCGTAAGGATTCACGGGTAATCGCGGATTATCCTCGGTCATCGGCACTTTAACCGGGACGCCGTAAACCGCACACGTGGATGAAAAAATGAATTTACGGACCGGGGAGTCCATAACGGAATTCAGCAGTGACAAGCTGCCAAGCAAATTGTTTTGGAAGTACTTTCGCGGATTCTCGACCGATTCACCTACGTAGGCATGTGCCGCGAAATGCATCACCGCATCAACGCGCTTGAGGATAGGCTCTAATTTTTTGGGATCCGAAATATCTCCGACTATGAACTCAAAGCCCTCGGCGAGGACGGCATATCCGGTAGAAAGATTGTCATAAATGATAACCTTATGCCCTTTTCGCTGAAGAGCGTGGGCAGTATGGCTCCCAATGTAACCAGCCCCGCCAACCACTAGAATCGCCACTCGATGCCCTCCAAGAGAACACTAGATCATAACCTCTTGGAGAACTTAGCGTGGCCTGAAGCTTCATGGAATTTTTGGGGAATGTGCGCAAACAACGATGCGGGCTCCGGCGCTGATTCGCCGGAACCCGGATCGTGGAGAAACAAACACTCAATGAATGGATCTAATTCTCAAACTCCCGCGCTACCCCTGCGGGACAGGTGCGTGATCAGCGTGATTACAAAGAACACGAGGAAGACAAAGAACAAAATCTTTGCGATTCCAGCGGCCGCGATGGCGACGCCGCCAAATCCAAATATCGCTGCAACAATGGCCACTACGAGAAAGACTAACGCCCAATAGAGCATGATGGTCTCCTTTCGGCTGTGCGTAACTCCAACTTCGCAGCAAGCATAAACCGCAAGCTCATTGCTGACGATCAGGCTGACAATGTATTTCCATGGGACGAATTCATGTATGAAACAGACTGGATCATGCCGCCTTCGCACCCGCTTTAACCTGCTCTTGCAATAAGCTGCGCAAAGTGATCGCGTTGGTAACCGCATGCCCGCCGACATCATTATTGAAGTAAACAAATATTTGCCGGCCCTTCCATTGACGTAAGTTCGCGAGGAGACGAAACTCCTTGCCAGTCGTGAATGCGGAACGCGACATTATATCGGCGCAATAACTTGTAAACGGATGTAGCGCGTTCCTACTTGTGCCATAACAGAAAGAGGACATCTTCGGTGATGCTCCCCGCATCAGAGGACGTTATCCGAACTCCTTGGGGTGGGGATTTTAGCTCTTGGCAATCATTCATCGAAAGCTAGTGTCAGGCCTTTTTCAAAAGGGTTCGAAGCCGCTTCGCACATTATTGCGCGTAGCTATTCTAATTTCGTTTCAGTTGAGTGCGTACGGCCAAGCTTCTTACCAGGGGCAGATTGTGAGTTCAGTTGGAGTCATAGCGAATCCCCATATGGATGTCGAACTCCTGCGGCCTTTGGTTTTGCAACAAGTTGGCCAGCCGTATTCTCAGACGGACATCGAAAGCAGCGTTGGGGCTCTAAAAAAAGCCGGTAACTTTACCAAGATTTCAATTGACGTCGAGCCTGAGACGGCTGGCTTACGAGTGAATTTTATTTTGCAACCCGCGTACTACATCGGAGTCGCGAAATTTCCCGGGGCGACAAAGTTATTCCGATACACAAGGCTTTTACAGGTTATTAATTTTCAAGATGAGGAAGCGTACGACAAATCTCAAATCCCGAACCAAGAAAAGCTACTTCTGGAGTTTTTCAAATCGAATGGGTTTTTCGCCGCTCAAATCCATAGTGACGTTGAACTGGACGATGCTCATCAAATCGCAAGCCCTGTTTTTCACGTCGAACTGGGCAAGCGGGCTCGCATCGGCGCGATAAACATTCAAGGGACTACGGCGGATGAAACCGCCAGGTTGCTGCACTCCGTTGGCGGGTTCCGGGCACGTCTGACTGGCGGATTGTTGAAGCCCGGAAAGAAATATACGTCGTCACGAATTAAATCGGCTACGACGCTGCTAAAGGCATACCTTTCAAAGCAGCATTATCTTGCCAATCAGTTGAAAGTCAATCCACCTCAATATCATCCGGAGACCAATCTCGCAGACGTTTCGATCACGATACACATGGGACCGGTTGTTGACGTGAAGACGGCGGGAGCCAGACTTTCGTGGATTCCGTATCTTTCGAATCGCGAGATAAAAAAACTGATTCCAATTTACAGCGAAGGGTCTGTGGATCGCGAGTTGGTGGATGAAGGCGAAAAGAACTTAGCCAACTACTTTCAGAAAAAGGGATACTTCGATGTCAAAGTCACCACGGTTTTTCAGAGCGATGCTGATAAGGTCACAATCTCCTACAGCATAGAGAAAGGCCGAAAACATAAGGTAGTCAGCATTGTATTCACCGGTACCCATCAGATTTCCAGCGCCGACCTTCTGGCCGGTCTTGCAATCAAGAACCATACCTTTTTGTCGCGGGGAATGTTCAGCCAGAAATTGCTGAACGCCAGCGTCAAGAATATTCAGGCACTCTACCGGAACACAGGATATGAGGACATAAAGGTCACGCCTGCGGTGGTGGACCACGAGCCGAAAGTTGATGTCAGTTTCCAAATCGAGGAAGGCACACGCACGCTTATTGACAAAGTAGAGATCATCGGCAACCAGCATCTGTCAATCGCCAGCCTCAAGCCAAAGGGCGGATTCAACGTGATGCCAGGCACACCATTTTCGCCCGCCGAAGTCTCCAAAGATCGCAGTCAGATGCTCGCGAAATATCTGGACTTGGGGTACTTGAATGTGGACGTCCGCACTCCAGTCACGCGACATCCCGACAATCCGCATCGGGTAGATGTTGCGTTTGTCATCAGTGAGCATCAGCAGATCCGTGTCAAAGATGTGATTCTCATCGGGCAACAAGTAACCCGGCCGAAGCTCATTCATGAAACTGCAAATATTTCGCCCGGGACTCCATTGAGTCAGGGAAAACTTTTGGAAGCGCAAAGCGATCTTTACAACCTGGGAATTTTCGACTGGTCCAGTGTGGGTCCGAAGGAAGAAATCGCAGATCAGACGCAGGAAGAAACTCTCGTCAAAGTGCACGAAGCCAAGCGAAATTCCATAACCTACGGAATTGGTTTCGAAGCTACGCGCCGCGGCGGCAGCGTGCCGGCCGGAACTGTTGCTATTCCCGGATTGCCAACAATCGGCACCGGAAAAGCCAATATTGTTCCGAGTCAAGCAACTTTTGTCAGCCCTCGCGGCTCCATCGAATACACTCGCCGGAATTTCCGTGGACTTGGAGAAACCGGCCAAATCTCGCTGCTCGCCGCGCGACTGGATCAGCGCGCGCTTGCCTCTTATGCCGATCCCCATTTTCGCGGCACTCAATGGAACGCCCTGACTACTTTCTCTATCGAACGGACGACTGAGAATCCTTTGTTTGCCGCCAGACTGGGAGATGCCGCTTTCCAACTCGAGAGGACGCTCGATAAGGCCAAAACTACCAGGCTGCAAATTCGCTATGACTTCAATAAAACCCGGTTGTCAGAACTTCTTGTTCCGCAACTGGTGTTAGAACAGGACCGGAACGTAAGGCTCTCGACTGTTTCTGCGACCCTTATTAAAGATACGCGCGACAAGCCTCTCGATGCGCACCATGGAATGTTCGAAACTGTGAATGTTGGAATTACTCCAACTGCACTTGGCTCAAGCGCAAATTTTGGAAAACTCTACGGGCAGTATGCGTACTATCGGCCAATTCGCGGAATGGTTTGGGCCAATAGCCTAAGGCTTGGATTTGCCAAACCTTTTGCCGGAAGTTTCGTACCGACAAGCCAACTTTTTTTTACCGGCGGGGGAGACAGTATTCGCGGGTTTCCCCTGAACGGCGCGGGGCCGCAACGGTTGGTGCCATTTTGTGCGCCCGGTACTGCCCCGAAGGACTGCACCAGCGTGATTACCGTTCCCGTCGGCGGCGAACAACTTTTTATCGTGAATTCCGAGCTACGCTTCCCTCTTCATGTGCCAATTGACATCTTAAAACCGCTTGGGGCCGTGGTTTTCTATGACGGAGGCAACGTAAACAGCCGCATTAACTTCAATCAATTCGTGGACAACTATACAAACACGGTCGGACTGGGATTGCGTTATGCGACACCAATTGGACCTGTACGGATTGATCTGGGGCGCAATCTGAATCCGGTGCCCGGCGTTGGTTCGACCCAGTATTTCATTACCCTGGGACAGTCATTTTAGGAACGAAGTGATGAACTGGAAACGCATGATCGGGTGGTCCGCTGGCATCATCCTGAGTTTATTACTCATTGCAGTTGTGGCAGGCTACTTCGTTATAAAAAGCCAGGGTTTTCACCAATACGTGCTCGCAAAAATTGTGCACCAAGGCAACGAAGCCACGGGCGGGAAAGTCGAAGTCCGTAATTTCGATTTTCGTCTCTCGACGCTCACGGCCCATGTATATGGTTTCGTAATCCACGGGACGGAGCCGGACCAGGAAAAACCACTTCTCACGGTGGACAAGCTGACGGTGGGGCTGAAAATTATATCGGTATTACACCATCAGGTGAACCTGAGCGAATTGCTCATTGAACACCCGGTAGTGCACCTGGCCGTAGATAAAAACGGACGAACCAATATCCCTGTTCCGACAGCGCCCGAAGACAAAAGCTCGCAGACTAATGTTTTCGATCTTGCAGTTGGGCACCTACTGTTGACCAATGGCGAGGTTGACTACAACGACCGAAAGGCACCGATGAATGCCGATGTGCGTGATCTTAGCGCCGAGACGCACTTCAACTCGCTAACAACGAGCTATGCGGGTGAGATCAAATATCAGCAGGGACACATTCAATATGCCGGGTTGGCTCCCCTTCCTCACGGCCTTGTCGCACAATTTGATGCCACGCCTTCTGCGCTGAACTTATCTTCTTTTGTGCTTACGGTCGGCTCATCGCGTGTCGCGCTGCAAGCCAATGTCACGCAATACAACAACCCGAAAGTCGAGGGCAGCTACAACATTCTGATTCATTCTCAGGATGTCGCGGGGCTTGTGCCGGGTTCTACGACGGCGGGCGACGTTTTACTTTCGGGCAAGCTTGCCTATCAGAGCACACCCGATCATCCCTTCCTGCGGGATGTAATGCTCGACGGCCGACTTAGCAGCGAGATCCTCCGAATCGCTTCGCCGCAGGGCCGCGTGGAATTACGAAAGCTCAACAGTGGATATCAACTCGCTGATGGGAACTTCCGCACAAGCGATTTTGCCGTCGAGCTGCTGAATGGCCGGCTGGACGCGGCTCTCACGATTCAGCATTTGGATGCAACCCCGTCTTCAAGACTGGACGCTTCGTTGAGAGGAATATCCTTGCAAGCCATAAAGGCTTCGTTGAAGGGCAACGGAGCAAAAACGATTCCGGTGACCGGCGCTTTACAAGGGACGGCCGACGCTTCATGGACCGGCAGTATGCAGAATTTGCGCGTACGGTCCGACCTGGAGATCCAAGCAATGGCTACGAACTCGGCGGGACCCGGGATGATTCCGGTCAACGGGGCCGCCCACGTAACCTATGACGGAGTTCATCGCATCCTTGCAGTTCGTCGGACCACAATTCATACTCCACGATCCTCGATTTCGGCTGACGGTGAAATCAGCGACCAATCAAACCTGATTCTTCACGCGAGTACCAGCGACTTGCACGAACTAGCGACGTTCGCGACGATCGCGCAAAGCCGAAAAGTCTCACCTGGCGCTGAGCCGCCGCAGCCACTTAACGCATCTGGTGCCGCGGATTTGAGCGCAGTGCTGACGGGATCATGGCAGAAACCAAGCATCAGCGCCAAGCTCGATGCTCAACATTTGGCGGTTGAAGGCAGCGAGTGGCGCACACTCAGTCTCATCGCGCAGGCGAGCCCGTCTAAAATATCAATCCAAAATGGCAGCTTGATCAGCGCGCGCCAAGGACAGCTATCGTTTTCGGCAAGTGCCGGACTGCGCGATTGGTCGTATTTCGCTTCCGATCCAATTGCCGTAAATGTCTCTATCAAACAATTGCCGGTGGCGCAGATCGAGCAGCTTGCGCGCCTGCAATATCCAGTGGAGGGCAATCTTTCCGGAGATATTAGTCTGCGCGGAAGCGAGCTGAATCCCATCGGCAGCGGATCTCTGCGGCTGACCGAGGCTCGCGTGAGCAACGAACCAGTTCGCAATTTGGCCGTTCGGTTCCATGCCGCAAACGGGACTATTAATTCTTCACTGAATGTCAGTCTGGCGGCTGGATCCGCGTCAGCTGACCTTACATTCGTTCCGAAAACCAAAGAATACAAATTCAAGGTGGACGCTCCGGGAATTGTATTAAGCCGCTTACAAACGATCCAGGACAAGAATCTTGGTTTGAATGGTACGTTAACGGCGTCGGCCAGCGGACAGGGGACATTGGATAATCCCGCTCTAACGGCGACTGTTCAGTTGCCGCAACTTCAGTTTCGCGAGAACTCGATTGCCGGAATCAAGGCCGATCTGAACGTCTCCAATCATCGAGCCGATCTGGTGCTTAGGTCATACGTGGCTCAATCCACGGTGAGCGCGCATGCGATTGTCAACTTGGCTGGGGATTACTATACCGAGGCCACGATTGATACAACGAAGATTCCCCTTGCGCCGCTGCTCGCAATCTATGCGCCCAGCGTGCCAACTGGGTTTCAAGGCGCAACCGAGCTCCATGCCACCTTGAAGGGCCCGCTCAAGGACAAAGCTCGCGTCGAAGCACACATCGTGATTCCCACACTGACCGCTTCTTATCAAACGTTGCAGGTTGCTAATTCCGGGCCCATCCGCGTGGACTATGCGAACTCCGTGATAGTGATTCAGCCCTCCGAGATCAAGGGAACGGATACCGCACTTCAACTTCGAGGTCGAATACCAATTGGAGGCACGGAACCGATGAGCGCAGTTGCAAAAGGCACGATTGATTTGCGGCTGTTGCAAATCATTGATCCCGATGTGAAAAGCTCCGGAACAATCGCGCTTGACGTGAACACGCAGGGCACAGCCAGCCATCCGACGGTGCAAGGCCAGATCCAGCTCAAAGAAGCGTCTTTGTACACGGCGTCCGCGCCCCTCGGACTCGGGCATGCAAACGCGATCATTGACATAGGAACCGATCAGGCGCGAATCAGGCAGTTCACAGGCCAGGTGGGAGGGGGAGAAGTTTCAGCAGGCGGAACAATTACTTATCGTCCGCAGATCCAATTCAATCTGGCGATGCAAGCCCAATCTGTTCGCTTGCTTTATCCCGAGGGACTGCGAACGGTTTTAGGCTGGAAGTCTTAACCTTACTGGCAATCGCAACGATGCCACTTTGGAGGGGCGCGTTCTTGTTGACAGCCTGTCATTCACTTCTGATTTCGATATCTCAACTTTCATGAGCCAATTCACGGGACCCAGCATTCCGTCAACGAGCCAGACCTTTGCGGACGCCGTAAAATTGAATATCAGTATTCAATCCACCGGACAGTTGGAAGCTACGAGCTCGCAAGTCAGTCTCCAGGGACAGGCGAATTTGCGAGCCATTGGTACAGCCGCCGATCCTGTGATTGTCGGCAGGGCGGATCTGAATTCAGGAGATGTCTTCTTCCTCAACAACCGCTATCAATTGCAGCGGGGCATCTTTACGTTTAACAATCCAACTGAAACAGAGCCGACGGTGAACCTGGCTGCTACAACAACCATCGCGCAGTATAATTTGACGATCAATGTGAACGGTCCCATCAACAAGCTGCAAACCAGTTATGTTTCCGATCCCCCGCTTTCGACGGTGGACATTATCAATCTGATCGCGCGCGGCCAAACCACGCAACAAGCAGACACTACGAATCTGAGCGCGAATTCGCTGATTGCGCAGGGAGTCGCCAGCCAGTTGAGCAGTGGAGTGCAGAGGCTTGCAGGACTTTCCAGTCTGTCTATTGACCCATTATTGGGCGGCAGTAACAGCAACCCGTCAGCTCGCATTGCAGTGCAACAGCGATTGACCAAGAACTTTTTCTTTACCTTTTCTACCGACGTTACTCAACCCCAGAGCGAAATCATTCAGGGTGAATACCAGGTTACGAAGCGGTGGTCGGTGAGCGTGAACCGTGACGCCTCTGGCGGCGTTGCCGTGGATGGAAAGTTTCACACGAATTTTTAGACTGTTGGTCGCCCCCGCCCTGATTGCCGATTGCTTATCAATTCATTTACACTATCGTGCCATTGCACTGTTTTATGCGGGCGTATACGATTTAGCGGATTTTTGATTCTTAAGGGGCTGGCTAGTGTTCCGCTCTTGGTTCTTTGTTTCTATTCCAGCCAACCATTGAAAGCAATCCTATGAACCTGGAAAGTGTAGTCTCATCACAGGCAGTTCCTACGCATGTCAGGGTCTTGATCGTGGACGATCATGAAGTTATGCGAATGGGAATCCGTAACCTGCTGGAAGCAGTCCCTAACTGGAGCGTTTGCGCAGAGGCAAGCAACGGAATTGAAGCCATTGAAAAGGCATTCCAGTTTCTGCCCGATGTCATCATTATGGACATCACCATGCCGGAAATGAATGGCCTTGAAGCCGCTGCTGAAATTGGAAATTCGCGGCCGGATATTCCGGTAATTCTGTTTTCACTCCATCTGTCCGCGGACTACGCCAGTCATTTCCATCGAGGCGGGATCAGGGGGGCGGTCAGTAAAGGAGAGGCGGCTCGCGATCTGGTCGAAGCGGTCAGGAAAGTGTTAGCCGGGGGGACGTTTTTTCCGGCCGAAGCCCTATCCGGGACTTCGCATTAATTTCCCGCTTTAGGCATTTCCGCTAAGCGAACGCTTCGTTGTTATTTGGGTGCCCTATCCACCAAAGCACTTTGGCGATGATCCGCCAGCCGGATGCGGATATTGGAGTGGAGTCATACTCGCGGTTCTCGGGCACCAGCACGTCAGTTTCGTCAAACCTCTGAAGCCTGGACACAATAAGCCCTTCTTCTTTCTGTGCTGCTATCACAATTTGTCCTTGAAGCTTTGAGCGGCTGGTCTGAGAGGTATCTACTACTAAAATGTAGCCACTGTGGATGAGCGGCATCATGGAACGCCCGTGCACCCTCAAGCAACTGGTGTGGGTTGGGTTGGGACACCAGCGACTGGGCGCAGCAAGCATAGACTGCGGTTTGGCCTGCTCCAGCGCTACTGCCGGATCACCTCTTCCTCCGTGGGTCGCAACGACCACGGGAAGCAGCGGAATTGCCACAAGCTGATTCTTTCTGGATGCCCTGGAAGCGCCGGCCTGAACTATTTTTAAATCCGGCAGACGGTCCTTTTGCAGGCGGGACCGCACCGCGGGCAGTACTCGCATTAGATCTTCGCTGTGAAGCCCGGCGCGGTCCCAAAAATACCAACACTCCGGATCACCAGTCAGGTTTCCCAGCTGAATATTGATATTGGCGGGAGGTTCTTGCACGCCGCGCTCCCATCGGGAGACGGCCATTGCCGAAGAATTTAACTGGCGGCCAAGTTCTGTTTGACTTAACCCAAGACGCCGCCTGAGAAGATTGATTCGCCCTGCCCATTCTCCTTGTTCCACGTCGGGTACGGCTTTTCTTATTCGGCTCATGAAACTGCTATACTATAACCTAATTGATTAACCAATCTGTTAATCCGATTCATCCTGTTTGGCGATGGCATCCTCGATGACGGTGCGGCGAAAGGCAGTCATGCATCATGACAATGCTAGCACAAATTCCGATCTAATTGCACTGTCGCCGCAGACGCTGTATCGCGGCTTATATGTACGTGTTGCGCGACAGCTGGGTGTTGACCCGTCCTACGTCAGCCGTGTCGCCCGCGGCGAGCGCCAGTCTCCGGAAGTAGAGTCCGCTCTGGGCCAGGAAATTGGACAAATCTCAAGCAGACTTCGTACTGGCGGCGCATCTCTAAACAAGCGATCGAGACGGGAACAAAGACATAAGCGGCTGGGTTTTTTCGTCGGACAAAGAAAGAGTTTGCTGCGGCGGGAATGGCTGCGATATACCGAGGCTGATCCGAACATCCGGCGCATTGAGCTTTCCACCCGAAGGCGATTGGAACCAGTAATACCAATCGTGGACGAAGCCTTGAACAGCATGAAGTTCAGCCTCAAGGAAATTGCGACGAAACCGATGAAGGCCGCGAGATACCACGGCGAGCAGAGACGCAAGCAGGGTTATACCCCGACCACTCTTCTCGAGGAATACAATCTCATCCGCCGCTGTATCTATCATGTGGCGGCCCAGAACCTTGCGCGCTTGGATCCTCAGACCCTAATAGATGACCTCGGTCAATTAGGCGAGGTGCTCGATTTCCAATCGCAGAACGCGATCAGGGGATTCCTGGGACACGCTTAAGTCCGGCTAGTGCCATACAAGAGCGCCAGCGGGAATTCCGCAAACAATGCATCCGCAGGTAAATGTGATGCTTGGCCGGAAGGTTCGAGATTGATTTGCTCCCCGGTAAACACGTTGCGATAGGTCCTTCTTGCGGCTGATGGGGGAAGTTCCAGGATGGTTTCCTTCCACCAGTCTTGTATCGCAGAAGATTCTCCATTTCCGCTAAATAATTTCGAACACAGCCGGGGCACGGCAACGATTAACTCGCTCTTCTCATACCCTCTGGTGAAAGCCAAAAGATGCTTTGCCTTTGGCCCCTGTACATTCAATGAACGATAATTCCCCCTCAAGAACAGTTCCGGGTATTGTTTTCGCAAGCATAAAGCCTTCCACGTCACATACATCTTAATGCGTCCATCGCTCATGTGATTGATTAGCTCCCGCACATGAGTTTTCAGATGCTCGGCGGATTCGGGCCACTTCTGCATTTCATGCAAGATATTCAGGCGCGTCGAATAGTCAACGGGGCGCCGATTGTCTGGATCCACCAAACTCAAATCCCAAAGCTCGTTACCTTGATAGATGTCCGGGACACCGGGGCATGTGAGTTTAAGCAAAGTTTGAGAGAGACTGTTAAACATACCGACTCGGGACGTAGATTGGCTGAAGTCCGTGAAACTTTTGACAAAGCCATTGCTGCCTTCACCGGGACACAATATTGCGTCCACGAACGCCGTCACTGCCGTTTCATAACTTGTGTTTGGATTCGCCCAACTGCTCTTTTCTTTTGCCTCTCGCACTGCTTTTAACATGTAAGCTTTTACGCGATCGTGGAAGCAGGAATGGGTTGCAAGTTCCGATTCAAAAGGCCAAGCTCCCACCAGAGTCTGATACAGCAGATATTCGTCGTTTCGCGACGGCGCCAACACGTCGTCCACAAGCCGCTTCTTGTCACGATTCAGCTCGCGCCATTGCCTTAAAGCCTTTGCCCATTGCGCCGGAATTTCGGAAAGAACGTTAATGCGCGCCCGAACGTCTTCAGAGCGTTTCGTATCATGGCTGGAAGTGTCGAGCATGCTGTTTGGCCAGGATTTCGCCCGCTCCACCATGTTGGCGTGGAAACCTTCCACCGATTCGCCGAACCGCCGCGGGTCTCCCCCTACTTCATTCAGGGAATCAAGTCTGTGATAACGGTAAAAACTGGTATCCTCCAGACCCTTTGCCATCACGGCACTGGTAAATTGCTGCGCCTTCATTGCGAAGCGAATGACCGCACTGCGGTAGATATTGCCTTGAGTCTCGGCTTTCGCCAAGAGCATGGCGTCCTGAACGAAATCAAAAACGCTGGGATCAGAGCCCGGACTCTGGCGTTTCGCGCACTCTACCGCTTCCACAATATATTTCCGATCGGTTTCCGAAACGTGATTCTCCGAAATATAAGTGCGATAAACGGGGAAGCAGGCGACGATCCTGCCGAGCGCATCCCGCAGGCTATTCAGAGTGAAGTCGCACGTATGGCGATTGGCAAGAGCAATCCTGGTCAGGGCGTTCGCAAGCACATTGAGCTCGCTGGCGAGTGCATTGTGCATCACGATTTTCTTGCTGCGATACACCAGATTATCGAAATTCACTCTAACGCCGATGAACGCCCGGTAGATTCGATCCATCTTCCCGACAGATTCGGCGTCAACAAACAATCCATTGACCAGGTTCAGAAAGTCGTATCCTGTAGTTCCATCCACCGGCCAATCTTCGGGAATTTTTTCTTCACCCGTAAGAATTTTCTCGATTACGACGTAAGTTTCCTCACCCTTTAATTCACGTCTGAGACGCCGAAAATATTCCGCCGGATCGTAAAGCCCATCGGGGTGGTCAATACGCAAGCCTTCAACTTTTCCCTGCCGCAGCAAATCGAGGACGAACCGGTGGGTGATTTCAAATACTGACTCGTTCTCCATCCGCAAGCCGGCGAGATCATTGATGTCAAAGAAACGACGATAGTTGATGTCATCCGCAGCCACGCGCCAATATGCGAGACGATAAGCCTGCACTTTGACCAGTTCGTGCAGTTCGTCAAAGCTCTTGGAATCGCCCTGGGTACCATTCAGTTCGCGAACGTTCTGTTCGAGAAATCCAACGATTTCTTCAGATTTCGCGCACAGCGCCGCCAACCTCCGCTTGTGAATTTCTTTATCGCGAATGCGTTCCTCCCGCTGATTTGGAGAGGTTTCCCTGCGGCTGGGAAGATGACTGAACGCCGTGATTAGACTTTGCATTTCGAGAAAATCTTCCCGGCTGGAACTCAGTGCTTGTTCCAGACGTTCCAAACCACGTCCTAATATCCGGGGATATTCTCGTGGGTTCACCGGAAACCTGTGATCACGATAAAAAATGCTGAATTCGCCTTTTTCCCGATCAAACGCCAGTTTCAATTCACCATTATCAAGAACAGTGCCATATTGATCGCCTAAAATCGGGACCAAAAGCTTCCCTTGCAATTCGTCTTTCAAGGGATCCCAATCTATATCGAAGAATCCGGCGTAATCGGATGCCTGTCCGTTTTCCAGGACGTCGAGCCACCAGGCATTGTCGCTGCCCATCACTCCCATGTGATTGGGAACGATGTCTAGAATCTGTCCCATGCCCTGTTGATGAAGCGCGCTGACAAAGCGCTCGAAATCCTCATCAGTTCCGATTTCAGGATTCAATTTGTTGTGATCAATAATGTCGTACCCGTGCGTACTGCCGGGGCGGGCTCTCAGATAAGGGGAAGCATAGCAGTGGGAAATGCCGAGAGCTGCCAGGTACGGCACCAATTCGGTGGCTTGCGAAAAGGTGAAATCGCGACTGAATTGCAGCCGGTATGTTGATAGTGGGATGCGATCTTTCGTCATTGCTGAAGAAACCATGCAACGTGCCAGGGCGATAATTCAATTCCCGGACCGGAATTGAGGGGTACATTGGTGTATATCAGATCACCCACGGGCCTTACCACTGAGCCGGCGGCATTCTCCCCGAGATTTGCGGCGAGAGTCAGGAGGCTTCTGCCTCCAAGCTTCCAATTTACGATGACAAGCGTCTTGCCGTTGACTGAAAACTTCGCGGAACCTCCCTTTATGTCTCTCAGATGCGGAACGATCAGATTTTTTCTGATTGAAAGCAAATTGCGATAGAACTTAAGCCAGTCTTGATGAGTACCTTCGGCCGCGCTTTGCCAATCCAATTTCGAGCGATCAAATGTGTCTTCAGAATTAGGATCGGGAATTTGGTTCAGCGTTTCAGGGGAGCCAAACTTCTTAAATGACGCAAATTCGCTTCTGCGCCCATTCGTGACAGCGGTGGCCAGATCTCCGGAAAAGTCGCAAAAAAACAGAAATGGCGTAGTGGCGCCAAATTCTTCGCCCATAAAAAGCAAAGGCGGAGACGGCGCAAGCAAAAGGACCGCCATCGCGGCTCTGAGAACCTGAGCGCTCGTCAGGTTCTGGATGCGGTCTCCAAAGGCACGATTCCCGATTTGATCGTGATTCTGCAAAAAGTCAACAAAGCAAAGTGGAGGTAATTGAGCGCTCGGCTCGCCGCGTTTGGCCTTGTGAAATTCCGAGTAGTCTCCCTGATAAGCGAAGCCTTCGGCCAGACAGCGTCCAACTTGCGAGATCGGATCAGCCGCATAGTCGCTGTAGTATCCGTCCGTCTCGCCAGTCAGCAGGACGTGCAGGGCGTGGTGAATGTCATCATTCCATTGAGCGGTGTACTGCGAAACCCGACCGGTATTCTCGCGGCGAAGATAGTGGGTCTCATTGTCTGCATTTTCAAGAATTAAATGAATGTGCCGTTCCCTTCCCAGCGTTGTGCGGACTTTTTCGGCGAGTTCGACGAGAAAGTCCGGATTCGAATCGTCCATGATTGCGTGCGCGGCATCGAAGCGTAATCCGTCGAAATGATATTCCTCGAGCCAATAAAGCGCGTTGTGGATGAAGAAATCTCTGACTGTCCTACTTTGAGGACCGTCGAAATTTATCGCCTCACCCCAAGGTGTGCGGTGACGACTCGTGAAGAATTGTGGCGCGTACGCATTAAGATAATTTCCATCGGGACCGAAATGGTTGTACACCGCGTCGAGGAAAACCATTAGCCCCTTCGCGTGGGCTGACTGAATCACCCGCTTCAGGTCCTCTGGACGACCGTAGGAACTGTCTGGTGCGTAGGGCAGAACCCCGTCGTAACCCCAGTTACGCCATCCTGGAAAGTCGGATAGAGGCATGAGTTCGATTGCCGTGATTCCGATATCCGCAAGATAGTCGAGTTTGCTTTCGACTCCCGAAAACGTCCCTTCGGAAGTAAATGTGCCAACATGGAGTTCATAAATGACCGCGTCTTCCCAGGGACGACCGTGCCAATTCTGATCTGTCCACTCGAAGGAAGAGGGATCAATGATTTCGCTGGGACCGTGAACGTCATGAGGCTGGAAGCGTGAAGCTGGATCCGGAACCTTGATTTCGTCGCCTATCTGATACCGATAAAGATCGCCAGGGCTGGCGGCATCCGTGATCAGCTCAAACCAACCGTCATTCTGTTGGGTCATTCGAAAGCGGAGGGATTTGTTGCCCTCAAGGCAAACATCTACGGCTTCGGCTTTGGGAGCCCATAAACGGAAGCGGAACCTGTCATCTTCACCCCATTGGGCCCCAAATGGCATGCGGTGTTTACGTGTCATGCCGACGGTCTTTTTCGCGAACTTGATCTTTCTGCCTTTCCACAAGCACCGCTAAAGAACGCGCCTGTAATTCATACGTTCTACCAGCGTCGTAAAGAAGGCCGGGAGTGCGGGCAGTCTGGCACGACGTATCAATCAATGCGACCCACACCATTCCCGATGCCACCGTTGGCAACTGAAACGGCACTTGTTCATGATGCGCGTTCATCAATAAGAGGAAATTCTGGTCGGTAACGGGCTGTCCCCGCTCGTCCTGCTCGTCCAATCCTTCTCCAGCGAGAAATACTCCCAGACTGCGGGCTGACTCCCGACCCCATTCTTCGTCCGTCATTTCGCTGCCATCCGGCTTTAGCCAGAGAATGTCTTTTACTCCAGCTCCCTTGATTCCTCTTCCTTGGAAAAAATTCCGCCGCCGAAACACCGGATGATTCTTGCGCAACGTGATCACTTGTCGCACAAATTTCAGGAGCTCGGTGTCTTTCGATCCCTCGCTCCAATCTATCCAGCTGATTTCATTGTCCTGACAGTAGGCGTTGTTGTTCCCCTGCTGGCTATGGCCGATTGCATCTCCCGCCAACAGCATGGGCACACCCTGCGAGAAAAGCAAAGTCGCGAGAAAGTTGCGCTTTTGCTGTGCACGAAGAGCATTCACCGACGCATCCTCTGTGATTCCTTCAGCGCCACAATTCCAACTCCGATTGTTGTCAGTGCCGTCGCGGTTTCCTTCTCCGTTCGCTTCGTTGTGCTTTTCGTTGTAGCTGACCAGGTCCTGAAGAGTGAAGCCATCATGCGCCGTTACAAAATTGATGCTGGCATACGGGCGCCGCCCACTGCGGGCATAAAGATCGCTGGACCCGGTGATCCGGTACGCGAGTTCGCCGATCTGTCCGCCGTCGCCTTTCCAATAAGATCGAATCACATCGCGATAACGGTCATTCCACTCCGCCCATCCCACTGGAAATTTCCCGACTTGATATCCGCCTTCACCAAGATCCCATGGTTCCGCGATCAACTTAACCTGAGAAAGAATCGGATCCTGGTGAATGATGTCCAGAAACGCGCCGAGCCGATCCACTTCGTGTAATTCGCGGGCAAGAGTCGCCGCTAAATCGAAACGGAAACCATCTACATGCATTTCCAGAACCCAATATCGCAGACTATCCATAATGAGCTGGAGAACGCGCGGATGCCGCATGTTTAACGTGTTTCCGGTGCCGGTGTAATCCATGTAATAGCGCGGCGTTTCAGGCGACGGCCGGTAATATACCGGATTGTCAATTCCGCGGAAAGACAGGGTCGGGCCCATCTGATTGCCTTCAGCAGTGTGGTTGTAAACCACATCAAGGATTACCTCGATGCCCGCCGAGTGTAGCGATTTCACCATGGTCTTGAATTCGTTTAACGATCCGGTCGCGGAGTAACGTGGTTCCGGGGCAAAAAATCCGATGGTGTTGTAGCCCCAATAATTTCGCAATCCTCTTTCGACAAGCGACCGGTCGTCAACGAAACAATGGACAGGCATCAATTCGACGGCGGTCACGCCAAGGTTACGCAAATAGTCAATGATCGGCGCTGTCGCGAGTCCGGCGTAGGTGCCCCGAAGAGCAGGGGGCACATCCGGATGTTGAAAAGTAAAACCCTTCGTGTGCACTTCATAGATGATGCTCTCGTGCCATGGAATACGGGGAGGCCGGTCCGCTCCCCAGGTAAACGCCGGGTCCACGACCACGCCCTTGAGCATGCCAGGCGCGCTGTCGCGACGGTCAAAAGAGAGGTCTTCGTTTCGATTACCAATTCGGTATCCGAAGTGAGCATCGCTCCATCTCAGGTCGCCCTGAATCTGTTTTGCGTATGGATCCAGCAATAACTTATGCGATTAAAACGAAGCCCTTCCGACGGTTTGTAAGGACCATGGACTCGATATCCGTAATGAAGGCCTGGCCGAGCCTCAGGGAGATAGCAGTGCCAAACCTGATCAGTTTGCTCTCGCAAAAGCACCCGGTGGACCTCGCGGCGGCTATTTATGTCGAACAGGCAGAGTTCCACGCTCTCCGCATGCTCGGAGAAGATCGCGAAGTTAACGCCTTCGCCGTCCCACGTCGCCCCGAGGGGGTAGGGCTTGCCAGGCCATGTAATGGGAGCAGTTTGACTGAGCAAGAATTAATCCTTACAAGACAGAAAATGTGCGATCTAATCGTGCGAACTATAGACGCTATTACTCTATATCAGGATGGATGCACGGCAGTTTTTTTGATCGGAAACTGTGGCATTACACTTTCACTGGACGCTCATACTTCTTACGAATAAATTGCGATCAGGAAGACACTGTATTTTCCGGGAAATATTCCATCACCGCGCGGAATGTGGCATGGTTGCCTTATGATTGCTCTTGATGACGGCGGCACGAGTTTTTATCGTTTCCTCGTCTTGGACCCGGTCGAAGCCGAACGATGCCAGACCGGATCACGCCGTCTTCAATTCAGGTTGAGTAGTCGGCATTAATTTGCACGTATTCGGCGGTAAGATCAGTTGTCAGGAACATGAGCTTCGCTGATCCGCGCCGAAGCCGAATTGTAATGTCGCTCTCAGGCTGCGCCAGCTCTCCGTGAGCCTTACGCTCATCGAATGGACTGCGGATTCCATTGCGGCAAACTTTCTGATTCCCGATAAAAATATCTACGCGATTCGGATCAATCGGCAGGCCAGACGCGCCGATGGCGGCAAGGATCCGTCCCCAATTCGGGTCGGCTCCGGCCCACGCCGTCTTTACCAATAGCGAACGCGAGATTGCCTGGGCTACTTTTAAAGCTTCGTTGCGATTCCGGCTTGCTCAATGTGAAGACGGATCACATGCTGCACCCCTTCACCGTCAGCGACAATCTGCCGCGCCAGCGACTGGCAAACATTGGAAAGAGCATCGCCGAATTTTTTACGCGCTAAAGGCGCTTTGAGCGATATTCCGCTTTCGCGGGATGCGAGAAGCAACACCGTATCATTCGTTGAGGTGTCTCCGTCAATCGAGATGCAATTGAAGCTTTCGTCGCAGGCTTGCTTCAGACACTGTCTCAACTCTGATGCGCTGGCGGCCACATCCGTGAAAATGTAGACCAGCATCGTCGCGAGTTGCGGATGAATCATTCCAGCACCCTTTGCAACTCCGGCAAGCGTTACTTTTTTGTTGTCCAATTTAAAAAACTCAGTTGCCAGCTTGGCCCGAGTATCGGTCGTAAGAATCGCTTGGGCGAACTTACGAAACGCATCGTCGCTTGCGGCTTTCCCCGACACTAATTCGGGTAGCTTCGACAAAAGTTTTTGTGTGGGCAGAGGAACCCCGATAATGCCAGTGGACGAGGGAAACACTTCTTCGCTACGCACATCGAGCAGGCGTCCCACTTCATGGCAAACCCGTTTGCACGCTCGCAACCCAGACACGCCCGTAGCGCAATTGGCGTTTCCTGAATTCACAATCACCGCCCGCACGCGGCCTCGTGTATTAACCAGAGACGCCTTGCCAACACTGACGGGTGCGGCAACAACTTTATTTTTGGTAAACAGGGCCGCTGCCGTCGTGCCGGGGCAGGCTTCCACAAACGCCAAATCAGGCCGTCCGCTGGCCTTTATGCCCGCCTTGGCAGTAGAAAAACGAAATCCTTTGGGAAGTAGAACGGAAAGGGACACTTCAGAAGAAATCATACTTGCAGTTTGACGAGCCAGGTATTCGCTTCCGGTAGAATCGAAATTTTTGGTATCTCGCCTCGAACCATCGCGACTTCGTCGGCAGTGGTCAAATCGCGGGCAGACACAGCAGTCTTTGTTAATTTTGTCCGGCAAGTCCTCGCGATGAGCGACCGAGAATCCCATCTGGGCGAAGAAATCAGGTTTTCGAGTGAAGAGGCAAATGCACGCCACGTGGTGACGTTCTGCTTCCGCCATTAAGGCTTTGACCAGTTGCTCACCTCCTCCACGGCCTTGATGCAGCGGATCAACGGTGATGGAGCGTATTTCAGCAAGGTGGGTGCCGTAGAGATGGAGCGCGCCGCATCCGATAATTTCGCGGTGATCCTCAAGAACAACGAAGTCGCGCACATTTTCGCAGAGTTCGGCAAAGCTTCGGGGAAGTAGAGTGCCGTCCCCGAATACGCGGAAATCAATTCGTGAATTCGTTCCGCATCCGGGAGAATCGCTTCACGCGTTCGCATGAATTCCCTCCCTGAGCGACGCCAGCCTCGCTTTCGCATCTGCGATTGCATGCTTCACTCGTCTTGGCGCTGTACCTCCGGGGACGTCGTGAATTTCAAGCACCGATTGCAGGGTTAGGCAGGAGTAAAAATCCTGCGCGAATGCCGGATTGAGTTCGCGCAACTCGTCAAGAGATAAATCTTGGAGTTCACAATGCTTCTCAATCGCCATTTGTACTGCTTTGCCGATCTGCTCGTGTGCCAACCTGAACGGAATCCCACGCTGCACCAGATAAGTTGCGGCCGCCCAGGCATTCATGAAGCTCGACTCCGCCGCCGCTTGCATGCGCTCGTAATTAAATTCCACCTCATTCATAAATCCGATAATCAGCGGAAACAAGAAGAGCAGAGTGTCGGCAGCCTCGAACAGTGGAACCTGCATCTCCTGCAAGTCTTTGTTGTAGGCCAGCGGCAATCCCTTCATCGCCACGATAAGCGCGCTGCTATTGCCGATCAACCGTGCCGCTTTCGCCCGTGTCAACTCCAACAGATCTGCGTTCTTTTTTTGCGGCATAGCGCTGCTGCCGGTTGAGTACGACTCCGGCAGATGAACAAAATTAAATTCCTGAGTGGAGAATAAAATCATCTCTTCCGCCCAGCGGCTCAGGTGGATTCCAATCAGCGAGAGCGCGTTGGCGAATTCCAGAACAAAATCACGATCACTGGTCGCATCCATGCTATTGAGAGTTGGACGATCAAACTCTAAATCGCGCGCCATGGTTCGGCGGTCAAGCGTGAGCGTGGCTCCAGCAACCGCTCCTGATCCCAGCGGACATTCATTGAGGCGCTTTCGGCAATCGCCGATTCTGCCCGCGTCTCGCAGAAACATTTCCAGATACGCCAGCAGCCAATGCGCCACCAGTACCGGTTCGGCCCTTTGCAGATGGGTATAAGCTGGCATCGCTGAATTCCCGGCCCGTTCAGCGCGCTCCAGCAGGACCGCCAGCCATTCCGATATTTCCGTCGTCAATTGATCAATCGTGGCTCTAACAAATAGCCGCAAGTCCGTGGTGATTTGCTCGTTGCGGCTGCGTCCGCTATGAAGCTTGTAGCCGGCGTCGCCGATGATCGCGACAAGTTGTTTTTCGACGAAATGATGGACATCTTCAGCTTCATCGTCTTCAAGAAAACTGGGAGTTTCTGCTACTCGCTTTCCGATTTCTTCCAAGCCTTTCAAAATTGAAATCAACTCATCCGAGGTTAGAATTTCGGCGTTCTTCAGGGCGCGAGCATGCGCACTGCTGGCCTCGACTTCGTATGCCAGCAGACGACGGTCAAAACCAAATGATCGTTGCCATTTTTCAAAAGCCGGATCAAGCGGCTTCCGAAAACGGCCAGACCACATCTTCATCTCGTAACCTCAGACTTGGTACTTTCCGCTTTCGCTTTCTCCATCAGCGCTCGCGATCGCGACGGCAATCCTAAGATGCGAATGAATCCCTCTGCATCTTTCTGATCGTAACTCTCGTCCATGGTGAACGAAGAAAGATCCGTCCGATACAAAGAATGCTCCGACTGGCGGCTCACGACCGAAACATTTCCTTTGTAAAGCGAAAGCGTGATGGTGCCCGTAATGTTGGATTGAGTGCTTTCCACAAAGGCATCGAGCGCCTCACGCAGCGGAGTGAACCAAAGTCCGAAGTACACCAGCTCCGCGTACTTCAGTCCGATATGCTGCTTGAAGTGCGAGAGATCGCGTTCGAGACATAATGCTTCAAGTTCACGATGAGCGAGGACTAGCAGAGTTCCGCCCGGAGTCTCGTAGCATCCGCGCGATTTGATTCCGACGAAGCGGTTTTCCACCAAATCAATTCTGCCAACGGCATTACGTCCGCCCATTTCATTCAGCAGTTCGACCAGCGAAACCGGATCGAGCTTCATCCCATTGACAGAAACCGGATCGCCCTTTTCAAATCCAATGGAAACCTGTTCTTCCCGATCGGGCGCTTCCTGCGGAGAACGTGAAATCTGCCAGGTGGTCGCGAAAGGCGCGTTGGCCGCGTCTTCCAACTCTCCGCCTTCGTGGCTGATGTGCCAGATATTCCGGTCGCGGCTATGAATTTTCTGGCGGCTCGCTTCCACCGGGATACCGCGCTTCTCGGCATAGTCGAGACAATCTTCGCGCGATTTCAACGACCACTCACGCCAGGGCGCAATGACTTTGAGATCGGGAGCCAGCGCCTGATAGGTCAGTTCAAAACGAACCTGATCGTTTCCCTTTCCCGTGCATCCATGCGCAACCGCGGTCGCGCCCTCACGCAAAGCAACTTCCACCTGATGCTTCGCGATCACCGGACGCGCCATGGACGTGCCCAGCAAGTACTTGTGCTCGTACACCGCGCCAGCCTTCAAAGTCGGAAAGACATATTCGCGCAGGAATTCCTCGCGCATGTCTTCCACTACGACCTTGGACGCGCCGGTCTTGTAAGCCTTTTCAACTACGGCATCCAAATCATCGCCCTGTCCGACGTCTCCGACCATTGCGATAACGTCGTACGCGTAGTTCTCCTTCAGCCACGGAATAATGATGGACGTATCAAGTCCGCCAGAGTATGCAAGAACAACTTTTTCAGGCATGTGCGTTCCTAACCGGCATGCGGGTGTTCTCGCCGCCCAACAATGAAATTAAAATCGCCTTCTGTACGTGCAGCCGGCTCTCAGCCTGATCGAAGACTACTGATCGGGAGGAGTCCATGATCTCGTTGGTAATTTCCTCCCCGCGGTGCGCGGGAAGACAATGCATAAATACAGCATGAGGCGCTGCGCCAGACGCCAGCTTGTCATTCAACTGATAAAGGGGAAATATTCGCGCGCGTTCAGCTTCCTCATTTTCATGACCCATGCTCGTCCACGCATCGGTGTAGATGGCATCAGCGCCAGCGACTGCCTCATAAGGATCGGTAAGCAATTCGATGGTCGCTCCTGTATGCCGCGCGATCTCTTTCGCATCGGCGACAATCTGGGCGTCGGGGCCATAACCTTGCGGCGTGGCAATGCGAATCTTCGAACCAATCGTCGCCGCTGTTAGCAGCAAAGAATGGGCCACGTTATTTCCATCCCCGACGTATGCCAGACAAATCTTCTTCAAATTTCCGAACCGCTGCTGAAGCGTAAAGTAATCGGCCAGGGCTTGGCACGGATGCTCGAGGTCACTAAGCGCATTGATCACCGGAACCCGCGCGTACGACGCCATTCCTTGAACCGTGCTGTGAGCAAAGGTTCTCAAAACAATTCCGCTCACCCAACGTTCGAGATTATGCGCGATGTCGCTCAGGGTTTCACGCGCATCAAGCCGCCCTGAGGTTTGGTCAACGAAAGAAATTGAGCCGCCCAATCCAGCGACGCCTGCTTCAAATGTAAGCCGTGTGCGCAGCGAAGGCTTCTCGAAAAACATGGCCACGTGCTTGCCGGCCAGCGCGGTGCGAAAATCTGCCGGATGCGATTTCAGCCGCGCGGCTAGGCTGAAAATACTGTTGATCTCGCTGGCCTCAAGATCGCGAATGGAAACCAAATCCTGACACGGGAAAATCGCCGCGGCCGCGGGACGCGCTACCTGCGCACTGCTCATTGGTTGGCTGATCACTTTCAATGGCTCCTTTTAGTGGACTTTCGTTTCTGCAAAATCGGCTTTGCAGTATGCGAACCCAAAACCGAATCAAGCGCGCGGATCACCTGATCCACGTGTTTCTTCTCAATAATGTAAGGCGGCAAAAACCGTAACACGGTTTCGTGAGTGCGATTGATCAGAATCCCGCCCTGCAACAATTGCGCAACCACAGCTTTGGCTGTGTCCGAAGAATCCAGTTCCGCGCCGAGCATGAGGCCCATTCCTCTGACTTCCCGAATGGAAGCGTGCTTGCTTTTCAGCGTTTCCAATTCTGCATGGAAATATTCGCCCAATTCACGAATGTGCCCCATCATCCCGTCAAGAATGCGCAAAAATTCGATCGCTACCGCGCAAGCCAGCGGGCCTCCGCCAAATGTGGTGCCGTGCATTCCCGGATGCATGCCGCTCGCGGCAAGGTTCGTAGTCAGAATCGCCCCGAGCGGCAATCCCGCAGCCAACGGTTTCGCAACGGTCACAATGTCTGGCTTTATTCCGTAATGCTGATAGGCAAAGTAACGCCCGGTGCGTCCGAGGCCGCTTTGAATTTCATCTATGAGCAGCAAGGCTCCCGTGCGATGAGTTAGGTCCCTCGCGGCCTGCAAAAAGTCGCCGCTTAACGGATGAATTCCACCTTCGCCCTGAATCGTCTCCACGCAAATCGCGCAAACACTCCCGTCGAATTGACGCTTCAAATCTTCAACATCGTTGAAAGCAACAAAATTTACTCCGGGCATCAGAGGCGTAAACGGATGCCGGTATTTTTCCTGACCCGTGGTCGCTAGAGAGCCAAATGTGCGGCCGTGGAACGAATTGTCGAGCGCCAGCACGCGCCACTTCGCTTTGTGGCCATTGTTATTCTGCGCTCGCGCGTGCGCCCGTGCCAACTTCAGCGCGCCCTCCCAAGCTTCCGTGCCGCTGTTGCAAAAGAATGCGCGATCCAATCCCGAAATCTTCGTCAACCGCTTCGCAAGCTCAGCCTGATATTCGTGAAAGAAAAGATTTGAAACATGAATCAATTTCCCCGCTTGACGCGTCAATACCGCCTTGATTGCAGGATGCCCATGCCCCAGCGCATTCACGCCGATGCCGCTGAGAAAATCTAAATAGCGGTTGCCGAGCGAATCCCACAGATATACGCCGCGTCCTTTTTCAAACAGTATCTTGTGACGGTCATATGTAGGCAGTAGCAGTTCTTGCTCGGAACGCATTACGGAGGCGAGGCTCATGCGCCAATCACCTCCGTGCCACATTCCAGCTTGGAAAAATAAAATTGCGGCAGGATATCGGCCTTGGCTGCCGGCAAAATACGGACGCGCCCTACACCCTTCTTCAGCGCCTGCGTGCACGCTTCCAGCTTCGGCAACATGCCTCCGCTAATGACCGACGCCGCGACCAGCGCCGCCATTTCTTTGGTCTTCAGCCACGGAATCACCGTTCCTTCGGCGTCTTTGACTCCCGGCACATCGGTTAAAAAGATGAGCGAGTCTGCATGACACGCCGCGGCACACGCGGCAGCCATCTGGTCTGCGTTGACGTTGTAGTACTCGCCGTCGGAGCCTAGAGCTAGCGACGACATCACTGGAATACCACCCTCGCCCCAGATCGCCTCCAACCAGCGGGGTTCCACCGAACAAATCTCTCCCACGAATCCAAGGTCGTATCCTTCCGTCTTTTTCTTGCGCGCGCGAAAGCTCATGCCATCGCCGCCGCACAACCCAATTGCGGGATTCCCAGCTGCGACGATTGCGGCAACAAAACTTTTATTCACGATGCCTGCAAGCACCATCAGCGCAATGTCGCGAGTTTCAGCATCGGTGATGCGAAGCCCGTCCACAAATTCGCTCTGCTTGCCGAGGAGCTTCAATGTGCGAGTCAGGGCGCTGCCGCCGCCATGAACCACGGCTACTTTGTGCCCGTCTCGTGCCAGATCAACCACTGCGTGCGCACATTTGTAGAGCGTTGATTTGTCTTCGAGCGCCGCGCCGCCAATTTTTACGACAATCTTCACTGAAGGCCTTCTTCCTCATTCCATCCATACATCAGATTCATATTTTGCACGGCTTGGCCGGCCGCGCCCTTGAGCAAATTATCCACACACGAAACCAGGATTAGCCGCCGTCCATCTTCGGCAAGGCAAAAGCCCAAATCGCAATAGTTCGTGTGCAGCGAGAACTGAATTTGCGGCAGCTTCGGCGTAGCAAAAACTCGCACCCAACGCTTGCCCCCATAAAATTCGCGAAAGCACGATTCCACTTCCACCGGCTTGATCTCTCGGTTCAGGTTGACATAAATCGTCGAAAGAATTCCACGAGGGATCGGAAGCAGATGCGGCGTGAAAATTAATTCCGCCGAATTGAGAGACAGCTGCTCCAAAATTTCCCCGACATGACGATGCGCAAACACCGAGTACGCGGAAAAATTGTCGGCGACTGAAACGAAGTGAGTGCGCGTTGTAGGCTCTTTACCCGCGCCGGAAACGCCAGACTTCGAATCCGAAATAATCCCGTGTTCGCGATCCACGATTCCTGCCTTCAGTAAAGGCGCCAGCGCAAGAATCACGGAGGTCGCATAGCAACCTGGATTCGCCACCAGCCCCGCATCCGCGATGAGGTCGCCGTTTAACTCGGGCAGGCCGTAAATCGCTTTCTTTGTCAGTTCCTCGGCTGTTACGCAATCCTGATCTTTGAAGTTGTAGATCGCTCGATGTTGCGCTTGTTGCAACCGCCACGCCCCGCTCAAATCAATGACCCGCAACTCCTGCTCTATCGCCTGCGGAACCAGCTCGCGAGACGCATCGTGCGGCGTTGCCAGGAAAAGGAGCTCAATTCCCTGCTGTTTCAGCGAAGGCCACGAAAGCGGTTGCAATGGATAACCGCCGTTTCCCGATAGAGCAGGAAACATCTCAGCGAGATCGGTGACGGATTCAGTCTTCGTCGTTGAATCTTTCGTTCGGCTCAGCAATACCGGCGCCTCGACTCGAGGATGGTGCGTGAGCAAGCGCACCAGTTCGACACCGGAATATCCGGTTGCGCCCATGACCGCGGTTTTCAATTTTGCCGCCATTAAGCAAGCATCTCCTGAATTCTGCCTTCGATCTTTTTCGCTGCCTTCTTATTGGCGCAAATAATCAAAATTGTGTCGTCTCCCGCAATACTTCCGATGGCCTCGGGCCAACCTTCACCGTCCAGCGCGGCGGCAACGGGTTGAGCGCTTCCCACGCTGGTTTTGGTCACAATCAGGTTCTCCGCCGCACGAACATCCAGCACAAATTCGCGAACCAGGCGCGACACTGGCGGCAACGGCAGATCGGAGGCGTTGTCCCCCTGACCAACCGCATAACCCTCGCCCGTCTTTACCAGTCCCAGGTCACGGATATCGCGCGAGAGCGTAGCCTGCCCTACTGGGAATCCCTGCTTTTTCAATATCCGCTGAAAGTCGTCCTGGCTTGCCACCGGCCCTTCCTGCACCAGCTCCAGAATCGCCCTTTGCCGCAAAGCCTTGTTCATGCATTTATATTCAATAAAATGAATAACTATTCATATGGTAAAGGTTTTGCGAATAGTGTCAAGCAAAAATTCGGATGGGTGGAACTCTGGAAATGCGGGCGCAAGAGAGGCTTCGCGTATTAGCTTCGCGAAAAGAAAAACCCACCGCCACTCTTGGCGATGGGTTTCCGTTGCTATGGGATCTCTGCTAGGCGTGTCCCAGCTGGCGGAGCAATTCAGTTTTGGCTTTGCTTGCTGGTCTTTGAACTCGAAGCTTGCATCTTCGGCGCCTCCTCGAAGAACTGAACCAGGCGGTCAATCAACCTTTTGCGGCCGCCAATGACGTGCAGTCCGCTCTCGTGCTGATGTTCCTCGAGAATCTTGCTCAAGTTAGTTTCTAATTCGCTCATAGCCACCTCCACCTTGCAATATTCAAAATATCAACTTTTAGGGGCTAGGCGAGATCAGAAATTGTGATGAGGACGATAAGGAAATTAGATAGACCGAATTACTTCGAAGTAGCCGCCAGTTGCCGCACCGTGCTGATGAAAGTCGTAGTGGCCCTGGTTAAGGTGCGATCACGGCGGTAAGCAAGCCCCAGTTCCCGCCATAACTCTTCATCCTGAAGCGCAATGAGTTTCACCCGGCCCGCCAGTACCTGATCCCGGGCAAAGCTGGCGCTGATTAAGGAAACGCCAAGGCCAGCGGCCACGAAGCTCTTAATCATTCCCACGCTTGGCAATTCCATTCTGATTTGCAATTGCGCAGCATAAGGGCGGAATAACTTATCCATGACCCGGCGGCTGTAGCCGGTCTTCGGAAGCAACAGCGGCTGCTTTGCAATCTCACTCACCGGAACAACGTCGTGCTTCGCCAGAGGATTCTGAGGATTCACCATCAGCATCAACTGATCGCGAAAAATTGCATGAGATTTCAAACTCGATGACTTTACCGGCAGCGTTACAATCCCCACGTCAATGGTACCGTTTTCGAGCTTTTCCACGATCTTGTAACTAAAATTTCTATAAATGCTGATCTGCACTCCCGGATAAAGGCTCGAATACTTTGCGAATACGTCGGGCAGCACGTACAAACATGTCGCTTCATTCGCGCCAACCAACAGCGTTCCTCGCGGGCTGCTTCCCTGATCGGCTACCGCGAGCAGCGACTCATCGCGCGTTTGCAAAAGCCGCTCAGCATAGGCGAACAGAACCCTTCCCGCGGGAGTGAGCGTCACGTCCTTGCCCGAGCGATCCAGGAGCCGATCGCCGTACTCTTGCTCCAGTTGGCGTATCTGTGCGCTGACTGCTGACTGCGAGCGGAAGACTTTCTGTCCCGCGCGCGAGAAGCTGCCCAGTTTTGCAACTTCCAGAAACGTGACTAACTGGTCGAAGTCCATGGATTGTGCGTGATTATAGCGGAGAGCGCGACCACAACCCTGTGAAAGTTTTTACTTCGGAAAAACGGTCCGACAGGTCCACAGGGGCTTCCGAACCTGATAATGTTTTGCTGAGGAATGTCCAATGCCCGACTTAGCAAGCAAGACTTGTGTGCCTTGCCGCGGCGGTGTCCCACCATTGCGTGGCCAGGAGCTCGATAATATTCACAAACAAGTTCCCCAGTGGGCTCATTGGAAGGTCGTCAATGAACATCACATTACTCGCGCTTTCACCTTCCCGGATTTCAAGCAGGCGTTGGCGTTTGTGAATCGCGTCGGCGAAGTCGCCGAGGCGCAGGGCCATCATCCAGACATCCTGCTGACTTGGGGTAAAGCGGAAATCACGTTGTGGACGCACAAAGTTGACGGCTTGACCGAGAGTGATTTCATCATGGCCGCGAAGATTGACGCGCTTAATCAGGGCTGAGCTAGCCCCCTGGATAAAATGGAGCGGGAGACGGGGATCGAACCCGTGACATCCAGCTTGGGAAGCTGGCGTTCTACCGCTGAACTACTCCCGCATAGCGCACAATTGCCTGCCAGCTAATATTACCTCATGATCGCGTAGAATTCGGATTCCTAAAGCGCGGACTTCGTAACAGGCTCTATCTTTATGAAACTTGTCATACGACGATCCAAAATCCATGCCGATGGGTGTTATACAACAAAACCACTAAAGAAGAGATCCCTGGTTGCCGAATACACCGGACCTCGGATTTCGATTGCAGAAGCCGATGCACTCTATGAAGACTCTCCGCGCACTTACCTTTTCGGATTGACGAACGGCACCCAGGTGATTGACGGCGATGGAGTCGCGGCATTCATCAATCACTCCTGCGATCCAAATTGCGAAGCGGATGAAATTGACGGACGCGTGCTCATCACTGCGATTATGAACATCCCCGCCGGCGACGAAATCACCTACGACTACAATCTGTACGATGGCGATCTCGAAGATTTGTCGCCTTGTTTTTGCGGCGCCAGGAATTGCCGGGGCAGCATGTACTCCAAAAAAGAGTTGGCTAAACGCGCCAGGCTAGCCAGG
This sequence comes from uncultured Acidobacteriaceae bacterium, assembly GCA_963702325.1. GTDB lineage: Bacteria > Acidobacteriota > Terriglobia > Terriglobales > Acidobacteriaceae > PALSA-188. The sequence goes on along the minus strand of CAVPCG010000058.1, from coordinate 40,764 downwards.
GCTGCGCGCAAAAAACCCAAGCCGGCGAAAGACTCAGTGAGCACGATGGGATCGTTTCCATCCGCGTATTGAACCCAGGCATTGTTAAGGGCGGTCTATTAAGGTCAGGTCCAGCGGAACCAGCGTAGCGCAAGCCCGAAAGAAATTCCTCCCCAGAGGGCCAATACCAGAATTCTCCCGGCTTGTGAGGAGAGCGAAGCCCCTTGCAGAATTGTTGTGCGAAGCGCATCGTTGAGCGCGGTCAGCGGCAGGGCTTTGATGTAAGGAAGTATTCGCGGAGGAAAATGCTCGTAAGCGAAGAACACGCCGGAAAAAATCCACATCGGCATCATGGCCAGATTGATGAGTCCACTCACGGTCTCAACTTTTCTCGCGCGGCAGGCGGTCAATAATCCGAATCCTCCAAATGCCACCGATCCCAGAGTACCCAGAAGCAGGATGTTCCAAAGCGATCCGAAAACACGAAGGTGAAACACCAAAATTCCAAGGCCCAGGAGCAGGGCGATCTCAATCAGCATAAGCACGAGACGGCTGCCGGCAAGTGCAAGCAGGAAGTCGCTTTTTCGCATGGGCGTGGCTACAAACCTCTTCAGTAATTTTCGCTGGCGCATATCCACTACCGCGAAGCCGACTCCCCACATGCCGGAATTCATCAGCGTCATACCTAAAAGGCCAGGAATCAGAAAATCTATGTAACGCGACCCAGGCTCGATGGAGACAAAAGAAGAAGCTGGCACGGGATTCATTCGACCCGCGCCGGATTGCAAAGCATCATCCACTTCGGCGCGGGAAAGCAGAGTTTCCGATCGCGATGGATCATAGATGTAACGAACGCCTCCCCGGCCGTCCGGCTCGACGACAAGATCGTATTTCCCGAAGTGGAATGCTTGTAGCGCTTGGGTCCTATCCAGAACCTGCGCTACGAATTGACGGCCCTTGAGGCGACCTTTGGATCATAGCGGCGATTTCCTGGGCGCCCGGGCTGGAGACGATTGCGATCGAAGTGGCTTCCACCGACTTGTTGCGAAAAGCAATACCAAGTCCGAGGGCCAGTAGAAGCGGGAAACCGAATATCCAAAAAATCAACTCGGGCTCGCGCACGAGTTCCCTCATTCTTGCCAGGAGGAGATGGGCGAATCCCGACCACCGGCCGTTAACACGCGGGGGGACGGCGGGCTGAGTCAATCGTGTGCCCGGTGTTTGTTCTGCAATAGCCAAAGTGAGCCTGATCCCTCGAAACCACCGTCTATGTACTGCTACTCTTCTCTCAAATGACGCCCGGTCAAGTGCACGAACACATCTTCCAGACTCGCTTGCCGGGTAGTCAAGTGGAGCAGTTGCAATTTCTGCATTCGAACCATATCGAGAAGCGCGGGAATCGTGGTGTGTGGCTCGCGGACGGTAAGGCTGATGATATCGTCTTCGTTTCGAACCGAGTCAACTCCGGGAAGTGCTTTCGAGTGATCGAGAAAATCAGCATCGGAACCACCGCTAACTGCAAACTCCACGACATGATGGCCTCCGAGGCGCTCGATAAGCCCGTTTGGAGTGCCCTCGGCGATGACTTGGCCGTGATCAATCACCGCGAGGCGATCGCAAAGGCGTTCGGCTTCGTCCATATAGTGCGTCGTCAGTAGCACCGTACCACCACCGCGCAGAAATGTGCGGATGATCTCCCAAAGCTGGCGCCGGCTTTGAGGATCGAGCCCGGTGGTCGGCTCATCAAGAAAAAGAATTTTTGGATTGCCGACAAGGGCCGTTGCAACCGCCAACCGTTGTCGCTGTCCGCCCGACAGTTTGCCCACCCATGCGTCCGCTTTCTCGGCGAGTTGTAATTCTTCCATTACCTCGGCGGACGATCGGGGCTGACGGTAAAAACTGGCAAACAGCTCGATAGTTTCGCGCACTGATAGCTTTTCGGAGAGACGCGTTTCCTGCAAAGAGATTCCGAGCCACTCGCGCAATTCACGAGTATGAGTCTCCCATGCATGTCCGAGAATTGTGACCTGGCCTGAGGAAGGCTGAAGCAGTCCTTCTAGAATTTCTATGGTCGTCGTCTTCCCTGCTCCGTTGGGTCCAAGCAGTCCAAAACATTCGCCGGCCTGAATTTCGATATTTAGGCCGCGAACAGCCTCGACCTTTCCGTCATAGGTCTTGCGCAAGTCTCGACATTGGATGGCTGCGGACAAGAAAGAATTCTAGCGTATCGAGAGCAGAATGAACGTCAGTCCGTCCCCGCAAAACCTGAATAGAAAATGAGTTAGAATAATGCCTCCTCACAGGATTCTCTAATGCAACGACCACGACACGGATTCACTTGACGAACGTCCCTCCAAACGCCCGTGTGTCGTTTCCACCCTCGTTAATGACTAGCTTTGAAAGGAAAGATTGTCATGTTGCGGAATTTTGGATTCCTGCTGCTTTCCGTCTGTCAACTTGCCGGTTTAGTGTCGGCTCAGGAGACACGCCACTTCGCATTTCACTATCGCTTTGCCATAAGAAATATTCCAGCCGGCGAACGGGTTCGGATATGGATTCCGCTCGCGACGTCCAATGAATCCCAGGAAGTCCGTGTCGTGTCGGCAACTGGCGATCTTCCGCTTAAAAGAACCCATGAGTCAAAATATGGGAACGAAATGTATTTCGCCGAGGCATCCAAGGCCAAGCAATCTGAGCTGCACTTCGAGATCGAATATGACATTCTCCGCCACGAACGGCTGGTTCTGGGAACTTACTCTCCGCATTTGGAAAGCGTCAAACTCAAGGAACGAGACCGGAATGAATTCTTAGCGCCGGACCGCCTGGTGCCCGTCACCGGCCTGCCCGCGCAACTCGCTGCGTCCGCTGCTGAATCTGAGGCCACGCCGCTGGATAAAGCCCACGCGATCTACGATTATGTCTTTGCGAATATGCGGTACGACAAGACCGGGACGGGCTGGGGACATGGCGATGTGCTGTACGCTTGCAGCGCAAAAAAAGGCAACTGTACAGACTTCCATTCGTTGTTTATCGCAATGGCGCGTTCGCAAGGCATTCCGGCGCGCTTTGACATCGGATTTCCCTTGCCTTCCGGGGCGCACTCTGGAGAAATTGCCGGTTACCACTGTTGGGCGGATTTCTTCGAGCCCCAGCGTGGATGGGTTCCAGTTGACATTTCCGAGGCCTGGCAACACCCCGAGAAAAAGAGCTTTTTGTTTGGCGCTTTGGATCCCGATCGGGTGCAGTTCACCACCGGCCGCGACCTACGGTTAAGCCCTGCTCAGGACGGTCCGCCCCTGAATTATTTCATTTACCCATATGTTGAGGTCGAAGGGAAAGAATATTCGAATGTCTCGCAGGCATTTTCCTTTGCGGATGTAGGGAGTAACGCCTCCGCAAGGACACCATAAACTGGATGAACCTTTAGCATTACTTGAATGCTTCAACGTAAAGCGAATGCTGAAGCCCTGAATCGTTCGGTTCAAAAGAAGGAACCTTACTGCCGTAAAGGCGACTCTGGCCTTCGGAAGATTCCTCCACTTCGTTGAAACCGCATTTGCGCAACACTTCATCAAGATAACTAAAGTCAAAAGCTGTGCGGTGTTGTCCGTCACAGAACACGAAATTTGCAAATCGACCGCCAATGGAATCGAAATGCCGCGGGAAAGAATCGTAAAACCATTCGCTACGATTTTCTTGATAGGCAATGATCGCGCTTCGCAGGCTAGGAACGATTAGCCGGAGGCCGCAGCCGGGTTTGAGCACGCGAAGGCTTTCGTGAAAAAGTCGCTCCAGTTCATCGGGGAAAAAATGCTCGACCATATGCGTGGAGTAGATGGATTCAACGGAAGAATTCCGGAAAGGCAATCCTTGTCGGACATCAAGCCAGAGATCGAGTTTGTGAAGAGGATTCGCGTCAATATTTGCGAAGCCTGGAAGAAATTTTGGCCCGCAACCCAGGTGCAGGTGTCGCGGCTGACCATTTCCGGCACCGATTGAGTACAAACATTTCCGGAGCCAATAGTTCGGCAACGTAGCCTTCGCAATGGTCAGGAAAAGGAGATCTTTATAACGTTGGTGAAGCAAGAAAGCCCCTCGAAGATCAGTTCTGGCATTATAGGTGAAAACTGGCGCGCGTTTTGTTTCGAGGATATTGGTTCGATTGCAATCTGTCAGCCAGTGCAAGCATCTGATCCACATGAAGCTGCCATGAAAAGTCTCGCGATCGCGCGAGGCCTTTTGCGGCGAAGTGCTGGCTTATGTTGCGAGACTCGACCATGCGCGAGATTTGCATGGCAAGGTCCTGCGGAGAAAACCGCTCAAAGTAGAGCGCGGCTTCTCCGCACACTTCCCTGTGTACCTTCAAGTCCGACGCAACTACGGGTAGTTCGCTGGCCATAGCCTCGACAAGAGGGTGAGCGAACGTTTCCGTATACGCCGCCGTTGTGTAGATGTGGCATGAACGATAGAGTCCATGAAGTTGTTCATAGGGCACCGCGCCTAGCTCTACCACGCTGTCAGCGATCTTTAATTTGCGCACCAGTGCGTTTGCGAATTCAGTCCGGTAGGAACCAGGATTTTGTCCCGGTGCTAGCTTGCAAGTGAGGAAGAGTTTAACCGGCCGGCTTCCCATGCGCTGTTGAAGTATCGGGATTGCACGGAATAGTGTTTCAAAATTGCGATAGTAATTGTAGTGGCTTACGAACAACAGGCGGACGGCGTCCTGGGCAGCATCAAGCTTCTGCTGAATTTCGTCCGCTAGCAGCTTTCCGTTTTCCAGGAAAAGTTCGCGATCGAAGCCGTGATGAATGGTTTTTACGCGAATCCCTGTCCAATCCCTCAGTTCTTTCGCAAACGCCTCGCTGGGGGCGACGGTGCAATCGGCCCACATCAACGAGCGTTTTGCAAATAGTCCCTTTCCGATGGTGTCTAGGATGAGGCGGTAATCGCCACGGCGACGCAGGTCCGCAAGAAAATCCTTCGAGGTGTAAAGAGAATTGCCAGACAGCAGTATTTGTGGGACAGGTGAGCCCCTTAGAGCAAAATTTCCGGTGGAGATCAACACATCCGCCCCACTGTCCCTTATCAATCCGCCAAGGTGAGTTTGTTCATGCCAGAAACGGCGCACGGCACCCGCGGAATTCTGCATGGTAACGACTGAAATGTTGGGCAAGGCAATCCATTCGCGGTGAAAACCTTCGCTCACGGCCACAGTAGTTTTCACGCCGGTTCGCTTCGCCAGCTCGGGGACTACATTGCGCAGATAGGTAAGGCCAGCGCCTGCGCTGGCAGCCACTCCATTTAGGAACAAATGCATCAGGGGACCGATGGAATTAGGGCACTTTCGTGTGGCATTTGCATTTCGGAGAAGTAGCGCCGATCACGTGCCTGCGACGTAGAAGGAACGAGATCCATCAGCATGAACCCGAACGTCCAGAAGAAGACGCAGTTGTAATAACCCACGGCGAAAAGCCAGTCTTCGAACAATGCGTGCACTAATCCTGCCATAAGAACAAGAGCTATGGGAACCGCTGGCGAGAACGGGTCTCTTGTCTGCCAAAGGTAACGAAGTGCACGGCCAATGTTGACCACGGTAAGAATGATAAGGCAAAGAAACGGCACTACTCCCACCAGACCCACTCCTTCCAAAATCGCAAGGTAGCTGTCTCCATGCTCTCGCGTGGTAGTGGTAGTTGATCCAAAATTGCCCACTTGAACAGCATCGTTATCGAAGACCGAGAGCACAGTTCCAAAACCGGTCCCGAACCAGGGATGCTGCTCGATAGAAGAGACGGTTTCATCCCAAACCGGGCGTCGGGAACCCAGTGCCCCAGCTTGCTCTTTTCCTTTAAACAGGAATCGTGAGCGCAGAGTGGTAGCTGCGCTGGGGGAATTCGGCAGGGGCACAAGATAGGACACCGCAGTTGCCATCAATAAAGCTATGGCGAGGCCCTTGATCAGTATTCGATAGTTGCGCCATAGTACGCAAAACAAAATGCAAGATATGGAAGCGGCGATGATACCGGCGCGAGCGTAGCTGGTTAACAGCAAAATCAGGGACAAAAGCAGGGCAAATGTTCGCCGTCTCTCGATTCGCACATTTTCGGCTACTGAGATTCCCCAAAGCATTAGAGGAACAATGACAACACCCATAACCGCGCCCAAAGAATTCGGATTCCCGAAAAATTGACGGTGCAGGATGAAATACTGCAATGCGGCGAAATAAATTAGCGCCTCACATCCCCACAGCAAACCCGCGAAGAATTTCTGTTCTCTGCCCATGATCGCAAGGCGCGCTCCGAATGAACCGTATAAAAACAGCAGAAACAGGCTCAAGGCTTTCAAGAGCGGCTGTTTAGGGAAGGAAGAGACTTCCGCCGACGTAGTTGCTGCAACCACACAAGACAGTGCAATCCAATGAATTAGTCCCGCTGAAAACGAATAATTCCTCAGATAAATAATCATGCCGGCAAGGCCGCCAGCACCCAGTACCACCCAACGAGCGGCGTACCATATTCCTGCCAGTGGGACGGCGGTTCCAGCGAACAGGAAAACCATGATAAGTACCGGAAAAAATCGTTGATCATATTTCCAGATGACAGCCGCTAGTGCTTCCAGCAACAACAGCCCGCCCAGATACTCCATGTTGGTAAAGTAACCGGGCCTGATAAGAACCAATACACCGGTGACGATCGCGCAGATTGCGATGATCAACGCCAAGCGAAGCCCGTCTTTCCATCTATTCATATCATTGTCTTGGCCGAGAAGGCCGCTTCGGCAATACCACTCGCACATATTTCCGGCGAGAAATGTAGAATCCGCTTTCTGCTATTCTCTCCCATCTCCCGAATTATTTGCGGATGGCTTGCCAGTTCCCTGAGCACTCGAGCCAATGTTTCGATATTTCCAACAGGAGTCACAAAACCGTTCGATCCCTCTTCAACCAGATCAGGAATACAACCGGCCACGTCCGAGCAAATTATTGGCAAGCCACACGCCATTGCTTCGTTCACAACGAGACCCCACGGATCGGTATGGGTGGGTAAAACCAACGCGTCGGCGAGAGCGTAATACCGGGCCAGATTTTCCCTCTGAATAAAACCTGGGAAGCGAATTGAACCTCCTTTGACCGTTTGCGAAAGTCGTTCAAGCTTTACCCGCTCGGGTCCATCGCCCACGAATACTAATCCAACCTCCGCCCTAAGTTGAAGGTCTAATGTGGCATAAGCCTTTAAGAGATCGAAGATGCCTTTTTCGACCACCATTCTGCCAACGAAAAGAAAAAAACGCTCCGGTAGATGAAGTTGTGAACGCCATTTCGTGGCATTTTTTCGAACCTCGTCGGAGATGGTCTTATAAAGATCATTGCCCACCGCATTCGGTGCCGTAAAGATCTTCTCGTCAGAAATGTTAAAAGAATGCAAGTATTGCCGAGACGCTTTCCCAGGAACTACAAAGCCATCGCACCTGCCGATAAAGGTGCGTTTCAATGCCTGGGTGAGCGGATTGTTATGTCGCAGGTCCCTGGAATTACTTTCCGTCCACAGGAGAAAGGGCAGGTGATTTTGTCGCGCCCACAACAGTGCTCGCCAGGACGCAATATAGTTATAACCGCCGCAGATAATGACATCAGGCTTGGCCCTCCGCAAAGCGGCTCGCACGCCAAAGTTGAGAAGAAAATTATGTTTTCCGACGAGTTTCCTATAGGAAGGAAGCACCTCCGAACTAAAGCGGATCTCATCTTTATAAATAAGCCAGTCACGGGCCTCGGGATCGGTCTCGGCGAGAAAAATAACGTGCAGATCAATTCCGTCAACCTTCGCCAGAGCATTGAAAACTGGTATGCGATATGGCGCGATGATTTCGGTTACGATCGTGAGCCGCCTGTTCACGCGGCGCACTCCCGATAAATTCTGGCCAGCCCTTCCGCCTGGCGGGCAAGGGTGAACCCTCGTAAAACTGTCCGTCGCGCTTGTTCCCCAAGGTCCTGCCGGAGTTGCGAATCATGCAGCAGGGTGGAGATTGCGTGCGCGAGATCCTCCGCGCTGCCGGGCCGGACCAACCATCCATTCGCGCCGTGTTCGATAACTTCATCAATACCTTGCCCTCGGCAGCCGATTGGCGGTATCCCACTAGCCATCGCCTCTAAATACACGCAACCTAGCCCTTCATAGCTGCTCGGTAAGGCGAATATTGCGCAGCGTTGCATTGCGTTGGCCACTTCTACGCGGCTCTTGCGCCCGCGAAAGAGAATTTTGACATTCAACTTCGCGGCAGTTTCCATGAGCTTCGCGCGCTCCGGGCCGTCACCGATCAGTTCGCAAGAGACTTCGGGAAAGTTCGCATGCACCATAGCCAATGCCTGCAAAAGAACGTCCTGGCCTTTAGTCGGAATGAAATTGCCCACGCAAAGAATTGAATCGGGCTTTGAGTTGCCACTTGCGGGATGAAACTTTTCTGGATCCACTCCGTTGTAGACCACTTCAGTTTTCGCCTGACTAGAAGCGCCTTTCAGCACACTGTCTCTGACCTTTTCGCTTATACAGATCACGGATGCCGCAGAGCGATAGACAAATTTTGAAACGTGCTCACACCACTTGCCGGCGCGGCCGGCGACTTGTTCGGTGAAGTAAGCGTCGAGGCCGTGAACTGTGACTACAAATGGGATTTTAAGTTCCCGGCCCAATAATGCTGAAGCATGCCCACACGGAAGCGCGGCGTGTGCATGAATCACGTCAATGGGATTGGAGCGGTGTACCTCGCGGACGGTTCTTAGAAGACTTGCAAAAAGCAACCCGCCCGCTGTGGGAAGGCCAATACCGCTGGGCAATGAAATATATCGTTTCCGGTGGGCTGGAAATGCGGCACTGCCAGTGGCCCTAAAAGGCCGATAGAAAGGCAGAGCGACGACGACCGTATGGCTTATCCCCAGGTTGGACATCAATTGCAGGGGCTCCGCTACGAAGCAGCCCTGGGCGTCGTCCAGTGAAGTGGGATAGAACGGTGTGAGAGTCAGAACGTGTAGTGGTCTCCCAGGTGAAGCGAGCGCGAGATCGGACGAAAAGCTCCCGGTCATACTACGTGGCCGTTTGCATGTCCGATGCTAACCTTAAAAATATTGACTCCCACTTTCGAGTGATCAAATCCCAATCGAATTTTTCACTGTGAAGACGTCCGGCCGAACCTAGTCTGTTGCGAAGTTCCGCATTCTCGAGTAACTCTCGCAGATTCGCATAAAGTTGATCATCGCATTCCACTACGAAACCCGTCTCTCCATCAATCACAGTTTCCGGATTGTAGTCCCTTCTGGCAATCACTGGCAGGCCAGAGGCCGCAGCTTCAAGAATTACTTTAGGAGATCCCTCCCACTTCGATGGAAACAGAAAGACATCAGCGCGCTGATACTCCGTTCGCAAAGCTTCCGCGCTGAGCGGCCCCAACAAGAAAACATTGGCGAGACTTTGAGCTCGCACCGCTTCGCGCAACTCCTCAGCCATGATTCCGCCGCCCGCGATTGCAAAGTCTGCTTGCGGAAAGCGCTTGGCCGCTTCCAGCATCAAGTGCGGCTGCTTGAAGGGACGCAAAGATCCCGCGAACAGGACGCGGGGGCGCGAATTGCACTGCCGTTGCTTTACGGGCGTAAAGAATTTCGTGTCTACTCCCGTTTCCACAACTTCACTGAACAGGCCATATTCAGATTGTAGACTTCGCTTTACAGCCTGCGAATTGCTAAACAGGAAATCACAGTGCAGGATTGTCTGCTCCCATAGACTGATTCCCTCCGAACTGATTGTGGGCTCATTGCGCCCGTCGGATTGCGATTCAATCGTTCCGATCGTGATGCGATCATCCTTCCATTTTCGGCGAAGCCGGAGATAGAACTTACTGGCGGGCGCGGCCTTCATATAAAAGAGAATATTGTGTCGCCCGAAAATGAACTCCCGCAAAATCCTGATCGTCTGCCTGCGTTTGGGCAGGCGAATGAGTCTCGTGTTCGGCCTCGATTGAACGCTGGAATCCGGTTGATTAAGATAAAAGGTGCTTACGTGAAATTTGACGGGATCCAGCCGCCTTATGATTTCACGCCCATTTGTCATCTGCGCATTCGTCAGACCCTCGTCGGCGAGGCTATCTACCAGGATGCGAAGGGGAAGCTGAATCTTCTTTGAATGCGTATCGGTGAGTGCCTGAGGGCCAGCCATGTTAGGCGACAATGCTACCAACCGGCGCTCCACATTGTAGTCTCAGGTCGCGAAGCTGAGCCTCAAGGCGTTGACCCGCCTCGCGAGAATGGATTGACTGTGCAACATGCTTCTTGGCGCGCTCGAGTAGTCTCCGCCGCACGGGCTTCTCAGCATTTGCGGGAAGGGGATGGTGTTCCCCAGGATCGCTCTTAAGATCAAACAAACTTTCTTCCGAAGAGCCGAAATCAAGCACTAATTTGTACTGCGATTCGCGAACAACAATCATCCGCGGGCCCGTCCGACTTTGAGGATCGAAGGGGTTTTTGCAAGTCGCTATAGATTCAACGATTGTGGCTCTGCCAGCATGTTCTTCATCTGATTGTGCCCACGCGCTAGTCCCACGAAATGCTTCTGGCGCTGGAATGCCCAAGCCGTCCATGAGGGTCGGCGCCAAATCAACAAGGCTGAATGGCTCCCTATAAATGTTCGGCCGGCTTGCTTTCGATCCATGCAGCAGCAGCGGGACATGAATCAGTTCTTCGAAAAGCTTTGCAGGAGAATGGTAGCGGCCGCCATGTTCGAGAAACTCTTCACCATGATCGGCGGTTAATGCGAAAACGCAGTTGTCCCACAAGCCCTGACTTCGTAATTTGTCCACCAGACGGCCAATTTGCGAGTCAACCCAGCGGATCCCCGCGTCGTATAGCGCGACCACTTCATCTCGACGGCGGCGAAGACGAGGGACACTGACGCCTTCACGATTCCAATAAGAGTTAGCACGAAGCGCGTGCGCAGCATCTATGTCCCCGGCCATCCACTGCAATGCCTCTTCCTTTGGATAGTAAGGGGAGTGGGGGTCCATGAAATGCAGCCAGAGAAAAAATGGTTGCCCCCCGATGTTATCAATCCACGCGCTGGCTTCGTTCACAATCACGTCAGCGGAAGGAAAACGCCGCAGCGAATCCAAAGACTGAGCGCAATGGCTCGCTATGGCCTGACAATACTGAAAATAGACTTCGTCGTAGACTCCACCGAGCGGCCCAAGCGAGTGACAGGCTCTGTCCAAATATGAATTAACGCGGCTTCGCAGTGAAGCTGTCGCATCCTTGGGCACATCTGCTTGTGGAGAACCTTCGGCAAGAAAGTCATTAAATGTGTCGAATCCCGCGTTATAGCCAAACTGGGGGGACAAGTACGGATTGGCCGCGAGGAATGCGCCGGTCGCATACCCTGATTCGCGGAGTGCAGATGCAATTGTAGGTTCTTCAGGCGCAATACCGATCACATCCCTTCCCAACGCAAGCGGATGTCGAGATGCCATGATTGCCGGGAATGAATAATAAGTGGGTGCGCCGGCCACAATAGCGTTGGAAAATACTGTGCTCGACCCAGCCAGCGCGTCGAGAAATGGAGTCGTCTTCCGGGGATAACCGAGAAAACCGACGTGATCGGCGCGCAGACAATCTACGGTGATAAGTATCAGCGACGGGACCATTACTTACTCAACTCGCCCGGATCAAGGCTCTGGACGGTTACGGAAACCGTGCCTCTGGCGGACCGGAACTTCCCCCGGTTCACAATATCGTATGCGTCCATATCATGCACGTAGAGCAAATTCGGAAACTTTTGCTCCAGCGCAGTTAAGAAGTCGTTCAGTAAGGACAAGGTTGGGCCGCGGAAGTCTTTTAAGGAAGAATGGAAATTTATGGCGTGAACCGAAATAATTGCCGGAACCCCTCGAGCAAAGCAACCTTCCGCAAGTTGAACATATTTTTCGACTGGTAAATCTTTTTGACTGGGTTCGATATCAATCGTCCGATGCAGATGCAGCATCTCGTAGTCATCCATGTGAGGGGACAGCGGCGAACCGCTTCCGTTCTGTACAACGTGAATTCCATGCTCAGCCCAAGCCCCGTGAGTGTCGCTATTTGCGCGATATCCGGGGGCGCAAGCCGAGGTGGCCGGGCACGAGAATAATTTCTTAAAGATGGCAGCGGCGTCTTTGATTGCATTGTTCTGCGATTCCGCCGACAAAAAGCCCTGCCGTGGTTTTTGAGGATTGTTATATTCGTATCCCACCCAGGGCATCCGCCAGTAAATATAGGGCGTCTCAGCCCGCCAGAGAGTTCGCAGCAGATTCGATTGCGAATTGTTTTGCGCCAGCGCATGCTCTACGGCAATCTGACAAAAGTGAGTCAGGCCGTGAAGCGATGGAAAGAAAACGCCGTCCTTAATCCCTGATCGGTAGGCTTCGAATAAACCCTCGCGTTTCCAGTTTCCGGGCAGGCCATCCGTTAACGGCATGAGACTGATGTCTTTAAGTCCGCCTTGCAAAATCTTTTCAAAATCAAGGTTTGCCATCACAAAATTCATACCCATGCAGGCTGAACGCCCGGTGGAATCGCGATGTCCTTTAAGAAACTCGTGGATCGCGGTAACATCTTCCGCGGTTTCGAGCGTGTAAAAGTCGTACGGATGTTCCCCTAGTCGAATTCCTTCGGCGCGAAGTAGTTCATAGCCTTCTTTATCGCGAACTCCCACTCGACCCCAATCATCGCTTTGCAAGAGGACAAGAGGGCGCTCGATTTGAAATGTCCGCGAGGGTTTGTGCTTCCCTCGCCGCCAACGATTTTGCAACAAATTGAGCAAGCTGGATTTTAAGGACCTCAGGCGAATCTAAACAAAGCAAGAATCGGCCAAACAAATGCGGAGGAAGGATGTGGCATCTATTACTTCGAATCCGCCATTGCGGTACGTATAAGTTCGACGAACCCGGCAACAATCCCCAGGATAAGGCCAACCAAATACAGCCAACTGGTGTGCAGCCAGCGGTCCAATCCAGCGCCAATGAGCCATCCGGCGATTGTGGCGGCCGGAAAAATGAAAGCCAGTTGACTGTAGTGGGCTAGTTGGACCCACGCACTCTTTTCGTCGGAGGAATTATCGTCGGAAGGTGGCATCAAACACGTTCCTGCTCGCGGCAATCGCCGGAACAGCCATTAGGATACTTGAATCGGAAGGCTAAGTCAGTCGTAGTAACAGTTCCAATCGCCGTCCCCATGGCTTCAGATGAATTCCGTGTGCCTGGCGCTTCCGAATCTTAAGAGCAGTTCGAAGTCAGAAGGGGTAATTATGAAGCGGGCTGACGAAGATTTCCAGCCGCTTGAGCCTGATGCAGCTCAATCAGCTCGCGAATTCGTATCGCATCTTTTTTGCGGTGTCCATGGCTGGTGATGGGATTGGTGCCACCTGTGGAGTCAATTCTGATTTCCGACCAAAGTATTCCCGTCGCAATCTGCACGGAAGCGACTTGAGGTATTGCAATGCTCTCATCGTTGCTGCCGAAGAGCCGGGATTTAACGCGGCTGACACGCTGCGGGGTAACGACGATGCGGGTCGGAAATATAAAATTACCTTTCGTCCACCGGCTGGCCGAAAAGGATTCTGTCGAAGGGCCAGCGGTAGATTCCAGCGTTGTACTCATTCCAGTCTTCCTTCCCTGCCGCAGAAATCCAAATCGGCGAACCGGAACAACTTATGTCAGCGCGCACCAATGCTTACTTTCCAGATTAACGATAGTATCGCCTAGTTTCGCAGCCATCAAGGACCAACATCGTCGCATCTATCACGGTTCCGGCAGCGTTTGTTTATAATCGGGCCTTCCATCTTTCATCTTATCCATCAAGAAGGACTCATTGCCCCTCGACGAAACCATTTACGCGCTGCGGCTAGAGAAGTTGAAACAGATCGAAGCCCTTGGGCAGCCTATTTACCGCAGCAGCTACGAGTTCACTCACACAGTCCCTGCAATCGTAGCTGAGTTCACCTCAAGACCATCGGAAGAACTTGAAGCCACTCGCGTTAACGTGCGGGTTGCCGGCCGAATCATGACGATTCGTTTAATGGGAAAGGCCGGCTTCGCCCATATCCAGCAGGGTGGGCAGAAACTCCAAATTTACGTGAAGAAAGATGCCGTAGGAGAAAAAGGATTTGAGCTCTACAAACTTCTCGACATTGGCGATCACATTGGAGTTGCGGGGTATCTCTTCCGGACGCGCACCGGCGAACTCAGCGTGCATGTAGACGAAATAACGTTCCTTTCCAAAGATCTGTTGCCCTTGCCGGAAAAGTGGCACGGCCTCGCTGAAGTGGAGCTTCGTTATCGGCAACGATACCTGGACCTGGTGATGAATCCTGAGGTTCGCGAGGTATTTCTGAAACGCAGCAAGCTGGTGCAGTCCATGCGGCGATTTTTGGACTCGAATGGATTTATCGAAGTCGAAACGCCAATGATGCAGCCCATCGCCGGAGGTGCAGTGGCGCGACCTTTCGTCACCCATCACAATACGCTGGACATTGACCTTTTTCTGCGAATCGCGCCTGAGCTATATCTCAAAAGGCTTGTCGTAGGCGGCTTCGATCGCGTCTATGAGATCAATCGCAATTTCCGCAACGAAGGCATTTCTACGCGTCACAACCCCGAATTCACCATGCTCGAGTTCTATCAGGCTTATACCGATTTTCGCGGAGCCATGGACCTCACGCAACAGCTAATCGAACGCGCAGCGATGGATGTGACCGGGGGAACGAAAACAAAATGGGGCGCAGACGAAATAGATTGGAGCAGCTCAAACTGGCGCCGGATGACCATGCGCGAGGCGATCATTCATCACTGGCCCGAAGCAGCAGGGGCCAAACCGGAAATGTCGAGCTTTGAATCCAAAGAATTGGTGAAGGCATTAGTGCAGGAATTTAACGCCAGCCACGCTCATGTCGCGTACGATCCCAACGAGCCTGCGGGGAAAACCATCGCCAATCTATTCGAAGCCGTCGTCGAAGAGCACTTGATTCAGCCGACAATCATTTATGAATTTCCCGCAGTCATTTCGCCACTTTCCAAAAATAAACCGGACGACCCCGACTGGGTGGAGCGCTTCGAAATTTTCGCCGGCAAAATGGAAATTTCAAACGGATTCAGCGAACTGAACGACCCCGAGGAACAACGCCGCCGATTCGAACAACAGTTGGGCGAACGTGAACGCGGCGATCAGGAAGCACACCAAATGGATGAAGACTATATTCGAGCGCTTTCCTACGGCATGCCGCCGACAGGGGGCGTTGGGGTCGGGATAGATCGCCTCGCGATGCTCTTAACGGATTCTCATACTATTCGCGACGTAATCTTCTTTCCCCTGATGCGCCCCGAAAAAACTAAAGCTGCCGAAGCTGAGGGAGGCTCCGGTCCGCCACAGTGATTACCGTCCATTACCGCCGTGCGTTGACTTGTTACCCTAGGCAGATTACCTTCGAGTTACCGGAGAAATTCCTGCATAGAGGCTTCCTGTGGCAAAACGCCCCATCATTACTTTGACCACTGACTTCGGGCTCAACGATCACTTCGTGGGAGCCGTGAAAGGCGTGATTCTAGGAATCACTCCAGACGTTGAGATCGTTGACATTTGCCATTCTGTGCAGCCATTCGACATCCTGGATGGCGCGCTGACCATCGCGCAGGCTTATGCATACTTCCCGCCCGGGACAGTGCATCTTGTAGTCGTGGATCCCGGCGTAGGTACAGATCGCCGCCCCATCATAGCCAGCACGGAACGTCACCACTTCGTGGCGCCAGACAACGGGGTCCTATCTTTAATTTATGCGCGTGAAGAACGTTTGCATGTGCATCACGTTACTGCGGAACATTATTTTCTTGAAAACGTAAGCAATACTTTTCACGCGCGAGACGTTTTCTCGCCAGTCGCGGCCTATTTGGCAAAACGTGTCGAAGCAGATAAATTCGGTCCGCAGATTACAGACTTTGTTCGTTTCAACACTCCAAAACCAAAGCCGGTAAACGGTAATACTCTGCGGGGAGTTGTACTCAAGGTGGATCGCTTCGGGAACCTCGTCACCAACATTACTGCCGAAGAAGCTCCCATGTTATTCGAGCCTCAACCGCCGCCATTCAAAATAGTTATTGGGAAACGGGAGATCACCGACGTGAGGACCGCCTATGCGGATGGCGCACCGGGAGAAGTTTTCGCAATCCCTGGCAGTATGGGATATTTGGAAATCGCGGCCAATCGCAGTTCAGCTTTCCAGGTCATCGGTTCCGGTAAAGGCACGGAAGTGAACGTTATTTTGGAAGGCGCAGCGGCGACAAGCAGCGGATCGTAGCTTTTTTCTCGCCAAACCCACCACCGGTTACGAAGGCTTCTTCCTTGGATTCGCATATCGTTCCATCTCAGCCGTCCACTTAAGAAAGCGCCATAAATGGCTGCGTTCCCGCCAGGTGAATTCCCAGAATTCCAAAAAGCCGATTTGTTGCATCTTTACCCCGCAATAGGTCTCGATTCTCCAAAGCAGATAACGGCTGCGCCACGGTGCGAGACGATGGCCGCGCGTGGCATTCCATAGAAATCTAACTATAGAGATCATTCGTCCTTAGTATAGCGTCGCCTAAAAGCGCCAGTTCATCTGACCTAGATGTTCGTGTCAGCATATCCGGAGTAGCCCGCGAAGTGTGTATGCCTGCATGCTAGAATCGCACTTTCCCTTGAGGATTCTCAGAAATTCGTGACCGAGCAAAACGACCGCCAGACAGCCGAAGACCACTATTACGCTGCATTGGATTTCGTTGCCGACGGCGATCATGAAGCTGCCGTGCGCGAATATCAGGAATCCCTTGATGCCGACCCGACTTTTACCGAAGCAATGCACGGAATGTCACGCGCTTTACAGGATTTAGGCCGTTTTGACGAGGCAATCGCAGTCGCCAAGAGAATTTCTGAGATAGATCCCGATGACGTTCTGGCGCACACTAGCCTCTCCGTCCTGTATCAGAAAAAGGGAATGATTCCCGAAGCCGAAGACGAAGGCAACAAGGCGCGCGTTTTGGGATGGAAGCAGCAACTGAAAAAGCCGAAATTGTAGCGTAAGAAAGCATTCAGCACTCAGGCGCGCTTCCTGAATGCTGAATGCTGAGTGCTAGATTCTAGAACATGGGCCGCATTCACGTTCTCTCAGAAAACGTCGCAAACAAGATTGCCGCAGGCGAAGTTGTGGAGCGGCCGGCTTCGGTGGTGAAGGAGTTGCTGGAAAACTCGATTGATGCCGGTGCCACGCGAATCAAAATCCAAATCGAAGCCGGCGGCAAGAAGCTGATTCAAATCACCGACAACGGCTGCGGAATGGTTCGCGACGACGCCATGCTGGCTTTCGAGCGGCATGCGACATCGAAAATGAAAAATGCGGAAGATCTTTTGAGCATCACGACACTGGGTTTTCGCGGAGAAGCTCTGCCATCCATCGCATCGGTGTCTCGCTTGCGGCTCGAAACTCGGGCGGGAGATGAATCGTCAGGGACGGTCATTGAAATCAATGGCGGCAAAATTTTCAAAGTCGAAGAAGCCGGGCTGCCTTCTGGAACTTCGATCACGATTCGCGACTTATTCTTTAACACTCCCGCGCGCAAGAAATTTCTAAAGGCCGAATCCACCGAGCTTTCGCACATCGCTTCCCTAGTCACACACTACGCTTTGGCGCATCCGGATAAGCACTTCGAACTGCACTCGGCAACTAATGCCATGCTGGTTGCACCACCGGTTGCTGGATATACCGAGCGCGTGTATCAGGTATTCGGTAAAGAAGTATTAGACCAGCTCTTACCTTTGACGGCCGCGCAGCCATTGGCCCACATCGGATTGCCGCAACCGCCTCCATGGCGACGGAGCGACACTGATGAAGCGTCCAAGGATCCCGGTGAATTGCGGCTGCATGGATTTGTTTCGAAGCCTGAAATTCAAAAGCTCAATCGCAATTCCATTTACATTTTCGTCAATGGACGCCTCATTCACGATCGCCTCATCCATCACGCAATCACCGAAGCTTACCGCAACATTCTGCCGCCGACAGTTTTCCCGGTTGTGTTGCTGTTTCTCGAATTGCCAGCCGAAGAAGTGGACGTAAACGTCCATCCCTCGAAGACTGAGGTTCGCTTCCGGCAGAACACGGTCATGCACGATTTTGTGCGGGATTCAATCCGCGCAGCGCTGATGAAGGCCAGGCCCGTACCTCAGTTCGCAACTGAAATTTCGGCGCGACCTACTGCTACTCCATCTTTAACCTCGGGACGTTTGTTGACCATGCCATCACCTGACTCAGCGCAAGCTCAAGCCGCGAACGGCTCGCTCTTGCCGCATAATTTCGTTTTGCAGGCTCCCGTCGTTCCGCCCTTAAGCGAGAGATTTCATTTCGAAGGTGGAATCAGCGTCGAAGGAAACGCCGCCATCTCCCTCGCCCGCGAGCCAGTACCGGCTGCGGTGGACGGGTGTGCTCCGCCGATTGTTGAAGAGCTTGAACCGGCAAGTGAACTGGCGCCATCGCTCGCCACGCTCAAGCCGCTCGGCCAAATTCGCGAGTCGTTTATTCTTGCGGTCAACTATGAAGGCCTTTGGATTATTGACCAGCATGTGGCCCACGAACGCGTGCTGTTCGAGAAAATACTCCACCAGCGCGAGATCAAAAAAGTAGAAAGCCAGCACTTGCTCATGCCGTTGTTAGTGGAGCTTTCGCCCGCGCAACAAGCGGTGTTCACCGACATTTCCGATGAACTCGCAAAGAATGGCTTTGAAGCGGAGCCGTTCGGGGCCAGAAGTATTGCCATAAAGGCCGCACCGGCGGGGATTGATGCTTCGCAGGTTGAACACATGCTGCACGAATTACTCGACCAATTATTGCGCGAAGATCAAGCAATTAATCTAGAGAAAGTTCGTACACGCATCGCCGCATCAATCGCCTGTCATGCCGCGATTAAGGTCAACATGCCGCTGGAGCAGAATAAAATGGAGTGGCTGCTAGGGGAACTGGCCAAGACAGAATGTCCCATGTCCTGTCCCCACGGGCGCCCGGTGGTTCTGCGATACTCGATGAAAGATATTCAGAAGGCGTTTAAGAGGATTTAGCTTCTAGCACGGTAAATCAACAACTTAGCTTCGTTCGGTCAAATTGAAGAACTAGATATTTGCGCTCATGCTACAGTTTTCACATGGTAGTTACAGTCAACATTCCTGACGAACTTGCTGAGCAGGCGAAAATGCGAGGGTTATCCCTTGAGGCTTACGTCGAGGAGATTTTCGCGCAGCGATTAGCTCATCGTGCACGAGTGCCGGAGTCCCGCACCCGAGAGCAGATTCGCGCCTGGCTTGACTCGATTGCCCAGTTCTCAGAGAGGATCCCATCTCTGCCAGAAGTAATTTCACGGGAGTGGATTTACCAGGATCACGATTAAATGGTCATTGTGTCGTGTTTGGTTGACACGAACGTCTTACTTCGCCTCACCAGACGATCCGACCCACAGCACAACCTAATTGACACTGCTCTTCTTCGGCTAGCGCTCGAGGGAACGAGCTTTCACTACACGCACCAGAATATCGCTGAACTTTGGAATGTGATGACCCGACCCCCGGAGCACAACGGCTTCGGCTTGACCGTGAGGAAGCAGAGCGGGAAGTCCGCGTAATTGAGAATGGCATGAATCTTCTTCCGGACAGTGAAGCTGTCTATCGCGAATGGCGAAGAATCGTTTTGCAGTACAGCGTGTCTGGAATTCAGGTGCACGGTGCCCGCATCGCGGCTGCCATGTACGTGCATGGAATTTCTCATATCCTTACATTTAACGTGACAGATTTCAGCCGTTTCAGTGGTCTCGTCATTATTGACCCACACAGGGTTCGAGCCAGTGTTCCCTGACCTTGACCGTCGGGATTGTGATGAACGAACAGGAACTACAACAGCTTCGGCGCGACAAGTGGCATCTGGACGGGCGTCCCATCCGCACGCTTGAGGACGCACGCTCGTTCCTTGAGCAAGTCGGCTTCTGCACGTTGTATCCACATACGCCTGCGATTCTCGCTCCGACTTTTATTGGCGCGTGGGCTGGTTCTGACGACAAGCTCCCCACGTGGCAACATGCGTTCTCCGATCCTCGGGCCGAGCAGGCAACCGACCTGATGGTGCGCCTGTTGCGTGAGCGCGACGCCTACGAAGCCAATCGCTTCGACGACAACAATGCGCTGCTGGTAGCGCAATCTATTTTCCCTTATTTCTACGCGATGATCGGCGAACGAAATCCCAAGCACGTGCCCGAGCCAGGGCATCGCTCAGAATATTCGCAACTTGCGTGCGACGCTTTTGGTGTTATCCAGCGTGCCGGTCCAATTTCGAAACAAAAGATGCAAGAGATGCTGGGTGGAAGCGTGTCCATTGCGGCGCTGGATCGCGCACTCGGCGAATTGGGAGCAAAGTTGAGAATTTGCCGCGTGGACTACAATCCGCGCGAAGGTTCCTCCTGGGACGTGCTCTATCGCTGGGCGCCAGATGCGGTTCGCGAAGGCATGAATCTCTCCGTTGGTGAAGCGCTTTCCGCATTGCTTTCCAAATATTTGGCGTGCGTCATCGCCGCCGATCAGCAGGAACTGAATGCCTTCTTCGGCAACTTTGTGCCCCGCTCGCGAGTGAAAGACTCTGTGAACGTCCTTTTGAACGCTCGAGAGCTGGAATACATTCGTGTAGGAAACAGGTCACTGGTTCAAGTCACGACAGCTCAGGTCACGTCGCATCAAACCGCGCCCGCGCAAAAATAGGTTCGGATTCCTGTTACCGGGGTCCATCCACGTATAATTTTGCAAATCTGTATGCCGAACAGTACCGAAGACATCGTCAGCATCCGCGGATTGACAAAACGCTATGCGGGCAAGGTTCCCGTCGAAGCCGTTCGTAACATTGACCTCACAGTTCGGAAGGGAGAACTGTTCGGCCTGTTGGGCCCGAACGGAGCCGGCAAGAGCACGACCATCAGTGTTTGCACAACGCGCACTCTACCGACATCCGGCACCGTTCATATTGCCGGACTCGATGTCGTCGCAACTCCGGCGCAGGCGCGTAAGCACATGGGCGTAGTACCTCAATACAACACGCTCGATCGCCAGTGCACGGTTTGGGAGAATCTTTATTTCCATTGCCGCTATTTTGGCTACACTTCTCCGGCAGCCTCGAAGCGTGCTCACGAACTGCTGGAAACGTTTCGGCTTACCGAGCGGTCGAAATCTTTTGTCCGCGAACTTTCCGGAGGCCTGGCGCAACGAGTCCAGATTGCCCGCGCCATCGCGCATCAACCCGAGATTTTGTTTCTCGACGAGCCCAGCGCCGGACTCGATCCGCAGAGCCGACTCGCGCTATGGGACAGCATTCGTCAGCTTCTTGCCGGCGGCATCACAATTGTCTTGACCACCCACTACATGGAAGAGGCCGATGAACTTTGCAACCGCGTGGCCATCATTGATCACGGAAAGATTCTAGTCTGCGACACGCCCGCCAATCTCAAGAGTAGCGTTGGCGCGCAAAAGGTGATCAGCCTTCATCTCAGGAGCGAAAGCGATTCTCCATTTGAGCGCAGCCTCGGCGAACTAGCCGGCGTAAAGGGCGTCGAATCCACCAAAGAGGGTGTACGCATATTCGTGGACAATCTTGATGGCTTGCTGCCAAGAATCATCGAGGTGACCGGGCCGCGCTTGAAGGATGTCTCCATCAGCGAGACCACGCTGGAAACCGTGTTTATCAAGCTGACTGGGAGGGATCTGCGTGAGTGATTCCATTCTTTATGCGCGCGCGTTCTGGGGACTGATGGTGCGCGATATTTCCGTCCTCCGCCGCGAGTTCATTGCGTTCATGGTGCGAACCGTAATGAATCCGCTGATGTTTGTTTTTGTTTTCACCTATCTGTTCCCGAAGATGGGCCAGGATTTCCAAAACACCAGAGGAATAAGCTTCGGAACGCTAATCTTGCCGGGATTAGTTGCGGTCGCAATTTTTGTTCAGGGGATTATGGGCGTCGCGCTTCCACTTTCTTTCGAGATCGGTGCAACCCGCGAAATTGAAGACCGGGTTATGTCGCCATTGCCGGTCAGTCTTGTCGCCATCGAAAAAATTGTCTTCAGCGCGCTTCAAAGCGTGGTCGCGGCGATTGTCGTTTTCCCCATGATCTACTTCATCCCCGCAACACCGGTTCACGTTCACGTCAACAGTTGGTTGGTGTTGATTGGCAATATCCTGCTGGCGAGCCTCGCTTCGGGCGCCGTCGGTCTCACAATTGGGACTATCGTAAAGCCCCAGCACATTAGCCTGATGTTTGGCGTTGTGGTGGTGCCAATTACATTTTTTGGATGTGTGTACTATCCGTGGGCGGCTCTTCACAGTGTTCGCTGGCTGCAAGTCGCCGTACTGATCAATCCTCTCGTTTATATGAGCGAAGGCCTGCGTATCGCGCTCACTCCCGAAGCCCCGCACATGCCGGTGTGGGCGACGCTGGCCGCGCTGCTGTTGTGCGTAGGATTGCTGGGATACACCGGCGTTAGAGGATTTCTAAAGCGTGTTTTGAGCTAGCTGAGGTCTCGCCTAGAACAACAATTCATTTTCTTGAAAGGGCGTGGCTTTAGCCACGCCGTAAGGCTTTTGTATCAATTAGCGGCGCGGCTGAACCGGCTGCGGAAAACCCATTCTAATCGGGACGGGCCCGACTTTCAGTCGGGCCGTAAAAATTGCGAAATCAGCAATCGGCCCGACTGAAAGTCGGGCCCTTCCCGGTTCCAATGATCCTTTTTTGCATCCACCGTTCCAGCTCCCAGTGCTCCCATGCAGTTCGGCGGCGGTGCATCAACCGTGTAAGATGTTTTTCGCTGTGTCTTCTGACTCCCAGCCCCGCAAACTCATCATCGCCGTGGACGGCCCCGCCGGAGCGGGCAAAAGCACTATCGCCTCTCGCCTCGCCCGAAAGCTCGGATACATAAACCTCGAAAGTGGCGCCATGTACCGCGCATTGGCGCTAAAGGCGATCGAATGGGACGTTTCATTCGACGACGAACCGGCATTGTTCAAGCTAGCGGAAGATTCCAGTATCCAGCTTCAGCCTAACCTGGGCGGGAATCGCGTGCTGCTCGACAAGAAAGACGTGACTCAGCGGGTGCGGGAGCGCGACGTAACCGAAGGAGCATCGCGAGTGTCAGTGCATCCAAAAGTCCGGCAATGGATGGTTTCGCACCAACGCGAACTCGGCAAAGCAGGCGGCATAGTGATGGAAGGACGCGACATTGGCACGAAGGTGTTTCCCGACGCCGATGTCAAAATTTTTCTTGACGCTGATCCAGTCGTCCGCGAGCAGCGGCGGATGCAACAACAAAAGCTGCATGGAGAACTAGCCGGGACGAGTGCCGCAGAATTGCGAGATCGCGATCATCGTGATCGGACCAGAGCAACATCTCCGCTGGAACCGGCCGCGGATGCGCTGGTACTCGACTCCACCAGCATGTCAGAAGACGAAGTCTTGCGAAGAGTGGAAGAAGCAGTTCAACAAAAGCTGGAACATTAATCCTTCAACATGAACTCTACCGTTCCTCCAATCCAGGTATGGAACGCCGATCGTTACGCCACGAATGCCCCATTCGTGCCCGCACTCGGACAACCTGTGCTCGACCTCCTCAATGTCCGGCCCGGCGAGCGAATTCTCGACCTGGGCTGCGGAGACGGCGTACTCACGGAAAAGATCGTAGCGCTAGGCGCCGAGGTAATCGGAGTTGACAGCTCACCAGACATGGTTCAGGCCGCCAACTCTCGCGGTTTGGATGCGCGTGTAGCGAACGCGTATCACCTGGACTTTCGCCGAGAATTCGATGCTGTGTTCTCGAACGCCGCATTGCATTGGATGAAAGACGATCCCGATTCGGTGATTGCGGGCGTAAGTCGCGCGCTCAAACCAAAAGGCCGCTTCGTCGGTGAAATGGGCGGACACGGCAACGTCGCCGCCATCACCGTCGCCTTGCTTTCGACGCTCGAACGTCGCAATGTTGTTAACCCTGCCTCGCTGATTCCGTGGTATTACCCGACTGTTGAAGAGTATCGCGCCAAACTTGAAACCGGCGGCTTCCTCGTCAACTACCTCGAACTGATCCCACGTCCGACTCCGCTCCCCACTGGAATGACTGCTTGGATTGAAACCTTTGCCATGCCATTCTTCCGAAATCTGCCCGAGAAAGAACACGAGTCGGCAGTAAAAGAAGTCCTCGAGAGGCTGCGTCCAGTGCTCTGCGACGACAAGGGCCACTGGACCGCCGACTACGTACGCCTGCGTTTCGAGGCAGAGTTAAACGAGTAACTTTAGCACCTATTGTCTACTTATTGATCCGAGTCCCGTTTCGGGACATGTACTCCCGGCCTCTGTTCTTCTCTCTGTGTTCGTGAGAATGTGAACTCGCCCCCTTCGTCGGACCTTAATTCCTTATCGAGGTACGACACTTGTCCATTCTTAGACGCACACGCATCGGGTTGTTCCATCTCCTGCTGACCGCCGGCATTTTGCTTCTTCAATGTATCGGAAATGCGCAACAGAAAACGCCAAACGGCAGCTTTGCCGGTAGCTCGAGCGCGCCCGTGGTGGGCACGGTTGCACCGGAAACAGCCGCGAGCATTTCCAGCGTCACGCTGTCTCCCGCCTCCGTGGTCGGGGGAAGATTATCGAGGCTGAAAATAGTTCTGACTCAGGCCGCTCCGGTTGGCGGAGTACAAGTAGCTCTCAATAGTGCGGACCCGGCTGTCGTTTCGGCTCCTACGAGCGTGACCATCCTGAAGGGTCATACCATCGTCGTCGCCGTACTCACCACGGTTGCGGTTACGGCAACTCATTCCGTAGCCATTACCGCCAGCGACAGCAGTTCAACCGCCGGAGCGAATTTAACGGTTAATCCGTCGAGAGCAGCTCCATTTACATTGAAGCTTCAGCCAACGTCCCTGAGTATCAACCCGGGGAGCTCCGGATCGGACCAGATGGTGACCCGGGCTGGCGCAGGGTTCGACAACTCACTGACGCTGGATGCGTCCAACGCCCCGGCGGGCGTTACGGTCAACTTTACGCCAAGTGTGATTGATGCTCCCGGTACGGGCACGTCGCAGCTCAACGTGAGTGTGGATAACACTGTGGCGGCAAAAACCTACTCGATCAAAATTACCGCCAGCGATGGGGCCATCACGCGCACTGCAACGCTGAAGCTCATTGTCGGGGGCGGAGGATCTTCGTCGGGTGCGGTGGGTCCGCTGACAGGCTGTATCCGCACCATGAACGGGCACAAGTATCAGGGAGTGGACTTCAGTATGAATCGGGCTGCCACCGTGGATTTCAACGGCACGTTGTACCACGGTCGTACATGCGACCCGAGCCAGTGGGCTGATGAAATCGGCTTCGGAAACCCATTGAATCTTGGCGGACCGGGATACACGTTTTGGTTTTCGGATTTCGGTGACCAGCTGAACACATCGGCGAGTTGGACTATCGGCAATCAGCAATCGCAATGTGTGGACTATACAGTTGCTCCCGATTGCTGAAAGCGGGGCCTTTCCGAATGCTGGCCGTTGTTTCGTGGTCATCACTCCGGGTGCCCCAGGTCTCGCCGCATTTGCGAGACCTGGGTGTGAGACCATTTACGCACCCTACTCCATTTGGCGTCGTCACCCTGTCATGCTACGGCTCGACCTTGTAGAGTGCGACCATGCCGGCGTCCATGTGCTCATCAATGTGGCAATGGTAAAGCCAGATGCCTGGGTCATCGGGAACCATATCCACGGTGAGCATTTGCGCGGGCATCAGAGTTACAACGTCGGTGCGTTTGCCGTGATCCATGACCACGTTTCCGTGCCAGTGCGGCGTATGAAAGTTGACGCCTTCGCCCAGGCTCAAAAGGTACCAGCGCACACGCTCGCCTTTCTTCATAGTCATCAACGGTCCATTGGCATAAATATATCCGTTGATCGTGCCTTTGAAGTTGGCCGCGGCGAATCCTGTGCCTGTCGGAGAGAACATTCCCGCGTCATCGGCAGGGATGAATTCCAGTTTCTTCACCCCTTTGGGGTCGCTCGCGTAAGTCTGGATGTTGTGTTCTAGATACCAACTGGTGTTCTCGTCGAAGAACATGAACAGGCTGACGAACTCGCGGTCCACGTCTTTGGGTTTACCGTCCGGGCCGGCCATGCCGCGTCTTGTAATGATGATCGCGCCGATCAATCCGCTTTCGACGTCGCGGCTCCCGTGGGAGTGATAGAGCCACACCAGTGAACTCGGATCATTCGGCCCAGGGCCAGCCCTTTCCGGCACCTGCCAGGTGTAGAGGTGAGTATGGCCGGGCAGTACAGCGTCATCTTCCTTGTCTGTGCCAGAAGTACCGTCCTCATACATTGCGCCTTCTGAATCTTTGTTGTAGAACACCCCGTGAGGATGCAGGCTGTAGGGCCGCGTAGCGTTGTTCTTGAAATGCACGACAATCGTGTCGCCCACTTCAGCGCGAATGATTGGACCAAGTATCCCTGCGTGTTCCCACTCAGGCGCGCGCGGCTTCAGATGGCTGAAGCTTTCGTCCGTATATTCGCGGTAAACCGCTTTCCTATAAACCTTTCCGATGCGATGCGGCCCCTGCTCGACAAAAGTTAGGGGATAACCTCCGAACTTCATGCCCATCATTTTGTTCATGTCACTGGGGGCATAATCCCACTCTACTTCGTCGGCGGCAATGTAATAAGTGTGGGTTTGAGGGGAATCCAGAGCATCGAGCCGAGTCCCGCTCAGCGCTACGGTCAAGCTAAGAACCATCGTCAGTCCGAATTGTGAGAACAGCCCACTAGCCAATCTGCGCATTGTTGTTTCATCCTTGAAAATGGGAATTACTGTGACGGGAGACTTCTACAGCGGCAAAAGATTAGCACACAATGCGAACATTAACATTCTCGTTTTGTGTGCTCGGTTGAAGGACTGGAACCGCAGAATGGGCCAGATTTTGCGACGATTGAGAATTCAGAAAGCGTCGGTCCGTCGGCGGATTACGCACCGCTTCTAGTCAAAAAGGCGCTGAAGAAAATTACGCAGCCGAACGAAGATTCAAGGCTGGCCTCCGTTCGGCTGCGTTCCTAGCTTAATTTCCTTCTCGCGCTCAATGGTCGTCGTGATGATCGTTATCGTGGTGATCGGCGTCCCAATCCCGTTCTGTGTGCCATTGGTTGTCGTGACCATTCCACCAAGCATGGTACTGAGTCCAGCAGCGGTCACGCTCGGCGTTTAAATCGTGGCGGCGGGCTTCCGCCTCATGGCTGTGTTCACCATGTCTTTGAATCGCACTATTGAGCCGGCCCTCGGCTTTTTCTATGCGATGTCTGCACTTATCTCTGTCGTCGGCGTGTGCTGCGGGAGTGGCGGAGAGAAACAATAAAAAAGAGAATACGGTGGCGGCAACAACTATTGAGTTTCCGAGTCTTGCGGATTTTCGGGTCAATTTCAAAGTGAACCTCCTAGTGGACTATGAGCGCCATTTTGATCATTTATCCGTTTTAACGGTTGCCTGTGACTATCCTAAAAGTTGTATTTGAGCAAATTCCCAGTACGGCACCGAAGTCCAAAGATACGTTGTCAGCTCACAGACTTTCCGAAATCCCAGTGGTAAACACAATATGTCTCCCGTCGAGGCCGGACTCCCGCTCTTTAATTCAACGCAGGCCGGAGCCCAATGCAGTCAGCTGTCTTTCCGCATTTTTTTTGCGCTGGAATTGTATCCGTTATCTTGTTGGTCACAATGCCATCTTTTGGGCAGGGCGCATCCACGGGCGCAATCCGCGGAACGGTCGTGGACGCCTTGGGCCGGCGAGTTGTCGGAGCTCCTATTGCATTGGTGAATCGGGCAACCGGATTTCGCTATTCCGCCAAAAGCGACAAGGAAGGCGCGTTCCAATTTCAGTTGCTTCCCGCCGGAGATTATTCCGGCCGTGCCAGCGCTCCGGGGATGTCGCCTCAGCTAACGCCCAACCTGCACGTGGACATTGGTGCGGTGATTGAGATTCAGTTCGATCTCAGCGTCGCGGGCGCGAAAGAAACCGTCACAGTTTCAGCCGAGCCGCCACTGGTCGCAACCGAACCAAGTCCAGTTTCATACTTAATTGATGAGCGGGCGATCACTGGCCTTCCCCTGAATGGCCGCCGCTTCACCGATCTTGCGCTTCTCACTCCGGGAGTGACACAGGACCCGCGCGGATTGACTTCAGGATCGAACGGCGATCTGGCTTTTGGAGGAATTCGCGGATTTCAAACCAGTTACCTCGTGGATGGCGAAGACGACAATAACGCTTTCTTCGCGCAAGCCATGGGCCGTTATCGGTCACCCTATCAGTTTTCAAACGAAGTCGTGCAGGAGTTCCGCGTGTCGTCGAACACAGCGGGCGCTGAAATGGGGCGAGCCGGAGGTGCGGTGGTGAACGTGGTCACGAAATCGGGATCTAATCAGCTTCATGGGACCGGTTTCTATTTCCTGAGAAACAGCGCGTTCGACGCAACTCACGCGTTCACGGGATTCAAGCCGCATAACGACCAGCAGCAATTTGGCTTTACTTTCGGAGGCCCGCTGCATCGCAACCGGGCATTCTTTTTCGCGGGATACGACCAGCACATATTTCATCTGCCTGTAGTTGTGCAATTCGTAAATGGTAGCTCGGTAGTGACTCCGGTTCCAGGGGCGGGGCCCGCCACGCCAGGCGACTATGAGCCGAGCGATCAATCGCTTGTATTTGCGACGGCGGCGAAATTGACGCAACAGGGCGGCCAGTATCCTTCACAGCTCTTTGGGAATACCGGATTTGTGAAATTCGATTTCAAGATTTCTGAGAACAATGATCTTGCGATCAGGATGAATGCATCGCGGTATTGGGGAGCCAATAATGTTTTTATTGATCCTGCCAGCCCGATCACTACCTATGGGATTTCCGACAATGGTGTGGAAAATGTGGATACCGAAGCGGGATCCGTATCGTTGACCACCGTTTTCTCGAACCGGCTGGTAAGCCATTTGCGAGCGCAATATTCCCGGGATCTGGAATGGTCAAACACCAATTCAACCGATCCGTTAACCAAGATAACCAGTATCCTGAATGGCCTTGGACGCTCGACAATTTTGCCGCGCGAAACCCGGCAGCACCGGCTGCATGTTGCCGAGACTCTCAGCCTTGATGGTAGGCGCAACTCGTGGAAATTTGGCGGAGACGCATTGCTGACGTGGATTTATGATTTTTTCCCGTCAGATTTCGGCGGGGAATATATTTTTGATCCCATCAAAGTCAATCCATTTACGTTTGCGCCGATGGAGGGTGGGCTTCAGCTCACCTCCCTTCGGGCTTATGCCCATCTAGTGCCGCACTATTATGTGCAGGATTTCGGATCAGCGGTTACGCATCCCGACTCAAACGAGTACTCCGGGTTTGCGCAGGATACGATGCGCGTTACTGATCAGTTCGGAGTGACCCTCGGGGTCCGCTATGACCTACAGACCTATACCACCAAGAGCCTGACTTCAAATCCGTTGTGGCCGAATTCCGGGAAGGTTCCTTTTGATCCCAAAAATTTCGGCCCTCGCATTGGACTCGCGTATGCCCTGGGAAAAGACCGGCCGCTGGTGGTGCGGGCAGGATATGGGCTTTTCTACACTCGTATTCCGCAAATCTATAACGCGGCGATTGAGAGTAAGAATGGTCTCTCCGGGAATTACTTGTTTCTGAACAACACGAATTTCTTCGATCATCAGGTTTTTCCGCAGTATCCCCATCCACTGATAAGTTGCGCTTCTTTGGCGCTATCATGCGCAGTTCCCGCGAGTCTTGCGCAGTACACGCAAAGCGAAATTTCGGCTTTTTCTCCAAACTTTCGCACTCCTGAGGTGCATCAGGCGAGTTTGAGCCTCGAAAAGCAAATTTCAGACAATGTAACTGCCGAGATGTCTTATACCTACGTGCACGGACAAAATTTAATTCGGGCTCGTGACGTGAATCTGCCTCCGCCGGTGGATCTGAGTTATCCGGTCTATGACAGTTCCGGGAACAATTTTCTTGGCAATTATTACAACGTGCAGTCATTTTCGACGTGGCAGATGACTTCGACACTGACGTGCCCATTTCCACCCTGCATCAATCCTGTGGCCAGGCCGATTCCGCAACTTGGGGCCATCACCGAATTTGAGAGTGAAGCATCCAGCGTTTATCACGGGGCCACGCTTTCAATTCAGCGAAAGATGGCGACCGGCTTTTATTTTCGGCTTGCCTATACTTACGCGCACGCGATAGATGACGGGCAAGACGCGCTGGTAACAACTGTTTCAACCGTACAAAATTCCTATTCAACCAAATTGGAGCGCGGGCCGAGCGTGACCGACCAGCGCCAGCGTTTCGTGCTTGCATGGATCGCGGAACCTAAATTGGTCCCTCATTGGGGAGGGTTGTTAGAAAAGCTGGTGGACGACTGGAAATTTGCGGGAGTTATGACTATAGGCAGCGGTCGGCCGGTGAGCGTGATGGTTTCAGGGGATCCGAATCAGGATGGCAATGGCGAAAACGACCGCCTGCCAGGCATAGGACGCAATTCGCTGGTGGGACCTGACTATGCGACCACTGATTTGCGCATGACTCGCACATTGTTCTCACATAAGCGCATGAAGCTGAATTTCATCGCCGAATCCTTCAATTTGCTGAATCGCGACAACCAGCAGGTAACCGTCACGGATAACGGACTGCAAACTGACGTGGTTCAATTCATACAAAGTACCAAGACACTTGGCTTCGTTAAGTTTCCCGCCTATTACCAGGTTCCAACGAGTTTGACCCGGGCGACAAATGCGTTCGCCCCGCGAGAATTGCAATTCGCATTGAGACTCAGCTTCTAAGCTGGGGACACGTTTCGGCTGCAAAACAACTTGTTTGGCTTGGCGCTATCCACTCTATTCGCTTGACTTAGCCGCAGAACCTTGCAATAACTAACGAAGTCCAAATAGGACCGGTTTGGGGGTGTGTTTCCGTTGGCAGAAGTCAGATTGCAAGAGGGCGAGTCCCTCGAAAACGCTCTGCGCCGTTTTAAGCGCAAAGTGCAGCAGGAAGACATTATCAAGGAGGTCAAGCGACACTCCTTTTATCTCAAACCAGGCGAGAAGAAGCGCGTAAAAGAGGCATTAGCCCGAAAGCGCAGCCGCAAAAAAGCTCGCAAAGAGCAAGAATAAAGAGCAAGAATAAAAGAGCAAGAATAAAGAACAGCAATAGTGCCAAGGGCCGCCCCTCCCCGGTTGGCGGCTCTTGGCGATAAAGCACTATCGATGTCGAGGCAACGCGAATTGCGTCGCCTTTCTAGTATCCATGCCTCTCCAAGGCGTGGCGGGCCGAGTCCAGGGTAGTCTTCAAAACAATTGAGGGGGATGCACCAAGCTATGCGCTCCGGTGCGCGGAGAGGCCACACACTGCCTCCGAGCGTGCGGAGAATAGTGCGGAACAAAGGGAGCCCTCTCAATGGAATTTCAGGACAAGCTGTTGACGTGCGTAGACTGCGGAATAGACTTTGTTTTTACTTCCGGCGAACAAGAATTTTTTCGCAATAAGCAGTTCAAGAATGCGCCCAAGAGATGTAAGGCTTGCAAGATGAAACGAGTGTCGGTTCTGGGTGCAGTTCCTTCCTCAGTCCCAAACTTGCCTAAGATTGAAACGCGTACAAAATGTTCGCATTGTGGCAAAGAGACAACCGTACCCTTCAGACCGACGCAGGGACGTCCCGTTTTCTGCCGGGAATGTTTCCAGGACCGGCGCGAAGAAGCCGCTAGCGCTTAGTTTGAGATCGGCCACATACGCTGACGTTATTTGGGCCGACTCCACCGGCTCAAGTATGTTCAGGCGGCGAATGGAGGAAAGGGTGTATTTCGCATACTGAAAGAAGCCTGTACAGTCTGGCGGTGAATCTCAGCGTGCGGTTCGTTGCCGCAATCTCCTTGACGGTTTTCGTCTTTGTCCTCACACCCTGCCATGCACAAATCCCAACGACAAATCCGAAGCAGCCCAGCGAGAAATGTAGCGGAAAAGGCGCGGATCATAAACCTTTTCTTCTCTCTCCGCTGCCGCGGCAAACGCAGAACGACCCTTACCATCCTATAACCTCACGTCAACGTCTTCGCTGGTTTGTCACCAGCACCGTTGGACCGGCTCATTTACTCGGGGGCGGCATTTTCTCGGCGGCACTTGGTACAGCCCTTGATCATCCTAAAGAGTATGGCCCCGGTTGGGGCGGATTCGCAGACCGGTTCGGAATGCGCCTGACCGGAATTTCCACGGGCAATGCGATCGAGGCGGGCTTCGGTGCTCTATGGGGCGAAGACCCAAGATATTTTGCCGCCACCGGCAAACCTGTGCGCGGACGAATACTGAATGTCGTGAAACAGACATTCGAGGCCCGCCGCCGCGATGGAAATTATGCTCCAGCTTATGCGCGCTACTTGGCTGTGACGGGTAACAACTTTCTTTCCAACACGTGGCGAGTTGACAGCGAGGCGAATGCGCATGATGCGCTAATCAGAACAGCCGAAGGCTTTGCCGGCAGAATGGCAGCCAATGCGTATGAAGAATTCTGGCCCCAGGTCAAGAATCACTTCTTCCACCGGAATCACTGAAACGGACGCTGTTCTTTATGGTGCTTCAATGAGCTGCATTTTCCCGTCCCTTGTGCGGTGAAGCACCATGACTTTGCCCTTTGGATCGCGGAACACGAAAACATCGCGGTCCCGGAAATGCGCTTCCTTGATAGCTTCTTCGATGGTCATGGGGCGCAATGCGACGGCACCCTCGGAACGTTCAAGGTGAACTTCGGTTGACTTCGCAATGGCGGGAAACCGATGTACCAACAGGGGTACTGCCTTGCTCTTCGACGACTCAGCTGCCGGTTGCGCGTTTCGATCGGAACCTTGGCCATTCCAGCGTTTCGAGGCCGTGGTCTTTTCGCTTGGAGTCTTGTGGTTGTGACGCTTTTGTGTACGCCAGCGCGTCTTGTACTTGACTGCTTGTTTCTCGAGGTGCTCCAAAGCCTCATTGATCGCAGCGCCCATGTCGCGGCCTTGCGCCAGGGCAATCAGCGGTCCGTTTCGCGGCGTGATGGTGATTTCCGCTTTGTTACGGCGCTTCTCCAGTGTGAGAACCACTTTGGTTGCGAATTTGTCGCGAAGTATTTTGCGGATTTTGAGCAGGCCTGTTTCAATTTCCGTGCGGACCGCGGGTGTAATTTCGTAGTGTCGGCCGGTGTATTCAACGTTCATGAGCGGGGTTCGCTCCTAGGATTTTATTTCTTTACCCTGCGTTGATGAGTACTCGGAATTCGCATATCTTCGCGATATTTGGCCACTGTCCGGCGGGTGACCTGAATGCCCTGCGATTGCAATATGCGGGTAAGTTGCTCGTCGGTTAAAGGCCGCGCCGAATCTTCCTCTTCGATTAATTTCTTCACGCGGCGCTTAAGGATTAACAGAGACGTGTTTCCGCCTTCAGGGCCATTCACACTTTCGCTAAAAAAATAACGCAGCTCAAAAACGCCCTGCGGAGTGTGCGCATATTTGTTCGCGACCGCCCGGCTCACGGTTGAAGGATGCACCCCGATCTCTTCGGCCACTTCTTTGATCATCATCGGCTTTAGCTGATCAATTCCCAGCTCCAGAAAATCGCCTTGCCTGGCAACGATCGTGTAGCAGACCTTCGCGATTGTCTGCTTGCGCTGCTCAATGTTCTTGATGAGCTGCATGGCGCTCTTGTACCGCTCTTTGACGTAGTTGCGCGTATCTTTGTCATTCGTGTCGCGCGTCATCAGCCGTTTGTACGCTGGATTCAACCGAAGCTGCGGTACGTCATCATCGTTCATGATGACAAGCCACTCGTCGCCATGTTTCACGAACGCAACGTCGGGCTCAATAAGGCGCGGCTGCCCTTTGTTGTAGCGCAGCCCAGGACGCGGATCGAGAGTGCGTATGAATTCAAGCGACGCCTGCACCGCCTCAATCGGGCGTGACAGAGCGCGCGCTATCTCTTTGTATTGCTTATTCTGAAGGGCGCGAAGATGTTGATCCACCACGGCAATCGTGTCCGCAAAGAGCACATCCGTCGCTTCGCCGTTTCCATTCTTGTTGGCTGCAAATTGCTGCTGATGATAGCGCAGCTGCTGAAGAAGGCACTCTCGCAGATCGCGGCAAGCCACTCCGGGAGGATCCATCTGCCGGACCAGTTCAATGGCTTCGTGCAATTCGGCTAGATTAAAATTCGGGTGGAACGCCGGAGCTACACGGCCGTTTGCCTTAGCGGCGGGAGTGGGAATCGGAACTGCCTCAGGAACAGCGAGGACTACCGGCGCGGGAGCAATTTGTATAAGGGAACCGCCTGTTTCGGAGGTCCAGCTCTGACTCGTCTCAGACGGGAACGGCACGGAATCGAACGAATCTTCTGCCCCGGACACATCCTCCAAAGCCGCGTCCAGTCCCAAAGCAGCCGCTTCTTTTACCACCTTTTCCACCAGGGCCGCATCGGCTTCTGGCGCGGCAGCGGGAACGATTCCGAGCATCTCATCGTCGCTCGCAATCAAATAACCGTCTTCACTGAGGTTGCCGATCACCACTTCCGCGGCTTCCCGCACTTCGTTACTGACCGGGATGGAACCCAGTTGCCATTTCAAATGGTCGGATAGATTGCTCGGCTTGGAAAGAAAGTTTTCGAAGGATGGGCGCTCAATCTCTTCCATCTCGCCAGGGCTTCGATATCCGGGATCGAGATATTCCTGAAAAAATGATCCGAAATCAATTTCTTCAAACGGATCCTTTTTTTCGACGGCGGTAACGGTGTTTTCTTCTGGCGCGGGACGATCACGCTCTTCTTCCCGCTGGCCTACCTCATCAATGAGAGGAACCGATTCTTCCAGTTCTTCCAGAACTGGATTCTCGACCATTTCGGCGGTGATCATATCTCGCAACTCAAGCTTATTGAGCGCGAGGACGCTCACCATCTGGACAAGTCCAGGGGTAAGGATCTGCCTCTGCGAGACTTTCAAATGCAACTTGGGTTGCAGCATCACCATAAGATCTGTCGGTGGTCGTAGGTCCTTCGTCGTTGGCCAGTCAACGTTATCTAATGTTGATCGTTCAGGTTTTGCCAACGACCAACGACGAACGGCCAACGACCGGTTTCAAACTAGCGAAAAACTTTCCCCCAAATAAACTCTTCGAACTTCGGAGTCTCCACCTAACTCTTCCGGCGTTCCATGACGGAAAATTCGGCCTTCGTTAATGATGTACGCCCGGTCGGTGACCGATAACGTTTCCCGGACATTGTGATCGGTAATCAGCACCCCAATTCCGCCCGCTCGCAGGTCGCTAATGATTCTTTGCAGATCGGCAACGGCAAGCGGATCAATGCCGGAAAACGGTTCGTCCAACAAAATGAATGTGGGATTGATGCAGAGGGCGCGCGCAATTTCGACGCGGCGGCGTTCGCCTCCTGAGAGGTCATGCCCTCGATTCTGCCGAATATGCTCCAACCCCAATTGATCAATCAGCTTCTCCATTCGCTCCCGGCGTTCATGCCACGGGATCGGCTGTGCTTCCAGCACGGCCAAAACATTTTCTTCTACCGTGAGCTTGCGGAAAACGGAAGCTTCCTGGGGGAGATAGCTAATTCCGTACTGACGCGCCCGCAGATACATAGGCACATCGGTAATTTCCTTGTCGTCAATTAATATCCGGCCTGTATCTGGGGGAGTCAGGCCGACAATCGCATAAAAGGTCGTGGTTTTGCCGGCGCCATTTGGCCCTAGCAAGCCAACAACTTCTCCCTGCTCCACGCGCAGGCTTACGCCATTTACAACCCTGCGTCCGCGATAAGATTTGCCTATTTCGTCGGCGGACAGCGTATGCATTTAACGTGCCACTTGTATTTCAGTCACGGCAGGCGATTGTTTACTGCCTTCTACGAGCACCCTAGCATCGTGACCAAACAAAGTCAACGAATCACCGGTAACATTACCGTGTTCGGCATCAAAAATGCTAAGGCGGTCCGCCGGTCACGACGAACTTATCGTCAGCAGCGGTATAAACCAACCTATTTCCTGTCGCGCGGCGACCAAGCTGAGTGATAGAAATCCCTCCATCAGCCACGATTTTTTCTAAGGTCATGTTGTTGGCAAGTTGCGATCTTTGAAGTGCTTGCGCGTGATCCATGAAGAAACAGTCCATCTTCGCTGTAGTCAAAGTGATGCCGTTGCTGACGGCTTCCACATGCCCCGCAAAATGAACGATCTTCTGGTCATCGGAGTACTTCAAGTGATCCCCCAAAACCACAAACCGGGTGATTTTTCCCTTCTTATCCATTTGACTAAGGTTGGTTTTCACACGTTGGGTACCTGTTCCATCTGCAATAACGGTACGGCCATCCCGCTGAAGCTCCACGATTGGAGCTTCCACCGAATTGGGTCCCTGCCAGAGCCGGACACCGCCCTCAAAAATCGCGGTGGCAGAGTCGTGAGAAGCAGTCATCTTCGCCGCTGTAATGTGGACGAGGCTATCTATAGTGCGATCCGAAGAGGGCTTGCCGCGGCTCGCGACGAAAGCGAAGCCTGAGTTGTTTTGACATTCCCTTCCGCATAAGCGTTTCCAGTCAACCGGTTCAAGCGAATGATTTGTGCCGAGGCGGTCATTCCGCCATCCGTCACCCGCGGCGCGCCTTGAAGCAGCACGATTTGATCTTGCGGCGTATATCGGGCGTTGTCAGCCCACGCGCTAATTTTGCCATCGGTATAGGCAAAGTGTCCCTTTTGAAGCAGTGCTACAATCCCTTTTCCGCGCACGAAATCAGCATCAATTATCTGGCTTGTGCTCACGCGATCAGGCTCACCTTGAGATTTGCTCACAATCCGCGAGTCCTGTCCGCCATGAACTGAGGCGAGTCTCCCTTCACCATCGAAGCTGGCCTCGAATTTTTCAGCGGTGATGATCGTAGTGTCGAGTGTCTTTTCATCGCTGGAGGTGAGCGTAATCTGCGGCGGCCCCGATGTTTCGGCGCGCTGCATGAGCCGGCCCTGGGCCAGCGAAAAATCCATTTCCGGCGCGGTGAGTTCAAAAGCTTGCTTATTTTTTTTCGTCGAAACTTGCATCAAACTCACGCCCTGGTCTGCGTGGACGTTCTTTATCTGGCTCTGTGGTGCGAAACTGATGACTGTGCGACCCGCCGTGGCCTGAATTCCGTCGTCCCCGAAACTGTCATAACGTACGTTCCCCAACAGATTGGCATCGCGAAGACTGTTCCCTGCCCCCGCCGAGAGTTCCAGTTTTTCCGCAGTGTATCTTTCCTCCATCCGGCCTGTCGGATTCGATTAGCACGCCGCCCTGAGCGAAAACGCGCTCTAGTCTGTTGTCCTGCGTCAAATACACCGTCGCTTTGTCAGCCTGGGAATGCTCGGAACTTTCCGTCACCTGCGGGTGCTCCAACACAAGCGTGCGCGGATTACGGCTCAGTGTTAGTTTCGCAGCCGTGATTGAGATTGGAGATAGACCGCTCAACGTGACTCTGACTTGCGAATTTAGCGTGAGCACGCTGCTGCGAGCCATATAGTTCAGACCCGTCGCGGAACCATGCGCCTGGGGAACGTCGAAATCAACCTCCCCATCGGCGTGAGCATCGCCAGTTTTTTGATTAAAAACTAAGTCAGTAGTTTTAAGGTGCACAGGATTTTTCAGGTTGTTTGGAACTAACTGATCCGGCTTGCCGAATCCCCCGGGATTGGCTTGGAGATCAATTTGCACCTCGCCTTTTCCAATCACGTCACCCGTCAGGGAATCGTATTCAAAGTCTTTACCGGTGATCCGGTCAAACCGCCCGGAATCACGGCCGTAGACTGTGATTTCGACATCATGTAATTCTCCCCTTCCCCCCTGCTTAAACTGCACCGCTTTGCTGGCTTCAATCTTGAAAAGCGTGTGACCCTGGAAGGATTTGGAAATGGTAAAGCCTTTAGCGCTTTGCTGAATTTCGACGTCAATTTTCTCGGGTATTTGTTTCAAGCTGTTCTGCACCTTGTGGCGAGCGTAGAAATAAAATGCGGCTACCAGGCAGATCAGTACGGCCGCAGAGGCAGCAAGCCATCGCCGCAAACGTGGGATGTTCAGAGGCACAGCTTGAGTTTACTTGATGATGAGATTGGCACAGAGCATCTAGAAAATTTCGGCCACGGCGTTCGCGACAGAATGCTAATTTCTCACGATTTCCACAGTGCACTTCACTTTTTCCTTGCAGGGAGGGGGGGGGCCGTGTGATAGCGTCCCAGCCGAGGCTGTTCGCAAGCAGTATTCCACGAGCCTCAGACCCCGGGTTGTAACTTCCAGATACTAGGTTTTCTTCAAATCTAAGACCAAGGAGTACGGCTATGAAACGCCCTCTCTTACTGGCAAGCCTCCTACTCGCATTCAAGGTAGGCGCGCTTGCTCAGATGCTTCCTCCCGACATCAGCATGCCCGATATGCATTCCGCCCCAAGTGTGCCCGTGATAGACGGGTCCATCAATCCAGAGCTAATTCCTGACTCGACTGCCTACCGCTTGTTTTTCGTTTCCGTTGCCGAAGGATCAAACCCGGCGCCGGAAGAGGTGGCTCGCTACAAATCGCATCTTGCCAGGATCCAGCTCAAGGCGACCGACGGTCAATCGCTCGCAGATGCGTTAAGGATATTCAAACAGCAATATGACGACCTCCTCAAGAACTACAACGATGCCGCATCTGTGGCGATTCTTCAGGGAGAAGCACCGGATTACAGCGCCTTCCTAAGGCAGCGCGACGCTTTGGTGCAGGCCACGCGAGACAAGCTGAAACTGGCCCTCAGCCCAGAGGCACTGGCGAAGCTGGACAGCTTTGTGCAGGGCGAGAAGCTAAGGATGAAGATTCAGCCGGTCCAGTGACGCGTTTCATTTTAGTTCTTGAGGAGAGAACGTTATGAGAAAATTAATCCTAGTTTCGTTCATAGTCTGCGTCGCTGGATATTGCTGGGGCCAAATGACTCCTCAATACGGTAGCTACGTGACTTACTCCATCGATTCCAATAACAATTTCTATCAGACAATCGTGGTGGAAGGCACAACTATCGGGTCGTGTAACACGACCTGCTGCCAGGGCTCGCCGTATCCTCCGTACTATACTTGCTGGTCGTGCCCAATACAGGGGTGCTCCACGGCTGTGCACACAGGCACGATTACCAACGTGGTGAACGGTGTTGGCGGCACGACCACCAGTCCTGGCTATAATCCCTTTTCTTACATGTCCTATCAGACGACCACCTCGGTTTACGTCGCACCCGGGGGGCAGGTAACAAACTCCTGTGGCGGGTCGGTTTCGTGCAGCGTGGTCGGAAATCTTGCCAGCTGATTAGTACATGCCCAACACCAATCCAGCATCAGTATCCCAATAAGCCCACATCGATCGCATGTTGGGTTTCGCAGTTCTACGACAGCGTGAACCACGGCAAAGCTCATCATGCAGAAGATGTCGATCAGGACAACGGAAACGGCCAACATTCCGGACTTCCGTATGGGACTCCTGTGTACGCAGTCGAGGCCGGGACTGTGGTGGCTGCTCTCTCCGGCAGCGGCCCTGCCCCCGGCGGCTATCCCGCATGTCTCAACGGCGCCTCTTCTCCGGCTGACTACATCAAAATAAAGAGCGATAGCGATGGCTACTTCACTGTATACGCACATGTGAACCCGTCGGTCTTTTCAGGCCACGTGAACGCTGGCCAGCAAATCGGCGTTACTGACAATTCCGGCTGTCAGTCCACAGGACACATCCACATGGCCCGGAAGGACCCCAGCAACAACCCAGTGAACTTTACCATTCCGTGCACGAATCCACAGCCGACCACTAAGTTTTGGGACGGGGTTGCAGACGATAACGATCCTGACACATTATGAAAACCGTAGCATTCAGAAGCATAGTCTGGGTCCTATCTGTTGTCTGCCTCGGCTTTAACCTGGCTGCGCAAAAGCAGACGACTATTCGTGTGCCACTGCCCCCCTCCGAGGAGATCGCTGTTGTCACCTTTGATCCAGCCAGGATCGCGGTTTCGGATGTGAAGCACTGGATGCAACTGGCCGAAAATGCTCGATACTCGGCACCCGTTGTACCTATCTTCGACTGCGGTGAGAACCGCAGCGTGCTGAATGTTCGCCGCGCCGTGGCTGCGAACCGGAATTTGATAGCAGAATTGGATCCCCGTAAATACCCCCCAGTCCTCTCGGGCGTGGTGGGCTACCTCCGCCGGTTGCAATCGTTTCGCTTATGGCAACTTGAGCAGAAGCTGGCATTCGTTCAGAACGGCGATACTCCGGGTCTGCAGTGGGAAGACATAAATGCGGACGAACAATGCGGAAGCGTCGCCCAACGGATTACGAATGAAGGCAGCGGCAATGCATGCAGGCTAGTATTTCACGACTGGACAAACTGCACTATAAACGCAATCCAGGCGCGGCTCGGCCCATACCCTAAACCAGATTGGGAGGGTTTTCTGCATGCTTACGATCTTCATGTCAAGATAATCTCCACCGCAGACGATTAGCCGGGCTAGCAGACGGCATCGTGCGATGCAGATGTCATTTGCGCTCTGCTATTCGCGCGAAAAGCGTAGCTTCATGCAGAAGGCATTTTAAGATTGAACGCTG
>CAVPCG010000057.1:0-7512 GCA_963702325.1 uncultured Acidobacteriaceae bacterium | reverse complement strand
TATGTTATGTGGCTGGCGTAAACAGACGTCTCGCTGTAGCTACACATTCGGTACTCTGCCCAGAGTTGACGGGGCTGTCCGCATGGCCCCTTATCTCAGCGAGGACTTTAATTTCCTGAAACGCACAAAGATAACCGAAGGCACCGACGTTCTGTTGCAGGTCAGTCTGATAAACGCCTTCAATCGTCACATTTGGAACCGGCCGGAGGATTTGAATCCCTACGATTCACAATTGAACCCGGGATGTCGCGGCCGCCCCCAACCTGTGCCACAAATTTCGGCCTGATTCAATATGACAACTTCTCTAACACAGGAGGAGGCAGTTATCTCCTGTTGCCTAGAAAAATACAGCTGCAATTGAAAATTGAGTTCTGAGGTTGTTTCATGCGACATCGGGCCGTCCCCACAGACGGCCCGTTTCTTTTGTGTGAACAGGAAATTGCTGAGGCGGCGGGCATTATCCCCGTGAGATGTAAACTACGTGAAATGTCTCGGGTAATATCTGTCTTTGCTGTGACCGCGGTCGCGGCTATTTCCTGTCTCGCGCAGAATCAGCCTTCGGTGCCCGCCGTTCCTGGGCGGTTCGTGGATGCTGCTCAGAAACTTGGCATTCATTTCAAGCACGAAGCCTCTCCGACTTCCAAGAAATACTTGCTCGAAACCATGGGCTCAGGAGTGGCGCTATTCGATTACGACAACGATGGCAGGCTCGATATTTTTTTCGCCAATGGCGCTCATCTCGACGACCCAATGCCAAAGGGAGCGTTTCCAAAGAAAGACGATCCAAAATACTGGAACCGGCTGTATCACCAAAAGCCTGATGGAACATTCGAAGATGTAACCGAAAAAGCCGGACTTGCGGGCAGCGGATACTCAACTGGCGTTGCCGTTGGTGATTACGATAACGACGGGAACGAAGATCTATTTGTCGCTGGCTATGGCCGTAGCACGCTTTATCACAACAACGGAAATGGAACTTTTACTGACGTCACCGATGCCGCTGGAGTCGCAGGTTCTGGATGGGCGACCAGCGCCGCATGGGTCGATTATGACAATGACGGGCGATTGGATCTGGTTGTCGCCCGTTATATGGAATGGGATTTCGACGACATCTATTGCGGCGAAAGAAAAGCAGGATACCGCGCCTATTGTCATCCCGACATTTTCAAACCTGTCTCGATTCTTCTTTATCATAACGATGGCAATGGCAAATTCACGGAAGTGTCCCGCAAAGCGGGTGTAGATAAGCCTGGCAAGGGATTGGGCGTGGCGATCGCCGATTACGATCATGACGGCTGGCCCGATATTCTGATCACCAATGACTCGGTTCCCGAGCAGCTATTTCACAATAAGCGTGATGGGACGTTTGAAGAAGTGGCGATGGTTTCCGGTCTCGCTCTCGATGGAAGCGGCGCGACCTATGCTGGAATGGGCGTGGATTTTGAGGACTACAACAACGACGGCTGGCCCGATGTAGTGATTACAGACTTGGCCAATCAACGTTATGCACTCTATAAGAATGCCGGCGATGGCACATTTGATTATGTGACCAATCCCATGGGCCTCGGCGCAATAACGTTGCTGCACTCGGGGTGGGGAGTCAAATTCCTCGACTACGATAATGA
This sequence comes from uncultured Acidobacteriaceae bacterium, assembly GCA_963702325.1. GTDB lineage: Bacteria > Acidobacteriota > Terriglobia > Terriglobales > Acidobacteriaceae > PALSA-188. The sequence continues at coordinate 5,887 of CAVPCG010000057.1, read as the reverse complement.
TGGCTGGAAAGACCTTTTCATTGCTCAGTCTCACGTTATGGACACGATTGAGATCCAGGAACCGCATCTCCACTATCGCGAGCCACCTCTTCTCGCGTGGAATGATAGAGGCCAGAAGTTCGTTGATGTCTCGGCAGAATCGGGAGACATCTTCCAACAGAAGTGGGTTGGCCGCGGGCTGGCAACTGGCGACATTAACAATGATGGAAAAGTGGACGTAGTAATTACTTCGAACAATGGGCCAGCTTATGTGCTAATGAATGAAACACCGACTCACAATCACTGGATCACGTTAAAACTCATCGGCGTAAAAAGTAATCGGGATGGCATTGGCGCGCAGGTCACAGTTTCAACCGACGCAGGCAAGCAATACGCGACGGTGACTACAGCTGGGAGCTACGAGTCATCGAGCGATCCGCGTGTTCATTTTGGACTAGGCAGCGCGACTTCGGTAAAACTGATTAGCATCCGGTGGCCAAGCGGAATCGTTCAAACATTGGCAAACACCAAGGCTGACCAAATTCTCAGCGTGACGGAAGCGGTGTCACCTGCGAAGTAGGGAACCAGGCATGTTCAGTTGGATAAGCGCAGGGCTCTTGATTGTTGCCGTCTGCCTCTCTGTCGCGACGGAGGCCTTCCCGCAAGCTAACGGAATGCAGCAGGCGATGAGTTTGTTCCAGCAGCAGCGGTGGGCGGAGTGTGCCACGGCATTTCAGCAGCTAGAAAAAGAACAACCGGGCGCAACCGATGCGCTGCTCTATCGGGGAAAGTGTTTAATTAACCTGGGGCAATTCAAAGATGCCGACACCGCTTTGCAGGCTTATGTCCCGGCACATCCTCAGTCGGAGGATGCGGCGTACCTGATCGCTTACGTTCGCTTTCGTGAAGACAAGCCGAGGGAATCTCTTGCGTTATATACAAACGCAGGAAAGATCAAGCCTCCTACGGCGGATGACTTGAAGATCGTTGGACTCGACTATGTCTTGCTGAATGACTTTGCGGATGCAGGCCGTTATCTCGACATCGCTCTCAAACTGGATCCCAACAATCTGGAAGCCCGCTATCATCTCGGGCGCGTGCGATATGAACAGAATCGCTTCGATGAGGCGATTGCCGCGTTTCAAGAGGTGCTCAAACACGATCCCAGCGACGTGAAAACGGAAGAGAATCTGGGGCTGTGTCTGGAAGCGAAGAATCAAACGGATCAAGCGATTGCGGCTTATCGCAAAGCGATTGAATTCGACGCGAGTGCGAAAGTTCATACGGAACAGCCATATCTGGATTTGGGAACCCTCCTCATCAAGTTGAACCAGGCGAAGAACGCGGTGCCGGTGCTCTCGCAGGCAAGAGAAATCAATCCCAAGTCAAGCAAAGTTCACTACCAGCTAGGTAAAGCCTATTTTGATATGAATCGCCTGCCGGATGCGAGGGCTGAAGCTGAGAACGCGGCAAGCTTGAATCCAGACGATGTTCCTACGCACTACTTGCTGGGGAAAATCTATCAACGCCTTGGGAAGCCGGATTTGGCGGCAAAGCAATTCAAACTTACCGAAACCCTAACCCGCGCGCAGGAAATGAAATCTGGAGGCATGGGCATGGTGCTCGGGACTGAGACTAAGTAGCTCTGGATGCGGCAAGGCACTTCGGAAAGTTTTCGAGCAATATTCAGGCATGACTGCCTTAACAACGATCAAACGGGTATTTCTTTTTGTCTCATTCTTCGCATTCTGTGGTCTTTCTGTTGCCCAGGAGGTGCCATCCTCAAACTTCTCACGGATTAAAGATGCGGCTGAGGCCATCGCGGCGGGAAAACTCGATGTCGCAGAAAATGAGCTGCAAACCGTGCTCAGGGCTGATCCAAAAGAGTATCGAGCATTGAATTTGCTTGGGGTTGTGCGCGCTCAGCAACATCGTGAAAAGGAGGCGGAGCAATTGTTCAAGCAGGCGATCGCGCAGAAGCCCGATTTCGCGAGCGCGCACGTGGACCTCGGCCTCTTGTATTCGCAAATGAATCGCAATGACGATGCCCTTCCGGAATTTCAGAAAACGTTAGAAATTGATCCGTCCCGGAGCGATGCCCGGGCGGCATTGGTGAAGATATATCGGACGCAAGCCACTGACGCAGTTCACTCGCAAAACTTAGAGAAGGCTCTGTCTCTGCTCATCAAAGCCCGCAAGTTGAGTCCGAACGATCATGACGTTTTATTCGAATTTGGAATGGTTGCGTTAAGAATGTCTCTTTTCCCCGACGCGATTCAGGCTTTTCAGGAGGCCTTGCAGATAGACAAAAATGACGGCAAGGCGATTTATGGATTGGGCAGGGCTCAGATTGGGTTGACGAAGTTCCAGGATGCAAAGGAATCGTTTGAGCAATATTTGCGACTACGCCCAGACGATGCGAGCGGCTACTACGCCCTGGGCTTCGTGCTACGGGCACTGCAACAGATACCAGAAGCGCGCCAGGAATTTGAAAAGTCAATTCAGCTTCAACCGGTTCAAACTGAGTCTTATTTTTGCCTCGGGCTGCTTGATCTCGACGAGAACAAATTAGAAGACGCGTCGAAGCACTTTACTGAAGTCATAAAGCAAAATCCGAAACATGCCGGTGCGCTGACCGGGCTTGGACGGGTTGCGTTTCAGCGAAAACAGTATCTGGCGGCCAGCGAACTGCTGCAACAAGCGGAATCGTCTGATCCCAATCTTCGTGAAGCGCACTACTATCTCGGCATGGCTTATGGGCGTCTCGGAAGAAACGACGATTCACAAAAAGAGCTTCAGAGAGCCAGTCAACTCGACCGCGAAGAAGTTCAGAAACAGAAATACGTCCTGAAGCTGCTAAATCCGGATGAAGAGGCCAGTCCCAGCAGCGATGAGCCAAAATAAATTTGTCATGTTGAGCGGAGGCGAACTTCCGCTTGCGGAAGCTCAAAGGAGTCGAAACATCCTACTTCACTTCGCGTCGCCTTCCAACACGGCGTGCGGCCAACCCTTCACCCATGCAATGGACGAGATCTGAAGATAGGCAGCGCCGGTTTTACCGTCATAAGCGTGGAACACAATGATGTCGCCGTTTTTCGATTGAAGAATGGATTCTCCTCCCGGTCCGACCCCAGCGATCGTTACCCACGAGCAGAGGAGTTCCGCCGCCTTCCAACATCGCCTTGCCCTCAGCATCCACATACGGGCCGGTTATATTTCGGGATCGTCCAACCATTGTTTTGTAATTGCTTTTTGTGCCGCGGCAACACAGGTCAAAAGAAACGAACAGGTAGTATGAACCGTCGTGATGGACAACAAAAGGAGCTTCGATCGCCTGCCAGTTGCCCGGAAGACCCGGAGGATTTGGCGGCGGGTTGTCAGGCCGCTTCCGGCTCGCAAGCGAATATAGCTTTGTGTCTTCGGTGGAGAGTTTCCCTGTCTTGCGATCTATCCGGCGCATCTTGATTCCACTCCAAAAGCTGCCGAACGCGAGCCATGTGTGACCCTGGGTATCAATGCTGAGGTTTGGATCAATCGCGTTGAAGTCATCTTCGGCGTGCGATTCCAGTACTAGCCCTTCATCCTTCCAATGGAAATCAGGATTCTTCGGATCGAGCGTTTTATTTGTAAGCAGTGCAATGCCAGAGGTATTTTTCCCGAAAACGGAGAACGCGTAATATAAGTGATATCTGCCATCGAAGTAAGAGATATCGGGAGCCCACAGTTCCCTGGTCTTCGGACTCTCTTTCTTGATCCAGTCCGGGACGCTGTCGAACACGTAACCGCAACGCGTCCAGTGCTGCAAATCTTTCGAACATCGAATCGGAAGTTCACCCCTGCGGTCGGGACCGTTGGCAGTGGAGAAGAGATACCAAGTATCTCCATCTTTAATGATGGAGGGATCATGAGTAAATTCGACATCGCCGTCCAGCTTAAATGCATGGGGGCACGCCGAATCCGACTTTGCAGACGAAGCGCCAGTGCAGACGAATATTAGAAGGAGAACGAAGAGCGTACTGGAACTGAAAGGTTTCATTTTTCCTCCCTCAATAACTTACCAATCAGATCAAGAAATGTTGGCCGCAATTCGAAGTCTATCGTCTATCGGCTCCAAATGCCGGTGATTACTTTCGTGCGAGTCTCCGGCATTCAGCGGCTGAACCCCAAAATATCTTCAATCGTTCTGAGGATGTCGTAGTGGTTGTAATGTGTGTCCACTTTTTGACCCGGCTTAACCATGTCCCCCAAAAACACGGTGTAGATGTGATTGCTCTTTCTTTCCGGGGCCTCGCTCTCGTCGAAAGTCACAATGAGGAGCGTGCCGGCTGAGTGCGTCCGAAAGGGAACCAGTTTTCCATAAAATTCTTAAGCCAGGTGGAAGCCGTGCCGAGATTTGTGTCGTGGCCATCGTCGTCCATGTTGGGCGAATAAAACATATACGTTGGCAGTGCCTTGTACTTCGAATCTTTCGGGTCCACGCGGGAATTCTCCACATCAGCTACAAAAGCGTTGTGCGGATTTTTCGTATCCACTGAGATGACATTTTGAGGTTCTTGTTTTTGCACTTTTTGAAAGCTTAAAAACGGCACATGTTTTCAGCGCGTACTTTGTGGCATCGTAAAGGTACGCTGGCTTGCCCGGCTTTCCCGGATATTCTTCCGCATAATTCTTCCAGTCCAGTTCATCGCCAATCGTTCTGTGCTGATTGTCGTCGGGGAAGTCGTTCTGATCGTCTCCAAATATTCCGTGCATGCCAAAAGTGCTGCCCGCGATCAATCGCCTAAATAATTTGGGATAAGAGGGATGCGCAAGAGCGTGAAAATCAGTGAACTCGACGCCTTCGTCAGCCAGTTGCTTAAGATATTTATCCTTGATCGCCGTGACGTAGGCTTGATTTTCCAGGATAACGACCAGCACTCGGTCGAAGTGTTTAGGATTCGCGGTTGGCGTGTTTGATGTAACTGAAGGGGCTTGCTGCGCCGCGCCATGGACGGCAGCAATCATCAGCAGAATTAGAAATATACGTCTCATTTAAACTCCAATATTCTTACGTTAACATGTGCTGGTGCGGCGCGGGCGCCTTCGTCCGCGATTCTTGTACCATGAAGAGCGATGCCGGACCCGGTCACTCACGCCAGCCTGAGAGTTCTGGAATTTGAGCCGCTGCGCCAGTTATTGCGCGGATATGCGCAATCTCCATTCGGGCAGATTAGGTAGCTGAACTCGCTCCCTCCACCGATCAGGATTGGATTGAAAATCAACAAACTCTGACCAGCGAGGTGCGCGAGTTCCGGCGGGTGGGCGGAAGAGTTACGATTTTGCAGGATTGCTTGAAGTCACCTCACACTTGCAGAAAGCAAAAATATCGGGCGCCGTTCTCGAAACCACAGAAATCCGCGATGTCATTCTTGTCGTGGATCGCGCGGCCGAGTGGCGGCAAATTGCATGGTCCCTCGGCGATGAAAGTGCCGTGGACGACCGTGGCGAATCTTTCCAAAGGAATCGTTGATTTTACGGATTTCTTACGAAGCTTTCGTGGAAAGATTCAACCGGACGGCACGCTTGAAGACAAGGCTTCGCCGGAATTAGCGCGAATTCGCCGCGAGATTGAAAAGCAGCGTCGGCAGATTCAAGAATCGCTCCGCGGTTATCTGCGCCGGCTGGCCGAGGGTGGAACGGTGCAGGATGAACTGATCACAATCCGCGGGGAGCGGTTCGTAATTCCGGTCAAGGTCGAGCAGAAGAGGCGTGTACAAGGTGTCGTGCACGGGGCGAGTTCCAGTGGACAGACCGTCTTTGTCGAGCCCCTCGAAACGATTGAGCAAAACAATGAACTTGTCCGGCTGCTGGATGAAGAGCAGGCGGAAATTCATCGCATCTTATTGGAGATGACGCAGAAGATCAGAGA
>CAVPCG010000056.1:0-13595 GCA_963702325.1 uncultured Acidobacteriaceae bacterium | reverse complement strand
AATACCGCCTACAGAAATTGCCTGATGCACGTCACCCTGGCTGATGTACTCGTGCACTCCATTGTTGGCAATAAACCGTCCGACGCCGAGGACGCCCCCTCCTTGCGTGTAGTCAAATGCGGCGTTGTAGTTCACGTTTGGCAGCAATGCCGCGCGAGTTTGGACAACGTCTTCTTTGGACGATCCATATTCGGTTAAAGCCGCGCGGTATTCGGGATTATTCTTCTTTGCCCGCTGTAAGGCGTCCTGAAGGGTCAAAGTCAGGGGAGCGCTAGTCTGAACGTTGTTTTCCGCGGTCACGACGTTGGAAGTCTGAGCGGAACCGACGAGAGTCAAGCTCAATAGCAATGAGCCTAACACGCCGTAATGACGGCACCGAAAAATCGAGGCTGGCATGAAAATCACAAAGACCTCCCCGGATACGATTTGCGAAAATTATAAGTTACCTGAAAGCGGCCAGCCCGTAGATAGACTTCCGGATTATGGAGTAGCGGCGCAGTTTAGACAAATTCCTGCTTCGACGTCATTCCAGGGACTTGAAAATCCAGAATTCGTCTCACACTGCAATCGCAGTTCGAGAGGTCAGGAGGTCCACTAGTCTCCTTAGATAGTTTTTCAGAAAATCGGTGAGCTGACCGGCATCGGTGTCGGCGATTTCCGTGAACTGAATTCCGAACCAAAACCGGGCGTGCTATTAGTGACTTTCCCGATCGCCCAACATTTCTTCTCTCCGATCCAAATCCCAACTCTCACCTTTGACCCTGGCGGAAGCGGGATGCCCATCTCGATATAGCAGCCGCCAAGGCTTAGATCTGACGCCTTCCCCCATATAAGTGCGGACCCTTCGGGATGGAGTTCCACGGAAGTGGTACATCGCACTCGGGCGTGCTTGCGGCGCTCTAGAGCGCCTTGTTGGAAACTATCGGGAGCTGGCTTGGGCAATGGAAAGTCCCAAAAAGGTTTCTCCGCATTCACGTTGAGTAATCCGACATGGCCGGCATTTGGACTACCCGGCTCGCCAATCCATTTGATTCGGAATTGGCTCTTGCTTTGGCCATGACTCAAGCCAACTATTTCGTCCAGCTTAAGTTTGGCCTTTACTCCGCTCACCTTCACCCCACTCTGGCTTACATCCACGGTGGTTACTTTCTCTGAGAAAATGTGGCCATCCGCGTCAGTTCCGAAAATTCGCGCTTGAAGACTTTTCTCGATACGGGGTTCGCGGCGTTTACCCATTGCTATAAGCCCCCAAGGGCTGGGGACGATCCGGATTTTAATGCAGCTTCGGGCTTCGTCAAGGCACCTTTAGGGCTACTTGCGGCACTTTAGTGGGGAAAACATTGCAAACGCTTGCATCGGCAGATCGAATATTGCGGAATATCCCGAAAAGGAAGCCGTTATTGCAGGGTGTTATCGCATGAGGTCCGGCCTTACGATTGCATCTTGAGAAACCAGACCACGCCCCGGGTCAATACTGATTTCCCTGACTGCCTGTGCTGCACAGGCCCTTTAGGACGAAAAAATGGCGTATATCGAGACATTCTGGATGGCATGCGACTCCACTGAGCAATTGCGGGCCGAGTACGGTCCTTTTCACGGGCGTGCGGAAGCGGAAACTGAAGCGAGCGGCTGGGTTTCGGCTATTTGCTGCGTTATGAACATGTTCTTTCCGACAAAGACGAAATTCAGGAAGTGCGTTGCGTTTTTATCGAATTGCAGTTATCTCCTGTGACAGTAGCTCCGGTTCGAAGATTGCATACTCGCTGTGCGACTTGCGGGGTTTCTTCGGTGCACGAGGAAGCCTGGCGAGCCGAAGTGTGGGCAGATATTCATGAATTCGAGCACTCACGGCATCGCGTCAGACTTTTCGAGCAAACTCAAAGCCAAATGCGAGAGATCGGCAACTGGCGAGATACGGTAGCCTGATCCCAACGCTGATCTTCCGAACCATACTCAGGCGATTCCCATTCTGGAATTACGAAGGTACTGACCCGCGCTGATTTCTATCAGACCTGCGACACTCCGCAATAGAAACTTACTTATAACGGTAGGTAAACCAATTTCCCGGCGCCATCGGGAACGGAGTTGAAATGTCGAAGACCCCGAGCCGCAAAAAAGAACACTCTCCAGCAGTGACTCGCACGGAACAAGTGCAGGGACAACTTCATCAACTTTCCGCGCGCAACCTTCACCTTTGGTCCATTGGAGCTCTGGCTATCGTTGTTGTCACGGCTGCGACGCTGGCTTTTGTCACCCCGAACCTGGTGTGGGCTCCGACAAATATAAAGATTCAACAACTCTATTTGCCGCAAGTGCTCTTTGGACTGATCTCGCTAATTTTGTTGTTCAATATTTGCCTGCTGATCCAGAAATCCTCATTGAACGCGACCCGGCATTCTTTTATTAGTGAACTGGTGGTGAACGAACGGCTGGAGAGCCTATCTCTCGTGGACCCGGTAACGCAGTTGTTGAACCGGCGCGGCATGACCCAATTGATTCCGAAGGAGGTCGCACGCTCCAACCGGATGGGCGGAAGTCTCACGTTCATGAAAATTGATATTCATAGCTTTAATGAACTGAATGCGAAGTTCGGGGACACCGAGGGCAATTTTCTGCTGGCTGACTTCGGCAAGCTATTGAAGGCTGTCTTCCGCGGTGGCGACACCGTTTTTCGACTGGATGGACCCGAATTTCTAATTGCCATGCCGGATACCAGTGAACTCCAATGCGAGCCCCCTTTGCAGCGGTTGCTCAGATCGGTGGAGCAATGGAATCTCAATAACAGCAAACCCTACGAATTATCTTTCAGGTGGGCTTTCACGGCGTATGCGATCGGCAGCGATTTCGAAGACACGCTTCGCACACTGGACCGCAAAATGTTTTTGACGAAGAATACAGCGGTTCCTGCGTTCTAAATTTGCGGGCGAGCGGCAGTGGCGCTCAACTTACTCGCCGCAGGCTTATCCAGCAACCAAATTAGCATTCCATCCTTTGGGTGAACTAGCTGCGACGGGAACTGGCCGCCATTTCCTTCAAGAACCCGGCGTAAAATTCCCGACTTTTCGTCTCCGCTTACGAGGAAAATTACCTCGGCTGCGTTATTGAGCACGGGCAGGGTGAGGGTGATGCGGTCTGTGTGGAATTGCTCCACCCAATTCGCCACCACCGACCGGTGACTTTCCTGAAGAGCGGCACTGGCGGGAAATAGTGATGCGGTGTGCCCATCTGGCCCCATCCCCAACAGAATTAGGTCAAAACGGGGAAGCTCCCCTGCTTTCAAGGAGAAAAACTTGACCAGGGTTTCTTCGTACTTCCTTGCCGCTGCCTGGGCATCTTTTTCTTCGCCGAGGATTCGAAAAACGTTGTCAGGCAAGATGGGGACTTTCGACAGCAGCGCCTCATTCGCCATTCGGTAATTGCTTTCAGGGTCATCGGGAGGAACGTGGCGCTCATCTCCCCAAAAAAAATATATCTTTTCCCAAGGCACGGCGACCACGCCAGTTGCAAGCAGAGCGTACAAGCCTTTGGGAGTGGACCCGCCAGATAATGCGACACAAAAGCGTCCGCGCGCTCGCACAGCTTCATTGGCGAGCGCAGAAAATTCCACTGCTGCTTCGCGGAACAGGTCCGCGGGGTTCTCTAGAATTCGAATTTCTGACGTAGAAGGCATAACGAACGCTCTCAGGCTCTGGATTTCACTAAAGCGTAACGAGCCGCGCCGAGCAAAGCGATTTTGTCATTCGTAATTACTCTTACCGGGATAGCCTCGAGCAACGGCTGCATTCGACCCTTGGCCGCGAAGGCATGCATGAATAATGGCCCTGACATTTTCGACAGCATCTTTGGAGCAATGCCTCCGCCCAGGTAAACACCACCAGTCGCCATTGTCTTGAGCGCGAGATTACCAGCCTCAGCTGCGTACACCGAGACGAATATGTCCACCGCTTGCTCGCATAGTGCGCACTTGCCACCCATCGCAGCCTGCGAAATCGCAGCGGCAGGATCTGAATGCTGCATTTCGTCGGTAAGCCATTTTGGCTCGGTGCCACGTCCTGTATCGCGCAAGAAGTGGAAGACATTTACCAGACCTGGGCCTGACAGAATCCGCTCATAGCTAACGTGACCGTATTGGGTGTTCAGATAGCGAAACAGTTCGACTTCAAGCTCGTTCCGGGGCGCAAAATCCGCATGGCCCCCCTCCGTCGCAAAAACCTCGTGCTGAGTTCCGTTCCAATACATTCCGGCCTCGCCCAGTCCGGTCCCAGCGGCAATCACAGCCTGGTTCCCTTGCGGACTTGCTTTCACCTGATTGAGAAGCACCGCATCTTTCACATCAAGGTCAACAATTCCCCAGGCATTCGCCTCAAGGTCATTGATCAGAAAAACTTTCTTGAGTTTCAGTTCATTCGCGAGGCTTTGGGATTCGACAATCCACGGAAGGTTGGAAGTTTCGACGCGGCCATTGCGCACTGGGCCGGCGATGCCGAAGCATGCGCGGTCAGGATTAACGTCCGATGTTTGGAGGAATTCTGAAACGATTTGATCGAGCCCGGAATATTCGCGGCTGGGGAAAATTGTGGCTGAAACCAGGTTGAAGCGCCCGTCCTCGACATCGAAGAACGCCAGCCGAGCATTGGTGCCTCCGATGTCGCCGGCCAGGATCATTTTTCGAAGTTCCTCCAGTGACGGTTATCGCGTTCCAGCAGCTCGTCAGCTTCTCTTGGTCCCCATGTGCCGGCGGCGTAATTGGGAAAATATCTTGGAGGCAAGGCTTTCCACACATCGAGCATGGGACTAACCACGCACCATCCGGCCTCGACCATGTCGGCACGCTGAAATAACGTTTGATCGCCTATCATGCAATCATGAAGCAGCCGCTCATACCCCGTGCTGGGTTGCTTGCCGAAATAATCCGCGTATTCGAAGTTCATGTCCACCGCACCCAAACGCATGGTGGGACCTGGCACTTTGGCGGCGAATCGCAAGGAGATGCCTTCTTCCGGTTGAATGTGCAACACCAGTTGATTCGGCATTAGATTTTCCACGGGCGTATCGCGGAATAACATAAACGGCGCCCGGCGGAATTGAATCACGATATGAGTATGACGTGCAGACATGCGTTTGCCGGTGCGCAAATAGAACGGAACGTCGGCCCATCGCCAGTTATCAATCATGACCTTCATGGCGACGAAAGTCTCAGTCCTGGAATCAGCGGGCACATCGCCCTCATGGCGATATCCAGGAACGCGGTTACCGTCAATTTCGCCATCGCCATACTGACCACGGACGGTTTTGCTAAGTACTTCTTCGGAGCTCAGGGGCTGGATCGCGTGCAGAATCTTCGCTTGCTCATCGCGCACCGCGTCAGCCTGGAATGAGACCGGGGGCTCCATTGCCGTCAGGCTAATAAGTTGCATGATGTGGTTTGGCACCATATCGCGCAGCGCACCCGCGTGATCGTAGTAGCCGCCGCGTTGCTCCATACCGACGGTTTCGGCGACGGAAATCTGTACGTGATCAATGTAGCGGCGATTCCAGATGGGCTCGAAAATTCCATTGGCGAAACGAAAAGCCAAAATATTCTGAACCGTTTCTTTTCCGAGGTAGTGATCAATGCGGTAAATCTGCTTTTCGCTGGCTACCTGCAAAAGTTGTTTGTTCAGCGCCCGCGCGGAATCCAGGTCGTGCCCAAAAGGCTTTTCGATGATCACTCGGCGCCATTGTTGACCGCCCTTCTCATCCATCAACCCGCTGGCGGACAGCTGTTGCACGATGGGACCGAAGAAATCCGGCGCGGTGGCTAAATAAAAAAAGTAATTTTCCTGAGTGGAATGCTCCCGGTCAATCTTCTCCAGAAGCTGGCCGAGCTGAGCGTACATCTGTTTGTCGTCAAATTCGGCGGTCACATAGTAAATCCGTTCCTCAAACCACTGCCAGAGTTTGGGGTCGAGGTCTCCGTCGGCATATTCTTTAATTCCGTCCGCAAGCCGCTTCCGAAAGTCATCTGTGGACATCTGAGTGTGGGCAATGCCCACGATTGCGAAGTTTTGCGAGAGCAGATGGGCTTTGGCAAGGTTGTACAGCGCCGGGATCAGTTTGCGGCGAGTCAAATCGCCAGCGGCTCCGAAGATCACCATCACGCAGGGATCGCTCGGCCTTCCGATACGCTGCTCTTGAACTGGCATCACCTCTGTTTGAGCCATGAGCTTGACCCTCGTTTATGCGTGAGAAATTAGGCTGTTTTCTGGGCGGCGGACTGTTCGATGTGCCCGCCAAATTTTTGCCGCATGGCGGAAAGAATTTTTTCAGCAAAAGTGTGTTCCTGCCGCGAGCGGAAGCGCGTGAATAACGCGGCTGAAAGCACATCCACCGGAACAGCTTCTGCGATCGCCGCTTCGATCGTCCATCGGCCTTCGCCCGAATCATGGACGAAGCCCGTGTATTCGGAGAGTGTCGGATTTTCGACTAATGCCATTGCCGTGAGATCGAGCAGCCACGAACTTATCACGCTGCCGCGGCGCCAGACTTCCGCAATATCCGCAAGATTGAGGTCGTAACGTTGATCTTCAGGGACTTCTTTGCTGGTGGCATTTTTGAAAATGTCGAAGCCCTCCGCATAGGCCTGCATTATGCCGTATTCGATTCCGTTGTGCACCATCTTGACGAAATGACCCGCGCCGGATGGACCGCAGTATATGTATCCATCTTCAGATGTGCCAGGAGTCTTTGAAGACAATTTTTCGCGTCCCGGAGTTCGTGGGATGTTGCCGCGCCCCGGAGCCAGCGTCTTGAAAATTGGATCGAGTTGTTGCACGACTTCTTTGGGGCCGCCTATCATCATGCAGTATCCGCGAACAATTCCCCAGACGCCGCCGCTGGTGCCGACGTCCACGTAGTGAATCCCTTTGTCCTGCAATTGTTTTGCGCGACGGATGTCATCTTTGAAGTAGGAATTTCCTCCGTCAATGAGAATATCGCCGGCTTGGAAGCGCTGCGCTAACGCCTGTGCCGTCTGTTCCGTAGGATCGCCGGCAGGGACCATAAGCCACGCGATGCGCGGCTTGCCCAGTTTGCTGACGAAGTCATCGAGCGAAGTCGAGGCAATCGCGCCTTCGCCCGCCAGGTGCTTGACGTTATCGGCGCTTAGGTCGCTGCCGACGACTTCATGACCGCCGCGCATCAGGCGGAGGGCCATGTTTGCGCCCATCTTGCCGAGGCCCACCATTCCTAGCCGCATTTGTTTGATCCTTTCCGCAGAACTTTATCATGGAGAGCGGGGCGTCCCTGCCCGGCAGGGCGGGCGAGGACGCCCTCTCTCCATCGAGAAAAACTTAATTAAGGGCTTCTTGAAACGCCGCCTTCAATCTGGCTAATCCAGCTTTCAGATCTTTGCCTAAATGAATTCTCAAGGCGCGGCGTCCGCGCTCAACGAGAACCTGGAAATCGCCGCGCGCCTGGGCGGCTTTCACAATGCCAAAAGTATATTTCTGTTGCGGTACCGGCAAGTCAACGGCGTCGTCGCAAGTGATCTGCAAAAACACTCCCGAATTTGGACCGCCCTTGTAAGCTTGACCGGTAGAGTGCAGGAAACGCGGCCCAAATTCAAGGCAGGTAGCAACGTGCTTCTTGTTCTTGACAGACTCGCGTAATTCCTGGAGAAGTGCCTCGTGCTCAGAATTCATTTGAATATAAGCCAGCAAAGCAAATAATCGCCGGCAACTAAACGGCTCAGATGCGCGCGAAGATATCCGGTAAGCGATTTGTTGCTGGCGGCCTTGGACAAATCTTCCGCATTCTTTTTGTCGCTGATCTAAACTGATTTATATAGCCACATATCATACTACAGTCATCAGACTCCACTCATCAGCCGCCTACCCGACGACCCGCTCCCCTATCTTCACTCCGTCTTATAGCGCGAGCCAGCGTTGTCACGGTGCGGTTGAAAATATCGCTGCACTTGGCGAGTATGTTGTTTCTAATGGCATGCTCCCAAAACTTGGACCTCCATTTGCGTTCACGCTATGGGTTGCAGCTCGCCTCTTGCTCGTGCATGGCTCAACAATTGAGCACAAGCTCAGTCCTCAGATTCAGTTCTTCGTTGACACTCTTCGAGAGATGGGTCGATACTGGCCCGTTGCAGAGCGGTATACTGCCATATTTCAACGTGTTCTGGACGAGCACCGAGACTCTGAGCGATGAACGCTGCTGACGGCGAGCGTGTCACCCCTTCTTCTGTGAAGATCCTTGCAGATATGAGACGCTGTGCATACGATCTTGACTTCTTGATCTCTAGACAGCCAAAACATGTAGGGATGGTATCTCGGATGCCAAGCGTTACACCGCCAGGACACCAGCGCCCAATGAACTCGAATACCTCGATGTTTTTGACTTCTTCAACGTCCCCAGGCTTCCCGTAGCTCCTGGTACGGACATGGGCGTCGTATCTGCAAACGGTGGATCTGGGAACGGCGCTGACATGCATATGGCTGATATGGTCAATGGTTCAAACGAGTTCAACATAACCAACTTCATGGTTGATGCAAACTCGGATTGGCTCTTCAAGAATCAAAGTTGAGCAGTTGCGGTCTTTGGAACCGACATTGCACACGTAACTGGAATTATTTTGTGGACATGTGTTTTTGGAAGAGTTCGACCTGGGACAAAGGCCCGATTTCAGGGTAATGGTAACCTCTCCAAGCAGAGACTTAATGAAATACGGATGAAAGTAACATCAGACGGAAGAGAGGCTGAGAGGCTGAGAACCTCATTGTCCGAGCAACTTGCGGGGTCACAACCATCTGGGGGCAGAAAGTGGCTGGTTAGGGAATGAAACCTCGCCCTGGCATTCAGCAGTTGTCTGAAATGAATGCTGGTCATCTTGGCCCTTTACCTTCCCAAACAGCCGCAAGAGTGGAAATACCTCAAAAGTCGTCAGCTCCGTGCCGCTTGGCTTGAAGCTGAGGAGTCCGTGTGAACTGATGGCACGATAGATACTTAATGACAGCAAGCGCCGAAAACACACCAGGATTACTTTGGTGGACTTCCTTTCTTGCACAAAGCCAAATTGCGCATCATTCCCGCGGAGCTCGGACTCCCCATGCCGTCGCCGACGGTGCCGCCTCGTGGCCTCTACTCAAGACCAAAATGACGGAAATGAGATATTTTTGCCGAGCTCATTACAGAATTGCATCACAGGACACTCGTGACGACATTTTACATGTAGGTAGATGGGCGTCTACTCAGTCAGTTTGAACGTTTCTGGTAGCTGCTGCCTTCGATTCACGGGGTTGCCGAATTACTTTTGTCGCTCGGTAGCTGGTCTAATCGCAGTCAGCACCCCTCTTTGCTGCGCCTGGTGTGGCTTTACAAGCCACATCGTAAGGCGACCAATACATCCACCCTGTCAAGTCGGTTGAGCACCTGAATGACGCTCCCGCAATGACCCTTGTACGGACGCGCCTAGCGAGGCTGACCCCTCTGAAGCGAGGAAGCCAAGGCAGACCAGATGTACTGATACGGCAGAGTACGATCTGGCGCTGTTAGAGCGCGGGTATCGTAACTTAACTACAGATGAAACGATCTGTGCCCCTGACCCTGTAAGGTTATTTTGTCCCAACAATCGTACCGCGGCGTATGAAGAGACCGCATCTGAGACATAGTTCACATCAATTGGGGTTGAGATGCATTTTTGAGGCTCACTCTATACTCTAGTGCAAGCTTGCACTTAGCAACCTAAACCTCCTCTTTCGTCACTAGGCGCAAGCAAATGCTTGTGTCACAGAAATGCTGTCGACCGACTACCTACTGTGCAAAAACTGGAGAAGAACTGACCGCCCGCCTGCTCTCCTCAAGACGCTCACCGAGTTCGGAAGAGGATAGCCAACCGATGCAAGTCCTTTGTAACTGTTTCATCATCTAGCCCAGCTGAAGAAGCAAACAAAGGAGTCATATTTGCTTCTGAGTCCTGACCGCATACTCGCACTCAGTCACTGAAAGACTAGGCTGCTAGAATCATAGCTCAACCTCAGGCTAGAATTGGCGCGGACCAATTGGCGGGGTTGATTGGTGTAAATACGGCTGCAGAACTGGCCTCGCTTGTGAAACTGTGATGTGAATGGTTGACAACAGAAGAGCAAATGCCCCATCGAGGAATCTCAGGTCGCATTTTGCTCGATGACCGGGATGTAAATGGCGCTCTTCATTAGTCCGGTACTTGGGTGAAACGGCCTGTAGCCTGGGGCCTGCAACCTACCATGTCGCCCAGGTTTCAAGCTTCCAAGCTTCTATTCTGCTTCCACCATCGGTCGTCGTTCCACCGCTGCCAATTGCTGGTGCAGGGGGCTCGCAAAAAGCACAGCCCTGCTTGATAGATCTGGTGCATTGGTGGGTTGCTTTGGGCGCGGCAGCGCGGGTAACTCGATTGTGGACGAACAGCCGAGCCAGTTGTTCTAATTTCATCCTCCGTGCTGACCTCGCTCACTAGCTCTGCTCTGGTGGCCGCTCAACTCCTCCTCTCACTCGTCTTCCCCCTCCTCCCAAGGCTCTCTCCCACGAACCGCGACCTCCCCGCGACCCAAAATACCCGAACACATACATCCTGGACATCTACAGTATCTGCCACATTCAACACTCCCAGCAACATGGCGTCGTTGACCCGCCGTCCACCGCAGATGTCCGGCTGGCGTGCGATCGGGACAGGCCCTCTCCCCTGCCCGCTCGCTCATTCGTTCCCCGACGACGCCCGCGTCTTCTCACCTCATATCTGCCGTCAACCGTCAACCGTCAACGCATCCAGGACTCCAACGAACTGCCCAAGACATGTGGAAGCCTGCACCCCCGCCAGGATCAGACGCAGATGCAGATGCAACTGTACCAATTGCACCGCCGTCATTCGTGACTTCGGAGAGCAAATTCGCCGAACTGAAAAGGAAAGAGGTTTACCATGACGAACAACATGATCAGCACAATGACGCGGGTCTGGATACTACTGCGATCGCAGGTCTCCATTCGCCAAACTCGAACGGCCAGAAGTCCCTCAAGGAGAGAAAATCCATGCTCGACAAGAAAAAGGTCGTTTGTCCCGGCGGCACTCACTCTCGCCAGCCTGCTGGTGTCCGCTCTAGCCTCCGCGTCGGACCCTCAGATCAAAAAGGGGACCCAGCTGAACTGTCCCAAGGACGGACTGCAACTGGTGGCGGCAGAGGCAAAACACACCCAAGGCAAGGGCCACGGATTTGGCAGCAGCCTGCTCATGGCGGGCGTAGCCATGGCCCAGGGGATGAACCAAGGCTCAACAAGAGCGGACAAATGCGCAAATGGCGAAGATACCGGGCACCACGCCGGTGGATTACCCGCCGCCGGTGAACCTAGGCGACGAGCCGTCGCTGCCGGACGACCCCGGCATGGCTGAGTACGACGCGA
This sequence comes from uncultured Acidobacteriaceae bacterium, assembly GCA_963702325.1. Lineage (GTDB taxonomy): Bacteria > Acidobacteriota > Terriglobia > Terriglobales > Acidobacteriaceae > PALSA-188. Next base: position 2,174 of record CAVPCG010000056.1, on the reverse strand, counting down.
CCAGCCCTCTATGGATAGCCGCCGGGGCGTTCTGCCGAGTGCCCCTGCGGACACCCTTGGTAGTAATCGGCCAGGATGCTGGCCGGGTGCTGGTCGAGGTCCGTGACCTGCAGTATAACGGTCCCCAACGGTTTCCCGCATATGCGCCTGTCATGTCCGGGGGATCCCTGATTTCGGCCCGCCCGAGGTCGATCCGACCTGCCTCGACAAACGAAATTGTGGATCGATCATGATGTTTTCCTGGCCCTCGAAGCCCTACCCAAAGTGCTAAGCCCGGCCGAGCACATGACCGAGCAGAAGCGGCAGAACGCGGAAGAGAAAGCCGCGGTTCGCCGCGCCACGGGACAGAATTGAGGGCGGGCAAGCGAAGCGGACGCTGGCTGGCCGCGCTCCAGCGTCCCCCGCAGTCGGGTCCTTATGCATCCAAAATCAGGAGCCGCGACCGGGATTGCGGAGCGACTGTCACCTTCCTCTACCGCCCCCTGTTGGCAGAGCCCGCAGACCTGGCGGGGTCAGCTTTCTGGTATTCGGGTCGTGGTGAAACGGCCAAGAGAGCCGACCTCGTCGCGGTGCATTTGATTTTCCCGAGGGGCGGGGTTGGGGAATGCTTCTCGTCCACACTCACCGCCGCCCCCGTCATCTGGGGCAAAGCTCGACTCATAGTCTGCGGATTCCTGAACCCGATCCGCTAACGCACCATAACGTCCTGGCGCCGGTCAAATTTACGCTACTCGGAAAAAGCCAAGTACCCGTCAACCGGTTTAGACGCAGTAGGCGCGCTCGCGTCTGGGTAATGTGCTTCCACATGGGTCACAGTTCCTTGGCGATCAGCCCTGATCATTTGGTTATCTTGCCCAGCGGCCAGAGCGTCCGGTGAGATTTCGACTGATACATCCGGATCAACCCCATTTCCCTCAAGACTTCGGCCTTTCGAAGTGAACCAGCCGAAACGGGGAGGCGTAGCCAATAGTCACTACCGACTTTAAAGTTTGTTGCCCCGAGGACGTTGCCACGCGTTTTCTGACCGACGACGGTTGCTAAACCGTTCTCTGCTGCGAAAGCGGCCACCATCTCAGCAGCGCTGTTTGTCCATTCATTGACGAGCACGACTATCCTGTTGTGAAACGGCTGTTCGCCCAGTCCCTGCGTGAGGAGCATGACGGATTTGTCGCGGAACGAGAAGCGGGCTAATGTGAACAGGAGTTCCGTTTTGCTGCGGGGCATCGGAACGCGTGGGAGCGCCTCCGGGTCGTACCCGTTCCGGAGGCGACGAGGCGTGAGGCTGTGGCCGATGGCAACCTGGCCGGGGCACATATAGCTGGCCAGCCGGGCGAATCCTAGGCTGCCGCCGATATTCCCGCGGAGGTCGATGATCATTCGCTCGCACCCTTGCTGTTTGAGATCGCGAACCGCGTTATCCAATTCGTTCGCAAATTCTATTCCCATGGCGCCCGGAAAGTACGCGGATCTTAAGAAGTCCAATGTTCGATCCAATTTTCGAGTGAATGGGGCATCTTCGGTTCGACGATCGGAGGGCGCTGCTTCGTTCCCTTCCGCTTGGGAACCTCAATCACAATCTCCTTTCGACTCCCGTTGCCCCCGTTGCGAACACCCAAGGTGTGAGTTTGGCCGATCGCAAAGTATGGTGTCGCAGGCGGCGGCAGCCGTTCCGTCCAGAGCGTCCAGGATATCTCCGGGCCGGATTCCGGCACGATGGGCGGGTCCGTCTTCAAACACATCCAGAAACATCCATTTGCGCGCACCGTTCAGGATACATCCCGCAAGCTTGCATTGATCGTATGCTGTGGCAGCATTCTTTCGGAAGCGAGTGGTAGAAAACGGTATGACTGGTCTTGAGTTCCGTCAGAAGCTCGCGTATGCCTGCTTTCGAACCCGGCTAGATCCGCGGTGAGCAATTCCGGCGTTCGCGCATCCGACGCGCTCGGTCCATGCATCAGTCATTATTGCCGCCAACGTTGATGTGGTGGGCGGAACCAGCTTCTTTATTGTCTCGCAGAATCTGAGTTCGCTTGTTTCGGATCCAGGGTCATTTTGACTTCTCACTTCCATTTGATGATGTTGGCCGTCCTGCCGCACCTTCGATTGTAAAGGCGGCCCACTGGTACGGAACGTCTTGGTCCGACGTACGCAACATGTCGCGTTTGGCGGCCGTC
>CAVPCG010000055.1:0-106871 GCA_963702325.1 uncultured Acidobacteriaceae bacterium | reverse complement strand
GCCGGGCGATAACACAGCGACAACGCCCCGCGTCGGGTATACCGCGAGCAAGCGGGTCGGCAATGCGGTGGCGCGCAACCGGGCGAAGCGGCGTTTGCGCGCGGCAGCCGCGTCGGTTCTGCCTCTTCACGGGAGGCCCGGCACCGATTATGTGCTGATCGCGCGCGCCGAGACGGGCGAGCGCGTTTATGCCGAGCTGCTGGCCGATCTTGAAGGAGCGGTGCGCCAGCTCGCACGCCCGCGAGCCGCGAGGGCGGCGCGCGGCGGAGAGGAATGAAATGCCGCTGGGAAGTCTTGCCGGCGCCGTGATCGGGCTGCTGCTGCGCGCGGCGATCCGCGCGTATCAATTGTTGCTTGCCCCGGTGTTGCCGCCGGCTTGCCGCTATTTGCCGAGTTGCTCGCATTATGCCGATGAGGCGATCGCGCTCCATGGCCCGCTGCGCGGCGGCTTGCTGGCGGCCTAAAATTAAAAAGACGGAATTACTTCTGCACGACCGTTTGTGACCGCGCCCATAACATCTGCTTTTTATGCGCCGCAGCGATGAGAGGATTCAGCGCGTCCACCGCGATTCCCAGAGTTCCTCCCGAGAATCCATCCATATACGCGGCGTTGACTCCAATGACCTGCCCCCGTGAATTGAATACCGGACCACCGCTGCCCCCGTGAGCCGTAGGTGCATCGTAAACCAGTTTCTCGCCAACCACATCTCCTAGATGCCCGCAGGTTGCTGATGGGCGAATGAGTGAAAGGGCCGCGAGTTCGTCGGCCGCTCCCTGATCGTCGTTTCTCAACGCCAGTCGTTCGTAAACGGCTGGAGGTGCCTTCGCAACCATGCCGAGAATTCCCATGGGATATCCGACAACAGCAACAATCTCCCCAGGAGTAGACGGCTTGTCGGCAAAAGGCAGAGGCTGAAGTTGCCGCACTGCCGCTGAATCGTCAATTTGCACAATCGCGAGATCTCCTTCAGCGGTCCACGCAAGTGGCGTGATGTTTACTGGAGTGGATAGGCCAGGGAAAAAGGCGAGAAGCTTTTCCAGTTGTGGAGTCGCCCCTTTCGCGATGAGCGCGGTTGATTCTGCATCTTCATACCATGGTTCAGCGACATGGCGGTTCGTAGCAAGTAATCCGTTGGCCACGACAAAGCCACTACCCGAAATACGGGCGCGTAATGCGGGTTTCCGCCCCGGAAATCCGACACGGTAAATTCCAAAAACGTAGCAAATTGAGTTTCGATAACGGTTCAGGACCATCGCAGGCATGGCTTCTTCCTGCTTAAGCCGGTTGACCTGTCCTGTGAGCTGCTGCAATTGCGCTTGAACGTCTTCGTCGGTTGCGCGAGGGCCCGCGTAGTAAACAAGAATTACGGTGCCAACGACAAAGAATATGCCGAGGGTGACTTGAAGCACCCGCTGCCATGTTTCACAGACAGGAGCTTCGCAGGCAGACTCATCCCGTTCGAGATCCTCAGTCATATTTTGGTCAGGCCGGAAAGGCGAGCGGTGGGGGACACTAGGCGTTCGCCAGACACGAGTTCCGCATTCCATTGTCAGGCCGCCGGGACTACTTTCCTACAGTACGGAAGGCAATGGCCGTGTGACTAATGGCGCGGCCTGGATGGGTCAGTTGAGAGATATGAGTTCCCAGTTCTCAGTGGCGCTCTCAGTCTGCGAGATTCTCGGCGGGGGGACCTCATAGGTTCGGGTGCCTGTTTCCGGCCGGAAAGTCCACGCTAATATTAGTCGAGAGATATGAGTTGCCAGTTCTCAGTCCGCGAGATTCTTCATCAGGACTTCAGTCAGCCCATATCCAAGGCTCATCTTTCGATTGCCGCAGGTTACAATCCGATGGTGTCAAGATTGGCAAAAGAGAATCCGCTCCTTCTATTTCAGTTACGCGCGAGCGGGCGCGTCCTCGAAAGAACAAAAAAACCTTGCTGAGGACCCTGTTCATTTCTTTGTCACAGAGTCCACGCCTTCGCAGGTTTGCCGAAGGATCTGCAATTGGACACAAGCTTTCTGGTCGTTTTGTCGCCGGAACGCATATAGAGGATGTCTTGCGGGCAACGCGGATTGTGAATCAATCTGGCCGCAGTGTTTCCATAGATAATTTAGGCGAAAACGTCTCCAACGCGGCAGAAGCAAACGAGAGTGTTCAGCTTTATCATCGCCTTCTCGACGAGATTGCAGCAAGCGGACTCAACGCGAATATCAGTTTAAAACTCACGCACATGGGCCTCGATGTGGATGAGAATCTGGCCCGTGAGAACGTTACCGGGCTGGTTGCGAAAGCTGCGTCCATGTCTCCGCGCAATTTTGTTCGTGTGGACATGGAAGGCTCGTCCTACACGCAACGCACACTGGATTTCGTTCACGAACTTCATTCCATGCCGGGAAATCAAGGATGCGTAGGCGCAGTCATCCAGTCCTACATGCGGCGCTCGGAATCCGACGCGGGGAAGTTACTCGCAAAGGGAATCCGCATCCGGCTATGCAAGGGCGCATACAAGGAACCGGCGGAAATCGCTTTTCAGAAGAAGTCCGAAGTGGATGCCAATTACGTCAAGTTAATGAAGACCTTGTTGAAGAGCGGGATCTATCACGGCATGGCCACACACGATGAGAAAATGATCAATGAAACGAAGGCGTTTGCCATTCGAGAAAAAATTCCGCGTGATTCGTTCGAATTTCAAATGCTCTACGGCATCCGCCGCGATTTGCAGGAGCAGTTGGTCCATGACGGATGGCGAATGCGGGTTTACATCCCGTTCGGGACCGAATGGTATCCCTACTTGATGAGGCGGCTCGCCGAGCGTCCCGCGAATATCCTCTTTATTGCCAAGAACTTGCTGCGAAAATGAAACGTTCCTTGCCTCTGCGCGCCTCCTTTCTGGTAGCATCGTTTTATGGGCAGCAGTGGCCAAACCGGGCTGATTGAGGCCTTCGCCACGCTAGTTGGCCCGCACGTGGACGACGAAAAAATTGACCTTGTCCGTAGCGCACTAACCATCGCCCGCACTGAATATCCCGATCTGAATATTGATTCCTATGTCGAGCGCATAGACGAGCTTGCGCACAGGGCTGGGTCACGCATTACGGAAATTGGCGAGCCTTCCGAAACAATTTCAGCGCTCAATTTCGTGCTGTTCGAGCAAGCAGGGCTGCATGGAAACCGCGAAGATTATTACGATCCGCGCAATTCGTTTCTGAACGATGTCCTCGATCGCGGCCTCGGCATTCCCATCACTCTCGCGCTCATTTATATGGAAGTTGGACGGCGTGTGGGCTTCCCATTATTTGGCGTCGCCATGCCCGGGCATTTTCTGTTGAAGAACTACGATATTGATGGGCACGAGACTTTGATTGATTGCTTCAACGGTGGCGATATTCTGAACGCACAGGATTGCCAGCGGCGGCTTGACGAAATTTATTCAGGCCAGATGACTCTGCGTCCTGAGTTCCTATTCGCAGTCAGTCGGCGGCAGATGCTGACCCGCATCATAAATAATCTGAAGACTGTGTATATGGCGGCGAGGAATCTGAAAAAAGTTCTGCCGCTTGTGGACCTGCTGTTGGTTATTTATCCGCGCTCTCCCGAAGACGTGAAGCAGCGCGCGCTGTTGAGATACAGCCTGGGCCAGCCCAGGGCCGCGGCGGAGGATCTGGAGGAATATTTGAAAATGTCCCCGGAAGCATCCGATTCCGACGAAATTCGGCAGACCGCATTATCCATCCGGCGGATGCTAGCGCTCATGAACTAACGGGAAGATCTTGTACGGCACGCTACGCGGTTAGAGTTCCTAATGTGGTGGCCTTGGCACGTAGTTCTGTGACGGTTGCGCTGGGGCTAGAGGCAATTGCAATGCCCCGTTCAGCAGTTCACGCTCCTGGGGGGAATATTGACTGAATCGCCCGGACTGGATTGCCCGCTGCCTCGCATCGGGAGGCATTGCTCGAAGAGCCTGAATTGCATTCTTCAATACTTGCTGGCGTTCTGGCGGCAGTTGCTGAAACTGGGAATGCATCTGCCGCGCAGTCTGCTTCTGCTGGGGAGTCAGGTGCTCCCAGGTTTCCATACGGTTCAAAATCCTTTGCTGCTGCTCAGGCGGACGCCGGCTGAAGTCCTGCAATCTTTGCTGCAACTGCTGCTGTCTTTGCGGGGGCAATCTCCGAAACTGCGGGTCGTTTTGTAATGCCCGCCTTTGTTGATCGGGCGGAACGTCCCCATACTGGCGCAACCACTGGCCGGAGTGATGCCCTTGCATGGGCGGCTGCCGGTTTTCCATGCGGGTTTGCGGAGCGCGAGCCGGCGCCTGGGATGATTGGCGAGCCGGTGGACGGGGAACCGCTTGGCGCGACGGTTCGTGTTGCCCACTCGCGAGACTTGCGGTCGTGCACGCAGCAATGGCTAGAGATGCAGCTAGAGCCCGCACCGCGATGAAATTGAATTCAAGCAATTGTCTCCCCAGACATCGCCAATATTTTGCCAGCGCTTGAAAGCGCAGTTTTTCAGAAAGACGTTTCAAGTCACGTCTCTTAACGTCTCTATTACGGATTCGCTGTTACGTTTTGCTGAACTTCCAAATCATCGAGAACGTCGAAGTCCGAATAGAGATCGTGATTCTTGTCCAACGCCTGCAAATCACTCACCGCGCTTCCGGGCACCGCTGCGATTGAATTATTTTCTCTGTACCGGTAGCCATCTCCTCGAAACAAAGTAATACCCATGACCAGAATTGCAGCCAGGGAAAACGCAAGTGCCGGTTTACGAAACCAGGTAGTACGGAGCGAGGACCTGCCCAAAGAAGCCAACAATCCAACTGGCTGCTTCGCGGCTTCCTCGCGCAAACGTGCATGCAGCCGAGTATCAAAATATGGCGAAGGTTCCGGAGCCTGCCATTCGTCGAGCAGCGCCATCGTCTGGCGAAACTCCGCCAGCGTCTGCGAACACTCCGAACACACCTGGATGTGTTCCTCCATTTGAGGCGTTGCCGTACTCAATCCGGAGGCCAGATCCGGCATCAATTCACGAATCTCATTGCATTTCATAGTTAGATCCTTCATACAAATTCCTTCAGCTGTTCGCGCAAAGTTTCATATGCACGAAACAGCAAAGACTTGGTGGCTGACTCGCTCAACTTCAAAACTTCCGCAATCTGCTTGTAATCCATCTGTTGGTACTTGTGCATGAGTACCGCGACCCTCTGGCGCTCGGGCAATTGCTGGACCCGTTGCCGGATAGCTGCCATGCGTTCCCGCTGCACAATCATTTCTTCGACAGTCTGGGATTTGTCGGGAAGATCGAGACTCTGCCCGGTGTCTTCATCTTTTTCGTCCAGGCTCACCACATTTTCTGCGCGTTCGTGGCGCGTGTCACGCGCATGATTCACCGCGAGGTTGGTGGCAATGCGATAAAGCCAGGTGGTGAATTTCGCACTTGCTTCATAATTCTGTCGTGAACGGTACACGCGCAAAAAAACTTCCTGCGCAAGATCTTCAGCCGCGGCCGAATTGTGCGCCATACGGAACATAAAACTGACCATCGCTCTGCGATACTTCTGGACGAGGTACTCGAAAGCGGAGTCATCTCCCGCCTTCACCCGGAGCATCACGTCAGCGTCAGTCAATCCCTCTATGGGCTGCATGAGCCTTTCGTTTTTTGCAGATTCAGTTCGCGATTGGGCTGGCACGCCCGGAATTGCCAGCAATCCGCGATCTATGACCATGCTGCTCACATCTGTATCAACCCGCTCCGGCGGGCAAAGTTGCGGGTCAGGAGGCTCTGGCGGAGGCGTCGAAACGCCGCCGGAAGAGCGTGATACAGGCAATTTCTCCGGTCTCGAATCGCTCGGCATTCGGGAACTGTCAATTACCGTGACCTGGATGGGCCACTCCACCTGCACCGTCGCCGACTAGGCTACCACGTGCGGCCTGTATTGGCGCCCTGTATCGGATGGGAGCTTTAATGCCGCCAATATTATGCTGCACCTTCCATAAATGATGCAAACAAAGGCAATTAGAACCCATCCCACTTCTGAAAAGGTGCAGGACGCAAGATTTTAGTCCGGACAGGCAGCCTTAGAATGTTGAAGTGAGGCTAAGAGGAATGCGTCTGTTAAAATCGTCGTGGGTTTTGTGCAGATAAGCAGCCCATGTTTTGCTGATTCAATCGCAGTGGCGCCGGTTGATCCCCTTAATGTTGTGTCAGACTCGACTCAGAATTTCACCGTTGGATGGCGATTTACGGTCACCAGTCCTGTCACCGTTACCGAATTGGGTTACTACGATCCGAATGACGTCGCCTTCGTCCCCGTCCCGAGCTTCATCCTGGCGGATGGCACATATGTAATTGGAGGCGACAGCTTCGACAGCGATGATCCGTTCATGTTTTCGGCTTCGGCTCTCTCACCGATTCCTCAGATCACGTTGGGGAAACGGGTCTTTTCACTTTTGGTTCGGTGTTTACTCTTCCGGCGAGTAACTTTGCGAGCGCGATGTACATGGGCCTGATTTTGAAGTGGCCTCCGTTGCTGCTGTTCCCGAGTCGTCAACGTTTTCCATGTTATTTTGTGTGCTGATGTCCTTTGCGTTCGCCGCATCCGCCTTTCAACGCAAGTCCCTACGCGTTTAATTCGCCTTTCTTTCTTTTTTCGCTGAGTGGAGTTGAAACGACGCAGCCCGCCGTTGACGCCAAGCTTCGCAAATGATTGAATGGAATGGCTTGGGCGCTTAACTCAGCGGTAGAGTGCCACCTTCACACGGTGGAAGTCATAGGTTCGAATCCTATAGCGCCCACCAATCCTGGCCCCAAGGTTTCCGCTGGAAGACTCCTGATGGACCCCTTCTGGGGTTGTTCGGAGAACGCCCGTCGGACGAGGCTCTGCCTAGTAACGGGGCAGATTCCCCCATTTTTGACCATCTTTGTAAAATCCTTAAGACAAAAATAATTTTGCTTGACAGTCACTGTTAAACAACGGTACAAGTTGCGGGGTCGCAATAGTACTTTTGTGTTAGCGGGCTAGTGTATTCCGTTACGTAAGCGCCCACACAAAAAGGTTTGGATGAGTTTCGGTAACAGCTTAACTGCGGCTCGTTAACAACTATCCGGAGGCGGAAGATGATTTTGAAGCTAAGAATGAACCTGAAGAACATTGGAGCAGTCGCTGGTCTGGCGCTTTTCGTGATGTTTGCATCGCTATGCTTCGGCCAGCAGCTAACTGGAACGTTAACCGGGACCACGTTCGATCAGACCGGCGCGGTCGTTCCGAATGCTCAAGTCACGATGAAAAATGTGGCTTCCGGCGACACGCGTACCACTGTCTCCAACGGCTCGGGTTATTTTTCTATCACTGCGGTGCAGCCCGGCACCTATTCCGTTTCAGTTTCAGCTGCCGGATTCAAGACCTGGAAGGAAGACGGCGTCGTCTTCGCGCAGGGCGACAACCGCACACTGCCTAATATCAGTCTCGCGGTAGGCCAGGCCGATCAGGTGGTTGAAGTCACCACGCAGGCGGCGGTCGTAGCCCTCGACAGTGCCGAAGTCAGCACTACCTTGAACACGCAAATGATCGAAGATGTGCCGCTCGGTGGACGTGATGCGGGAGAATTGCTCAAACTGATGCCTGGAATGGCCCTCACGAATGGCATCAACCAGGGTTCCAGCTTTAACGCACAGGTGACCGGAACGAACAGTGGTCCAGTCGGCGCATATTCCGCCAACGGCACGCAGCCGAATGGCGCGATGGCGTTTATGTTAGACGGCGCCAACCTGGTGGATCCCGGTAACGCGGGAACGCAGATCGCCAACATCAATCAAGACATGGTTTCAGAAGTTAAGGTCCTGATGTCGTCCTACAGCGCGGAATACGCCAAAGGCCCGGTGATTTTTCAGGCGTTCAGCAAGAGCGGCGGTTCCCAGTATCACGGCGAAGGTTATTTTTACGCCCGCAATAGCACCTTCAATTCGATTGACGCCTACACTCACAGCCAGATTGCCAACGGCAATACCCCGTACAATATCGGCGCTCCCTACCAGAGCTTCTATTATATGGGTGGAAACGTCGGTGGTCCGATCCTGATACCTCACACCGGCTTCAATAAAAGCCGACACAAGCTATTCTTCTGGGCTGGCTATGAATACATGAGGCAACATCCGGCTGGCAACATCATCAACTACAACATTCCCACCCTTGCGCAACGAGCTGGCGATTTCACCAATACGGGAGTACCGTCTGGGGCAATCGGCGCTTGGGGCTTTGCATACTCCGCACTGAATAGTACGCGCCTTCCCGCAGGCTCAACGACGACTTCGTGCGATAAGAGCAACCCTCCTAACTGCTACGGCAACATTCCTACCGGCGATTTCGATCCTATCGGGGTCAAATATCTGGGCCTTATACCAAAGCCGAACGAAACTCCGAACGGCGGAAACGGTTGGAATAACTATCAGTATGTAGCGACCACTCCACAGAACCGCTGGGAAGCCACAGGAAAAGTTGATTACGCAATTAGCGACAACAGCAAGATATCGGTTTCCTATACCCGGCAAATCGAGACCGATCAGCATCCGGTCGGCATCTGGTGGACTCCACCATGGACTTTGCCCTACCCGTCGAACGTAGTCGCCGCCACAACCTCGCAAGAGGTTATGTCGAACTTCACCCACGTCTTTAGTCCCACCACCACCAATGAGTTTGTATTCACGCTCGCGCGCTATATTAATCCGAATACAGCCGCCAATCCTTCGGCTGTAGATCGCACCAAGCTCGGAATCAACATCACTGGGTTGTTCGGCTACACCCCAAAACAAATACCGAATCTTGACGGCCCTTGGGGCGGGACATTCCCGGACATTTCAGAAATGAATTTGGACGGCACGTTTAACGGGAATGGTTTTGGCGCCGAGAAGATAGATCCAGCCCTTTACGACAACTTCACCAAAGTTGTCGGTTCCCACACCCTTAAGGGTGGTTTCTACTGGGATACGAGCGGTAACCATCAGTCCAGCGAGGGCATCGGCAACGGCGGCAATGGAACCTATAACCTTGGATGGGGATCGAGTACGACCGGAAATACCGTTGCTGACTTCCTGCTTGGCTCCGTAGCTAATTACCAGCAGCCAAGTAAGTCGAATGTGCAAGTTTTGCACAACCATCAATGGTCTCTATACGCGCAAGATGCCTTCAAGGCGAGCAGGAGACTGACTCTGAACTACGGCTTGCGGTTCGATCACGTGGGCCAGATTTACGGACCCGCAAACGGCCTGCAAGTGTGGGATCCGGCAACCTACGTGAATACCGCTGCTGCGGGACCCAATACGGGCCTTGTGTATAACTCCATTGACAGCCACATTCCTCTCTCGGGGATGGTCTCTCCCCTCTTCTATTACGAACCACGAATAGGGGCGGCTTACGACCTGTTCGGGACCGGAAAGACCGTCCTGCGTGGTGGCTTCGCAATATTCCACTATCAGTTCGCAGTTAACGATGTGGGTGGACCAGCCGCGGGACCAGCGGGAATCTTCACCTACACGACTAATTCAACAGCCCAGTATGTCGTAGGTAATCCCAACACTGGCTACCAACAGATAGATTCCGGCGCTGCCGGATTTACTCCGCCCTCTTCCACATCCCAGAATGGAAGCAGTATCAGCGCCTTCCAGATGGGAGATAACCGTACTCCATATACCATGGATTACAACTTCACTGTTTCCCAAGCTTTGCCGTGGCGTTCGGTTTTCGAATTGTCCTACGTCGGGAACCAAAGCAAGGACGAGCTCATCAATGGCAGCAATGGAAAACTCGACGATCTCAACAACGTTCCGATTGGCGCTTTCTTCGGTAACGATCCGACAACGGGAACGAAGATCAGTCCCAGCAACGGCAGTTTCAACGCAAATCATTATCGCCCACTGGTAAATTACCAGGATGTTTACCTGATAACCCACGGAAGCTATGCCAATTACAATTCTCTTCAGACATCATGGCAGAAGCAGTCCGGTCCGGTAACTTTCCTCGCCAACTATACTTTCAGCAAGGTCATGGGCATCCGAGACGGACAGACTGACAATGGCGCTGGAAACGGCACCACTACCGATCCGTTCAACCTTCGGAACAACTACGGCCCGTTAGCCTACGATCATACTCACATCATTAACTTCGCATACAACTGGAATCTGCCGCAGCCAATCCACGGGAGCCATATACTCGCCGGGGCGATAAATGGCTGGCAGCTTTCTGGTTACACGACCTACCAGAGCGGAGCCCCATTACAGCCCAATCTCAACGGAAACCTGAATGTCCAGTACCCGAACATTCCTGTGACCTTGCCGAATGGGTTGGCCGCGACTGGAGTCAGTCCGAGCACGTGGTTTGGCACGAATGCGATTCAGAGCGTCCTGCCAGTTGTGACGTGCGATCCACGATCCGGCTTGAAGTCTGGACAGTACTTCAATCCGAATTGCTTCGCGCCAGCCGCCTATGGGCAGCAGGGTACTTTGATCTGGCCGTACGTGAAGGGGCCTGCCTACTTTGACAGCGACTTGGGCCTGTTCAAGAACTTCAAGATAAGCGAACGTCAAAGCGTGCAGTTCCGCGTTTCGGCGACAAATTTCTTGAACCATCCGCTGCCGCAGTTCGGCTTGGCTGGAACCAGCGACGAGAGTCTTAACTTCGGCACGAGTTCTGGGACCCTCTCGCAAACCAACACCAATGCAACGACTACCGGCACGCCGAGGTTCAAGGTTGGCAGCCGGCAAGTAACCTTTGCCTTCAAGTACTTCTTCTAGACGGCATTGGGAAAGTATTACTATCAACAGGGTGGCTTCGGCCACCCTTGTTTTTTTCATCGCTATGTTCTTCCTGAAGCCCTCCCGCCGTATTGCTTTGAGTTTCGTGTTATTTGCGACCGCTTGTCTCTCGTTGCAAGGCTCTCCCGCGCCAAGTTCAATCCGGTTCGAACTCAAAAGAATTCCATTTCGTTTGGAGAACGATGAGACGCCCGCGAAGAACGCACCCGAGACGATGCCGGGAGGAGTCGCAATTTTCGATTACAACGGGGATGGCCGCCCAGATATTTTTTTCACCAATGGCGCCAACATCGCCACCCTGAAGAAAGACTCTCCGAAATATCGCAATCGGCTTTTTCGAAATGATGGCAATGGAGTCTTCACGGACGTTACCGACGCCGCCGGTCTGGCTGGCACAGGATACGACATCGGAGTTGCGGTCGGTGACTACGATAACGATGGCCATCCCGATTTGTTCGTAGCCGGCCTGCATCACAGCACTCTGTATCACAACAATGGCGATGGAACTTTCAGCGATGTCACGGTGAAGTCAGGATTGGACGCCAGTCTGAATCGACCCAGACCCGGATTACGGTCCGCTCTGGGCCACGACTGCCCTATGGGTAGACGTTAACAATGATGGCCTGCTCGACCTTTTCGTCATCAACTACATGCAATGGACGTACAGCGAAAAGCCATCTGTGCGGGTTTCGAAGATGTCGCGGACTATTGCAGTCCAAAGTTTTATAAGGGTCAACCCAACCAATTGTTTCTGAACAAAGGTGACGGCACTTTTCTGGATGTTTCAAAAACAGTGGGGCATTCGCGATCACGTCGGCAAGGGAATGGGTGTAGGCATGGCTGACTATGATCTGGACGGCCACCCCGACCTTTTCGTCACCAATGACGCCTATTATAATTCGCTCTTTCACAATCTCGGCAACAAATTCGAGGAGGTCGCTTTCGAAGCCGGGGTGGCGCTTGCCGGAGATGGGGCTTCATTTCGGGCATGGGATTGGACTTTCGGGACTTCAATAACGACGGTTATCCCGATATCGCATTTGTGGCGCTGAATAGCCAGACATTTCCGCTCTTTCAAAACACGGGCAAAGGCGATTTCGGGAGGTGACGACGCCAAGCGGCATGCGTGACCTGAGCCGTGATATGTCGGGATTCGGGGTGGGCCTGTACGACTTCGATAACGATGGATGGAAAGACATGTTCGTCAGCCGCGGACACGTCGAGTCCATTACGCTGCCGGAACCAGCCGTGGATCAGTACAACACGGTTTTCGTAATCCGGCGCCAGCGGGAAATGGCGGGCGCTCACGGCGGAGGCGGGTTTCACGCGTCCCCTCCGGCCCGCCATCGCGGCTGCGCTTTCGGCGACCTGGATGGCGACGGGCGCATTGACGTCGTTGTGACCGCGCTTGGCCAGGATGCGGAGATTTGGATGAACCGCAGCCAAATCCGGGCACTGGCTTGATATCGCCCTACGGGGACCAAGAGCAATCGCGACGGCATTGGCGCGCGCATCAAGCTGGTCACCAAGACCGGGACGCAATATAACCACATGACCACCAGCGTCGGCTACGCTTCCTCCAGCGATGGCCCGGTACATTTCGGGGACCGGGTCCGACACGCGAGCTGAATCCATAAGAATTCACTGGTCGGTCGGAAGTCGTGCAGACTCTTCAGATGTTGCCGACCGAATCTCTTGAATGTCACTGAACCGGCACACTTATCCTTTTTTTAATCTTTGTTCTTTAATCTTTGTTCTTTCGAAATTTTGAAGCGTGCGGCTAGGCAAACATGCAAAGGCACGCCCCTTCAAATCGTTTTCGAGTCCTTCGAATTCAATTCTGGGGTGTGGCGCGGCGAAACGCCTGCCTTGCGCCGTGATCCGTGGTCCGCTCCGCGACCTTCCGCTCTTTCTCGCCATCGGCCGGGCGGTGCCAGTTTGTGTAAAGGGATGCCAGTTCGAGATGTGGCTCTCAGCTTATGTTGGATCTTCACCAGCTACCTTCTCCAGTTGTTCCACACAGCTTCTGATCCCCGGATCGCTCTTGAGCATCCCTGACCTGATGTAGCCTGCCATATAGATGACTTAGGGTCGAGTTGCAGCGCATGCTCGAGGTATGTCCTGGCTCTCTTCTAGATCTCGCCGTTTAAACAGAATTGCACCCAGATACAGATTGGCGGTGAAATCGTCAGGAGTGAGCTCAGCGCCTCCCGAAAGGCAGCCTCTGCCTCTTTGATATTGCCAGTGTTTCCTTGCCATCCCTGCCAGCGAGTAAATTCCTGGCAGTTTGTCGTTGAGAACCAGCGCCTCGTCAAGATCACGGCGAGCCTGCTCATACTCATTAAGTTGCAAGAGCGTAGATCCGGCCAGGATGTAGGCATCGGCGCTATGAGTGCCTTCGGCAACCTTTTCGATTCGCGCGACGCCCTCCCGGCGCTGATTGAAGTGGATCATCGCCGTTCCGAGGACGTACTCAAAATCAAGATTTTGGGAATTTTTATCTTCCATTGGCTCCAGCATTGTCACAGCCGCCGAGTACTTGCCAAGGCGTACATCGCTGTCGCCCAACAGGATTGCGATTCGCACGTCGTCAGGCTGCGAGGCATGCACGGCTTCAAACTGCTGACGTGCGTTTTCGAAGTCACCTTTCTTGTAGTACGCGAGCCGAGGTTCATAAGAATCGGGATTTTTTGCGGCGGCGACGATGCAAGCGCGGAACGGTACTCGGCAATCGCGGCATCGAATTGTCCCACATGCACGAGGGCGGCCCCAAGATTGACCTGCGCTTCGATGGCATGTGGACGCAATTGGAGAAACTTCGGTACCCCTGAATAGCCGTCTGGAAGTCCCCGCGCTGCTGTGCCTCAATCGCGCTATTAAGAAGCTGATCGGGATTCGCCTGCTGCGCCGCAGCCAGACGAAAGTAAAATAAGTATGAGCATGACAGCGCGCATCGTCCATAGAATAACGCACGATTTAACCTCGCATCCACTCTTGTGTCGTGAATGAAAGCACATCTAAAGGGGCATAGTCCGGCATCTTATCCTTGAGGTGACATCAAGCAGACTACATTGAGATGGGAGATAATGGACTCATCCATTGGAGGTAGACCGTGAAGCTGAAACTGGCATTTTTGTTTCTTGCGTTAAGCATTGCCGCGGTAGGACAACAAGCTGGCGCTCCACCAGCCGGTGCCGCAACGGCAAGGCCTCCGGACACAATTACGCGCCCTGGCTCGATTCAGGAACAGCGGTTTATACGATTATTGGACTGAAATGTCCACGCAAGGGCGGGCCGGAGGAGTTCTATTGGGCAAGCTGGCAATGGAAGGCGAACCCCTTCCGTGGGAGCCGATACCAGTCTCGGTAGTTTGCCGGGGAACCGTTCTTGACACGACACAGACCGATCCCAAGGGCAGATTTGTGATCGCATCCACAAAGGTTCCTGGCGCCTCCAGCACGCAGGCAGATGCAGAACGACAGATGGAAACCCACTTTCAGGGATGCACTGTCCAGGCGATGCTGGCCGGGTTTCACTCCAATGCCATAACGATTACGCAGCGTAATTTCATCAATCAGCCCGAACTGGGTACGCTCACACTGTCGAGGGAGAGTAGAGACAGTGGAACCGCGGTGAGTACCACAACCAAATCTGCTCCCGCAAACGCCATGAAATCATTTGACAAGGCGCGGGCAGAGTGGCTCGAGCAGAAACCCGATCGGGCACAACAAGACCTGAAGAAAGCAGTGCAAATCTATCCTCAGTTCGCCGAGGCGTGGTATCAGCTGGGGAACCTAGAGGAAAGTTCCAATCGCGAGGACGCACGAAATTCCTATTCTAAAGCCGCCGCCGCTGACCCACAGTTTGTGCTGCCGTACGAACGGCTTGCGGCGTTTTCCGCGCAGGATAGCAAATGGAAGGATGTGGTAGACAATACGAGCCACGCGCTGCAACTCGATCCGGCGGGTACGCCCCAACTCTGGTATTACGACGCCATGGGAAACTTCCAACTGGGAAAAGTGGATGCGGCTGAGAACAGCGCCAATAAGTCGCTCGCGCTGGATCCGAAGCACACGATCCCGAACACGGAACAGTTGTTGGCGGTAATTTTGGCGCAAAAAAAGGACTATGCAGGAGCACTCGCGCATTTGAAAAACTGCCTTACTTACATGCCGGCAGGTCCAAGCGCGGATCTTGTCAAGCAGCAGATTGCGCAGGTGGAGGCGCGAGTTCCTGCGCCGAAGTAGCCACCGAAAAGGACCCAATCCCATACTCGGCGGCACTTGCACAGAGGGTAGTCGAATTTTCTCTAGTGGCCACGCTCTCCGTACAACACTTTCACTTGTGATGCGTAGCGCCGGTAATCCCTGAACTCAATTTCGTTCAGGACCGCTTCCCGCTTGCCCTGCGTGAGACCTACAGAAGCTCGTATGGGAACCAGGTAATCGTGAGTGCCAATCGTGACGTAGTCATAATCCACTGTGATGGCGGTCGAATGCAGCGTAAAGTTACGCGGAACGCCATCTGCTTTCCAAGGTGATCCGTCGGACACTCCTCGTAGAAGCGTCTATGTAGACAAGGCCGTGAAAAGCAACGTCCGTGTTTTGGATGCTATCACTCAGGCTGAACATTGAGTCCTTCTGCGTTACCCGGTAACTGAGCACGTTGACAGTTCCGCTTCCAAGAGCGTCCGTTTCCTTAAACTGAAAATCGGCCTTCGAAGAAGGCGAGAAAACTGCCTTGAGCACGCCGCCGAACTCTCCCTGCGAGATTGGCCCGTTCAGGTCGGATCGTTGCTCGGCCGTGCGTTGGCCATTTACTCGCAGCATGGTGCGGCTTTCAGCGTTATCAACATAACGCAGGCGTTCGGCAAATGTATCCTTGTGCTTCCATCGTCCAGATCCTGTGGAGTCAACTGACCGGTCAGTAATTTCGACGCAGGTAAAATTCGGCAGTGACACTGAGTAGCTCAATGCGTGGCCTCTCGCGTCCTCCACAATGGCATGCAACTGATCGGGTGTGGGAGGCGGCAGGGGGTCTGCGGCTGAGGTGATAGTGAGCCGCCCGATTTGGCGGGACCCGAGGCCGGGAGTCTCGACCTTCGAATCTGATACCGCATCAATATCGTTACCCCGAGGCCCCGACCGTTCATTGGGCACGACTGCGCTGGCCAGTTCTGCTCCCTCGACCGTGAACGATGTTCGGCTCGCGGTCGTTTTTTCACCCTGCGTTAGTGTTGCCGTCACGTCATAACGCCCCGCGGGCAAAGAACCTGCCTGGATGGACGCGAGATAAGGCACCGCCCCGGGGCCGCTGGTTTTTCGGAGAGGCAGCGGCATGTTTGCGATTGGCTCGCCATTCCGGAGAACCTCCATCGCAAGCCTTGGCTGTTCAGAAGATTGAGCATCACTGTGAATCATGAAGAACAGAGCAATACTCTTGGTCTTGTTGGTAATATCACCAGCGAGATCCGGCACAATTCTTCCGTTTTCATATTGCAGCGGTTCCAATGGATCTGTTTCTGGCTTAAATGGTTCTGTACGCCGGACCAGGGTCATATCGCTCAGAGATGGCCCGTTAGGCGCCGGAGAGATTTCAAAGTTTGAACGCTGCGCGCTGGCCTTTCCGCTGTTGAGATCCAATATCGCGGTCTCCAACGAATATTTGCCCGGCGTAGAACTGAAATGTCTCTGCAAAGTAATCATTTCCATCTGTGCCTGGTTCATTGATTCGAATGAGCCATGCCGGGGAATGTCATCGCCGAAGTGTTCGACAACCTCGCCATCCTTGTTTTTAATCTGCGCGACAATCGCCAAATGCACCGAAAATAAGTGCGTATTAGAGTCCTTGTGCATCTCCAGTTCAGACATTGGGACTTCGACTACCAGCGAATTTGCATTTCCGTCCGGCAAGTCTCCCATCCGTAGGACTTCGGATCGGAACTTTAAATCTGAAGGCAACTGCGGTTCGCTCAGAACTTTCAGGAGTGGAAGTTCGAAGGGCCGCATTCCGGAATCGCTGTCGGGCGGCAGAGCGAAATAACCCGCCCGGGACTGAATCTTGAGTCCTTTTCGGACGGGTCTTACTGTGACTGGACGAAACCGCCCGTTGTAGTCCTCGATGGACGGCACGTAGGACGCCTCATAATAAGTTGTCATGTCTTCGATCAGGAGGTGTAGAGGCTTCTTCAAATTGTCCGCTGCCCCGATATAGGCGCCTCCCGTGCTTGCCGCCAGCTGGGTCATCGGATTTTTATACTCGGCCAGCACGCTCGTCTCAAATCGGCTGTACTGATCGCCAACCTGCGTCTGCATGCCCGGCGCGATTGCATTCACGCCACCGGCAGGAGGTCCACTTAGCGGCGCGGGGGAATATACGTGGGCTGACATGGCATTTCCCATGGCCATCGTTGCGACCAACCCTTGACCCGCCTGCGGGTCAATCGCATTGGCGTCTATCGTGTAAATGCTTACACCGCCCCGGTTCGCCGCTCCGATGATGGATCGCAACAGATCATTGCCATCCGAATCAAGCTGCAAGCCCTGGGCAAAATAAATAACAATTTTTCGACCCTTAACTTGCCGCTGCATTCGTGACAGAGCTAGCAGGCCAGCAAGCGAAGGCGCGGCATGCTGATCTTGAACAATCCGCTGCGATTCTTCCAGTGACGCGAGCATGATCCGGGCGATAGAACGATCTTTTGCGCTCACAGTTGTGCCTGCGCTACCAACGCCAGTTTGTGCCGCCGCGATAAGCTCTTTCTCGGGGAGCACGGACGCATTTCCAGGTCCAGCTTTTGTGCTGTCAGTCGCCATGCTGATGGCCTTGGTGAGCGCGCTGCGGTCGGACGTGAATTCCTGAAATAACTTCAAGCGCCCATCAACTTTCAGGACAGCGAAAGAGATGCCGCTATCAGGCGCCATTTTGAGAATATCTGCGGCTATCTCACGGGCGTTCTTGCCCGATGACGAATCGAAACGGTCGAAGACGAGCGTTACGAGGTGCTCGGCATGCGGATCACCGCTGACGAGCCGCAGATTCTTAATTTTTACAGGAGAACCGTTATCGGTGACGGTAATGTCTTCGGGCTTGAGATCTGGCACTGGCTTGTTCCGCTTATCGCGAACTACAAGATCAAGCGAAACTTCGTCGGCGTTCGTAAGAATCGTGGGCGGTGGGGCAACCGGTGAAGGTGCGGAGGCTGCTGGAGTGGCTGCTGCTGGAGTGGCTTGACCGTAAGCGCTTCCACTGGACACGAACGAAGCGAAAATAAGTAAAGCGATTAACGAGAAGGGGTTTCGAGAGTTAAATGCTCCAGACATACTTCTCCAATGGCCCAATGAAATACCTCTGGAGAGAGCCTCCAAAGGCGCCGTTCAGAATTGTAAGGCGAGTAGCGGCCGGGCGCGTGATTTATTTTCGCGGGATGGCGGAAGACTCCCGCTGGGAGCTAGTACATGTTGAATGACACTTCGACATCAATTCGTACCGGCACGGGGATGCCGTTCAACATGGCAGGTTTGAATCTCCAGGTTGCTACTGCCTTGACGGCTTGATCATCAAGGCCGCAACCAATCGGCTTAAGGATGGCTATGTCCGAGGGATCGCCGGTGGGAGTTACCGCGAATTGTAACAATATATTCCCTTGAAATTTTAATGACTTCGCCACATCTGAGTACTCCGGGGCTGGGTCAAACACCACCGTTGGCGGAACTACCGCCCCTTTTTCCCCCCGTTTACCCCGTAATAGTAATAGGGGAGCGTGGATATTTCCGCATTAGTCTTCGGAGGCGATGACGATTTCGTCTTCGCATTCTCTTCGCAAGCCGCCACGATATCGCCACCCACGGTCCGTTGCAACGCACCTTTGATGCGGTGGCAATCGGGGCCTTTTTTCTGTGGAACAGTTTCCCACGCGTCCGAAAGCACAGCTTTCCAGTAGTCTGGCGCGACATCAAGTATTCGTTCATTAGCCCCTAAGAATATGTGCTCCACAGCGCTCAGCGCTGCGTCATCGGATTGAGCAGCAGCGTCGCGATCAACTGTAAGGGTCACATCTAACTTCGTGCGAACCGGAACAAATTTTGATTGTTTCGAGTCGTATAGGTCCGCGAATCGCAATCCCTTGAGTTCGACTCTGTCGGCAGAAATCTTTACGTGCTGTATGGCAATTAGCGATGTAGTCCAAGAACCCGGATGCATGTTGCCCCGAGGATTTCCGTGGCTATCAAAATGCAGATGGTCATCCGCATAGAACCCGCGCAAGGTAAAAGCCTTCCCGGCGTACTTCGACTGAAGAGCCGCCTCCAGCGGCGACGGATCAGAACCGTAGGCGCCAATGGAAAGCATAGACATGAGTATCGTGACAATCGCAGCCAGACGGAGATTCATTTGGATGGGGAATTCATCTTAATTCAATCGGGAAGGGGGTCACTAACATCGGCAATAGCTTACTCACATCCAAATAAAAAGGCGAGGACTACTACTGGTTGGTAGCGGCGGTTCCGACGGCCACACTGTCCGCCGGCAATAGGGGCTTGGCCAGGAAAAATTCGTGGTCGTAAAGATCCCGGTACATTCGTCCGGCGATCTCCGCGGCCTTGGGCCCGAATGTCGGACGTCCGCCCTCGAGGAATACGACTACGACAATATGCCCTACGTTAGTTTTCGCGTAAGAGGCAAACCATCCGAAGCGCGTGCCTTCATGAGAACAGGTTCCGGTTTTGCCCAATACTTCCTCTTCCGAAAAATTTAGATTCAGCCGCCGCGCCGTTCCGTACGAGACCGCACCCGCCATGCCATCTGAAATTTCGGGGATGAGTGGGGCAATGCTCAACTGGCGTTTCACTAAAGGCTGAAAGTTCGCAATGTCTTCCGGGCTGGTCGGATGTTGCAGGAAGTAAAGCGTTCCGCCGTTGGCAATCGCCGAAACCAGCGCGCCAAGTTGCAGCGGAGTGACCGAAACGCCTTCGCCGAACGAGCACATCTTGCCCACTCCGCCGAGCTTGGCGGAAATTTCGGTGCTCGGATACGTCCCGAGTTGTTCGCCGCGAATGTTATAGCCAGCCAATTCACCTAGGCCATATTGACGAGCGTATTGGTGAACTCGTTCGAATCCCAGTCGCCGTCCCAAGGCTTCAAAATATGCATTGTTCGAATGTGCCAGCGCCATCGTCAGATTCATATGCGACCGGCCGCCCAGACGAACTTCGGTTTCCTTAGTGATGAGTCCTTCATTGAGCGCGGCGAGGGCGACGGAAAGCTTGATCGTGGAACAGGGCTGAGCGCCGCTCGAGAGCGCGAGTTTCTGATTGACCATGGCCAGAATGCGTCCGCTGGTAGGTTCGATGGCTACCACGGTGCCATTCATGTTTCCGAGGGCATCAATTGCAGCCTCTCGCACCACTGGATCTTCGCCCGCAGTGACGTCACCATCGGTGATGTCATTGCTGAACGAGCTCATGGTGAAATGCTCATAATAACGATGGCGGCTGCGATGCCGCATGCCAGCGTTCACGACTCGAGGGGACCGGTGAGAAGTGGCGCGGCTGCGAGCCAACGTGCGCATGCGCTTGCGGGCATGAGGGGTCTCGGTCACTGTCCGATGCTTTTTGCGAATCAGCGGACGCGTGTTAATAGTCGCCGCGAAGCCAGTCTGGACAAGCAACGCTAGCGAAAAGCAAAAAATGGCTAGCCGAATTAGAGCAAAGCTATTCTTAAATCTCACTATTTTTACCGTTCCGGGGGCTTCCCTTAGCAGAAAATCGGTGTGATTCCCACGCCGCGCTCGCCATTGAATACATTGAATATCTGACGGCCGGGCTAGAAGTGGCGTTCCAGCCTTAATCCCTGCTGCTATTCATAGTAAAAGAGGCGACGAACGGGAGCAATGAAAAAGTGCAGAGTCGGTTAACGTTGCGGGAATCCCATAAACATTTTTGAATGTTACGGTTGCGATTGAAATGGACAGGTACACCAAGCTTTGGTAATCGTGGGCTAGTTACTGTAACGATACCAAGCGAGGCATTAAGGATCGCTCTTGTTTGAGGAACTGCTTGCGGTACGTCAAGTCTGATTATAGGAACGCACCCCTCTAGCAAACCTGCTATTGAACCTGCTCGGCAGATTCCTTGTAAGTGCCAAACTTCTTAGCCACCGGTTTAAGAGTTGGATAGAACTGAACAAAACTATGCTCGACGGCGGCATGGTCCTCGTGACATTGCCAGCAGGCCTGCTTCGGATTGGAGCTGGCTGATTTCGTGTCTTGGTCAAAGTTGAAATAGGCCCATTTTTCAGGGAAACGGGATTCGTCCTTCACTTCGACGCCTATTCCCGCCAAATCAGTCTGGAAATTGCCGTGTTTGTTGATTGAGCCCTTGCTCTGGGCTTTTCTTTCTTCCACCACAAACATTGTTTTGTCAGGCCATTTTCCTGAGTTGAGAAACGCCTGATAAGCCCACCGAGGCGCAAAGACATTTGTGAACTGATCGTCGCCCATCGCCATCGCGCTGTAGTTCATCCCAAGGCCAGATGAGAGAAAAATCCATTCACGGTAATTCTGTGGGGGAAGCAGCCGGTTCTGGCCGATGTATTGGGGATGGTCCGGCGCCTCCTCTGTTGCTGCCAGCGAGACGCCAAGCCCGAGTATTAGGAATAAGCACGCCCACAAGATTCGTGTCATCGTCCCCTCTTTCGTGTATTAGTGAACGGATACGGCAATCCCGGCAATTTGGTTCCCAGAACATTTGTGGTCGAGGCTAACGGTTCGCCAATATTGGGACTGCGAATTTCTCTGCCCGGGTGCCACGCTCCGTTCAATTCTAAATGTGGCACAGCTCAATCCCGGTGACGATTGACATTCATGGGCAGCTGATTTCTGACGCGAACGTGTCGTTTGTCGAGACGACTGGACGCGGTTGCAAAAACAAGTAGGCAACAATTCGCACCCCCGCGTAACCAGACGAAATCGAGATCCCGCCGGATTTCGCGCAAGTTGTTGAAGAAATTGGTGGCGGCGCGTGGACTCGAACCACGGACCTACGGATTATGAGACCGTCGCTCTAACCACCTGAGCTACGCCGCCAATGGCTTACGGGCTGCATCTCCGAGGCACAGCCATCATTTTGATTCTAAGAGCGCGCCTAAATTAGTGTCAAACGGGATTGCTGCGCGGTGGCGAACGGGAAGAAGTTTGGTTGCTCCATTGCAATGGCGCCGCCAAAAAAGAGACTATAGGCGGACATGAAAACTTTAGCCGTGATTCCCGCGCGCATTGCGTCAACGCGGCTGCCTCGGAAGATGCTACGCGAGATTGCGGGCAAGCCACTAATCGTCAGGGTCTACGAAGCTGTGCGGAGTTGCTCGATGCTCGACGATGTCGTGGTTGCGACTGACTCGGACGAAATCTCAGATGTTTGCCGCCGGCATGGATGCAAGGCCCAGTTGACATCAGCGTCCCATCGAAGCGGGACTGAGCGCGTGCACGAAATCTCGGATTTAATTTCCGCGGACGTTTATCTCAATGTGCAGGGAGACGAACCGCTGACCCGGCCGGAACATATTTCGGCGCTGATCGAATTGATGTCGGATTCGGATATTCCGGTTGGGACTTTAAAGACATCCGCGAAATCTGGGGACGTTAACAATCCCAACGTCGTGAAAGTGGTGACTGATTGTTGCGGAAGAGCGCTTTATTTTTCGCGAGCCACAATTCCTCATGATCGCGACTCCGCAGGAGTAGCTACATATTTCAAGCATCTTGGTTTGTATGCTTATCGGAAGGCCGCTCTGGATCGCTTTGTATCTCTTCCAGAATCGTTACTTGAACGGAGTGAAAGGCTTGAGCAGCTGCGTTTTTTGGAGAATGGAATACCAATTCACGTGAAGGAAACGCTTTACGATAGCGTGGGTGTGGATACCGAGGATGATCTTCGCAATGTTGAAGAGATTCTCCGCGCCAGACGCTGACTCGGAGGATAGTCTATGGCGTCCAGGCCTGGGCCGCGGCGATGCGCCGCGAAATTGCCGGATGCGAGTGAAAAAACCATTCCACCCATTTTGATGGAGTACGCTCGGCCAGATTTTGGTCCGCCAATTTGTTCATGGACGAGATAAAAGGACCGACGCTGGCGATGGACTCAAAAGCGTAGCGGTCGGCCTGGCGCTCGTTATAGCGCGAATACGCGTTCAGCGCGGGCAACAACAAGAATGACAGTAGTGTGGCGACGAGAACGAGTAGCGGCAGATTCGCGAAGTCTGACAACGTTTCGAACATGTGCAGGCGATCCACGGCATAGTGGAGGACCTGGTTCGCGGCCCAAAATCCCACGAACGTCGTGGCCGCTTGCATTGCAATACTTTTGAGAATATGGCGATGCACGTGATGTCCCAGTTCGTGCGCGAGTACGGCTTCAATCTCGTCCGGCGAAAAGTTATCGAGCAGGGTGTCAGCTAAAATGATGCGCCGGGTGTTGCCCAACCCGGTCAGGGCAGCATTCGCTTTTTTGCTTTTTTCCGAAAGATTCCATTTATAGACGCCGCGAACACGAGTGCCGGCTCGCTCTCCCAAACGAACGAGACGTAATCTGAGGTCCTCATTGTCGAGCGGCTCGAACTTATAAAAAATGGGGAATAGAATTACCGGCGCCAGTTGGGCAAGAAGAACGAACAAACCCATGAATACTGCCCACGTCAGCAGCCACCAATGCTGGGGATACTCACGAATAATGAAGTACAGCAACTCGACGACGAATCCGCCAAGCACGACCCCAACCAGAAAGCCCTTCGTTTCGTCCCATAGCCAGGAAGTGAAATTCTGATTCGATAGATGGAAGCGGTGTTCAAGGCGAAAGCCGTAATAATCCAGACCCGCTCCGAGCAGCTTGCCAATCACCATCAACATCAGCACATAGAGAAAAACTGCGAGTGTGTAATTTTGAAAAGCAGCGCGATAGGCAATGTCGCGAAATGTGCCCGTCCATCCTGTGAGCAATACCACAAACAGTAAGCCGAGGCCCAGCACGAAATCGGCAATTCCGAGCCACCGGTGAATACGGTTGTAGTGGCGTGCTTCAGGCGAATCGGGCGATGTCTCTGGAAGGCTCATTATGCAATCTTGATTATGACGCAACAACGGCTGCTTGGAGCAGGGAAGTTTCAATCGAAAGGACGAGATTGCTTCGGAGCTTTGCTATGACAACCTGGCGAGAACTTACGTGAGGCTAACAAATTTCTCAGCACTGGAAAGTATTTCGCTGACAAGCTCAGGGGACGCCGCTTCTGCGTAGACTCTCAGCAATGGTTCGGTGCCGGAGGCTCGAAATAAAACCCAGGCATCGGCGCCATTGCCATTCGTTGCCGCGTCAAGAAAGAACTTGATGCCATCAAGGCTCTCTTTGCGCAGAACGGAATAATTTCCGAGCCGCTTCGTTTCTTGACTCTTCGCCCGTTTTATCGCGCTCTGTTTGATTTCATCAGGAATATGCAAGTCCCGCCGTCCATAAAAATGCGGACCGTATTCTCGTTGAAGATCGGCAACCAGTTTGCCCAGAGGCTTGCCTTCCTCCGCCATCACATTCGCCAGCAAAAGAGAATTCAAAATGCCATCGCGCTCTGGCAAAAAACGAGAGTATCCGATCCCCCCGACTCTTCGCCGCCAATCAGAATTTCTTTTTCCATCATCAGGTCAACAATATATTTGAAGCCAATGGGGCACTCGTTCAATTTGCGCCCGTGCCGGGCTGCAATCCGATCCAGCATGCGAGTTGTGTTGAATGCGCGAACGACCTCGCCCGGCCATTTCTTCCGCTCCAGCAGCCAGCGCAAAATGACGGAAAATATTTTGTGCGAATCCACGAAACTGCCATCTTCGGCGACTGCGCCGAGGCGATCTGCATCCCCATCGGTCGCGAAGCCAGCATGGCAGCCTTCTTTGACGACCGTCTGTTGCAGCAACGCTATATGCGGCTCGATTGGCTCGGGATTGATGCCGGGGAATAGCGGATTCAATTCCTGTCGAATGGCAACGTGCGAAATACGGTGGTCGGCAAATATCTGTGCCAACACGCCGCGACCCGAGCCATGCATGGAATCCACGGCAAACTTAAAATTTGCCTTCGCTATAAGATTGAGATCAACGAACTGCGAGATAGCTTTTATGTAGGGCTCTTTCAAATCTACTTCTTCGATCTGCGATTTTTGGCCGCTCGGCGACGTGCCAGAACGAAGTTCATCCTCGATGACCTTCATAATCGCCGGGGTCGCGGACCCGCCGAAATTTCCCTTAAATTTCACCCCATTCCAGTTCCACGGATTGTGGCTGGACGTAATAATCACGCCACCGGCCGCTTCGCGATTCTTTACCGCGAAAGAAATGGCGGGCGTGGGAGTGGATCGCTGGCAAGTGTTACGGAAATTCCTGCGGCGGCGATAACGTCGGCGGCGATGCGGGCTGCCCGTCTGGATGCAAAGCGGGTGTCGTAACCCACAATCAGTCCCCGGCGGGGGTCTTCATGTTTTAGGGTGTACGATGAAATCGCGCCCGCGACGCGGCCAACATTCTCAAAGGTGAAATCATCGGCAATAATGCCGCGCCATCCATCGGTACCGAACTTGATTGATTGAGCCATGGCTGGAATCACCGGCGTGGAACGAGCGATCTAAGTCAGCCGCTCAGTTTCTTTTCGTCGAGGTACTTCACGACTTTGCCCACATCCTGGGAATGCTCGCGAGTCGTGATCAGCAATGCGTCGTCCGTCTCAACGACGACAAGATTATTCACGCCCACCACCGCTACAAACTTTCCCGGGGCATGAATGTAGTTTCCTTCCGCATTCAGCGTGAAGATGCCCTCGCCGGAGATTAGGTTGCCATTCTGAGCTGGACGCTTTGCCGCATGATGCTCATGAAGCGCCGTCCATGAGCCGAGATCGTTCCATCCAAAATCGGCGGGCAGGCAAAAGATATTGGATTTGCTTTCGCCCTTTGCCGAACGCGGCTCGATCACCGCATAGTCAATGCTGATGTTTTCGCAACGCGGATAGAGCTGGTTAAAAATGCGGGAAAATTTGGACGTGCCGAACGCAGCTGCAATTTGTTCCAGCACCGGCGCTGTCTTCGGGAGGTGCTCACGCAGCGCATTGGCCAGCGTGCGCGCGCTCCACAAAAACATGCCGCTGTTCCAGTAATAATTCCCTGCGGCTACGAATTGTTCTGCGCAGCGTGGCTTCTGGCTTTTCGGTGAAGCGCTGAACCTGCAACGCTCCGTTCGCTGCCGTCGCCCCCGCTTGAATATAGCCATACCCAGTTTCCGCGCGCGATGGACGAATTCCCAAAACTACAATGTTTTCTCCCGCTGCGGCGATCTCGATGCCTTTTTTCAAGGTCTGTAGGTATTCCGCCTGGTTGCCGATCACGTGATCAGATGGAAACAGGCCTATCATGGCATTGGGGGTTGTGCGTTCGAGAATGAAAGCAGCAAGACCGATCGCGGGGGCGGTGTTTCGTCCTATGGGCTCTGCAAGAATTTGCTTCTTTTCGAGTCGAGGCAACTGGCGCGTGATCTCCTGTCGAAGATCGCTGTTGGTGATCACCCAAAAGCGGCTCGGCGAAGAAAGGCCAAGAAGACGGCTCATGGTTTGCTGAATCATCGTCTGCTTGCCATCCAACGCGAGCAGTTGCTTGGCCCGCCGCTTCCGGCTCAGGGGCCAAAAACGCGTGCCTCGTCCACCAGCAAGAATTACGGGATAGAAATTTACGTTTTTCTTCGCCATAAAATAATCTGGAGAAACCTTACATTCGCGTCGCAGGTTCAGGCACAGTCTTCCCTGGAACGCTGCTTTTCAATAATTCAATTGACCATTGCGGGCGCACTCGAAACTTGCCGATGGCGGCGGGCACCGCAACCGCGTCGCCCTTTGCCAGCGTGACGCTTTCCATTCCATCACACTCCACGATTCCACAGCCTTCAACCGCAACCAGGATTTGTACCGACGTGCCGCCGGAATCGGAATTCGTCTGGAACTCCTGAACATCCTTGAGGTCATAAAGATCCACCGTAAAATGCGGAGCCGAGATCATCTCAGAATAAACATTGCGACCGCCATTCATCGGAGCAGGCGCCGCCCTCACGACTTTGCCGGATGCTACTTTCGCCTTCACCGAAGCCAAACCTTCTTTGAGATGTAATTCCCGCGGGCGCCCATAGTCATACAGCCGATAGGTTGTGTCCGACTGCTGCTGTGTCTCGACAATAATGGAACCAGGACCCAGCGTATGCACCGTTCCTCCTGCCACGTAAATCATCTCGCCGGGAAACACATTCAACCAGTTGAGAAGCTCTTCCGCCCGCTGGTCATGAATCGCTGCTTCAAACTGTTCCAGCGTGACGCCCGACTTCAACCCAAGTCCTACCTGGGCGCCGGGTTTGGCGTGAGCCACGTACCAGCATTCGGTCTTTCCACACGGTTGCCCAATCTTTTGTGCTCCAGCGTCATCGGGATGCACTTGCACAGATAGTTTTTCGTGCGGGAAAAGAAATTTCATCAGCAAAGGGAATTGTTTTTCATTCCTCGCGGAACTGCCGACCAATTCCCGGCCAAACTGTTCGCTGAGTTCGGAGAGCGATTTCCCCCGCGATGGGCCGTTTGCGACTTTGCAGTTGTCCCCGGTGAGCCACGCTTCGCCGATCTTTTCCTCGAAGCGATGCCCCGGATAAATCGGAGACAAGTCCTGAGTTCCCCACGGGCGAGGATCGAAAAGAGGATGCATCAGCAACGGATATAAATTGCTCATGATATTTCGGGGGCGCGCGGCCACCGGGAAACCGGCTCAGACGCCCCGCGTTAGAAGCTTAAAGATGCAGAGAGGCTGCTTTGAAAATGACGTTTTTGCTACAGCGCCGAAAGAAACTTGCGCATTCGTTCCAAGCCGCGATCAAGCTCACCAACCGAGGTAGCGTAAGAAATGCGAATATGCTCGCGGGTGCCAAAACCCTCGCCCGGCACCGTGGCCACATGAGCTTCACGCAATAGTTTTCCGGCTAAATCCGCGGCGGAGTTTACATCTCCACGTCCAAAGAACGCCGAAATATTGGGATACGTGTAAAACGCGCCCTCGGGCAAAGTGCATTTCACTCCCGGGATGGCACGCAGCCCCTTGACGACGTGATCGCGAAGCTTGATGTATTCCTGGCGCATTTCCTCGACACACTGTTGCGGTCCTTTGAGAGCTTGGACGGCCGCTTTCTGCACGATTGAAGTCGGATTCGAAGTGGACTGGCTTTGCAACTTCTGCATCGCGCTTACGATTTGCGCCGGAGCCAGCACGTATCCCAAGCCTCCATCCCGTCATTGCGTATGTCTTTGAGAGCGAGCCTACGATCACCATTCGTTCGCGATATTCCGCGTAACGATCCAACCGAAAATTGCCGGCCGGTATAGTTCAGGTACACGTAACATTCATCGGAAATCACCCAAATGCCGCGTTCGGACGCGAATCGAATCACCTCTCGCATGATCTTCCGGCGTCATCACCGCGCCCGAAGGATTGGACGGCGAATTCAAGATAATCAGTTTGGTGCGCGAGGTTACGAGATTCGACACCATTTCCGCGGTGATGCGGAAACCTTGCTCTTCGTCCGTCTCAAGCAGAACGCAATTTCCACCCGCGTAGCGCACGATGTCTTTGAAGGAAACCCAGTACGGCACCGGCAAAATCACTTCGTCGCCATGATCCACCAGCACCTGGATGGCGTTGAACAACCCGTGCTTTCCGCCAACCGAGGCCATGGATTCCTCGCGCCGATAACCTGAACCAAAGTCGGTGGCGTGGCGCTGAACGATCGCGTCGCGCAGTTCGGTGGTTCCACCCACGGCGGTGTATTTCGTGAAGTTGTTCTGGATGGCTGCGATAGCCGCATCTTTAATATGCTGCGGCGTTGGGAAATGTGGTTCCCCGGCGCCAAAGTCCACCACGTCAATGCCTTGCTGACGAAGTTTGTCCGCTTCCGCGACGACCGCCATGGTTGCCGATGGTTCAATGCGGTTGATGCGCGCGGTAAGTTTCACTGCGGGAACTGCTTCGGTAACTGGTGTCATGCTCGCTTTCCTGTTTTTGAAATTCTCTTCTTCGAGGATCCCTGAAGTTTAACGGCTGGATCCAATTTCTCGCGCAATTTTTGCTCGACGGCTTCGGGCACCAGATCTTTTATTGAGCCGCCCAACCGTCCCACTTCCCGAACCAGTCTTGAACTGAGATAAGAATACTGCTCCGCCGGCATCATGAACACCGTTTCCAGGTGAGGAGCAAGCTTGCGATTCATGAGCGCCATCTGTAGTTCATACTCATAATCGCTGAGAGCACGAATCCCTCGCAATACGGCGCTGGCCTCGACGGACGCCGCATAGTCAACTGTCAAGCCATCAAAAGTGTCTACTCGAACATTCTTAAAATGCCGCGTGAGTTCCTCAAGCATATTTCGCCGCTCGCCGAGACCAAACAACGGATCCTTTTCCGGATTCCGCAGGATTGCGACCACGAGTTCATCGAAAATCTTGCTGCCGCGTTCGATCAAATCCAGATGCCCATTCGTGGGCGGATCAAACGAACCGGGATAAATGGCGATGACCTTGTTCAATTTTTCCTGTTCTTTTTCGTATCGAACGACTGACGTATCGAACGACCGAGTATAGAGATTCTATGCGGCTAGCGGACGAAATGGCAATGTTTGCCCCGCCGATGCGGCGATTCGCATCAGCCACGCTTATTCACAACAAGCGCCGATTCCGGATACAATTGCGCCGCTCAACTCCTCAAATCAATGACCACTACTACGGGGCGTACAAACACTCATCCTTCCAGCAAGTCCTTTGGATTCTCTTCAATCATTGCTGGATTGTTGCTTCTTCTAATGGCAGTGCTGGCGGGCGGCGCTGCGTTGCGCGAGTCCGTCACTGTGGATGAAGTCGCGCACATCGGAGCGGGACTGAGTTACGTGCAAAAGCTTGACCTTCGAATGAACGAAGAGCATCCGCCTCTGGCCAAAGTTTGGGCCGCAATTCCTCTGGTGATTCGCGGAACTCATGCGGACTATTCCAACACTTCGTGGACATTCGGCGAAAGAAAGTTTTTCGGAGCATATCTGTGCCAGTGGGTCTTCGGAGCGTGGGTGTTGAACCATTGGAACGATCCAGTAAGCACGGTGGCGTGGGCCAGGTTTCCAATGCTCCTGCTCACCCTTGCGCTGGGCTGGTCGGTGTTTGTGATCGCGCGTGGCTTAGGGGGCTATTGGGGAGGCTTGCTTTGTCTGGTCGTGTATGTAAGCTCTCCGGTTTTTCTGGCATTTGGCCCTCTGGTGCACACAGACATACCAGTCACTCTGTTTAGTTTATTGGCATTGTGGACGTTCGCAGAAATCTGGCGCGAGCCGGACCGCAAGAAATCGTTTCTATTCGGGCTGTGCCTGGCGGGCGCGATTCTTTCAAAATTCACCGCCGGAATCCTGTTTTTCGCCTTTGGTATTTTCGCCTTCACTACGCGGTGGTGGCCAGTCGCGGGCCAGCCCAGCAACAAACCGGAACAACGCCTTTGGCGACGCCTGCGATGGCGCTTTACTCTCAGGGGCATCGGGTGGGCTTCGGGTATTGTGTACGTCTTCTATTTTATTTTTTCCGTCCGCCAGACTACTGACATCTTGGATTTTGTGGGTCACGGCAGTCCGGCATTCATTTCCCTACGCCGTTTGCTGATGCCCGTGTGGCTCTTTCTGCGCGGACTTTTCATGGTTCTCATCACCGCCAGCCGTCCCACATTTATTCTTGGCCGCAGCTATCCGCACGGAGTCTGGTTCTATTACCCCGTCGTCTTTCTGTTGAAATCGCCGCTCGGGTTTTTGGGGTTGTTGCTGCTGGCGCTAGGCATCGCTCTATTCAGAAAACGCGGCACGGCGCAGTCAATCGTTACGAATGCGAACGAAGCTCGGGTGCATTGGCGCGTTCTGTGGGTATCTCTCATTGTGTTTACCGCAGTGGATTTATTGAGCCGCCTCGACATCAGTATCCGTCACTTCACCGTGCCAGTGATTCTAATCATCCTGCTGCTCGCTCCCTTGCCCGCGATGTTAAGGGAGCTTCGTCCAACTGCTTCCGGGTTCGCCACAGCGACAATTGCTCTTGTTGTGATTCTTGCGAGCAGTTGCTTGTTTAGCGCGTTGCGAACGTATCCCTATTACTTCCCTTATGTGAACTCGCTGAGCTTTGGTCGGCCGATCTACACGCTTATGAATGATTCGAATGTGGACTGGAACCAATCTATTCCAGAAGTGAAGCGATTCGCCGAACAGCGCGGCTTGCAAAAGATCGCCCTCGATTGGTACGGACTCGCCGACAGTCCGAAAGATGTTCCAGGCGCCTATGAATGGAACTGTCAGCAACCGTCGGCAAGCGATGGTGGACAATGGGCGGTCGTTTCCGCCAATCTGATTCTCGACTCACATAATTGTCCGTGGTTATTGATGTATCCGCATGAGAACCTGGCGGGCGGAAGCATGCTTGCCGTCCATCTGCCTCAAACGATTCAACCGCAGGAAGCCCCGGCGGCCCTCCCCTGCCGTCGCAATATCACGCGTTCTTTGGTCTCCCATTATTCGATATCAGAGCGATGTTCCTGAATCTGGTTCAGCACCCGGATGAAATACCGGAGGTTTACGGACGGTTAGAGCAGAGATTCAAACAACAAGCCGAAGAGCAGAAGAAGCATGGGAAGAACCAACCGCCGCATTGAAAGAGAGTGGTGCGCCCCCGCCATGTGAGCCTTGGTTAGATGAATCGTGGGAAGACTGGGCATTGCGGGCCCTTCACCCCCATATGGCAGTGAGAACGAGGGTCCGAAGTAAAATCCGCCATGGACGACACAAAAACCGGGGGGCAGTTTGGAATCCGTCCCACGGTTAGTTACTCTGAGCGATAAACCGCCCCAGCCTTCTCAAAAAGCGCGTCCCAGCCCGGCCCTGGCCCCTCGGGGAGAGCCAAGCCCTGTTCAAGAAAGCACAGTTGGTGCATAATCGCCGACATGCGCCAGGAAACCTGTACGCAATGCGGAATGACGGCAAACCGCCGGTCGCTTTATGCCTTCAACGACAAGATTTACTGTGAGCCGTGCGCATGGAAGGCCTCTGGCGAAGCAAAGGAAGAAGGCGAATCATCGCAGTACGTCCCACTTACCGATAATAGCGTCTGCGCTCGATGTGGGAGTGACAATGGGCAAACTGACCTCCCCATAATAGGAGGCCTACCGCTCTGCTCCATCTGCGGTAACACCGTTAGCGATTGGCCCTACCCCAATTGGTTGAAAATGTCTCTGGCGTTTTTGATTCTGCTGCTCGCTGTTGCCCTGGTCAACGGAAGGAAATATTTCCGTGCAGGCAATGACATGTACAAAGGCGAGCATTTGGTACATCAGAAACGTTACGCGGAAGCGATCCCCTATTTGCAGCGCACGGTGGACCTTGCCCCGACGTCGGACAAGGCGGTTCTATTGCTCGCCAAGTCAGCACTTTTGACGGGCAATATTGAGCTTGCTCAGAAGGTTTTGCAGGGTCACGATCGGGGACACTTTGAGGACGCCAATAACGACAACTTCCGCGAAGTAGATGCTCTCTGGAATCGTGCCCTAAAGGCAATGGATGACGCCGACCAAGCTTCCAAGCTCGTCGATCAGGATGGCAAAGCTGTTCAGGCCGCGACGCTGATGCACCACGCAGCGGACACTTACCCAGAAATGATAGCCCTGAAAGTTGCGGCTGAAACTTACGACGAAGGATCTGCGTTTGAGCGCAAGGACTACGACACCTTTTTGGCGATTGCCCAGAAGCAGTGGAATGAATTTCCGGGTCCGGAAACGGCAGGGGCGGTTGCCAGTGCTCTCGCCTGCAAATATGCGGTCACTGGAGAGCCGCAGTACAGGCAGCAGGCGGAGGAAATGCTGCAAAAGGCGCACCAGCTCTCGGCAAACGATCTTGCCGAAGAAAAGCGTTACGCTGAGTACGCCGAGCGCATTCAGTATCGCCTGAAGAGCCGGCAGATCATAAGCACGGCAGAATTCAATCGGCGTTTCCGGTCCGCTCTCGCGGCGAAGGAGTAACTGTCTTGTTCTTCATACCAGGTCCGCTCATCGCATTGCTGACATTCCCGGGCGTAATCATTCACGAAGCCGCGCACTTGTTCTTCTGCAAGGCCTTCAAATTGCAGGTGTTCAATGTTTGTTATTTCAGGTTCGGCAATCCGGCCGGATTTGTCGTTCATGCGAAGACGGATCGTTTCTTACCATTATTTTTTGTGAGCATGGGGCCGTTTTTTGCTAATACGTTACTGTGCATTGTCTTTTGCAGCGCCGCGTTCCTCCCTGTGCGGGAGCTCAAGGTCAGCGACCCTATAGCCTATTTCTTTTATTGGCTCGGCCTGTCAATTGGAATGCACGCCTTCCCGTCAACGGGGGACCTGTCCAACCTCTGGAATATCGCCCCGAGTCAGGCGGGACGTGGCAACCTTCTCGCCCTGATTAGTTTGCCGCTGATCGCAATTCTTTATGTGGCAAATTTCGGTCGGATAGTTTGGGCAGATTTAGGCTATGGGGTCGCGGTCGGAATTCTTGCTCCTATCGCGATTTTCAGGGCGATCGCGAGCTTTTAGCCCACGCCTGTGGGTTCCCATGCGCTGTTAGCCTGAGCGATCTGAACTTATTACTTCCAGTTGCTTTGGCGGGAAGCCCTTCCCGGAACGACAAGACCTTAAAGTGCATTCAGAGCCGCACGCGGCCTGAAACACAACCAAGGCCTGCGCATCACCCCAAAGACCACCCCTGGCGATGCCATCCTTTCATTGCGTTCACAGTTGAAGGAGGAGGATAATCGCAGCTAGCTGCGAATGCGCCTCGCCGCCAATAAATTTGACATCCGTTTGTGAACCTGCCGAATTCCATTACGCTGACCCGAATCTTCAGCATCCCATTGCTGATTTGGATTCTCTTGACCACTCGGTTGCAAGGCGTCAACGGGGAAAGAGAATTACTGGCGTCGGCGTTATTTATAGCCGCTTCAATCACAGACGGCATTGATGGATACCTGGCACGGAAGCGCGGTCAAATCACAACCATGGGCATGTTGCTTGATCCGCTCGCAGATAAACTTCTGATCGCGGCGGCTTTTATCACGCTCGTGCAGTTCAATCCGCGGCTGGTCCCGGCGTGGATTGCCGTCATCATCATAGGCCGGGAATTCCTGGTAAGTGGCTTGCGTTCGATAGCCGCCTCTGAAGGTTTTACGATTGAAGCCAGCGACCTGGGCAAGTTCAAAATGGTTGTGCAAATTGTTTCCGTCGTAGCGGTGATTCTTGATCATCGCTGGACCGAGTGGCCGGTTTACGGGCCGTATTTTTTTCCCGTGGATTGGATCGCGCGCTTCGCCATCGGGTTCATGGTATTGCTTTCGCTCGTGTCAGCTACGGATTACTTTGCCGCATTCTGGTCGAAGATTGACCGGCAGGTAGTAAAGCGACGAAGGCGTGCTTTCGTCCTCAGCCAGCGCAGGAAGCGGGATGTCCACGCAATCGAATGATTCCGAGGCGTCGGGGAATACAGCAATTTCCCGCCCAGATGAATTCACCTACCTGGAACGACGCCAACTTCTCACCTTAGCTCACGACGCGATATTGTCGGCGCTGGAACACCGCGAAATTACCCATCTTCTTTCCTCTGCGCGTCTCGCCGCGCCTCGCGGGGTATTTACAACGATCTATCTGCACAGCCAGCTGCGTGGTTGCGTTGGCTATCCTCTGCCTGCTGCGCCTCTCCATAGGGCAATTGTAGAAACCGCACGGGGCGCGGCTTTCGAAGATACCCGGTTCCCGCCCATTGCACTTGAGGAAGCCCGTGAGTTAAAAATATCGTTGAGCATTCTGTCTCCGCTGAAGACGGCGAGTCCCGAAGAGGTGGAAGTCGGAATTCATGGCCTCCTGGTGAGCAAGGATGGCCGTCGCGGCTTGCTCCTGCCGCAAGTGCCGTTGGAGAATGGCTGGGACCGCATAACTTTTCTCGAACAGACTTGCAGGAAAGCAGGCCTGTCACCTAATGCGTGGCAATCAGGTGCAACCGTGGAGGTGTTCACCGCCGAAGTCTTTGGCGATCATGATCTGCGCTAACACTTTCCACGCTCCCCATATTGACGTTTTCGATTCCCAGCAGTTTCATCGCGCTGCAATTCCCCGCGACTTTGGAGAAGATGGGGCTCGGTGTTCCGCTAAGAGTTAAATAGAATGTTTGTGCGCATAGTAGTGTAGCTTCTCTTTGCCCCAGCTTAGGACTCTTGCCTGATGGAGTAATCTCCGATCTTGCGCTTCCGTTTGATAGAGTTTTTCCCACTCAGGGATCGAATGCTGTTTGGTCCGACCGGTGTGTCCGCGGCGCACGAGTCGGTCTTGTAGCACTCTTGCGTGATGTTGGAATAGCTGCTCATATTCTGCACGTTCCGCCTGAATGTCAAAGCGAATCCGCGGCTCGTAATGTGCCCAATTCATCTGTAGCTCTTCTCGCTAACCTTTTCTGAGCTTACCATCCGAAAAAAGCGGCGGTCACGCTAAACGTATCAATGAATCCGTGGGCGAGAATGCAGACCCAGAGGTTTCGCCCTGATAAAACATACGCGGCGCCAAGAATCAGTCCCGCCATGCCGGAGTCCACGATTCCCGACGGCCCTTTGTAGTAGTGACCGTATCCGAAAAGGACGGCAACTATCGCGACAGCAGTCCAATAGGCAAGCCTTGATCGTCCACCGACGTCTGCGGCTCGATTGAGCAGGTAACCGCGATAGCCGATTTCTTCTCCGAACGCGGCGAAAGTCCATATCAGCAGAAGCCACTCGAGCGCGACCATGAGATGCCCAGTGATTTCGTCAGATCCGCTCGGGCCTTTTGCAGCCGGCCAGAAATGAGCAGTGATGGGATCAACTACGAACTGCCCGAGCAGAATTCTTAGGGCGGCGGCGGCGAGTGCAAACAAGATGGTCCGCCGCCACGAGGGTGGCCATTGCAGGCCCATGGCTGTCCATCCGCCGTCGCGCAGGCGCACAGAAATCAGGCCGAGCACAAAAAGGATTGGCACTTCGTTGGGAATGACGTGATAGACGTTATGGCCGATTACAATCGCGCCTCCCACAACGAGTTCGGCCAGAGAGAGCCAGCGCTGGGCCCGGGACAATTCGTTTCCGGAAAAATGGTGTGAATTATTGGATCCGCTCATGTTCTGCTTCCTCGCGGCGTTTGAAGGCCATCAGCGGCCTCGCAATGCTCGCGATCTTCGATAGCGGCGCACACACCATAGCGCGAATTGAGTAGTCAACATCACCAGTCCACAGCCAACTGCCAGCCCGATCGGTACAATCCACCAACCGAGCAGTTCTCGGCCATTTACTGCGGAGCCGGTAACGCCGAGCCGAAGAGAGATCGTCGAATCCCCATTGGCGGGGAAATACCACAGCCCGGTTCTTGCCGAAAAAAACGGTTTTAACAGCGCCGACAAAATGAAAGCGGCGCCGAACGCATACCCGACGATGGAACCCAGCAATACAAAAAATCCCGCTACGCTCAGGCTTGCCAAGCGCCACAGACTTTTCAGAATTCGCACTGGCGACCGGCTGACCTCGGCTCTCGCCAATACAATGTCAGTCACGTACTGAGCGGCTAGTTCGTCCGGGTCTCCTAAGGCAGCCAATGCGGCGTCAACAGCAGCAGTTGTCAGTTCTCCGTTCACAGTCGCCTTTTCTGTGATGTGGCCGCGCAACTCTTCGATAATTTCCTGCGCGTCTTCTTTACTCATCCCTCGCAGAAGTGTGCTCAGCCTTCTCAAATACGCGTCAACCTTTTGTTCCGGCTCGGCGGCTGTCATTATTTATTCCCTTTCCCTAATGGAGCAATCAACTTGCTCATGCTGGACGAAAACTTCGCCCAGACTCCGGCCATCTCAATGGCTCGCTTTTTGCCTGCGGGAGTGAGCGCATAGTATTTGCGTGGATGTCCGCTATCGGATTCAACCCACTCGCTTCGCAGTAGCTCCAGCGCCTTCAGCCGGCTGAGCAGGGGATAAACCGTCCCTTCCGAAACGACCAGGTCGGAATCGCTCTCCAGCCGTCGCAGAATCTCAAGCCCGTAGAGCCGCCCCTCCCATAGCGCAGCCATGATCGCCAGTTCGAGACATCCCTTGCGAAGTTGTACCTCCCATTTGTCGCCAGCTTGATCAGGGGGGTCTATCTGTTTCATCCATTTGTATTATGCAATACAAGGTATCATGCTGTCAACACAAATGACCGGGAATTCCCCGCACGCACGAATGCGGGCAAATTAATTACGATGAATTTGGGTCTGAAGTAATTGTGGAGAAGAGTTGCTATTCGACAGTGACCGACTTCGCCAGGTTTCTCGGTTGGTCCACGTCGCAACCACGTCGGACCGCGATGTGGTAGGCGAGCAACTGGAGAGGCACAATCTCCAGAATGGGCGACAACTCTTCGGGGGCCGCAGGGATGTAAATCACATGATCGGCGGCCTCTTTTATATCTTCATCGCCCTCGGTGGCGAGCGCGATCACTCTTCCGGAGCGGGCTTTTACCTCTTTGAGGTTTGAAATGGTTTTCTCGTAGCGAATCATTGACAACTCATTTTTTGGATCGCGCGTCGCGATAATCACCACCGGCAGATTTTCATCTATGAGTGCGTTGGGGCCATGCTTCATTTCTCCCGCGGGATAGCCTTCTGCATGAATGTACGAAACTTCCTTGAGCTTCAGCGCGCCCTCGAGCGCGATGGGATAGTGAATTCCGCGGCCCAGGAACAGAAAATCCTGCGCCCGGACATATTCCTTGGCAAGATCTTCGCATTGTTCTTCGTGGGTAAGAAGATGTTCCAGTTTGCCGGGAAGACGGGTCAACTCGTGCACTGCTTCTTTCGCGGCTTCGGCGCTCATCGTGCCTCGCACTTGAGCGAGGTAAAGGGCGAACAAGTATAGGGCCGTAAGTTGCGCGGTAAACGCCTTGGTGGACGCCACCCCGATTTCTGGTCCGGCATGGGTATAGATGGTGCCAGAAGCTTCGCGCGTAATCATGGATCCGACAACATTGCAGATCGCAAGCGTTTTCGATCCCTTTGCCTTCGCTTCTCTTTGGGCAGCTATGGTGTCGGCGGTTTCGCCGGATTGCGAAATCAGAAGCGTAATTGTAGACGCCGCAACAATTGGATCTCGATAACGCCACTCGCTGGCATAGTCAACTTCGACGGGGATTTTTGCCAGGCTCTCGATCATGAACTTCCCGGCCTGGCCAGCATGCCAGCTTGTCCCGCAGGCTTCGATATTTATTTTCTTCGCGGCCTTCAACTCAGCGTCGCTGATTTCCATTTCGCCGAGATAAATGTGGCCGGTATCCTGGGAAATTCGTCCGAGCGTCGTGTCGCGGACGGCACGCGGCTGCTCGTAAATTTCCTTGAGCATGAAATGCTTGAATCCGCCCTTTTCCGCCATGATCGGATCCCACGTGATGTGTTGAACCTGGCGAACGATAGGCTGACCCTGGAAATCGGTGAGCTGCACTCCTGTGGGGGTTATGACCGCGAGGTCGCCATCGGCGAGGAAAAATAAATCGCGAGTGTGATAGAGAATCGCCGGAACGTCGGAGGCGACAAAGTATTCGTCTTTTCCCAGGCCAATTACCGCCGGCGGCCCGTTTCGTGCGGCAACAATTTTGTCCGGCTCGTTCACTGCGATTACTGCCAGGGCAAAAACGCCTGTCAATTCAAGCACTGTTTTACGCACAGCCTCTTCGAGTGATGGCCGATGTCCGTTACCTGTCTTCAAGTAACATTTCTCGACGAGATGGGCGATGACTTCGGTGTCGGTTTCAGTAGAAAACTTGTGCCCTTCTTCAATGAGCTTCTTTTTCAGGATGACGTAATTCTCGATAATTCCGTTGTGGACGACCACGACCGTTCCGGTGCAATCGCGATGAGGGTGGGCGTTCTCTTCCGTGGGGCGTCCATGGGTCGCCCAGCGCGTGTGTCCAATACCGTAGGTTCCGTCGAGCGGATTGAGGCGAATAACTTCTTCCAGATTACGCAGCTTGCCTTCGGCGCGCCGGATTTGCAGCCCCGCACCATTGCCACACACGGCGATGCCCGCCGAATCGTATCCGCGATATTCGAGGCGCCGCAAGCCTTCGATAATTACGGGCACTACGCGCTTCTTACCTACGTATCCGACAATCCCGCACATGCTTTACTCCTGTTTTCGCCTGAAAATCTCGCACTCCCGCACGAAATGGGCAATCAACACAAAGGCCCGAAGGTATACAAAGAAACCGGATAATGTAGCCTTTGGGTACCTACGTATCCTTTGTAGTTTATGGGTTTCCCATAGGCCGGGTTCACCTTACTCTTCAAGGGAAAAGCGGAATTCTTCAATCACGGGATTGGTCAAAACTTCCCGCGCCATTCTCGCGACTTCGGCTTCGGCTTCAGTCCGATTTAGTCCGTTGTCCAGAGTGAGTTCGAAATACTTGCCCTGACGCACGTCCTCCAAGCCCTTGTAACCCATCTTTTTCAACGCCCCTTGAATCGTCTTCCCCTGTGGGTCCAGGACACTCTTTTTGAGCGAAACGTAAACGTAAGCTTTCATGGAGAATGTCCCATTATACGTCAGGCCAACCACGGGAAAGGCACGGCGGTAACCGTTAAGGCGGGGATCTAGAAAGTGAAAATCTAGCTAGCCGATTCGGGTGATTTCGGAATCAAGGTGCGAGAGCGCACGCTCAAGCATTTCCCGGAGCTGCGGATTCTGAGCATCCTCCAGTTGCTGAGCTATCCGTTTGCGGCTTAAGGTGAGGCCATCCGCGATTTGTCTCTTCTTCAATTCACTGGGCGTCAATTTCTGTCCCAAATTACTCTGAGATTCAGCATGTTGCGCCTGTTGGTCCTCGACTGACTTACTTTCCCATCCCCGGGCCACGAGGAAATTATATCGTACACATACCCTAAGCTTTGACCCGCGAGTCACCGAACGTGCCTCGGCGCGAGAATTGTCTGTACACCTTTTGAGAATTTGGTATATGCTTTTATTCAAGTGTCGGTTCGCCCGCGGGAATTATTGTGTATTGTTCGAGGGGGAGTAAAGCAGTGTATTCGTGCAAATGGGCTCAAATAGTACCGTTGACAATAATGGCGAATTGCGCCGTTATGAGGCTCTTCTTCAGACCGCAGATTTAGTCGTCCACCATCAGGAACTTCCAGATCTTTTTCGCGAACTCGCGCTCCGTCTCCGTGAGCTAGCCGACTTTGAGCTGGCCAGTTTCTCCCTTCACGATTCCCTCAAGAATGTAATGAGGGTCCACACTTGGGAGGGATCAACTCTCACCACCACGCCGGACGAGGTCCCCATAGAAAATTCCACAAGTGGATGGGTTTGGCGCAACCAGCAGCCACTGGTAGTGCCTGATGAGCGCCTAGACAAGCATTTCCCGGAATCCGTGACGTACTTGCGGGAGAAGGGGATACGCTCCTACTGCACGTTGCCCCTCACCACCGCGCAAAGGCGACTTGGCGCATTGGGGTTAGGGAGTACAAGGGAGGACGTTTACGGCGAGAAAAACCTACGACTCCTTCGCCGGATTGCAGAATTGGTAGCGCTCGCCGTTGAGAATGCGCTCATGTACGGCGCGCTGGAATTAGAAAAAGATCGCCTTCAAACATTATTAGAAGTCAATGCCACCCTCATTACCAGTCTCGACCTCCAGGAACTCTTTCCGGCAATTTCGGGATTTATCCGCAAAGTGATACGGCAGGAATATGCAAGCATCGCCCTGCATGACGAAGCCACAAATTCCTTGCGAATTCGAGCATTGGATTTTCCTCTGGCGAAGGGCCTGATCGGCGGCGAGATCATGCTGTCGTTAAGCGATTCGGTGCCGTGCGCGAGGGCGTTTCGCGGGAATGAAGTCAAAGTTTTTACCCAAGGCGATCTTGTGGGGATGCATTCCACCTTTGCTGACGGAATCCTCGAGCAGGGTATTCGGACATTGTGCTGTATCCCGTTAATAACTCGGAACGGCACCCTTGGCACCCTGAATCTGGCCAGCCGGGAAGACAATGCTTTCATGTTGCAGGATCTCAGCTTTTTGAAGCAGGTGGCTGCGCAAGTCGCGATTGCATTGGACAATGCCCGCGCTTACCGTGAAATCGCTCAACTCACGAAAAAGCTGGCCACGGAAAAACTTTATCTTGAAGACGAGATTCGTCTGGAGCGGAACTTCGAGGAAATTGTGGGCGACAGTCCAGCGCTTAAGCGCGTCCTGGGGCAAGCGAAGACAGTGGCGCCCAGCGATGCAACAGTTCTCATTCTTGGAGACACAGGTACCGGCAAAGAACTGGTGGCCCGCGCGGTTCATCGCATGAGTTCTCGCAAAGACGCGAGCTTCATCAAGCTGAATTGCGCTGCCATTCCTACTGGTTTGCTGGAGAGTGAGCTATTCGGTCATGAAAAAGGTGCATTTACCGGTGCTGTTACACAAAAAGTGGGACGCATCGAATTGGCAGACAAGGGAACCCTATTCCTGGATGAAGTTGGGGAAATCCCGCTGGAGCTTCAACCGA
Source organism: uncultured Acidobacteriaceae bacterium (assembly GCA_963702325.1). GTDB lineage: Bacteria > Acidobacteriota > Terriglobia > Terriglobales > Acidobacteriaceae > PALSA-188. The sequence goes on along the minus strand of CAVPCG010000055.1, from coordinate 65,387 downwards.
AACTATTGCGGGTGCTCCAAGATCAGGAATTTGAGCGCCTTGGGGGCACGAGAACCATTAAGGTTAGTATTCGCCTGGTCGCGGCTACTAATCGCGATCTGGAAAAGGCGGTTGCCGAACGGGACTTTCGCAGCGATTTGTTTTACCGGCTCAACGTGTTTCCAATCCGAATGCCCCGTTTACGGGACCGCGGTAAGGATATTCCGCTGCTGGTGCGCTATTTCGTGCAAAAGTTTGCCCGCCGCATGAATAAGCAGATCGAGACTATTCCTACTGAGACCATGCACGCGCTCTCGAGCTGGGAGTGGCCCGGTAATGTAAGGGAATTGGAGAACTTCATCGAAAGATCGGTAATTCTTTCGGACGGCCCGGTGCTTAATGTTCCACTGGCGGAGCTTAGGCCATCCAATTACGATCCGTCCAGACTGAACGGCACTCTGGAAAGCCTGGAGCGGGATCACATTGTAAGAGTGCTTCGCGAAACCGATGGTGTAATCGCCGGGCCCCACGGAGCCGCAATGCGCCTGGGGATGAAGCGCACTACGCTGCAATCAAGAATGCAGAAGCTCGGCATTCAACGCGATGAGTACGAAGGCTAAACACGCCTTGCCGCCCTCCTGACGAGTTCTCGGCATGAGTGCCGCCCGCACGTCAATTCAATATCGCAAAAAACCGTGCAAGACGGCGCTTTTAGATTAAAACCCTCTAATTCTTATGATTGCAGCTTCTCCCGCATTTGGACGCTGGATTGCCAGTGTCTTCCACAGGATGAGGGTGGAGAGGCATGTCAGTCGGCAACCATTGGCTTAACAACGCTGCTAGGATTCCGGTTCCTGCACCACCCCTAACGACCCGGCTCGTGCAAACTTTCGTCGGGGGAAAGCGAGCAAAGCTCAGCAGCGCAAGCACAGCTCATGCCCGACTGGACCCGCTTTATATGTTTTATTGTGGGCTGCAATGGCACAAACATTCTGACAGCAGCGCTGGATGGGAATTGATCGCGGCATTGAGATCGTGGGATCGAGGCGTCAGAGGAGTTGCCGCTGCCTTATTGGCAAAAACGGAGCATGCCCGGCTGCTTGTCCGGGACCTGCGTCGCACCCGAAGTGGTCTCTATCGAATCGCAACAGAGTATGCACTTGAAAAGGACGGTCAAGACCGTTCAAAGGCGGTGACAATGAACACTCCGTATGGGTTGGAGATGAGCGAGAACTGTGTTTCCTGCAAGCTGCGCAAAGGCCATTGGTTCTGCTCCCTTTCCTCCGGGGTATTACAGCCATTTAGCACGGCAAGTCATCTCAGCACCTACCCTGGCAACGCCATCCTTTTCGTCGAGGGGCAGATGCCGAGGGGTGCTTTCGTTCTCTGCTCTGGGAAGGTGAAACTCTCGACGACCTCCCGCGACGGCAAAGTGTTAATCGTAAAGATGGCTGAGGCAGGCGAGGTTTTGGGCTTGAGCGCGGTTATTTCCGGGACGTGCTTTGAAGTTACCGCCGAGACAGCCACGCCGTGCCAGGTCAATTTCATTGAGCGGGAAGCGCTTCTGAGGCTAATGGAAAAGCACGGCGAGCTGGGACTACGCTCGGCGCAGACCTTGAGCGCGGATTTCCAAACCGCATACCGGGACATTCATGAGCTGGTGCTGGCTCGCTCCTCCGCCGGAAAACTTGCAAGGCTGATTCTGTCCTGGACCCCGAGCCGTGAGAAGCATACGTTGAGCAGCGAGATCCGCATCCGCAACGGAGTGACGCACGAAGAGATGGCACAGATGATTGGAGCGTCGCGAGAAACCGTCACCCGATTGCTCAGCGATCTCAAGAAACGGGAACTCATCCGCCTTGAAGGCTCCACATTGGTAATACGAAACCGCACCGCTCTGGAAGCCATGTCGGCTTAAGATGGGTGGGTTGGAGGCGGCCGGAATCCTCCCCGGCCGTCGTCGTACCCTCGTTAGATGTTTTGAAAATTAATCACCGTTCTTAATTAGGCTAAAAGTGGAATCCGACCTCGGCGGTCACTGCCCGCGGTGTCACATAATGCGTGCCGCTGAATGTTGACAGGAAGTTATACAGCGCATAGTTGTTCGTCACATTAATAGCCGTGAGACGGAGACTCCACTTATACCGCTCGCCCTGGAAGAGGTCATCGTCGCCAACGGAAATGTCAAAAAGGTTTCGCGGCCTGATGCGCTGCGGATTGTGGTCATCATTTTCCGTCCCGGGCGCGGGAATGCTAATAAGAGATTGATCCGAATTGCGAGGCTGGACAGGGGCTGGGCAGACCCTGAGTGATGGTTGCGCGCACGCCATCGCAGGTGAAACCAGCTTGGAATTCCTGGTCAGGGGTTAAAGGCGCTCCCGTAATGGTGTTGATCAGGTTTATTGCTGGCTGGCCACCCAGCGTGGTTGACGCCCCCGCGCAAGTTGCGGTCAGAGTGTTATAGCAAGGCGTCGCTCCGGCTACCAGTCCGCTGTCATATCTCCAATTGAAGCCTAGCCACGGTCCGGTTTTCCACGGCTGATACTGAAAATGGGTGGTCTCGTTAAACTTTTCATCATGGTCTATGCGGAAAACGCCGGTTGCAGGCGGAATGATTGGTAACCCCGCCACTTGCGGCAGAAAGAACCGGGCGGCGACGCTTGACATGACTACTTGTCCGGAAAATCCCCGATAATTAGGGATACTTACGCGAAAGGTATATCCCGGGATTTTGGAATTCTGCCATTCGATCGGGAAGGTGATAGGGGTGCTCCCCACGATACCGAAATCGTAACCGTTATGAGTGTACTTCCAGACGTACTCGCCATCCACAACTACGTATCGCCCGAAGGCCTGCTGCAGTCCGGCATGGAACTCATTCCGGTAGCCGGGGGTAATCGGACCGGAGTTACAGGGAACGCCGAAAGGCGGCACCAAAGCTGCAAGAAAAGGTACGTTGCAGCCACTGCTGGCAATCACCAGATTCTCGTTGAAAGGTGATTCCATCGTACGGGCGTAGGAGATCCGAAGAACGGTGCTGCTCGGTTTAAGGTTGTAAGCAATCCCGAGGCGTGGCTCGGCCTGGCGGCCTACGGAAAGCCCGTTATATAAATCGCCGCGAATCCCCAGGTTCAAAGACCAATTGCCTTTACTAATGGAATCCTGGACGTACAGAGCTGTCTCCTTCACGTCGGTATGCCCGTGAAATGGAAATGGCACTCCTCCTTGAGTCAGGTCAAATGGCTTCAGGGCTGCGCAGGGCGTGCCCGGGGTTGGGTTTCCGAAACCGTCCAGGCAGTTATAAAACGCGGCTGCTGCCGGATAGAATGTGGGATCAACGATTCCGATTTGTTCATTTTCGTTTAGGAAAGTCTGTTGATATGTAATTCCCGCCTTCACATTGTGAATTCCTTTCACGTAAGTCACGTCTGCCCGAAGGCCGGCGTTAGTCAGACTTCGTGATTGGCTTACGCTTTCACTCTGAAGATCCGGGGCTAAGTCTGCGAAAGGATCGGCGCTGGGATAGTAGTTAAAATTGTCGCGCCGCACGTAGCCACCAACCGTCAGGACCGCAGAGTTATTGATCACGTGCGTCCAAGTGGGTGCGATGTTGAAGGTCCCGATCTTCTGCCGCTGATCTGTCGGCCCCAATGGACTGCCGGTCAAAGGATTGGTCAGGCCGAAATGAAACTCCTGATCGTACGAGTTAGGGCTCTGAAACCAGGAACGCGAATAGCCGAAATTCAAGTGAAGGGAATCTCCGCCGGAAACCTGGTAGTCCACACGGTCGAACAGATTCTCTTCATTGCCCTTGTCGTGCATCACCGCGAATTCCGGTGGGTCAAGGAATCGGCCGCTATTCAGGCCATTAGCGGAGATGAAGTTTCCCCAGTTTTTGCCGCCATAAGCGAGGTTGAAGCCGACATTGGACGATCCAAATGAGCCGTAAGAGGCAGTAACCTCACCGTGGGGTGTCGTCACGCCCTGGCCGGAACGCGTGGTGGCGACAATTACAAGGCTGGTCTTGCCTCCATATTCAGCTGGCGGCGCGCCTTGGATGACCTCCAGGGATTCAATCGAATCCACGGGAACCTGGTTCGAGAAGACTTTGCTTTGCTGATCCGTGATCGGTTGTCCGTCAATGGAGAATGAGTTAGAAGCATGGTCGCCCATTCCGTGGAACAGGCCGTTCGAGTCTGCGGCCACACCGGGTGAGGCAAGAGTAACCAGCGAACTCAGTGAGGATGACGAACTCTCCAACGGAATCTTGTCGAACAATCCGCGATCAACATCAGTGTGGGCAGTGGAATCGTTTTCAATCAGATCTCCCCCGGCGGCCTCGACTGTCACGGTTTCTGAAGATCCGGCCACCTGAAGATTGATCTTAACGTCCGAAACTACCGCGGACCGCACTTCAACATCTTGCGCATAAGAAGCGAAACCGGTGCCCACGACGATTAAATGATAAGGATTAAATGGGACGTTCGTGAAAGCGAACCGGCCGGCATTGTCTGTAATAGTTGACCTCTCATAGTGGCTCACTGGGTTATGAATTTCGACAGTCGCATTTGGAACGACGGCGCCAGAAGAATCCAGGACGATGCCAGCTATGGATCCAGAGTTAGACTGCGCGTTGGCATAGAGACCGGCTGTTAAACAGAAAAGCACCGCAAAAGCCGCATGAAGCGACTTCTTGTGAGAAGAATGCATAATTCCTCCAAAGGAATTCGGGGTTCGGTCGCTAAAGTTGAATTTGAAAACTGCGGAGCGAACTAGACCGACGGTGGAGGACGGATTCGGAGGGACGAAACAAAGCTTGAGCTGCGAAGAATTGGATCGAGCGATAACGTTAAAGCCGTCCGTGAAAATACTGGGATGGGACGATAAACCGCGCTGGAGATCACTCCAGAATGCGCCACCGAGCAGATGGAACATTCATGGCTCGGTATCTTGGAGTTCTCCGGGTGGACGTGAATCGCGTAAGCGAAGCCGCTAAGGGTAACTAGAAACAGACATAACAACGCCAACACCCTAGCGAATGTCGTGCGTTGCGAAATTGATTCAGCCGAGATCAAGCAAACACGTTGAAACTACCTGGAAATATACCGCATGCGATGCATTCATAGGGCGCGGTGGTTGCATGGCAGAAGAAACGAAAGTCACAGCCCGAATAGTTCGCGGAGACGCTTGGTTTGGGCACGGCTGACTGGAATTTCGGTTTGTTTCTTGTCGTCCATGCGCAGCTGATAGGAGCTCTTGAACCAGGGGACGACTTCTTTGATTCGATTGATATTTACCAAATACGACCGGTGAGCGCGCCAGAAGGAATTAGGATCAAGGCTGCCCAGCAGCTCTTCCAAAGTGCGGCAGTTGGATTGCCCTTCCATTCCATTAGGGCCGGTCGTAGCGACACTGATGACTCCATCTTCAATCGAAGCAAAACAGATGTCTTTTTGGCTGACCAGAAAAAGGCGTCCGGCAGTTTTCAGCAGCAGCTTTGAGCTTTGAGGTTTTTGCGCTTCGAGCATTCGGACGAGAGTTTCCAGTTTGTCCGAAGACGTTGCATTCGATTCGAGCTTCGCTCGAGCCTTCTGTACGGACTGTGCTACCCGCTTCTTATCGAACGGCTTTAGCAGATAATCAACGGCGTTGACCTCGAAGGCCTTCACCGCATATTGATCAAAAGCGGTGGCAAAGACAATCTTGGGGAGGGCAACTTTCTTGTCCAACAATTTCTTGATGACTCCAAACCCATCGAGGCCGGGCATTTGTACGTCGAGAAAAACCAGGTCGGGATTGTGCTCGCGGATCAAATTAATCGCGTCGAGACCATTTTCGCCCTGGGCGACGACGTCAACTTCTCCGATGTTTTTCAGGAGATAGGCGAGTTCGTCGCGCGCAAGCTGCTCATCGTCAACGATTACCGCGGATAAGGGCATGAGTACGAACCAGTCTTTGATCGTGCGTCAGGGTCGTTGAGCCTAACTTAAGACTCCCAATTCCATGATGGTTAGGCCAACGGTAAAGCCAAGTATAGCTCTTTTGAGCATGGCATTTTGCTCTCGGCTGTCGCGACTTTGCTGAAAGCTGAGGGCTGAAAGCTGACAGCTCGAGGGTCGGAATGCGTTTACAACAACGCGACACACGCTAAACTGAACACTCATGAATTACATCTATGGAATCAATGCTGTCGCAGAGGCGCTGAAGGCTCGCGGACGTGCATTCAGCTGGGTGGGAGTCGCTAAAGAACGGCACGACTTGCGACTCCAGCGTGTGGTGGATGAATGCCGAAGGCAGGGCGTCGCGGTGCGATTTGTTTCCCGCGCTGAACTCGAGCAGATGGCCGGGAACAATGCGCACCAGGGCGTAGTCGCGGTCACGTCGGCGAAACAATATAACGATCTCGACGACGTGGTGGACGTGAAACGCGGCCAATATTCTCTGCTGGTCGTGCTCGATGGCGTCGAAGATCCGCATAATCTCGGAGCCGCCATCCGTACTGCTGATGCCGCCGGAGCAGACGCGGTCATTATTCCGGAGCGACGCGCCGCCAGCGTGACTGCGATCGTGGCGAAGGCATCAGCAGGAGCCAGCGAGCACCTCCCAATAGCGAAAGTTACAAACATCGCGCGCACTCTCGAAGAATTGAAGGCGAAGAATATTTGGACCGTTGGCCTGGACGAGCGTGGCCCGCAGAGCTACGACGCTCTGGACTACAACATGGATTGCGCTATCGTTCTAGGTTCTGAGGGCAAAGGAATTCATCAGCTGGTAGCGAGGAAGTGCGATTTTCTCGTCTCCATTCCGATGTTGGGGAAAGTCTCTTCATTGAACGTTTCCGTCGCAGCCGGAGTGATGCTGTATGAAATTGTGCGCCAGCGGAGAATCAGAGCGGAGTCTGCGAAATCGAAATGAAATGGCTGTGGTTGGCCCTTGCGTTCTTCGCGTCAAGCCTGTCCGCGTTTTCACTCGACCGGGAAGCTTTCACGTTCACGAATTACAACCTGGATATTCGTATCGAACCTGATCAGCAGCGGTTGGAGGTTCGGGGAACAATTACCGAGCGAAATGATTCCGCCTCGCCACAGAAAAATTTGACCCTACAGATTTCATCCAGCCTGGGATGGAGATCAATCGAGATCGCGGGCAAGCCTGTTGAATTCATCTCACAGCCCTACAGATCAGATATTGATCATACTGGCTCGCTGTCTGAAGCCATCGTTACCTTGCCGCAGACGATTTCTCCCAAAGGCGAAATCACAATGGATGTCGGGTACGAGGGAACTGTTCTTTTGGACACGACGCGCCTGGAACGAATTGGTGTCCCGAAAGAGTTGGCCAAGCACAGTGATTGGGATGAAATCGGTGAATCCTTCACCGTGTTGCGGGGCGCTGGGTACGTGACGTGGTATCCGGTTTCGATGGAATCTGCGGATTTATCGGACAGCAATAGCGTGGCCGAAACCATCGGACAATGGAAGAGCAGGGAATCTAATTCAAACTTGAAGATTAAGCTTCACTACCAGCGAAGCGGTTCTGACGAGGCTCCAACAATATTGTGCAGCGGAGCGGAAACAAACCAAATTTATCAGGAAATGGGAAGAGCGCAGTTGGCTTCAGCCGACTGTACGTTTTCACCGATTGGGATTGCCGTTCCTTCCTTCGCGATAGGGAACTATGGAACGCTGGAACGGCCAGACATTACTGTTTACTATTTGCCAGATCATAAACCTGCCGCCGAGAATTTCGCATTAGCGGCTCAACTGTCCCTCCCCTTGGTTAGCGGGTGGTTCGGGCCCGTGCGTGAGAAGACCAGGTTTGCCGAACTCCCTGACGCCCAAGCATCGCCGTTCGAAAGTGGGGATGTTTTGTTCGCGCCACTCGCAAACAAGGATTCGACGAAATATGAATTAGCTGCGGTTCATCAGCTCACCCACGCGGCCTTTCCTTCGTCACGACCATGGATATATGAAGGACTGGCGCATTTCGCGCAGGCCGCCGATATTGAAAGCAAATCTGGCCGGCAAGCGGCACTGGATTTCATGAATTCGCACCGTGCCGCGATTGCTTCCGCCGAAAAGACCGCAATGGGAGGAAATGACGCGGGTGCGGCGGCGTCCGAATCGCTCATTAACACGAACAACGAAGAGTTTTATCGCAGCAAAGCGATGTATGTCTGGTGGATGATTCGGGACATGATTGGCGAGAAAGCGTTGAAGCAAGCACTGGCCCACTACATTCCAGACCAGGACAAAGAAGCTTCGTATATGCCTCGCCTAATCGAGGCCCACGCCAATCGTGACCTGGAATGGTTCTTCGACGACTGGGTTTATCGCGATCATGGTTTGCCGGATTTTCGTGTGGACTCCGTTTATCCGCGCAAATTGGTCAACGGAGGTTATCTTGTCACCGTGACGGTCGAGAATCTCGGAGGCGCGGGAGCAGAGGTTCCTGTAACCCTGCGAACGGACACCGAAGAGATTGGCAAACGGTTGGAAGTGCACGCTAAATCGAAAGCATCCATCCGAATCGAGACTGTGACCATTCCGCGGGAAGTAGTCGTGAACGACGGAAGCGTGCCGGAGAGCGACATGAGCAACAATAGTTACAAGGTTGTATTATCCGCGAATTAAGTCGAGTGAGGATTCGATGACCGAGGCTGAATTCAAGAAACATATGGACGCGGCGGAAAACAATCCGAAGCAGCTGGCGTCGGCCGTCCTAGGTCTCTCTGCTGAGAATTTGCGTTATAAGCCCGCGCCGGATAAATGGTGCATTCTGGAAATTCTGGGGCATCTCGCCGACGTTGAGATCATGTTTGGGCACCGAATTCGTCAAATACTGGCGGAGGAGAAGCCTGTCATTGCGCCCATGGATCAAAATGCCTGGGCGCGAAATCTGGGCTACATGGATACACCTCCCGCGGAAATGATCGCGCTCTTCGGAATAAACCGCCATCACAACCTTCGTGTCCTGCGGCGTACAAAGCTGGAAGATCTGAGCAAGACTGCCTATCATCCCGAGCTCAAGCGCGATGTGCTTCTCGGCGAGATCGTGGAGAGACTCGACACGCACACGGAAAATCATCTGCGGCAGATTGAAAAATTGAAAAGAGACTCGAAATAGCGGCCCAAATCTCTTGTCCCTTTCGTAACAGTGGAGTGCTGGCATCGGCCCGTTATTCCCGCCACGGTCGTCCATTCCGGGGTAAACTGTATTCATGTATACCGCCGACGTACTGAACCGTGTCCAAGCCTTGCGAGAGGAAATAGCAGCCATTCGTGGCATGAACGACAAATATTCAGAACAGGAAAAGCCAGCCGGACTGGCGATACGCGCCAATGGGGACCGTGAGAGCCGCCTGAAAGAAATCATGCTGGAGCTATCCGGGATTGCCAAGGATCAGCATCCGTAATTTTTTTCCAGACAATACTAAGCCGCACAAGACGAATAGCCGCAGCTCTTGCGGCTTTTCTGTTGACCGGTTCGCAAGCCGGCGCAGCGGTCGCTGCCATATAATCGCTAGATTAAAGTGCCAGTTAGCCTCAACCAAATTGTTGCTGCTACAAAGCTCAGAGTCGCTGCGGCCAGGCGTTCCACGGATTTAGACGAACTGGAGCAGCGGGCGCAAGCTCATGTCCCGCGCGGCTTTCGGGACGCACTGGAGCGGAAACACAAACACGGAATCGCGATTATTGCTGAGTTGAAAAAGGCGTCGCCTTCGCGTGGATTGATTCGTGCGAATTTTGATCCGGAAAAACTGGCTGCGGAATTGGAAGCTGCAGGCGCGTCAGCTTTATCGGTATTGACCGACGAACAATTCTTTCAGGGGTCGCTAGAGAACCTGCGACGAGCGTCAGCGAGCACAAGACTGCCCTGCCTTCGCAAAGACTTTATCGTGGACGAGTTTCAAATACTTGAAGCCCGGGCCAATTCGGCAGACGCAATTTTGCTGATTGTTGCGGCACTGAGTCCGAAACAGCTCTCCGCACTCGCGCGCCGGGCTGCCGAATTGGATTTGGACGTTCTTTGCGAAGTTCACGATGAAAAAGAACTTCAAATCGCGAGCGATGCAGGTTGCAATCTGATTGGGATGAACAATCGCGACTTGAAAACATTCAAAGTTGATTTGGAAACGGCATTTCGCCTTGCGGCACTAATTCCAAAAGATGTTTTGAGCGTTGCTGAGAGCGGCATTTGCACGGGCGCTGATATCGCCAGGTTGCGCTCTGTTGGATTCAAGGCGTTCCTGATCGGAGAGTCGTTGATGAAGGCACAAAAGCCGGGCGATGCGCTGCGTAATCTATTGGCGGAAGCGTCAGAAGTCGCACCGAGTCTCTGAAGCTTCGCCGGACGGCGAGTACGCCGTCTCTCCATTGAAGAGTTGTGTTGCCAACGACCAAGGACGAACGACCAACGACTGTTTCATGACTTGGATTAAAATCTGCGGAACTACGAACCTTGACGACGCATTAATGTCCGTCGAAGCTGGCGCCGATGCGCTAGGGTTTGTGTTTTATAAGAACAGTCCTCGACATGTTACGCCGGAAGTTGCGAGAGAGATTGTGGCAAAGCTTCCAGAGGAGATTGAGAAAGTTGGCGTGTTCGTGAACGAGTCGTTTGAGTTCATGGAGGACACGGCCGAGCGATGCGGTCTAACCGCAATTCAATTGCACCCCGACCTATCGGGGGACCACGATACGCTCGGATCGCCGAGCACTGCGCGAATAAAGAAATACTTGGTTGTCCCGGCCAATTCTTATGGCAAATTCCACGTCGCAATTTCCCCGAAGGATCAAGAGTCCGAAAAGTGGCTCAACGCTATTTTTTTGGATTCGGGGACTTCGCAACAGCCTGGCGGTACTGGAATACCCTTCGATTGGCTGGAAAGCGCGCCGGTAGCGGAAACCATACGCAGATCAGGCTTTGATCTGGTCGTCGCCGGGGGCCTTAATCCCGCAAATGTCGGTGAGGCAATCCGTATACTAAATCCCTGGGGCGTGGACGTGGTCTCAGGAGTTGAGGCCGGTCCGGGGAAGAAAGATCCGGAAAAAGTTCGGGCGTTCATAAGGGCAGTGCGGCAAGCGGACAAGAGCAAATAGCATATGGCAACTGCAACGGTAACGACCGCGAAGAAAGTTTCAGCGAAGCCGGTTCCCGGGCGCTTTGGCGCGTATGGCGGCCGCTACGTGCCGGAGACGCTGATGGCTGCGCTGGAAGAACTGGAACGCGAATACGAAAAAGTAAAGCGGGACAGAAGATTTCAAGCGCGACTGGCCGACTTGCTGCGAACTTATGCTGGACGTCCCACGCCGCTGTTTTTTGCGCGGCGCCTCACGGAAAAATTCGGTGGCGCCAAGATTTATCTTAAGCGGGAAGACCTCCTGCACACTGGCGCGCACAAAATCAATAACTGCCTGGGACAAGGACTGCTCGCCGAGCGTATGGGCAAACGCCGCATCATTGCGGAAACCGGCGCGGGACAGCATGGGGTTGCCACCGCGACCGTCTGTGCGCTGCTAGGATTCGAATGCGTCGTGTACATGGGCAGCGAGGACATGCGCCGCCAGGAACTGAACGTATTTCGTATGCGTCTGCTTGGCGCCGAAGTCCGCAGCGTGGAGTCAGGTTCACGCACTCTAAAAGACGCCATCAACGAGGCCATGCGCGATTGGGTCAGCCACGTCCGAACCACGCATTACCTGCTCGGCAGCGTTCTCGGTGCTCATCCGTATCCGACGATGGTGCGGGATTTTCATAAAGTGATTGGCCGCGAAGCGCGCGCGCAAATTCTGAAAGCAGAAGGGAAACTTCCGACTGCGATCATCGCGTGCGTGGGCGGCGGATCGAACGCCATCGGCATTTTTCACGAGTTCATCAAAGATAAGAAGGTAAAATTCATTGGCGTTGAGGCCGGGGGCCGCAGTGAAGCTCTCGGCGACCACGCGGCCAGATTTCGCGGCGGCTCGCCCGGCGTGCTCCAGGGAACCTATTCCTACGTTTTGCAGGATGCAGCTGGGCAAATCGCCGCTACACATTCGGTTTCTGCCGGGCTGGATTATCCTTCCATCGGTCCAGAGCACGCGTGGTTGAAGGATACCGGACGCGCGGAGTACGTCCCGGCTTCGGATTCAGAGGCCCTTGAGGCGTGTACGCAGCTGGCACGCGCGGAAGGAATTATCCCGGCCCTAGAATCCGCCCACGCTGTAGCGGAGGTCATCAAGCGGGCGCCGAAGATGAAGAAGTCCGACGTGGTGATCGTGAACATCTCAGGCCGCGGTGACAAGGACATTGGGATTTTGCGTGAGAACCTCAATCTGGGTTAGCTTGTTTCGGCTGTACCTGAATCACTCGCCTGTCCCAATCGATTGCAGCATCCGCATGTGCCTTAAATCCGCGCCGTCTTGATATTCCACGAGATCTAGCTCGATAGAATCGTCGCCGCCTTTTGAAATAATCATTCCGGTTTTGCCATTGCCGAGATCAACCACATTGATCAGGTTAGGCAGCACATAGTCGAACGGCTCGTAGCCGGAGGCGCGCTTTTCTATCGCGAGGATGTGTAACTCGGGTGACGGCGAAATCCACGCTCCAAGGGCATAGCTGGTCTTGTCCAGGTCTTTCTCTGGCTTCCATTCAGCTCGCGCGTAGTACCGCAGGGCGCCATCGGCCGTGCGGAAAGCCTGCACCTGGAAAACAGGCGAGGTTTTCTCCGCGCGTCGTCGTTGTATATCTGTCGCAAATTTGTTCATTTGCTCGGTGAGCAGCGCAACGGCCCGAGATTGCACACCGAACTCCACTGGTTCATTTTCCAATTGAGTCCACATTGCCGGAATTCTTGGAATTGATCCAACGTCGGATTCTTTCTCCGTATGCCTCCGCAAGACGTAGTAATCTTTGCGGAAGTAAGGTATATCTTTATCGTCCAACGTAGCCAGTGCGCCGACGTACGAATCATTTCCAACCGGCTCATCGGTCTCGCAGCCTACGAATGTGGTCAAGACAACGGTAGCGATATGATTCTCTTCCAGAATCAGGTCATAGTGGCCGCCAAGTCTAAACCGCTCCGAGGCAGCCCCTTTTTGAAAAGAAGCAATGAAACTAGCTGACACCGCTACCGGGTCGAAGAACAGAGTGGCCACTGGAGCAAGCTTCATTCCGGTAGCGGGTAGGGTTCCGTTGAACTTTACCGCGTCAAAGTACACGATGACACGATTGCGGTCATAACGGCCTGCCAGCCAAAATCGTTGGGGCTGATCCTGAGCGAAGGCCGTGCCGTGTTGCGCTGCGATCTCAACGAGTAGAAAGACCAGGCACAATCCTAAAAATTTCGAGAAGGCAGTCGCAATGCGGGCCATGGAGAATCCCTCTCAGTGATCGTCAACGATTGATGAGCTGATCGTAGGCTTTGTGATCGCCGATCCAAAACCACAAATATCCATCATTCCGTTTGACGGCAAGAGCTCTATAATTCAGCGTAACGCGGGCTGACCAGATATCCTCTCCGCGCCGTTCTCCCGCTTTCTTGAATTGTAATGAAGGATGGTGCGGATTTTCCTGGAGCAATCCGAACTGCTTGTCAGCTCGGATCCGTATGTCGTGTGGAAGAGCATGGTATTGTGTCCAGAAATCGGTTGAGGCGGAGTGCTGCATCTGGACTAGAGCGGCCGGACACGGCCGTTCTCTTCATCTTCCAGTGCGCGATCAATCACCGCGTCGAGTCGCCCGGCGGAAAGGTCGGAAGAGAGCCGAGCATCGATCGGGTGAGGGTAGTGCTCATCCAGCCAGGCGTACAGTTCCGCGATCTCTCCCGCAGTGAGAGTTTCAATCGCACGTTCGATGTCTTTGACCGCGCCCGGAGCCATGACTCACCTTTGAGTCGATTATCCTATGAGCAAGCCCGGCAAGCAAGGAAAGATCGAATGAACCGGTTATCAAAGAGCTTTGCAGCGCGATCGTCTCTGCCATCTAGAATCTAGGCATGCCTTTACACTTCGCCCACTATCCTTCCCTAGTCGCCTACGTCACCTGCGGCGACCCCGACCTCGCGACAACTCTCGACATCGTGCTCGCGGCAATCAACGCTGGTGCGGACATCATCGAACTCGGCGTTCCCTTTAGTGATCCTGTAGCCGACGGTCCGGTAATCCAACGTGCCAGCGAGCGAGCGCTGAAAAATGGAACAAGCCTCGAACATGTTCTGAAACTGGCTCAGGACATACGCAAGAAGTCACAGGCGGGATTGATTGTTTTCTCTTATTTGAATCCCATCATCCGCATGGGGGTCGCCAAGTTCAGCACGGCGGCGGCGCAAGCCGGGGTTGATGGCGCCCTCGTCACTGATCTTCCGATGGAAGAAGCCGAAGGCTATCTTTCCGAAATGCGGAAGCGAAATCTGGCGACGGTATTCTTAGCCGCTCCTACCAGCACAGACAGCCGCTTGAAGCAGATTGCGAAGGCATCCACGGGATTCGTATACGCAGTCTCGCGGACTGGAGTGACCGGCGCGCAGAAGCAATTACCTGCCGAGGCACAAAAGCTGGTCAAACGGATACGCCGGTATACCAAGCTGCCAATCGCGGTTGGCTTCGGAATTTCAACCGCCGAGCAGTTTGCCAGTGTCGGCAAATTTGCTGATGCCGCAGTAGTCGGCAGTGCGATTGTGGAAACCGTCGAGCGTAATCCGGGCAAAGAAGCAGAGTCTGTGGCACAATTTGTAAGATCGTTGGTCGTTGGCCGTTAGTCGTTGGCAAAACGCTTCTGCCTTTGGCTTGTAGGGAAGGCAAAAGTCCAACGACCAAAGACGAACGACCAACGACCGAATTCCCATGGACATTTCAGACTGGCGCACGAAGATTGACGAGATTGATCGCAGGCTTGTAGAGCTGTTGAGTGAGCGAGCACACGCTGCGCACGAGATTGGCAAACTTAAGAGCAAGATTGGAATGCCCATCTACGAGCCTGACCGGGAGCGTACGGTTTTTAATAACGCGACAAAAGTAAATAACGGTCCGCTGCCCAATCGCGATCTTCTCCGGATTTATGAACGGATTATGGACGTGATGCGCCAGATACAACGCGAGGAAATTGCGCCGGACGAACCCAAGACCACATCCGGACTCGGCGAAACGGAATTAGATAATGATGTAAATGACTAAGCTAGATTGGTGCAAATTTTCATTTATTCGTCCAGCGGGTTGAACTAACCGGTTGAGCTAGAAGGAAGCAGCCAGAAGCGATTTTAACTACTTATGATCGTTGCAATGCAAGAAACGGCAAGCGAAGAACAGATCCAGCATGTCATAGAGCATCTCGTCCGCATGGGATTCTCGGTACACCGCACCACCGGCGAACGGCAGTCGGTTCTAGCGGCGGTTGGCGCTCGGATTGATTTCGACACTCGCAATCTCGAAGTATTGTCGGGCGTCGAGCACGTTCACCGTATTAGCGCTCCCTACAAGCTCGCGGGGCGCAGCTTTCGTCCTGAAGGCACGGTTATCGAATTTGCTAACGGTCTTAAGGTTGGCAGCAACGAAGTTGTCGTGATGGCCGGCCCCTGTTCCGTCGAATCTCGAGAACAACTTTTTACCATCTCGGAATTAATCGCCAAGGCTGGCGCACGCGCGCTTCGCGGGGGAGCATTCAAACCGCGCAGTTCACCGTACTCGTTTCAGGGAATGGGACTGGAAGGGCTCAAGTTGCTGCGAGAGGCAGGCGACCGTTTCAAGCTGCTGGTGATCAGCGAAGTGATGGAGATTTCGCAAATCAGCTTGATGCTGCCATATGTAGATATTTTCCAGGTAGGCGCGCGCAATATGCAGAATTTCAACCTTCTGCGCGAACTGGGAAAAGAAAAGAAGCCCGTGCTGCTGAAGCGCGGGATTGCGGCGACGATCGAGGAACTTTTGTTGTCCGCCGAATACATTATGTCAGGCGGAAATTACGAAGTGATTCTCTGCGAACGTGGTATCCGGACATTTGAAACTTACACCCGTAACACACTCGACATCAGCGCCATCCCGGTTGTTCACAAGCTTTCGCATCTGCCGATGGCGTCTGATCCCTCTCATGGCACGGGATTGCGCGATAAGGTCCCGCCCATGGCGCGGGCGTCGGTTGCGGCGGGGGCTGACGTTTTGTTAATGGAAGTGCACCACGATCCGGATAAAGCTTTTTCGGACGGTGCGCAGTCTCTTTATCCGGAGCAGTTTTCGAAGTTGATGGATGAACTCAGAATGATCGCGCCAGCGGTTGGCCGAACCATCGCGTAAAGTCTTTTTCACCACGGAGGCACTGAGACGCAGAGAAAGTCTTTAACGCGCACTCGATTTTAGGAGTATTTAGTTTTTTTCTCGGTGGCTCAGCGCCTCAGTGGTAATAAATCCCGCATGCCCCTTCGTCAGATCAGCATCGTCGGAACTGGACTGATCGGTGGCTCTCTTGGCCTCGCGCTAAAAAAATCTGGCTACATGGGACGTATTATCGGCTGCGACCGTGCACCAGTACTTGAGCGTGCCCGAAAGAAGGGCGCGATTGACGAGGGAAGAACCAATGCGTCGGACGCAGTTCGTGGAAGCCAAATTATCGTTCTCGCCACACCCGTTGGTTCAATCATTGATCTGATCAAAGAATTGGGTCCGGCGTTGCCCGCGAAGACATTGCTGACCGATGTGGGCAGTACGAAATCGGAAGTGCTTGCCAGCGCGCGCGGAGTTTTCGGCAAAAATCTCGGGCGGCGCTTTCTCGCTGGGCATCCCATGGCTGGAAAGGAACAAACCGGAGTAGAATTCGCCGATCCCGATTTGTTTCGTGATGCAGCATGGTTTCTTACGCCGGTTGCCGGGCAAAATGTTTACGATGGGTTGAGCGGGGAATTTCTTGGATGGCTGGAAAAGATTGGGTCGCGTCTTGTCAGCATGGACGCCGAAGAACATGATCAACTTTGCGCCTGGATCAGCCATTTGCCGCAAATGATTTCTACGGCGCTCGCGGCCACGTTGGTGGAAGAATACGGCGAAGATGCTCCTCTGCTGGAAGCTGGCGGACGCGCATTGCGGGAAATGACGCGGATTTCAGCGAGTCCCTACTCGATGTGGCGCGACATTGCGCTGACCAATAAGAAGAGTATTCGCGATGCCCTCTTGAAGCTGGAGCAGCGGCTTGCGCACATCCGGGAAAACTTAGACACTCGCGAGTTAGCGATGGAGTTTGAACGGGCGCATCATTTGAGAAAAGCTTCGCCTGCAAACTCACCACGGAGACGCGGAGCCACGGAGAAAACAAAATCTTGAAGCGTATCCTGTGGCCAATGTCCAAACGATAATTCGCGTAAACCAAAATACAAAAGTCATCATTCAACGTTTTTCTCTGTGACTCCGTGCCTCCGTGGTGAAATTGTTCTAGAATTTCCGCATGCGTAAAGTCGTAGCCAACGCGGATGAAGCCATCTCCGACATTTTCGATGGCGCGACGCTTATGATTGGCGGTTTCGGATTGTGCGGCATTCCGGAAAATCTTATCCGGGCGCTAGTGCGCAAGGGCGTGAAGAATCTCACGACAATCAGCAACAACGTCGGTGTGGACGGCTTTGGCATGGGCCTGCTGTTGGTCGCAGGACAAATTCGCAAGCACTTTGGATCGTATGTCGGAGAGAACAAGCTTCTGGAAGAAATGGTCCTCAATGGACGGATTGATCTCACTCTCGTTCCGCAAGGAACTTTTTCCGAGCGCATTCGTGCGGGAGGCGCAGGCATCCCAGCGTTTTTCACGCCGACCGGAGTCGGTACCGTCGTCGCCGAAAAAAAAGAAATTCGCGAGTTCGACGGCCGGCCATATGTCATGGAACCGCTTCAAGGCGGACTTTGCGTTTGTTAAAGCCTGGAAAGGCGACAAGTGGGGCAACCTGGTATATCGAAAGACAGCACGAAATTTCAATCCCATGATGGCGACCGCCGCGAAAGTCACTATTGCCGAAGTCGAGAATCTGGTCGAAGTTGGAGAGTTCGATCCCGACTTGATCCATACGCCGAGTATTTACGTGAAGCGAATTTTCCAGGGCGAAATGTATGAGCAGAGAATCGAAAGAAGAACGGTGAGGAATGCGTAGTAGGGCGTTCGTCGTTTGGGAAATAGGTCGTTGGTCGCACGTCGTTGATCGTTGGCCAACCCAGTGCGGCATTATCCTTGCTCTTGAATCTGCGAACGACCAACGACCAATGACCAACGACCTCTAACCATGTCCAAACCCGCCAAAGATATCGAAAAGCGCGAGCGCATCGTCAAACGAATCGCGCGCGAGTTGCGTGACGGATTCTACGTCAACCTCGGCATCGGAATGCCTACGCTGGTTGCGAACCACGTCCCACCCGGAATAGACGTTATTCTGCAAAGCGAAAATGGCATGCTTGGCATTGGGCCTTATCCGGTTCAAGGTCATGAGGACTGCGATCTCATCAATGCCGGGAAAGAAACGATTACCGAAATGGCCGGGACCGCTTATTTTTCCAGCGCGGATTCGTTTGCCATGATCCGCGGCGGCCACATTGATTTGAGCGTCCTCGGTGCGATGGAAGTGGATGAGGAGGGCAATCTGGCGAACTGGATGATCCCGGGCAAAATGGTGAAAGGCATGGGCGGGGCAATGGATCTGGTTGCCGGTGCGCGCCGCGTGATCGTGGCAATGGAGCCACAACGAGAGACCTTCAGCCGAAGATTTTAAAGAAATGCACGCTGCCGCTGACCGGAATGAAAGTTGTGAACATGATCGTGACCGAGATGGGCGTAATTCAGGTGACTCCGGCGGGCCTGGTGCTGGAAGAAATTGCTACCGGGGTGCTGCGGATGAAAGTGCGGAAGTTTTGCCGGACCAGAAGCTGATTGTGAGCCCGAATCTGAAGGTTATGGAGAGTTAAGTCTTCACAGCCGAATCATGCTGTGCGTTGCCGTCCTTTTGCCGGCGGCCCGGTAGCGATTTTTATAAATGTAGGGGTACTTCGACTTGGTTCCTCTTCGCAAGCAAAGACGGACAGGCGCTCAGGATGACAATAGGGATTATTGACCTGAGGTTTTCATCCTTGCCGGTTCGAACTCGTCCCCTTTTTGCCATCCGATGAGATTCGGCTGGACGCGGCTTCCCAACCCGAGGCAAAGCCGAATCGCGCCATTGCCGCGTCTCCGGTAAAGTCCATGTCGGGGTGATATTCGTCACTGGGTTGATGGTAGTGTTTCGCGGTGTACTCATCGGCTTGCTGTATCCCCCACGCAGTGTCGTGGCCTTTATACTTCATTCCTTCATTGATGGAGAACGCGGGAATGCCGACCCGTGCCAGGCTGAAATGATCTGACCGATAATAGTGTCCGGCGTCGGGATGAGCATCAGGACGAATCGCCAATCGGAATTCTTTTGCCGTGGCTTCGACAGTGGGATAGAAATTTGTGCGCTCGGAGCCGGAGACTTCTACTTCCTCCGGCGAACCCAGCGGCGGAATGTCGTCGAAATTCAGGTCAAGAGTTATTTTTCCTGCTGGAATCGGCGGATGTTTTCCCAAATATTCTGAACCCAGCAAACCCTGCTCTTCTGCCGTGACTGACGCGAAGAGCACTGACCGTCGCGGCTTCTCCGCCGACTCCGAAAAGACTCGCGCCAATTCCAGCAGGATGCCGCAACCGGTCGCATTGTCATTTGCGCCGTTGTAGATGTTGTCGCCCGGCATGTCAGGACGAATTCCGAGGTGGTCGTAATGCGCGGTGTAGATCACAGCTTCGCTTTTGAGCTTCGGATCTGCGCCCGGAAGCATCGCGATCACGTTATTCGATTCGAAATTGCGCAGCTTGCTCACCATGTGGGCTTTCAGATTTACATGCAAAGGAACGGGATGAAAATCCCGCGACTGGGCGTCCGAAATCATGTGGTCCAGATCCATGCCATCCATGGAGACTAGCTTCTTTGCGACTTCAAGTTGTACCCATGAAGCTACGCGAAGCTGCGGTGTGCCTTCCCTCTTGAGGAACGACTTCTCACCTGAGTTCGAGTTTCGCACCACTTCCCACGGATAGCTCGCCATGTCGGTTCGATGTATGAGAATCACTCCCGCCGCGCCTTTGCGGGCAGCCTCTTCATACTTGTAAGTCCAGCGGCCATAGTAGGTCAGCGCTTTGCCTTTGAAAAACTTCGGGTCGTTAGAAGTCGGCTCATTTACCAGCATCAGCAGTACTTTCCCCTTAACGTCCACGCCCTTGTAATCGTCCCATTGATATTCGGGCGCCTCAATGCCATACCCAACAAAAATGATCGGAGCCTCTATGTCAGATTCCGGCTGCTGCGTCTGATCGTAGCCGACGTATTGATCGAGAGGCTTCAGTTCGACTGAATCGCCGTTCGCAGGAACCAGCGAAAACGTCGTCTCGGGCGCCGGGGTTATGCCGACCATCGGAACCTTCTGCATGTAGGTGCCGTTGTCGCCGGCAGGCTTTAATCCATAAAGCGCAAATTGCGTGCCAATGTATTGGGCCGCGATGTCGCCGCCGCGTTGCCCGGTGCCTCTGCCTTCGAGAAGATCGTGGGACAAGAAGCGGACATGCGCCCGGATGTTTTCTGGATTCATCTTCTGCATGGCAGCAATGGCAGGCCCGGGAAGCCGCGCGGAGCTGAAATCATTTCTGCGTTGATGCTGATGTGGATTCTGTGCTGCCGCGACGAGAGCTGGGAGAATGATGAGAGTAATAAGTAGGAAAAAGAATTTGCGCATTATTGTTGTGGGACTCCCTGCCAAAAGTGGATGAGAACTTTTTATTGTACGGGAAGTTAAGAGTGGAATTGAGGCGAAGTTGTTTGTCCGCGCACTCCTCCGTTATTTGATCTTGGTCCAAATCACATCTTCATTGTTCCTTCGATCAATTAAGGCATCAATTTTTCCATTGCGCGCATGTCGAAATAGGAGGCGACCTTCCACTCCTTTGCGAAAGAAGACGTCTGTCGCTTCCGGGATGAGGATCTCTTCTGGATGGTCGCCGCGCTTCCGGACCAGCTGATTGCCATTCGTTGATATCGTCAACGTATTGTCTGGCGCGAGCTGATAGGTCCCGGCAAAACTGGCAAAATCACGATTCGTGACGTTGCCGGGAGCTGGGTCTTCATAATAGCGGAATATCTGACCCGCAATGATTTGCCACTTCCCATTGCGGCGCATCCAGGTATCGGTGGCGTGATAACGCGCACTCATTTTTTGGCCGAAAATAGTTTCCGTTTCGTCAAGGTCATAGCTGAAGATTGCGACGTCACCTTCAATGTGACTTTTAGGCCGGACTACCGTAATGCCACCGGAGAATCCCGGCGGCAGCGGAGTAACGTCGGCGACGAGCGCCGTCTTGTCCATCTTCCTGCCTTTTTCGTCGAAGTAAAGGCAGTCGTCGGCAAAATATTTTTTCCAGGGTGCTTGATCCCCGGCTGTAACCGAATTGAATAGTTCTTGAGTATTGCGGAGAAGTTCGTCCTGGCTGATTTCCTTTTGGGGGGCGCATGAAGTTAAGACTGGCAGTGCCAGTCCCATCATCATGACTGCGACGAATGTCTTCAGCACTATTTCTCCGAAAGCACCTAGAGAGGAAATTATCTGGTAAGAAGTTTGAGCCCGCGACCGCGGGCTAATTTCTTGACCCTCAACCAGCCCGAAAATCCGCAACCTTTTCGTCGGGACGAAATAGAAGTTTCGAACTCTCGCCCGTCACCTCACGTGCTTTACGCGCGATCTCTTCGATTTCCTGCCGGTTCCATCCAATGCTGGAGATCTGTATCTCCCCATCCTGTGTGATCCAAAAAACGCTTGGAACATTCGTCAGGCCGTAGGCGTTGGAAACAGGAAACGTTTTAGCTACGTCCATCAACACCGGAAATGTAACACCGAATTGTTTTATGAAAGCAGCCGTGTCTTTCTTATCGTTCTGAGAAATGCCAACGAGAGTAACGCTTCTTCCGCCATAATTCTTGTATATCCGATCGAGAAAAGGAAAAGCATACTGGCACACGGGGCATGAGACTTTGAAAAACGCGGCTACGACTGGACCGCTGGCGAGCGCATCCCGAAGCGAAAAATCCTGTCCTGCCATGTTCGGCAAACTGAAGTCGGGTGCTTTCTTGCCAGCCGTAAGAGTGGTCATGCTTGGCCCTCCGAGGATATTCCTAATCCATTTCACAACGATATCCCTGCCATTTGGTCTTAGATGACCTTCGCAGCCCGAAGGATTTTCCGGGCGAGTCCCGTGAGTGGAAGAGTCGCAACGCGTCCGTTCTTCACCCATCTCCCGGAGAATCCGCCGGAAATCGGCCTCGTACGACACGCACCGTGTAGTCCGTTACTGTTATGGAATGTCGCAAAGTGAAAGTTGGCGCCTTTGCATCATTGATTCCGGCGGCCTCGGGCAACTCCCACATTCCCGGCATCGGTGATGCTTCTTGGGGCCTCTTGACTAGGAAGACTGAGCCATTCCAGCAATTGAGCGCATACGAAATTGTCCGCTTCTTCTGGCGGGTTCGGTTTGCGATTCGTAAGAGGGGTCCCCGTGTGACACAGAGGGCGGTCACAGGGCAAGTTGCACATTTGGGCTCCCGCGGCGCGCAGACCAATGCACCCAATTCCATAAAAGCCTGATTGAAATTCCCGGGATTTTCATAACTTAACAATCGTTCGGCAATCTGCCAAGTTTGACTATCTGTCGTGGGCTTTCCGATCAACCTTTGAAGTACTCGCCGGACGTTGCCATCCACTAAAGCAACCGGCTGACCGTATGCGATGCTCGCGATGGCCGCACTGGTATAGCGCCCGATTCCCGGAAGCCCCATTAATTCATCCTGATCATTGGGAAGTTTCCCGGCATAGTTTCTTACGGTTTGTTTCGAGGCCGCATGTAGCATGCGAGCGCGCCGGTAATATCCGAGTCCGCTCCAGGCGGCTAAGACTGAGGATTCGCGCGCGCTAGCCAGTTTGTGAACCGTTGGAAAGCGCCGCAAGAATTTTTGGTAATGCGGGATGACTGCGGCGACCCTGGTCTGTTGCAACATGATCTCTGAAATCCAGATGCGATATGGGTCTTGCGTTTTGCGCCAGGGCAGTTCGCGGCGACTGATTTCATACCAGGCAAGCAATTTCCGCTGGAACACCTTCCGTTGCATGGCATCGTCTATCCAGGCGTTGCCCGTACCCGGCGCAGTTCTTTGGACCATATTTCGAGATCTCATATCTTGATAGACCATGGCCGGTGTTTCGCATTGTACGTCTGCCCGAATTGGTCCCTCAAACGGCAAGGCTTTGCGGGTACCTCGGTAACTTGTGTGAGTTACTTGGCCCGATATAAACATTCCCTATGTGGGAATAGTCCTGCGGGCGCCTGAGCGCACGCGGAAACTAGCCAATTGAGTGTTTCAGAATCTCTGGCTCGACCTATGATTTAAGTGAGGAAATTCATGCATTCAAAGAACTGGGCCACACTGGTTCTGCTATTGTGCTCATCCCTTCTAGCCGGCTGCGGCGGACCTCCGGGTCGCCCAGGCGGTGTTTTCGTCACTGGCGGTTGCGCCACCAGCAATGGCGGTGGCGGTGGGAACTTAGGCCAGGGTGGCGGCGGTGGCGGAACTCTATTAGCGCCGGTACCAGTTTCCGTAGTAGCCAATCAGACAGCGATTGCGAACATTGCGGTTGTAAGCCCCGTTTCGGGGACGCCTCCCAACGTTCAAGCCGTCGGCGTGGATTCCAACGGATTCGCATTTGCAACGGGCGGAGTCGCGCATCAGGGTGAGGCCGCTGGAGTCGTAACGCTTTTTGGCCCGGGAATCACCGGCAGCATGACAGCCAGCTTTTCCGGTCCCTCAGACATTACAGTCTCAAATATTAGTGCCGTGACTGCGACCGATGGGACGCCTGGCTTACAGTTCGACATCGCCGTGGGAAGCACGGCCGCGCTCGGATCCAGGACTTTAATTCTTCAGGATTCGAGCAACGACGTCACAACATTCGCTGGTGGAATCGAGATTATCCCGTGAAGAACAAAATAATTTACTTAACGCTTTGTGCCTTGATAGCGGCGTGTCCCAGTTTCGCCACTACGGTGATCCCGCTCTCCGTGGAGAGCCTGACGGCAATTTCCAGCCACGTGGTTGAAGGCCGGGCAATCTCGTCATGGACCCAATGGAACGCCACCCACACGGTGATTTTCACTTACACAAAATTTCAAGTACAGCGCACGTTGAAGGGCGAGGCTGCGGCGACGGTGGTTGTCCGTCAGCTCGGCGGCACTCTTGATGGAACCACCGAGAAAGTCGCGGGCGTGCGCCAATGGAAGATAGGGGAGCAGGCGCTGCTATTCCTGCGGCCCGGCGAGATCCGCGATGGGAGCCTGGTTGTGACCGGTTTGATGCAAGGCAACTTTCTGATTTATCGAGGTCAGAGCGGTGAAGACCTGGTCTCCAACGGCGCTCCGAATGTGTCCGCGTACAAAGCGGGCACAGCGCCCATTACAACCTATAGCGGAAGTGCCATGCGGTTGCAGGAAATGGAAGGCCGCATTCAAAAGGCGGTGCAGCGATGAAGCTTAAACGGATGGCGATAGCATCGCCACTAGCAATTTTAGCGATAGCTCTCATTCTGGTTGTCCCCGCCCACTCGTACCTTCCTATGGGGACAGGCAGTGGGACCACGTTTACAAATTCAATCTGGGCCCAAACGCCGGCCTGGGTCATCAATCCTGCTGTTTCCGGCGCGAATATCTCCGGCACTCCCGCGGATGTAACGAGTGTTATGCAAGCCTCGTTCGCAACCTGGATGAGCGCTCCTGATACTCATGTCGTGGCAACCTTTGCGGGAACCTCAACTGCGACCGGGCCGCAAACGACTGAAAACCTGGTTTGTTTCACTTGCGGCGGGGTTGACTTCAGTCAAGACGGAACCTTGGCGATCACGCTGATTAATTTCGATGGAAGCGGGAACATCATTAACGCCAATATTATGTTCAACCCGAACGCTTCGACGGGTGCCGTGTCCGGACAGCCCATCTGTTTTACGACGGGTGACTCGAATACCACATGCCCGACGATCAACAGTGTTCAGGAAGATATGGGCACGGTTGCGACTCACGAGATCGGCCACTTCTTCGGCCTGGATCACTCTGCAATCGTGGATGCAATCATGTTCCCGTTTGCGCCTCCATTCTTGCAGACTTTAAGTTATGACGATGTAGCCGCAATTTCGTTGCTATACCCAGATCCCAATCCGGCGGTCCCAACCGGAAGCATCTCGGGAAAAGTCACGCTAAACAATACCGGTGTATTTGGCGCCCACGTCTTTGCCGATTCAAACACTTCGGCGAACCCATTTTCAGGTTTCGCTCTCATTCGAAAAACACCGATTGGCGCGTTGACATTCCCCGACGGCAGTTACCTGATTGCAGGGTTGCCACCGGATACCTACGTGGTCACGGCTGAACCGCTCGACGGGCCGGTTAATGATCCAAACGTAAGCTGGGCTTTGGAATGGGGACAGCCAGCGGTTCAGATCAATTTCACCACGCGTTGGCACTAAGGGCAGAGCAGGCCAGATGGCGGTTGCGCACTCTGGACGTGTCCTCTGCGGTTCCCCTGGGTTGACCCTGTGCTCCTCGTCGCGGAATAATGACTCCTGTTCGGGTCCTGCCAATAACTCGTGGCTGTTTTTGCATCCACAGATTCGAGTGACCTTCATGACCGATTTCAACCGCAAGGTGGAAGAAACTACGGCACGTGTAAACAAGTCCGTATCCGAGGCCGCAGACCGGCTGGAAAAAGAATCAGCGGAGCTGATCAAATATTTGAACGAGGAAGTGGTGCCGGCGGTGCGCCAACATTCCACCAAAGCCTTACGCACTGCCGCCGAGAAGTTAGCCCACCTGGCCGATTACATGGAGCAACACCCTTCCGGTCGCCGATGAATGCCATCCTTGGGCGAGTTCTGCTTGCGCTGGTATTTTGTGCCGCATTTTCCAGTTGCAGCCGTCACAAGATTGCAAGCGCGCCCATCCCGGATGCGCCGCCTCCGTCGGCCGTCGAAACACCGGATGCTTCTTCGGCCGCACACTCCGTCGAGCACCCCCGCGCGGCTGATAATCGAGTTAACGATTCCGAGGCCGATTTGGAGGCATTGCATTTGCGTCCCGACGCCAAACCTATTTTCGTGGAGACTGGCATCGCCAGCTGGTACGGACCGCCATACCACAACCGTCGCGGTTCGGACGGGACAATTTACAACATGAATGCAATGACGGCGGCGCATCGCACTCTTCCGCTGGGCTCGATTGTGCGGGTTACGAACCTGAAGACCGGGCACTGGGCGATCGTGCGGATTACGGATCGCGGTCCATTCATCGAAGGACGCATTCTCGATCTGTCGCTGGCGGCCGCGAAAAAAACGGACGTTCAGCGTGCGGGCCTTGCCGAAGTTCGACTGGAAGTCCTCGAGTCTCCGGTTGCGATTGGAAACGGCGGACGATGGGCGGTTCAAATCGGAAGCTTCGCCCGGCAGGAGTCCGCGGCAAAGATTGTTGATCAAATTTCCCGGCGATACCAAACGGCCAAGGTTACGAGCTTCAGCAGTCCCGTCGGAGACTGGTGGGTCAGGGTTCGCGTACTTCACGACGACCGTGTTCGGGCACAGGAGGTCGCGAAAGATACTGAATTTGATCGGGCAAAGATTTTTCTGGTGAGACTGGATTGAAATACGCGTGTACGGAACGGGCGTTCTCGTCCATCCGGCGGACCGCACGTCCGCAAACCGTGGTGGGCCATTCGCTCACCCATTCGAGACGTGTGCCTACCTGTGGTTACATTAACTTGCGATGGACAAGACCGACATTTGTGAGTCTGGCTTTTTATATTGCATGCATCCCAGCAAAGCGACTAACGCAGTCATCCGCTCCGTAGCCTTCCGCCACGCTCATACTCGTTGACACCCGCGCCGGGTATCAACATCGCAAGATAAAGTCGCAGAACGCATTGCAGGGCGTTAAGACGGAATCGAAGTCGGCTGTTGCCAGCCTTTGCCCTGCTGCCGCAACGGACGGATTGGGGCTGTGCCGCGCGGCCTCGCCGAAACGGTGCAATATCGCCGCATTGCTTGAAGCGCAGGCTATGTATTCTACCGCAGCCATCAAGCGGGCGCGTTGAACCGCGCGAAATTGCGAGCGCTCCAATGCCCGGCGCAAAAACTCTTCGTCACGACCGTCAATAAGATTGCGGAAGGCTTCGAGATCGAGCGGCCTGATCTGCTTGCGCAAATTCGCAAGATTCGCGGAGGCTCGGCGCGTCCTTTTGCGAGGAACAACACGGCGGCCAGCGACAGAAACCCACCCAGCACGAGGATGATTGTGATCATCATCTGGTTAAGAGACCCTCAAGCTCGTGGTTCCAGGATTCGAGGTCGTTGTCTGGAACGCTATCCGGGATGGATGAAGGCCTTCGTTCAGGTGTGACCAGACAGTAAAGCCAAATGAGGACGCAACAGAGATAAGTGACCATTGTGAGCATGTCAATAATCACATGACCGGAATGTCCGAACTGAGATCGTATGGCGGTGGTTGCAAGCTCTACGCTTGAGAGGATTCCTATTCCAAGCACGATGCCGAATGCAGCCCTGCTCCACGAAAGACCCAAATACCAGGAGAACAGCAACAGTGTCAGTATTAGACCGCAAAGCACAATATTCGCGCTTCTTGCGAGCACGTGAACAGCAAACTGCGTTGCATCGGTTTCCAGCCGATGGGTATAAATCGCGAAGGAGAAACCGACGCTTAAAAAGACAACTGTCGCCCAGCGGAAAAGAGGTTTTTGGACGTTGCGCAAGGTCGAATGATTTCCGAAAATGTACGCAAAGAGATCGCAAACAATACCGAGTCGCAATGCCATATCTACAGCCAGCGCGAACGCGTAGCAGCGGAAATATACTGCGGAGTTCGGTCTCGTCCAATTAACAATAAATAGAGCGATAAAATTGCATATCGTGAATGCAATATATCCGGTGAACGAGGAACCGCTTGTAGGTGCATCGCTGTATCAATACCGTGAAGACAGCCAGTTCCAGCGCGTGCGGGACGATCCACAGAAAGTAAAAAAGAAGCCGTAGCGAAGCTGTCATGGGGACATCAATCGAGCCCCATAACGATATCCCCGCGACGGCCACTAATGAAAGGATTATTTTGCAGTTGTCGACGGCGAAGCAAGAATTGGTGGATATCCGATCTCAGCCGATCGCTATCTGGCTGGTCGGAGGTGTATCTCTGGGTTTCCGCCTTCCGCCACCAGGGTCGTCGGAGGTATCTCTGGGTTTCCGCCTTCCGCCACCAGGGTCGTCGGAGGTATCTCTGGGTTTCCGCCTTCCGCCACCAGGGTCGTCGGGGGTATCTCTGGGTTTCCGCCTTCCGCCACCAGGGTCGTCGGAGGTATCTCTGGGTTTCCGCCCTCCGCCACCAGGGTCGTCGGAGGTATCTCTGGGTTTCCGCCCTCCGCCACCAGGGTCGTCGGGGGTATCTCTGGGTTTCCGCCTTCCGCGACAAGACACGCCGACGGGACGGTAGGGTTGCCGTCCGTTGCCACAAGGCTTGTCGCCGGTACGGTCGGGTCTCCGCCCTCTGCCACCAAAGCCATTGGCGTCACGGTTAATGCCAATAGCGCTGCTGCTGCCGTCAGTAAGAGAGTCTTTTTCATGGGGGAAGCTACTTTGAATTGGAATTGCTACGTGATAATCTTCCTAAGGGCGCAAGTGTGCATATTTTTGCGCAATTCATTTAATTTTCTGGAAGCGTAACGGCGATGAAACTCCGATCCGCGATTGACGATTTGCACGACACCACAGTGGAGGCGCTGGACGGAAGCCTGCGCCGGCTTGAGTATTTTGGAGGACTACGCTCTAAGGATAAGGAAAAGAAGAAAGACGGAGAATACGAGCATTGGGGGCTGAGCAGGATTCATGGTGATTTGCCGGCGATAAGAGGCGCTGGCGCAAACCCACCGCTCGCTGATCTCCCAAATATTGGCGACGCCCATCAGGTTGCTGCTTCAGGATATTGATACATCCAGCGCTCTAGCCGGGGTCGCGCCGGTGGACTATATGGAGAAGCTTCAACTTCAGAATCCCGATTTGAATCTTCTGCCTCCCGCGCCTGGCCCAGGCTCAGTGCGCCATCTCAATTCAGTGTTGCAGGCGCTTTCGGCGCTGGCGAAGAGTCGAACACGGAACGCCACTCGCCGAGCCTCATAGCCACGCCTACCACTTGTCCCACAATGTCTGCTTCTTGCGGAAACTTCAGAACCCGGGCTGGAACGGGCGACAGAGGATGCGGCTGGAGGATTAGCTCCTCCCTGGTAACGGTGCACCAGCAGCATGTGTAGCCAGCCCGCGTCTCGACAAAGTAAATAGGGCGCTCGTATTCGGTCCTCCATCCACTCTCGACGACCTTATTCTTGGATTCGTCCACTTGCACGAATGCGCCCGGAGGCAAAAGCGGGTACATGGTTAAATCTTCGGCGCCAATATATCCATAAGTAAATTGGCGGCTGGCAAACTTTTCCAGATACGAAAGTGGAACTAATCCCCACTGTTCCACCATTTCGTCCAAAATTGGCGGTCCTCCGTGGGAATCAAGCCAGGGTCAAACCGTACTGGGACCTTCACGTCGGACACTCCCGCTAAAGCATGAGAAAAATGGGAGTTAGGAGGGATTGATAGATCGAGGTCGTCCGGTATTAAATTCAGATCAACATCGTACCAATTTAAAAGCTCGCGAAAATCACGCCGATATATGACCGCGAGGGAGTAAAACCGGAAAATGCTTGGCAGAAGGGCCTTGGTCTCGATATCGGAAAGCCGGCTTGGAGGAATGAGAAATTCTTCATTGTGATGTTTTTCCGCAATTCGCGAACTGGCGTTTTCAACATCCCTCATCGTCAAACCGAGTTGCTCGCGCAATACTCGCAAGTTTTGACCGCCCGAATTCATGAGGTCCTCTAACCGTCAAACAAGTACCTTCAATATAATAACTTATAGCTTGCCCGAAAAGGCCACGCTTGTTCGGTATTCGTAACGAAAAAATGAAGCGGGCATTTTCGGCGCAATTTTTCCCGCGATGTGTCGGTCCGGATTAATTTAGAAAATCGGCCTGCGTAAATCGGGGGCGCTTCTTTTTGGAGAATCCCGGACGGTCGTGAACCTGGTTAAGTTTGCCGTGGCTGTAATCGCGCCGGATTGGATCAAGAAGAGTTCCGTCCTTCACGAATATTAGGAGGTTCTGGCATCGTGGCAGTTAAGGCGGCAAGCCCTAAATCCACTTTGCCGTGCGCCGGGAAGCTCAGTATTCTGGCGACCCCGCCAGGGTAATCCGTGATGGTGTTGAGCAAAAGCTCAGCGCCCCCGCACGCCCATGCCGCCAAGGCCGCACGTTTATTGGTTCGCCAGAACAGACCACCCGCTACCGCGAATATTCCAATCGCGATGTAATCTGCAATTGCATGCCCTTCGGGAGAAACAACCTTGGGGAGCCTGCGAGTGATCGTGTCAGCAACCGCGTACATCTTCGGCATCTTTGTGCTCCATTTATTTTTATTGTCATGCTGAGCCTGAGCTTCCGCTCGCGGAAGTCAGATAGTTGAAGCACCTACCCAGTCAGCTAACCGCCATGCCACCCAAAAACTTCCGAGGAGAGATTTAAGCTGCTTCTCCCTCGTCATCCACGGCCTCAACCAGAGGCATATTTACCAGATGTTCGCTGATAAACCAAACCTGCAACTCATTGGTGCGGAGAACATCGCTGATCGCCAGGTCATTCGTACCATCGTCGCCCAGTTTGTCGGCTCTTTCGGCGAGTTCGCGGCATTCACCGATTATGACTTGATGGGCCTCTATCAAGCGGGAGATCTGTACAGGTACTTCTTCCCGGCCCCGTGGCGGCCTCTCGATCTTGGTCGTTTCGGCTACATCGTGAGCCATGGCGATGCTCAGTCCTCCCAGCAACTGGATGCGCTCGGCGATGGTATCCACAATTTCTGCCTGCTCGTTATAATGTTTATCAAAGAGCAGATGAAGCTGATAAAACGTCGGCCCGGCTACCTGCCAATGTGACTTCTTGTAAAGGTCGCGCAATGTCATGGTATCGGCGAGTAACTGATTTAATTTTTCCGTCATTTCCAGTCGAACTGGCTCTTCCAAATCCAACGGCAGAGCATGGGTGACGGTGCCGTAGGCCTGGATTTCACGCGCCCTCTGATGAAGACGAGGCTGAGCGTTTAATTTGGAACGATGGTTACCGGACGAAACTTTCTTAGGCATAGCGCCCCCTTTGGTTCAGATTTTCGAATAGCTCCCATTGTATTCGTTTCAGATGCCAATTTAATGATTGCGGCGCAATCCCAAGCACAAACTCGAAAAAATGACTGCCATTCCTGAAGTGGGATATCTCTTCAGCAAAAATCCGAATTATTGTCTATGATTGAAGGTTCCCTAAATAGATGGAGAAAACAGACGTGGCAGAAACTTATAAACTGGCGGAAAACCCTACCAGCAGCAATGGATCGGAAGTACTCGAAACCCGCGAGTGGCTCGATTCTCTTGATTATGTATTAGCCAAAGGTGGCCCCGACCGTGCTGGACGCCTCTTGCAGCAACTTTCGCTGCACGCACGCCGCGCTGCCGGGGTGAATCTCCCTTTTACCGCGACCACGCCGTATCAAAACACGATTCCCCTGCGGAAGCAGCCTCCTTTTCCCGGAAGCCAGGAGATGGAGCGCCGGATTAAGAGCCTTGTCCGTTGGAACGCCCTCGCCATGGTGGTACGAGCGA
Source organism: uncultured Acidobacteriaceae bacterium (assembly GCA_963702325.1). GTDB lineage: Bacteria > Acidobacteriota > Terriglobia > Terriglobales > Acidobacteriaceae > PALSA-188. The sequence goes on along the minus strand of CAVPCG010000055.1, from coordinate 33,561 downwards.
ACAAGATGCAGGATGGCATTGGCGGACACATTTCGACGTTCGCTTCGGCAGCAACGCTATATGAGGTCGCCTTCAATCATTTTCTGCGGGCCCGGACCGAAGAGGGCGACCGCGACATCGTTTATTTTCAGGGACACGCCGCACCCGGCATGTATTCGCGAGCCTTTGAAGGGCGAATCTCGGCGCAGAAGCTGGAGAACTTTCGCCGCGAATTGAAACCCGGAGGGGGCCTTTCGTCGTATCCGCATCCCTGGCTGATGCCGAATTTCTGGGAGTTTCCAACCGTCTCAATGGGATTGGGACCGATTCAGGCTATTTATCATGCCCGGTTTATCAAGTATCTGGAAAACCGTGGACTGAAAGAATCTACCGGAGGCAAGGTTTGGGCGTTCCTCGGCGATGGAGAAATGGACGAGCCCGAATCGTTGGGTTCGATTACGCTGGCTTCTCGGGAACGGCTCGACAATCTGATTTTCGTGGTGAATTGCAACTTGCAACGTCTCGATGGCCCGGTTCGGGGAAATGGAAAAATTATTCAGGAACTTGAGGCCATTTTCCGCGGCGCGGGCTGGAACGTGATCAAAGCAATCTGGGGAACCGACTGGGATAACCTGATTCAAAATGATCGCGATGGACTGCTGGTACGGCGGTTGGGCGAAATCAGCGACGGTCAGTATCAGAAATATTTCGTCGAGAGCGGCGCTTATTTCCGGCAAAATCTTTTCGGAAGCGACCCCCGCCTGCTGAAGATGGTCGAACATCTCTCTGACGAGCAACTTTCACGCATGCGATTGGGCGGACACGACCCGATCAAAGTTCATGCGGCTTACCGGGCGGCTGTAGATTACAAAGGCGCCCCGACGATTGTTCTGGCAAAGACTATTAAGGGATACGGGCTGGGCGAGGCCGGCGAAGGCAAGAACATCACCCACCAGCAAAAAAAGTTGAATGATGACGAGCTTCGGATTTTCCGGTCACGTTTCGGCATTCCAATTCCAGACGCCGAATTGCACGATGCGCCGTTTTACCGGCTGGCGAACGATAGCCCTGAAATTCAATACATGCAGGAACGGCGCAAACAGCTTGGCGGATACCTGCCGGAAAGAAAGGTTCGCGCCAAGCCTCTCAAGCCGGTTTCGGAATCGCACTTCGAGGAATTCTATAAAGGAACGGACGGCCGCGAAGCTTCGACAACCATGGTTTTTGTGCGGTTGCTTTCGAAACTGCTGCGCGACCCCGATATCGGGAAACTGATTGTTCCGATTATTCCCGATGAGGCGCGCACCTTTGGCATGGAAGCTCTGTTCCGGCAAGTCGGCATTTACTCAAGCGTTGGCCAGCTCTACGAGCCAGTGGATATGGCCACGTTGCTCTATTACAAGGAAGCGAAAAACGGGCAGATACTTGAGGAAGGTATCACTGAAGCCGGTTCGATGTGTTCGTTTATCGCCGCCGGAACCGCTTATGCGAACCACGGGATCAACACGATCCCGTTTTTTATTTACTACTCCATGTTTGGGTTCCAGCGCATCGGCGATTTGATCTGGGCGGCGGCGGACATGCGCACGCGAGGTTTCCTCGTTGGTGGCACCGCCGGAAGAACGACGCTGGCCGGCGAAGGCTTGCAGCATCAGGATGGGCACAGTCACGTTCTGGCGCTGTCTGTTCCGAATCTTCTCGCTTTTGATCCTGCATTCGCCTACGAGATTGCCGTCATCATTCAGGATGGAATCAAGCGCATGTATGTGGATCAGGAGTCAATTTTTTACTACCTGACAGTTACAAACGAACCTCTCCCAATGCCGGAGATGCCTAAGGGTAAAGAAGTTCGCGAAGGTATCTTGAAGGGTTTGTACCGGTTTAAGACTTCGGAAAAGAAAGATGCGAAGCTGCGGGCTCAACTTTTTGGCAGCGGAACCATCATGTACGAAGTGCTCAAGGCGCAGCAGATTCTCGAAGAGAAGTATGGCGTAGCCGCCGATGTGTGGAGTGTCACAAGCTACAAAGAACTATATCGCGATGGCAATGACTGCGAGCGGTGGAACCTGTTGCATCCTGGAGAAAAGCCACGCGTGCCTTTTGTCACCCAGTGCTTGAAAGATGCACCTGGAGTACTCGTGGCGGCATCGGATTATATGAAAGTGTTGCCGGAAGCAATCGCACAATGGATGCCTCGAACGCTAGTCGCGTTGGGAACCGATGGTTTTGGGCGAAGCGAGAACCGCGAGGCGCTGCGGGACTTTTTTGAAGTGGATGCGAAGCACATCGTCCTTGCCACTCTGAACGCTTTGGCAAAGGATAAGCAAATCAAAGCCAAACGCTCCAGACCGCCATCAAAGAACTTGGCATCAACCCAGAGAAACTAAATCCAGCAATCAGCTAATACGGAGATTCAGCTCAGTGACAGAATTTAAATTCCCGGAACTCGGTGAAAACGTTCATCAGGGCGATCTCGTCCGCTTAATGATCTCTCCCGGCGCAAACATCACCGAAGGCCAGGCCGTGATGGAGTCGAAACTGACAAGGCAGTGGTCGAAGCCCCGTTATCCTTGACTGGAACAGTGAAAGAAGTTCGCGTGAAGGAAGCGAGAAGGTCAAGGTGGGACAGGTTATCTTCACCGTTGAAAACGGGGCTAAGGGAAAATCGCAGACACCTGCCGAGACGGATGAAAAGAAAGCGACAGCCGTAGAGGATAAGACGAATGGAGCGAAATCCAGGGAAAGCGTCGCCTCTGCGGAAATCGAAGGTGTAGAGAAGATCTCCCCGGTGATCGCTCCGCCCACGCCTAAGAAATCTTCTAAAGCTTCTTCATCCGTAGAACCGGCCAAGTCTGACACAGACTCAGGTTGATTCCTCTTCGGCCCCGAGCGGCGCGTCCGAATTTAAACTTCCGGAATTGGGTGAAAACATCGCTCAGGGCGATTTGGTTCGGTTAATGATTTCGTCGGGCGACACAGTTTCCCAAGGACAGCCGGTGATGGAGTTGGAAACCGACAAAGCTGTCATCGAGGTTCCGTCGTCGGTAACCGGAGTGGTTAAAGACATTCGAGTTAAGCAAGGTGAGAAAGTCAAAGTTGGGCAGGTGATTTTTACCCTGCAGGCCGGGTCATCCGCTGCAACCGGAACTTCGAAACATGCGCCGGTCGAGCACGCGTCCGAACAGCACGGAGCGAGGTTGTCGTTTCAAGCGGCAATTGAGGCTGAAGGCAAAACCGAAGAAGAGGTTCTACTTCCAGACCCGCCGCAAACGCGGCCTGCGGATTTCAGCATGCCCGCGCAGTTGGGCAAAACAGCCGGCACTGAGCATCGCGACCCCATTCCTGCGGCTCCGCATGTTCGGCGACTGGCTCGAGAACTCGGTCTCGACATTCACGATGTGAAAGGGAGTGGACCGGGTGGACGCATCAGCGAAGACGATGTGAAGGCGTGCTCGAAAGCGATGCTTACTGCGATGGCGGCTCAGGTGCCGCAGACTGGGCTTCCCCATCCGAAGCTGCCGGATTTTTCAAAATGGGGAAAGGTAGAACGGGTTTCGATGCGGGGAGTGCGCCGCAAGACGGCGGAACATCTTTGGCAAGCCTGGAACACGATCCCCATGTGACGCAGCAAGATAAGGCCGACATTACCGAGCTGGAACAACTGCGCGCGCGCTTTGCGCCGAAGGCTCAGGAAGCTGGCGGCAAGATGACGGTCACCGCAATCGCTCTCAAAGTCTGCGCATCCGCACTGAAAGTGTTTCCACAATTTAATGCCAGCATTGATATGGGAACCGAAGAAATTGTTTATAAGCAGTACATCCATATTGGCGTTGCTGTGGATACTGACCGCGGGCTCCTCGTTCCCGTGATTCACGACGTGGATAAGAAAAATATTGTTGAGCTCGCAGCGGAACTGACGCAGATTTCCAAAAAAGCCAAAGAAAAGAAACTGACGGCGGATGAAATGTCAGGCGGCACTTTCACGATTACGAATCTCGGCGGGATCGGTGGCACGGGGTTTTCGCCGATCGTGAATTTTCCCGAGGTTGCTATCCTTGGCCTCTCACGGTCGAGCATGGAGCCGGTATGGATGAATGGAAAGTTCGAGCCTCGGCAGGTGATTCCGCTCTCGCTTTCGTATGACCATCGGCTGATTGACGGCGCGGATGCTGCGCGGTTTCTGCGCTGGATCGCGGAAGCGTTTGAACAGCCATTCCTGCTGTCGGTCCAGGGATGAAGCAAAACCTTGAACCACAGAGGACACAGAGGCGCACAGAGAGCACCGGAATCAATGAATTCGATTTTCCTTTGTGTTCCTGTGGGTTCTTTGTAGCTGGAGCCTTTGACTTCTAATACTGGAACTTCAAAAACATAAACCACCAAGGACACGAAGTTGCACGAAGGAAAAACAGACTTAGTGACTTCCTGTGAACCTTTGTGTTCTCCGTGGTTAGAGCCTTTAACTTCTAATGAGTGAAACTCCAAACATAAATATTGCTGTTGTGGGCGGGGGTCCCGGGGGATACGCGGCTGCGTTTCTTGCTGCTGATCTTGGAATGAAAGCCACGCTGATTGATCCGGAAGCCAACCCTGGCGGTGTTTGCCTTTATCGCGGCTGCATTCCTTCCAAGGCTTTGCTGCACGTCGCCAAATTAATTGATGAATCGCGCCACGCCAAAAATTGGGGAATAGAATTCGCCGAACCCAAGATTGATCTTGCACGATTGCGCTCGTGGAAAGGAGGAGTGGTCAAGAAGCTGACGGGTGGACTGGGCCAACTGTCGAAGCAGCGTGCCGTGCAATATATCCAAGGTAAAGCCGCATTCGAGAACTCCAGCACTTTGCGAATCACAAAGGCGGATGGGAGCGAACAGACCCTCAGCTTCGACCGCATCATCATCGCGACCGGGTCGCGTCCGTCGGTAATCCCAACCCTCAAACTTGACACGCCGCGAATGATGGATTCGACCAGCGCGTTGGATCTTCAAGATGTGCCGAAGAATCTGCTGGTAATCGGCGGCGGATATATCGGGCTAGAGTTGGGCAGCGTTTATGCTGCGCTTGGATCGAAAGTCTCTGTGGTCGAAATGACAGCGGGCTTGCTGCCGGGAGCGGATCGCGATTTGGTGCTTCCGCTCCACAAGCGAATAGAGAAATCGTTCGAAGCGATCTTGCTGAATACTACAGTTACAGCAGTCAAAGAAGAAGCAAAGGGAATTCGCGTTAGTTTTGACGGTGCTGACGTGAAAGAACGCGAGAACGTTTTCGACAAAGTTTTAGTCTCAGTAGGACGAAGGCCGAACTCCGAAATTCCCGGTCTCGACAAGACCGGCGTCGTTGTCAGCCAGCGCGGTTTTATTCAGGTCAACAAGCAATTGCAGACCGGCGATCCTGCCATCTACGCAATTGGCGATGTAATCGGCGAACCCATGCTGGCTCACAAAGCCACGCACGAAGGGCGCACTGCCGTTGAAGCCATTGCCGGACACAAAGTTGCTTTCGAGCCGAACGCCATTCCCGCGGTCGTATTCACCGATCCGGAGATCGCGTGGTGTGGGTTGACTGAAACGCAAGCGAAGAAAGATGGGCGCGAAGTCAAAGTTGCCAAATTTCCCTGGGCAGCCTCGGGCCGCGCCATGACGATTGACCGAACCGAAGGCATGACCAAGCTTCTCATTGATCCTGAAACCGAGCTGGTGCTGGGAGTCGGCATCGTTGGCGCGGGCGCAGGAGAATTGATTGCCGAAGGAGTTCTGGCGATCGAGATGGGTACGCTCGCGAAAGACATGGCGCTGACAATTCATCCTCATCCAACGCTCTCCGAAACGCTGATGAATGCAGCCGAAGTCTTCTACGGAACCAGCACCGATATATACCGGCCAAAGCGGTAACTTACTCTTCCGTGCAAGGTGTCCCGCCGACCTGCGGGAAGACTGGAGGCATCTTTCTATATGAATATATACAAATAGTATATATTAGATGCCGGAGGCCAATATGACTAAATCTGGGATTGCAAGATTGTTCCGCAATGGGAGCAGTCAAGCGGTACGTCTGCCTCGTGAATTTCGCTTTGATGGAGACCGCGTGCGAATCCGACGGGTTGCAAAAGGAGTGCTCTGGGAGCCTGTGACTCCAGACGTCTTTAGCTGGTTCGAAAAATTGGACGAGTTCAATCTCGACGCTTTCATGGACAAAACCCGACGCCAACCAATAACGCCAAAACGGCGCATTTTCAAATGAGCTATTTACTCGACACCCACGCCTGCATCGCGCTGATCAACGGCAAGCCGCTGTCGGTACGCGCAAGATTTCAGAAAGCGATGAGCGCGGGGGCGGAAGTATCTATATCTTCGATCACATTTTTTGAGCTCTGGTATGGTGTCCGCAAAAGCTCGCGCGAAGAATTTAACGCTGAGCGTCTTGAGACATTTTTGGCGGGCCCAATTACGCCGCTGGCTTTTGAAGATGAAGACGCCAAATCCGCCGGAGCGGTTCGAGCAAGCCTGGATGCTTCTGGAAGGCCGATTGGGGCTTACGATTTGTTAATTGCCGCGCAAGCCTTGCAACGCGGACTCACCCTAATAACGGCAAACGTGGGGGAGTTCTCGCGAGTAAAAGGATTGAATTGGCAGGACTGGGCAAAGTGAATTGTCCCAAATGAACTGGCCAATTAGCTTTCTCTTCTCGCTTTGAAATCCGGAGGCAGCGCGAAAAAACAGGCGAGAATAATATTCACCGCCAGGCTGGCAGTCACGCTGACCCACGCCAGCGCTACACATCCCAGGTAGGGAAGAGGACCGAAGGCAAACTGGCGGGTGATCCGCTCAATGGCCTTGAGATCCACATCGTGCGCCAACAAATGCCGTTTGGGCGAAGTGGCGTAGCGCCATAGCAGATTGTAGAAAATAGCAATGAAGAAGAACGTACCGTTGAAGAAAATTGCCGCGAGGCGCTGATCGGCCTTTCCCAGGTACATGGACAGCACTGCCGTGGGGTACGGAACGAAGGTTACTCCTAACAACAGCAGAAGGTTTAATAAGAGAAGCCCGTTATCGCATCGCCGGATATGCGTGAAGAGGCGGTGATGGTTAATCCACATGATTCCGATGAAGGCGAAGCTGATGACGAAAGAAATGTAGGATGGCCATTGCCTCCAGAGCTGGGGCGCCAGTCGCCCGGCCGAAGGCAGTGGCACTTTAATCTCCAGAATCAGCAGAGTGATCGCGATAGCGAATACTCCGTCAGAGAAAGCTTCGATGCGGGCGGTTTCGGTCGTCATTTAAGGGCTTCGTTAAACTTCTTAAACCACGAAGGACACTAAGGTACACGAAGGAGCTGTCGCGGCAGGTTCGGATTTCTTCGTCCGACCGTGCCGTCGCGCTTTCGGTGCTTCAGGGTGGATAATGGGACTATTATGCGTGAAGTAGTCATTGTTTCTTCTGTCCGCACTCCTGTAGGGCGCGCGTTCAAGGGTACGCTTCGCGCGACACGTCCTGACGAGCTTGCTGCCATTGCGATAAGAGGCGCTCTCGAACGGGTGCCGCAACTCGATCCGAAAGAAATCTCAGACGTAATTCTCGGTTGCGCCATGCCGGAAGCCGAGCAGGGAATGAACGTTGCGCGCATTGCATCACTTCGCGCAGGGTTGCCGGTGGAAGTGTCGGCGATGACGATCAATCGGTTCTGCTCTTCCGGACTCCAGGCGATCGCAATGGCAGCCGAGCGGATCATGAGCGGCGGAGCTGACTTGATCGTTGCGGGAGGGACGGAATCCATGTCCATGATTCCGATGGGCGGACACAAAATCTCGCCTAACCCGTGGCTGATGGATCATTATCCGGACGCCTATCTTTCCATGGGATTGACTGCGGAACGGCTGGCGCAACGATTCAACATCACGCGGGAGATGGCCGATGAATTTTCTCTGCGAAGTCATCAGAAAGCGCTGGCGGCAATTCAGGCAGGTAAGTTTGAGGAGGAGACGGTTCCGGTCCCGGTGAGCTTCACCACTCCCAACGGGTCAAAACCCATGCGCCAGGAGATCGTTTTCAAGACCGACGAAGGCCCTCGCGCCGATACGTCGCTCGAAGCTTTGCTTTCACTCAAGCCCGCATTTCATGCCAAAGGGACGGTGACCGCGGGCAATTCCTCGCAAATGTCCGACGGAGCCGCAGCTGCGGTTGTCATGTCAGCGGAACGCGCCGTGGCTCTCGGCATCAAACCGCTGGCCCGTTACGTCGCATTCGCTACCGCAGGATACAAGCCGGAGGAAATGGGATTAGGCCCGGTGTTTGCTATTCCCAAGGCTCTAAAACTTGCCGGACTCAAGCTTTCTGACATTGATGTCATTGAATTGAACGAAGCCTTCGCCGCCCAATCGCTGGCGGTAATCAAAGAGGCTGGACTCGATCCTGAGCAAGTAAATCCAAATGGCGGCGCAGTGGCTCTGGGGCATCCGCTGGGATGCACTGGCGCGAAGCTGACGGCGACCATCATTCGCGAATTGGCGAGGCGGAAGGCCCGTTACGGTTTGGTGACCATGTGCGTGGGCGGCGGTATGGGGGCAGCCGGGATTTTTGAAAGGCTTTAACCGCAAGGGGCACTGAGGGACACAGAGGATTTTATGGATTTGTGCGGGTGCATCGTCGGATGTAGGAGGTTATCAATATTTAACTCATCTATTATTCCAAATATTCCAAAACATTGGCCTGCTCATTAAGCTCTACGTCCTTCACCTTCGTAACGGCATCAAGCGGATGGTTAGCGGCACAAACTGGGAGAAGTGACATAATCCTCTGTGATACCCTGTGCCCTCTGTGGTTGAAGAAAGGATTTAAAATGGTCACAACCGCAGCGCCTACCATGCGCGTCGCCGGCGGCAGCTTCCTAATCGAAGACTGCACACCATCCGAAGTTTTTATCCCGGAAGACTTTACAGAACAGCATCAGCTTATCGCGCAAACGGCAGAGGATTTTGCTGTCAACGAAATTGTGCCCAACATCGAGAAGATGGAGCACAAGGATTTCTCCGTCACGCGCGATCTCCTAAGGAAAGCCGGAGAGCTTGGGCTGAGTTCATCTGAAATTCCCGAAGCGTACGGCGGAATGGAGATGGATAAAGTCACGGCCTCGATCATTGCCGATCACATAGCCAAGTATGCCGGCTTCGCAACGACATGGGGCGGCCACACCGGAATCGGCACGCTGCCCCTTGTTTATTTCGGGACCGAAGCGCAGAAACAGAAATATTTGCCGCGCCTGGCGGCGGGAGAGATTGTCGGCGCCTATGCTTTGTCGGAAGCGTCCTCTGGTTCGGATGCACTGAATTGCCGTGCCCGCGCAGCGCTGTCGCCTGACGGAAAACATTACCTTCTAAGCGGCGAAAAGATGTGGATCACCAATGCCGGCTTTGCCGATCTGTTTACGGTGTTCGCCAAAATTGACGGCGAGAAGTTCACGGCATTTCTGGTGGAAAAAACTTTCCCTGGATTTTCAATCGGCGGCGAAGAGCACAAGATGGGCATTCGTGGCTCCTCCACTTGTCCGGTAATTCTGAATGACTGCAAAGTTCCTGCTGAAAATGTTCTCGGTGAAATCGGCAAGGGACACATCATTGCATTCAACATTTTGAATGTCGGGCGATTCAAGCTGGGAGCCATGTGTGTCGGCGGGGCGCGAGTTTCTCTGGAGAACGCCATCGGCTATGCGAAGCAGCGCAAGGCTTTCGGGAAGACAATCGCGGACTTTGGATTGGTTCGCGAAAAAATTGCCAATATGGCGGTGGGAATCTTTACCGGCGAGTCCATGGTGTATCGAACCGTGGGGATGATGGATGAAGCGCTGTCGGAAATCGAGAAGTCAAATCCCGAAGCTGCGAAACAAACCCGCAAAGCCATCGAAGAATATGCGGTGGAGTGTTCCATCATAAAAGTGTGGGGATCGGAGATGGTGGACTTCGTCGTGGACGAAACCGTGCAAATCTATGGAGGTTACGGATTCGTCGAAGAATATCCGGCAGAGCGGGCCTATCGTGACGCTCGCATCAATCGCATCTTCGAGGGTACCAATGAAATTAACCGGCTCATCATTACTGGATTTCTTCTGAAGCGGGCGACAGCAGGCCAGTTGCCGCTCATGCCGGCAATAAAGAAGCTGATGGACGAGGTTTTGTCTGGTCCCTCCCAAAATGACGAACTCGAAGGGTTGTTGGCCGAAGAACGCAAGCTGGTGTCGTCTGCGAAGAAGCTAACGCTGTTCGCCGCAGGAGCCGCCAGCCAGAAATATATGCTGGCAATTCAGGACCAGCAAGAAATTATGGGGGCCATCGCCGACATGGTGATCGAAACTTACGCCATGGAATCTGCGACACTACGCTCGCAAAAAATTGCTTCCACTAAGGGAGAAGCCGCCGGTGCATTGCCTCTCGCGATGACGCAAGTTTATCTCTCGCAAGGCGTAGAGAAGGTCGAAGCCGCAGCAAGAAAAGTTATCGCCGCCGTCGCCGACGGCGACATGTTGCGCACCCAAATGGCAATTCTGCGGAGGTTGGCGAAGCGCGAACCGTTCAACACGATTGAGTTACGCCAGCGAATCGCAGATAAGATGATTGAGAGAGGAAAGTACGGGCTGGCCTAGCCGCGAAGGGATGCCCGCCCTCGGCTGTCCGGTTTTATCCCCGGTGAAATTGGGCCTGTAGTAAGCACTTCTTAGCGGTACAATTCTTGGGCAATGAGCATCCCCGATTATCAAAGCCTCATGCTGCCGCTACTCAAGCAGGTGTCTGACGGCCAAGAACATTCATTTCCGAGCATTGTGGACGCACTCGCCGCAGACTATAAGCTCACAGACTCCGAGCGGCGCGAGCTTCTCCCCAGCGGCAGTCAATTCATTTTTGACAATCGCGTAGGCTGGGCCAGGACTTACATGAAGAAGGCTGGGCTTTTATCGTACCCGAGACGTGGCATGGTTGAGATAACACCGCGTGGATTGCATGTTCTAAAAGAATTCCCAAACCGAGTAGACAATAAAGTACTTCGCAAGTTTCCTGAATTTCTTGAGTTTCAAAATGCGAAGGCCGAAAGCGTGAGGGAAGCGTCTGATCCGGCAGCTGCCGAACAGCTCGATCCCCAAGAAAACGTTGAGCGGCTTACCAAACAAATCCAGAAGCAGGTATCAGCGGATTTGCTGACGCAGATCAAGGCATGTTCGCCTCGCTTCTTTGAAGGCCTTGTGTTAGCGCTCCTGCTTAAGATGGGATACGGCGGATCGAGGCGAGATGTGGGACAAGTCATCGGAAAGAGCGGCGACGGCGGGGTGGATGTAGTCATCAAGGAAGATAAACTCGGGCTAGATGCGGTTTACGTGCAGGCCAAGCGTTGGGATGATGGCACCGTAAGCCGACAAGAAATTCAGTCATTTGTGGGGGCGCTACACGGTCGGAAGGCCCGAAAGGGAGTTTTCATTACGACGAGTAGCTTCTCCAAGCCTGCTCGCGAATATGTTAAGGAGATTGAGGTCAAGGTAATCTTGATCGATGGTCAGGAGCTTGCTGATTACTTAATTGAACATGGAGTTGGAGTGTCCACCGTTGCGTCTTATGAGATTAAGAAGATCGATGCAAATTTTTTCGCAGAGGAGTGAGGATTTGTGGTCATTTCGCGGGCGAGGGCACCCGCGCCACACGGGCTAGGCCTTACCCTTTATCTGTTCGATGACACTCTGAATCAATTCCTTCGCGTTGGTTAAATTCTTCATCACCATTTGGATGTCCATCACCGGTTTTCCTGGCCAGCGCTGGCTTTGGCAATAGACGCCGTGTTGTCCGACCAAAGCCATCGCGTCCGTAATCATGTCCATGGTAACGGCGAGACGGCCACGGGGGATGCCCATCATGGTCTCGTAGTGGTCCAGTTCTTCGCGCTTTTCATCGAATACAGGCATGCCTCGATTGTACTTTGCGGCGGTTGCATAGGATAATTCTCAACGCGCTAACGGATTAGCATTTTTGCAGTCTAAGTTCTATTAAATTCGAAGGGAGACAAACATGAAAAAGAATATCGCAAGTCTGGGCTGCATCATTTTGGTGGGTATGATTTCCACAATTACTTTCGCGCAGGATAAGAGCAAGCGTCCCAGCCCGCCTGCTAATGCGCAATGTACCTTTTCCGACGGCAAGACCGTCACGATAGATTACTCGAGTCCCCGGATGAAAGGCCGCAAGATTTATGGCGGTTTGGTTCCCTACGGCGAAGTATGGCGCACAGGTGCGAATGATGCTACGACATTTGTCGCAGGCTCAGATGTAACGGTCGGCGGAAAAGACGTTCCTGCTGGCTCCTACACTCTTTTCACGGTGCCGAATCAAGATAAGTGGACGTTGATCGTGAATAAAAAGACCGGAGAGTGGGGGATCCCATACAAATATGAAGGAGACGAGTTATTGCGCACGGATATGACGGTTTCGAGCACTCCGTCGCCGGTCGAGAATTTTATGATCGGATTTGATCAGAAGGGCGACAGTTGCACTCTGCACATGGATTGGGAGAATACTCGATCTTCGGTGGAGGTCAGCGAGAAGAAGTAGAAAACCGTCGTTGGTCTTTGGTCTTTGGTCGTTGGCTAAACCGATAACAGTTTGGAGAAAGCAGGATATTGCGATTGGTGCCAACGACCAACGACGGACGGCCAACGACGATTTAAGCCGGTTTCCACCTGAGAACCGGCTTTCTGGCTGCGGCGGTTTCGTCGAGGCGGGACACGCGCGTGGTGTATGGCGCTTGCAGCACCATGTTCGGGTCTTCTTCGATTTCTTCGGCGATTGAGCGCATTGCTTCCACGAAGAGATCCAATTCTTCCCGCGACTCGCTTTCCGTGGGCTCGATCATTAGCGCGCCTGGGACTATCAGCGGAAAGGCTGTGGTATAGGGATGGAATCCGTAATCAATCAGGCGCTTCGCGATGTCCATGGTGCGAACGCCTTTTTTTGCCTGGAGCTTGTCGCTGAAAACTACTTCGTGCATGGTTGGAGTTTTGTAGGGAAGGTCGTATGCACCGTCGAGACCCTTGCGAATGTAGTTGGCATTTAGAACTGCATCTTCGGTAGTTTCGCGAAGTCCATCCGGGCCGTTCGCCATGATGTACGCAAGAGCGCGAACGAACATTCCGAAATTTCCGTAGAATGCGCGAACTCTTCCTACAGAATCTGGGCGGTTGTAGTCGAAGCCTAATGTCCCGTCCGATTTTGTAGTTACTACCGGCGTCGGGAGGAACGGCTCGAGTATTTTCTTTACCGCGACCGGGCCGGAGCCGGGTCCTCCGCCGCCGTGCGGCGTGGAAAAAGTTTTGTGCAAGTTGAGGTGCATCACGTCCACGCCGAAATCGCCGGGACGCGCTTTGCCGACGAGCGCGTTCATGTTCGCGCCGTCCATGTAGAGTAACCCGCCTTTGGCATGCATCACGTCGGCGATTTTGTGAATCTCCTGCTCGAAAATTCCCAAAGTATTGGGATTGGTGAGCATGAGCGCTGCAACATCTTCGTTCATTTGAGCTGACAGCGCTCCGACATCCACCATGCCATTCGCGTTTGACTTGAGATTCTCGACCGCATAACCAACGAGAGCGGCGGTTGCGGGGTTTGTGCCGTGCGCGGAATCTGGAATTAATATTTTTTTGCGGGGTGCGCCCTTCGATTGATGGTACGCCCGCACCATGAGCAGGCCGGTGAGTTCGCCGTGCGCTCCCGCGGCGGGCTGCAACGTGATGGCGTCCATTCCGGTGATGTCGTTCAGGCAATCGGCCAGAGTCTTCAGGATAAGCAGCGCGCCCTGAGAAATCTTCTCCGGTTGATAAGGATGGGCGTTCGCCAAGCCCTCCATTCGCGCCACAACCTCATTCACGCGCGGATTGTATTTCATGGTGCAGGATCCCAACGGATACATGCCCAGATCAATTGCGTAATTCCAGGTTGAGAGGCGCGTGAAGTGGCGAATGATTTCGATCTCGCTTACTTCCGGAAGATTTCCTAAATCTTTTCTTTCGGACGAGCCTAATATCTGCGAAGTATTGACCTCTGGAACGTCGAGCGGCGGAAGCTTCCAGGCAGCCTTGCCGGGAGACGACTTTTCAAAAATGAGTCCCTCGTTTTGACTGGTGTGGCGAGTGGCTTTTCGCGTGGAATGTTTCATCGGGCCACCGCCTCGACTTCCGGCGTGGCAGGCTGTTCGTTTTCGGCGACCAGTCCAACAACCGTGTCTATGGCCGTGCGCGGCGTCATCTCAGTGCAGCACCATAGGCTCGCATTGCCCAATTCCGGAAAGAATTTCTTGAGCGGAAGGCCGCCGACAATTTTATGTTTCAGCGCGAGGTCGTTAATCTCGGACGGATCTTCGGACGATTGCACCACAAACTCGTTGAAACGCGGCGCGGCGTCGAACAACACAGTCGCACGTTTTCCGAATTGCTCAGCTGCATAGGCCGTCTTCGCCAGATTCTGTTTTGCTAATTCACGAAGGCCTACTTTTCCGTACACGGTCATGAAAATGTTCGCCATGAGCGCGATCAGTGCCTGATTAGTACAAATGTTCGAAGTCGCCTTTTCGCGTCGAATGTGTTGCTCGCGGGTTGCGAGCGTTAGAACAAACCCGCGCTTGCCGTTCTTGTCGGTAGTTTGCCCTACTAACCGCCCGGGCATCTGGCGAACATATTGTTCGCGAGTCGCAATTACTCCACAGTAAGGGCCGCCATATCCAAGCGGAACGCCGAATGACTGCGCTTCTATCGCAATGATGTCCGCTTGTCGCGGAGGCTCAACGATGCCCAGCGAAATTGCCTCTGCGATCGAGACCACGAGCATCGCTCCATGCTTGTGAGTGATCTCGGCGATGGCCGCAACGTCTTCAATGGTTCCGAAAAAGTTTGGTGATTGGATGAGGACGCAAGCGGTTTCCGGAGTGATGGACTTCTCAAGCGCGACTAAATCAACGCGGCCAGTGTCTGCAAACGACACATTGGAAAGCGGCATTCCCTGGTGGAATGCGTAAGTCGTCAGCACCTCACGGTATTCAGGATGTACGCTGCGGGCTACGACGACCGCGCGGCGCCCGGTCAAACGCACCGCCATCATCACAGCTTCCGCAGCGGCGGTTGATCCGTCATACATCGAAGCGTTGGCCACTTCCATCCCGGTGAGCTCGCAAATCATGGTTTGGAACTCGAAGATTGATTGGAGCGTCCCCTGCGAAACCTCGGCCTGATAGGGCGTGTAGGCTGTCAAAAATTCTCCGCGAGAGATCAGCGAATCAATGATTACAGGCCGATAGTGGTAGTACGCCCCGGCGCCGAGAAACGTAGTGTAGCCATCGCCATTTTCGCGGGAACGCTCGCGAAACCAGTCCACGATTTCGGATTCTGCCATCTGCCGCGGAACTCTAAGATCGCGTTTGAGACGGTATTCGGCCGGGATGAGAGAAAACAGGTCATCAATGGAACGAGCGCCAATCGCTTCAAGCATGGCTTTGCGGTCGGCGGGAGATTTAGGCAAATAACGCATGGAAATTAGATGTATGGCCGGACAAATTTGATTGTGGAACCAAAGCAAGCGTCAATTTTGGCCCGAACGACTACCGAATCAAATGCATAGGGGTCCTTCGCTCTGCTCAGGATGACAAATTTCAATCCAGGCAGAAAAGGGCCGTTAGCTCTCTTCCGCTACAAACTTTTCGTAATCCTCAGACGACAAAAGCGCGTTTAGTTCCGCCGCATCTTTCAAGGCGATTTTTATCAACCACGCGCTGTGAGCGTCTTTATTAATGTTCTCGGGAGCGGCACTCAAGTCCGCATTCACTTCTGTCACGGTGCCCGAGGCCGGAGAGTATAAATCAGAGACGGCTTTTACCGATTCGACTGACCCGAAAGTCTTCCCCTTCGCAACTTCGGTCCCGACTTTCGGAAGCTCGACAAAAACAATATCGCCCAATGATTCCTGCGCGTGACTCGTGATACCGATGGTCGCACTTGAGCCATTGGGTTTGATCCATTCGTGTTCTTTCGTGTACTTGAATTCGGCGGGATAAGACATTCTTGCTTGCTCCTGAGTGTTCGAAAAATCTTCTACTAAACGCCTTTCTTCGGACGTTTATAAAAAGGTGTCGGCACGACTTTTGCGGCGACGGGCTGGTTGCGAATCTCGACGTTCACATGTGATCCGAATTCTGCGAATTCTGGCGGAACATAAGCCAAAGCAATATTCTTTTTCAAGAATGGAGCAAAAGATCCGCTGGTAGCGTATCCGATCTCTTTGCCGCCGTGGTCAAGAATTTTATAGCCATCCCGCGCGATGCCGCGTCCCGTCATTTCCAGGCCTACTAAGGTGCGCTTAAGCCCCTGGTCCTTCGCCTGTGCCAACGCAGCACGCCCGATGAAGTCTGTTTTATCCATCTTACAGAAATGATCAAGCCCAGCTTCCCAAACATTTATGGTATCGGAAATCTCGTGACCGTAGAGTGGCAGTTTTCCTTCGAGCCGCAAGGTATTGCGAGCACCGAGACCGCAGGGGACGACACCAAACTCCTTCCCAGCCTCCAATACTTCATTCCAGACGCGGACACTCGTTGTTTCATCGGAAGGAATATAAATTTCGAATCCATCTTCAGCCGTGTAGCCAGTGCGAGCGATCAATGTATTCGGCAAACCGCAAACTTCGCCATGAGTCAGCCAATAGAATTTCACCGCCGAGAGATCAGCATCGGTGAGATTCCCCAAAAGATTTACAGCCTTGGGCCCTTGAATCGCAATCTGGGTGAAGTCGTCGGAAAGATTTTCGACTTTGCAGTTGGATCCGGCGCAATTGTCGCGCACCCAACTGACATCTTTTTCTCGAGTGCCGGCATTAATGACCAGCAGATAGTCATTCACCCCGAGCCGATGAACTACAACATCGTCCACGAATGTGCCTTGCGGATACAGCAGCGCCGAATATTGCGCCTGTCCGATGGCGAGTTTCGAAGCGTCGTTCATGGAAATATGCTGCACAGCTGCGAGTGCATCGGGACCGGAAATCCGGATATCCCCCATGTGGCTCACGTCGAAGATGCCAACCCCGCTGCGGACCGCATTGTGCTCGGCGATAATTCCACCCGTCGAAGGATATTCGACCGGCATATCCCAACCATTGAAGTCCACCATCTTCGCGCCCAGTTGGCGATGAGCGGCATTCAGCGCCGTCTTGCGGATTGTCGGCGAGACAGCTTCAACGGCAGACAATTAGATTCCTCATGGAGGCAGGTTTGAAGGACTGGAAGCATTTACCCTACCACGCAGAAGTTGTGGCTTCAACCGCTGGAAGAGTGCGCCGCAAGGGGTTCGCAGTATCCCGCGGCCAGGACATCCTTGGGTAACGTTAGTAAGATGACTATGTCGAAAAATCGGATTGTGAAATTCGCTTATCGGTTACGATAAAGGATATGAAAACAACGGCTAACGCCCTTACAGTTATGTTATTTCTCATCGCTTTTTCTGCGTGGTCACAGGATTTGGCCACCGAACTTCATCCTCCCAAGGGCGCGAAAGTTGCCATTGTTGTCTTTGAGGATTTGCAGTGTCCGCTGTGCCGTCAGACTGCGCCTCTGCTGAAGGAGGCCGGGAAAACGTACAAAATCCCGGTGGTTCGCCACGATTTTCCTTTACCGATGCACAACTGGTCATTCGAGGCCACGGTCACGGCGCATTATTTCGACGCCAAATCCAGAACTCTTGGGCTTGAATATCGCGACTATATTTTTGAGCACCAGCCCGAAATCACGCCACAGAATTTGCGCTCGTTTTCTGATAAGTTTGCCGCCGACCACAAAATGGCATTACCGTTTGTGATTGACCCGCAGGGAAAACTGGCGGACGAAGTGAGAGCGGAGCGCGATTTGGGAACCAGAATCGGCCTTCATCAGACCCCGACGATATATATCGTGAGCAGCAAACCCGGGGGCAAGCCCTATGTCGAAGTGACGGACCGCAGCCAGTTGTACCAGATGATTGACGCGATGGAGCGAGATTGAAGGTTATCTTGTTAGTAAAAGCTTAGCTTGGCGAATTGTCAGATTGACAGATTTTCGAATTGTAGAAATTTAGATGTCCTGCGATTGCACAGTACCTTCTTCGAATTCTAAATTCTGCAATCAGAAAATCGGACAATTCGGAAATCTCCAGGTTTGTTACTCTCTTATCCCCGCTCGAACGCGAACTTTTTCTCGATTTCGGACAAAGCCGCCTGCATCTCGGCTTCGAATTTTTCTTTCTGCGCCATTAGCGCCGCATTTGCTGATGCCGATTCCCCTTGCAGAGTAATTAATCCATCTTCTTTCAATTTCCGCGCAAGGTCCACAACATGTTCGGCCGTTGATTCCACGTATAAGGCTTCAGCGGGGTCGGCGAGCCACACCGGAGTTGGCGAGATTAAGGTCTGCCAATAGAGCTTTCTCAGCAGCAAGCGTGAAATATCATCATCTGTCGTTTTGCCGAAGACCCACTTCTTGTTTTTGAAATCATAAAATCGGCTGGAAAAATGGACTGGCACTAACTTTCCCGATTTCACGAACTCAACCTGCCTGCGGTCTACTTGCTTGCGCAAGGCATTGATCACTGGCGCCTCAACATCTTTGGCCTCCAGCGACGGCAGCACTTCGCGAACGGTTGCTGAAAGATTGACAGCCACGGGCGCGTGTAGCCCACCGGAGTTTTCCAGGCGAACGTCTCCATGGAGAACCCAAAAATCGGCGCCCGACGTGGATTTGTGAAAAGGCCAGTCGAGATGAAATGAAAGAGGAAGGCCGGTTAGGGTCGGGTAAATTTTGTTTTCGAATGATCCAATATTTTCTGGCATATCCTGAAACCGTTCCTGGCTGAAATCCAGCATGATAACTTTACAACAGCTGAAGGAAGCAAGTCCGATGGGTCGAATTCCAATTGCCGGTTTCTTTTTGTCAGGCTGGTTGGCACGCGGACGAAGCCGACCACCCAAATTCACCAATCTGCTCCATCTCGACGGCTGAACCTGATCCCATAGATAACCACGCTAAAGAAGAAAAACCCGGCCACGCCGACTTTGAGGAATCCGGGTGGCACATTGGGGTAGACGATTGCGTCCAAATAGTGAAGTAGAAAACCGCCCTGGTAGGGAGCGATCCCGGCACGACTACGAAGCCAGTCTTCGACAAGGGTAAGCGGGCACGTCCAAGGAAGGACGTCAACCAGTACTCCCCATCCGATGGAAGCGAAATGGAGCCAGCGTAGGAGAGGCCTCCGGCGAGTCAGCAACGAGCCGAAAATGATCCACAGGATGAATAACAGGTGCAAAGCCAGAACTACGGACGCCAAGATCGCCATCAAGAGCATTTCCAACGGGAGATCATCTCGAGCGATGCCTCGCTCGACGATCGCAATGTGGATTTCCTTTTCGTTGTGGGTGCCTGTTCGCCGCTGACAATTAACGGAAAGCTAACTTATAAACGATGATGCCGGTTAACGTCGTAGGAAGCAAATTCGATCAGTCCAGTCCCAGTTTCTCGCTTCTTTTGCCAGGGCAGTCAGCGCGCACCAAGCCGCCAATATCCGCCGGCGAAATAGTTTTCTCGTCAACGAAAATTACGCCGCCATGGGGTTGCCCCTCTTCGGCCCGGCTTTTAGAAGCGGTGGAATAGTTCTCCGGTCATAAGTAACGAGCGCCAAGCCCTGCCTGGCGGCTTCCTGAAGGCATGCGAAATCGTCTCTTCCCAGCTCGCCCCGCCCTGCGACGGGGCTTAGTATGAAATCTAATCCCATACAGCATTTTCAGGATGGCCCATACACACTTGCCTTCATTGCCCGGCAATGAACCGAAGTATAGGTTGAATTACGTCGTGGTTATATGAGGACCATCACTGTCTGGCCATTGTGAGTTGCGACTTCGTCCAGGAAAAGCACTTTCTTCCACTTCGTCCGCGGAATCGAACGGCGTGAACCATCTATCAAAACTCAGGAGATGACCAAATGAAAAAAAGTTTGATGTGCGTGTGCACCATCTTTGTGTTTTTTATGGCGGCTGCGGTCGCCCAAACCAATGCTCCCAACGAGACCCCTTCTCAGGCAAGTCAGGGGACGCAAAGCTCGTCACCTTCCATGAGCCAGGGTACGAATCCGGGTGGAACCATGGCTGGAGATAACACTACCAACTCGACTGGGACCATGAAGACCGAGAAGAAAATGAAAGGCTGCATTCAATCTCAGGGCAGCCAGTATGTCCTGCAAACGAAGCATGGCAAAGACATCATGCTCAGCGGTCAGGACGTTTCAGCCCATGTTGGCCATGAAGTAACCGTTAATGGAATGTGGGAAAGCGGAGCGTCCGATATGTCGAATACTTCTGCCGGAGGCGCATCGCCAAGCGGAAAGTCTTTCAACGTAACCAGTGTTGACATGATTTCGGAGACTTGCAGCATGGGTAAACATGCAAAGAGCGGGATGTCTGGAGACACCACTGGAACTACCGGTGCCCCAAGCTCAACCACGCCACCTCAGTAGTCTTATCACTCTCAAGATCTACAAGACCGGAGCCTGAGGCTCTGGTCTTTTTTTTATTTTTAGTCACTGTCTGAGCCAGTGTCGGTTTCAATCGACATTTTCATGCGAGATCCACATCGCTAGTTTGCACTAGAACGTGTAAATCAAATCGAATTGCAGCCGGTCGAGATACGGCTCCGGTTGGCCGGCCGTAGTAATTGTCGTCCCCTTGTTCGCGGTGCTCCAGGTATTGAACAAGGCCGCATTGTTTTCTAAATTCGTATTCAGAGTCCGGCCATGCCACCAACTGAAGCTCGCCACCGTATTGGGATGCAATTTCCATAAAGCATAAAAACGGTTCTGGATAATATTGGTGGGAGCGCGCTGGTCGCTTTCTACAAACGACGCAATTGCAGCGTCCTGCTCTTCGCGGTACCAGGCATATCCGAATTGAACATCATTTTTATTCTTGGTTTGTCCCAGGCTGAAATCTGCTCCGTACTCTTTGTTTTGACTGCCCAGGTTGGCCTGCACCGTGCCTTTGGAGTTTAAGGGATGAGCTTCAGCATCCAGATTGTCCTCGAATTCGATAAGCAAATTTACGGGCAGACGCTTCGCAGGGGTTTGAATCTGGTTGTTGAGAATGAAATCTCCATAGTAATATCCCGAATAAAAATGTGGCACCCCTTTCGAATCCACAAATGTTGCATTCGTCAGGCCGTTTGGAGCGAAGACGCATGGCGAATAAGCAGGAAAGCCCAATCCCTTCGCGCAACCTTGGCCTTCTCCAGATGTTGGAAACGGTCCGAATGGGGTGGCGCTGCTCGATCCGGTCACGCCTGTCGTTGTCGCCTGGGTCGCGAATGCGCTCTGTTGCAGTATGGCATCGGGACGGTTCCACTTTAAGCTCAGGAACGAAGGCGTCGTCGTCCACGGACCAAGTTGGAACTTAGCTGATACTTGTCCGCCAACCGCATAGGAGTCTTGAGCTGCCGTACTCTCGTTGTCGAGCAACTCTATTCCCTGTACCGTGAAATTTTTAAGTGCGCCGCCAAAGTCGAATGAGAATTTTTCGTTAAAGCCCTCCGGATTCAAATCCGGATCGAATGTCGCCGAAGTGCGTTGCCACGTGTAAGCGAACTTTCCGCCGGTAAGCGATATCCACCTGTGGGCAACTGGATTGAACGTGACGAATGCGCGATCGAGCGCTATTGTTTTTCGATCAAAAACGTTGGTCAAAGTTTCATTGGTGGATGTAGGATCGCCCAAAGAGCCCGTAGCAACAGCAATACCACCGACAAAGTCCTCACTGAGTTGGCCGTCGAGGCCGATACGAGCTCGAATTCGTGCCCGATTTCGATCAGGTAAAGTGTTTTGATCGTAGCTTTCGCCTCGAACTCGAACGTCGCCGCTCAGACGAAACCGCCCGGCGATTGCCTCGAGCGCAGTGAGTTGCCTGTCTTCATCTTTAGTTTCGGTTTGCAGCAGGCTGGCGGCGGTTATTGCATCAACAGCCTTGGACGACGCTTCATCAGCGGCCATTTGCGCCCCGGCAGCGGATTGTTGGGCTTGCAGCCCTGTGTTCTGCGCCTGATTCGCGCCATCTTGTAGATTTTGAGTAGCGGCACTGGCCCGTTGCGCTGCTTCCACGGCCTGCTGAAGCTGAGTGCGCAACTCGTCAACTTGCTGACCTTGTTGGTTAATCTGCTGTTGCTGCGCCTGCGCAAGTTCTCTCAGTTGTTGAATTTCAAGTTCGGCGGCCGAAGACGTAGATTTCTTCTTCG
This sequence comes from uncultured Acidobacteriaceae bacterium, assembly GCA_963702325.1. Lineage (GTDB taxonomy): Bacteria > Acidobacteriota > Terriglobia > Terriglobales > Acidobacteriaceae > PALSA-188. The sequence goes on along the minus strand of CAVPCG010000055.1, from coordinate 11,272 downwards.
CTATGTGTACCCGAGGGCTAGTTACCGCAGATTCTTGCGACAACCCTGGCGCAACGAATGTGATTGCAATTATCATGATGGGTATAGTAGAGATTATTGAAAAAAGTCGTCGAGTTTTCATCTGATTTATTACGCTCCTAATCGTATTCAGCCAGATTGAAAAGCGAAATCTACGCCAGCGCCAATCCCCACCTTTGCTGAATTCCCGCGATCACATGCAACGCTTCTTCCTTCAGGTGCACATAACCATTAATGCTCGGACTCGGGCCGATGTTTGCCATATCAATCGCGCCTGAGTACAACCTTCGATTGCCGAGGGACCTACATTAAAAACTGGTCCGCTGAATCCGCACGCTCGGTCCCATCGCCCGGTCAAACCAGCCATTTGCCTTCGCCACCATTGCTTGTGCATGCGTAATATTTGGGAAGGCGCCCACTCGAACTAACGTCTGCCCAAGATCAGAAATTGGGCAGAGCACCACCAAGTGACGGATGTAAAAAGTCTCTTAATCACCTTTCCCCCGGCCGTACACGACCGTCGGCAATACTCCGGACTCTTCCTTCTTCTTTTTCCGTCTCTTAGGCTCAACGGATTCGTATCCAATGATGTCCGCCAATGTTGTGCTTTCTAAAATCTTTGCGGCGGCATCACGCACTTGTAGAAATACTTTGTAAAGCGAGCGATGACTAGCGTCACGATCAATAAGGCTCCGCAGTTGCTCGGCGTCTCCAAAAGGAGCCAATGGTCCATCCACAAGCCGGATAATCTCACTCAGACGAATCTCGGATGGCGGCCGGCGAAGCTGATAACCGCCTTTTGCTCCGCGAACGCTGTCCACCATGCGGGCATTTTTCAGTTCGAGCAGAATCAGCTCCAGGAATTTTTCCGGTAAAACTTCTTCGTACGCAATGTCCCGGATACGAATCGCCCCCTGATTATGGTGGCGGGCCAGCATCATCATTGCCTGGAGCGCGTACAACCCTTTTTGAGAGATCTTCATAATTTGAATATTGTGCCATAAACCCTATCTATATACTAGAGTTTATAGACATAGAGGACATTGCAATCAAGGGTCCACCCTCCGGCGATTATGTTCTACGAATTTACTTGCTTGTTTTCAGCGTCTTATAGTCAGCACGGAGCGATTGCTCAAAGCCTGGTAAGCAGCGAAAGAGAAGAACGTTTCATAACCGAAGAGAAATTCCCCCGGGGAAGGACGGCCGAGAGCGAACCTAGCGCTGGTTCTTGATCCGGAGAATCATCAGAGTTATGTTGTCCGGTCCTCCTCGCTCTTTGGCGAGTCTCACCAGGCTCTCGCAAGCGGATTGCGGCTGCTTTTCGCTCGCTGTCTTCTGAATATCCTCATCAGTGACTACCCCCCATAGGCCGTCGGTGCAAAGCAACAGAATGTCATCGCTGACCAGCAATATTGGACTCGCTGGATATTCCGGGCTGATTTCGGTCCCAGCACCCACGGCCGCCGTCAGGATATTGCGATGCGGGTGGGTTTCAGCTTCTTGCGAACTAATAAGCCCGGTCTCGACCAGCCGGTTCACATATGAGTGATCCCGCGTAATTCGAGAAATTATCCCTTCGTGAATGAGATAGAGTCGGCTGTCCCCCACATGCGCGTAATAAAGATGCGCGCCAACCACCGCCATCGCAGTGCATGTGGTTCCCATCCCCGAAAGACCAGGATGCTCACTCGCGTATTGCAGGATTTGCTGGTGCGCGGCCCGTATTCCCGCATTCAGAAGCGATTGCGGATCCGGAAGGCCGTCCCCAGAATATATCTGCTTGACGGTTTGAACCGCCATACGGCTGGCCTCTTGGCCACCTTCATACCCGCCCATACCGTCCGCGACAATCGCCAGCCGCCCTTTGCGTTCGAATTCCGCATCGCTGGCGGACTCCCAATACTCATAGCGATCCTCGTTATTTTCTCGATGGCAGCCGACATCGGTCAGGCTCCCAACATCTATTCCGGCGCGGATTTTAGACAACTTCTTGCTCGCCATGTTCTCTAAGGATGCCCCAACCGGACGCACTTATAAAGATACCAAGCTCTATTAGGGGATGTCTCGTACCAGACTTCGGTCTCGACATCATACGCAACTGCAATCCCACCTGTGTGACATTTGTCACGACCAGCGGGTGATGATCACCACTGGCGCCGCAACCTCAATTGTTTGAACATGAGTCCACTGCCCAAGATCGGCAGAAAAGACCAGCAGAAAAGACCGGCAGATGAGGGACTCCAGAATGAGCGCGACCGTACTAGGAAGCCTGCAAGAGCCAGAACAGATGGAGCACAAACTGAGCCCCGTCGTAGCATCCCTGAATCGCGTGAGTAAGAACTATGGTGAAGTGCAAGCGCTAAGAGACGTAAACCTCGCTATTCACGCCGGCGAGTTATTGGCGCTACTCGGTCCTAATGGGGCGGGCAAAACTACGGCGGTTAAGTTGCTCCTTGGCCTGGCGAAACCCACACGCGGTAACGTGAGCGTATTCGGAGGAAATCCAGTTGAAGCCGAGTTTCGTATGCGGACCGGCGCCATGCTACAGGTCGCAAAAGTTCCCGAGACGCTCCGCGTGAAAGAGCACATTGACCTTTTTTCCTCATACTATTTGAATCCATTGCCCATGTCTGAAACTTTGGCCATTGCGGGCCTTGAGTCAATCAAAAACCGCGAGTTCGGCGAGCTTTCCGGAGGGCAGAGGCAGCGCGTGCTATTCGCGCTGGCTATCTGCGGCAATCCTGATCTGCTGTTTCTTGACGAACCAACCGTGGGCCTCGATGTGGAAGCGCGAAGATTGCTCTGGGAACAGATCCGAAAATTGTTGGCGCGAGGCAAGACCGTCCTGCTCACAACGCATTATCTCCAGGAAGCCGACGCCCTGGCTACGCGCGTGGTTGTAATCAATCGAGGTGTGATAGTTGCTGAAGGAACGCCGGCCGAAATCAAAGCGCGAAGTGCCGGCAAGCAGATTCGTTGCGTGACTGGTCTTTCGATTGATGCCGTGCGGCAGATGCCGGGCGTAGTGGCAGTCCTTCAGGACCGGGAAGCGCTGCAAATCAAGGCCACCGAGGCGGAGCCGGTTCTTCGGCAGCTTTTGGCCTCAGATTCGGAAATCTCAGGGATCGAAGTAACGAGTGCCGGTCTGGAAGAAGCATTTCTCGCCCTTACCGAAGACCACAACCAGACTCAACAAGCAACGTCAGGGAGCAACTAATATGGCGACTACCTCTGCAACACTTACTTCTGCGGCCTCGCCCCGGCGATTCAATCATGATCTCGCCGTCTACCTGAAAGAAGCCAAATATGAATTCCTGAAGTACCTCCGCATTCCGGTCTATTCATTGTCAACCATTCTGTTTCCCGTGATGTTTTATGTCCTCTTTGGATTGCTCATGAACCGGCAAGGCACAATCGGGCAAGTAAGCGTGAGTACATACCTGATCGCGAGTTATGGCACATTCGGCGTGATGGGCGCCGCGCTGTTTGCAAATGGAGTTGGAGTGGCTTCGGAACGCGGGTTGGGATGGATGCAAGTAAAGCGTGCCAGCCCCATGCCGCCTTTTGCGTACTTCTCCGCGAAGTTTGTAGCCAGCATGATTTTCAGTTCAATCATTGTTTTGCTGCTTCTTATTTTGGGGATAGCGTTTGGCGGAGTTCACATTACCTTGTTTTCAACCCTGAAGCTGCTGGCAGTCTTGATTGTGGGAGCGATTCCCTTCTGCGCCATGGGCCTTGCGATTGGATATTTCGCCGGCCCGAATTCTGCCCCCGCCCTGGTCAATATAATTTATCTACCTATTTCGTTTGCCTCGGGACTTTGGATTCCTCTCGCGTTCCTGCCAAAGTTTCTGCAAAAACTAGCTGCTGTTTTGCCACCTTACCACCTGGCGCAACTCGCCCTGCAAACTGTGGGAGGCTCGGGGCAAGGAACGATTTCAACGCACTGGGAATACCTGGCGGGTTTCACATTCTTGTGCCTTGGGATAGCGCGACTTGGGTTCCAGCGCGATGAAGGGAAGACATACGGCTAAGAGAATTTAGCTTTGATTTTCAGGGGGACAATATGCGAAACAAAAATAAACTCCTCGGATGGACGCTTTGCGGGGCCTCGCTAGTGTGGCTGGCAAGCCTCGGAAGGCTGGATTTGCTGATAGTTTTGCTTCCCCTATCGGCGCTATTGAGTCTCTTTATTGCATTCCTGAATGGCAGGCCAGACACTAACTGAAAAGAACAAAAAGGGGTAGCCTAGGGTTGCGCATATGAGGTCAATTCTTCCCAACAAAGGCGAGCCTGGGTGGGTCATATACATCTGGCTCGTGTACCTGATTTTTTTCTTCGTGCATCCGGTCGCCGATAAGGTTGGGAGGAAGGAATGGGTCGCGACGATTGCGGGCGTGGTCCTATTCTTGGCTTTCTATTTCAGCATGTTTTGGCTAAAACGGCCTTGGAACTTGCTGTGCATTGGCGGCATTCTGGCTCTCGGAGTCATCTTCGCGCCATATAACCTCGGCGCGGCCTGCTTCTTCATTTATGCCGCAGCCTTCATACCCTTTGCAGTAGACACTGAATGGGCGGCTGTCAAACTTCTATTAACAGTCCTAGCGGTAGCCGGTCTGGAAACCTGGATTCTACATTCCCCGTGGTATTTCTTGTTTTGGTCGGGCTTCTTTTCAATGCTTATAGGTGGAGCAAATATCTTCTTTGCCCAGAGGAATCGGGCCAATGAGAAGCTGCGCATGGCACGTGAAGAGATTGAGCATCTCGCGAAGGTTGCGGAGCGCGAAAGAATTGCGCGGGACTTGCACGATGTACTCGGCCATACGCTGTCCGTAATCATTCTGAAATCCGAGTTGGCGGGAAAGCTGATTGACATTGACCCCGCTCGCGCCAAATCCGAAATTGCCGACGTCGAAAATACTTCCCGCACCGCCTTAGCCGAGGTCCGCAGCACCATCCGCGGCTATCGCGCTCATAGCCTTGAAGCTGAGATCAAGCAGGCGAAGGCAACGCTCGAAACAGCGGGGGTTTCGCTAAAGGCCGAGGAAGAGCAGGTTCCCCTTACTCCGGTCCAGGAGAGTGTCGTGGCGCTCGTGGTGCGAGAGGCACTGACGAATGTTGTTCGTCATGCAGCGGCTCGTAATTGTCAACTACGTTTAGTCCCGCAAAATGGCAATTGCCTCTTGGAAATTCAGGATGACGGACGCGGCGGAACTCAGATCGAGGGCAATGGATTGCGAGGCATGCGCGAACGGATTGAAGCTCTCGGCGGCACTTTTGTCCGGGAAACTCGGGCTGGAACCCGGCTTCTGATTCAATTTCCACTGACTCCAGAGAAAGCGAACGGCTCCCAGTGAATCCGACCGCCGTGAACACGATCCCGAAAACCGGCCGTAAGCAGATTCGAGTGGTCATCGCCGAAGATCAGGGCATGGTCCTGGGAGCGCTCGCCGCTTTGCTTGAGATCGAAGGTGACATCACGGTAGTGGCCCGCGCCAAAAATGGCAAAGAAGCTTTGCGCGCCGTACTGACCCATAAGCCGGATGTGTTCATCACCGACATTGAGATGCCGGAGATGACTGGCCTTGATGTCGCTGTTGAATTGAAACGCCTACATAAAGGCACCCGGGTAATTATTTTGACGACGTTCGCGCGGGCTGGTTATCTGAGGCGAGCTCTAGATGCAGGCGCTTCGGGATACCTGTTAAAAGACATGCGTGCCGAAGAACTTGCAGAAGCCGTCCGCCGTGTCCAGCAGGGGTTGCGGGTGATTGATCCGGAACTAGCTACAGAAGCGTGGGGCGAGCCCGATCCCTTGACTGATCGCGAACGCCAGGTGCTACGCCTCGCCGGCGACGGCGTTACGAGTCTCGACATTGCTAACGATCTGGGACTCTCCGAAGGCACGGTTCGCAATTACTTGTCAGAAGCAATCAGCAAGCTTGGCGCCGCAAATCGCACAGAAGCCGCCAGGATCGCCCGAACCAAAGGCTGGCTGTAGTAGTCTCAATCCCGCCCGATTTTTCGCACCCCTTTCTTTTCAAATTCCCCAGCCATTCTGCACCATTCGGTGTCTATTGTAGTAGTGCATGCGCCGGCGTGGGCCGCTCCCATGAAGAGATAGGGGACTCTTATCGAGTCCAGGAGGGCGTATGTTCGAAGACAGTCTTTTTGCTTCCAAAACCCAGCACTACTCCCGAGGATGGACTGCGTTCGTTTCTCTTACTATCCAAACCTTTTTTGTGGCGACTCTCGTTGTGGTTCCGATGCTGTTCCCGGATGCACTTCCATTTCGTGCTTTGAAAAAGATCGTGGAGATTCCACCGACACCACAGACGGTGCAGGTCGAAACCACGCCGAGCATTCAGCGCCAGCATCAGGATGAGATACGCTCTGACACTATGCAAGTCCCGCGAACAGTCCCAACAGCGATTGCTCAAGTTACCGATCTTTCGCCGACACGGATGAGTGGGAACTCCGAGCCTCCGGACGCCAGCGGGATTGCGGCCACTGGCGCTGGAGATTCTCGAATGTCCGAACTTTTTCATATAGGAATCTCAGTTACGCCAACGATTCCGAGAACCCTGCCCAAGCGCTGGCGAGTATCGGGAGGAGTCGCTCAAGGTTTGCTGATCCGGGATGTAAAACCCATCTATCCAAGGATCGCCCAGGCTGCGGGCGTGCACGGCGACGTAATCTTACAAGCCGTGATCGGCAAAGACGGACGCATCGAGAACCTGCACGCGATTAGCGGTAATCCGCTTCTGGTCAAAGCTGCATTGGACGCTGTTCAACAATGGCGCTATCACCCGTATCTGCTGAATGGAGAACCAGTGGAGGTCGAGACGCAAATAATTGTGCGTTTCACGATGTCGTGAAGGGCGGCATTGGGCTACAAATTTTCGGCACAGGTCGCTACCAGGCCTGATAGATGCTGGCAGAGCTCCGCGACATCTTGCTTCTGGCGATTACTCTCAGTAACAAATTCGACGCCATAGTTGTACCCGGTGCGATTGCAGATCTTGCCTTGGACTCTGATGGGAGGCGACGAATACGGTGGGGTGAACTCTACGGCCATCTGATCGCCCAGATTCAATTCGGTTCCTGCAAACATGCCCATTCCGCCGTCGCTCAGTGAGAATGCTCTTCCAGAAACAATCGTAGTTTTCGTGACATCGCGCACAATGACCCGGATGGGCACGTTAACTCTATACCGCCACCAGCGGCGCGTATACGACGACTCAACCGGGTGTGTGAATGTATCAGCCAAGGATTGCCCGCATTCAACCTATCGGCAACATTTGTCTGTAACTTTAAGCTTGGTATTGGATACAGGGGAAAGAGGCCCGTGCGAGTTCGCTATCCGTGGACCGCTCGATAATTCAACTCAACTTTCCGGTACAGTAGTCATGTGGAAATGGGGCCACCAGTAAATCAGTTTCATCGGAAGAACAGGATTTCTACAGCCATTATCGGGATTGCCGCCCTGCTCGTTCTAGGGCTTGTTGGGATGTTTGCGCTGCCCGGAACAAGCCTCCTCCAACTACTAAAGCTGATTCGTAGTGGTCACATTGCCTTCAATGTTGATCAACCAACTGTCGTTCACCAGATACAACAGTTGCGGCGTCTTGAAACCATCAGTTACACCATGGACAAAATCATTTCCGGCGAACGTGGCAATCCCTATCTGCCAAAGTTTCTTATTGGCGATCGCATTCTACTGATTGCGCATGGTGAGGTTATCGCCGGGGTTGACCTCGCAAAAATTCAGCCCAGCGACGTAACGGTGCGAGGACCCAACATCTCCGTCCATGTGCCCGCCGCCGAAGTGTTCAGCACACGCATAGATAATGCCAAGACCCGCGTTTACTCCCGGGACACAGGCGTGTTGTCATCACCCGATCCTGATTTGGAAAGTCAGGTCCGCGAGGAGGCTGAGCGTCAACTCGAGCAAGCTGCTTTGCAGGATGGAATCCTGAATGCAGCCGAACAAAATGCTCGGAGTACGATTTCGGGCATGCTCAAGGGATTAGGGTTTAAGCAGGTCGAAATTCGCTAGACTTTGAGCCTGGCATGAACACAGCAAAAAACCGGTAGCGAATACCCCCGGCCCTCCAAAACACTGCATCCCCGTTGATAGAATTTGATCTAATTAGAACCACATGCTGCTGCCCAATAGTCTTCGCCCCCTCTTCCCATATCTAAAAAAATATCGTGGCAGCTACATCGTGGGCGGTGTTTGCGTCCTCCTGAATAACGGAATTTGGATTTTGTTTCCGTTAGTCATTCGCCGGGCCATAGACGATCTTCATTTGGGAGTTTCCAGACATAAACTTCTCACTTACGCTTTTTTGCTATTGGCGGTCGCTGGCCTCAAGGGAATCTTTCAATTCCTAACCCGCTGGGTATTGATCGGTGTTTCTCGTGAGATCGAATTTGATTTGCGGAATGATTTTTTCCGGCATCTTGAGAGCCTTTCCTACTCCTTCTATCAGCGAACTCGCACGGGCGACATTATGGCTCGCGCAACCAACGACCTCAATGCCGTTCGCATGTTGCTCGGCCCCGCAATCATGTATTCCGCGAACACGATTGTCTTTACGGCCGGTGCGCTTGTTTTCATGCTCTCGATCAGTCCGAAACTGACGTTGTATGCCTTCCTCCCCTTGCCCGTGGTTAGCGTCACCATTCAATATTTCGGAAAGCGCATTCACGAACGTTTCGAAAGAATCCAGGCGATGTTTTCCGATATTTCCGCGCGTGCGCAGGAGAACTTTTCGGGAGCCCGATTAATTCGAGCTTACGTCCAGGAGGATTATGAGATTGCGGGATTTGAAACCGCCAACAAAGAGTACATCGCTCGCAGCCTGAAACTGGTGCGCCTGATGGGAATGCTGTGGCCGTCGCTCGAAGTCATGCTCGGGCTCGCTATCGTGCTCGTACTCTGGCTCGGGGGACGCGAGGTTCTTTACGGAAGGATTACGGTCGGTGGATTTGTGGCCTTCAACACCTACATGGTGCAACTCACATGGCCGGTCATTGCGTTGGGATGGGTAATCAACATTTTCCAGCGCGGCACGGCATCTATGGCACGCATCAATGAGCTCTTAATTGAAAAGTCCGAGATTGACGACACATCAGCGAGTCTGCCATCCACCACGGAAATCGAGGGTGACATCGAGTTTCGCGGCCTCAACTTTGCATACAACGGAACGCAGGTGCTGCATGACATCAATCTGCACATTCCCGCAGGGAGCAGCCTCGCTATCGTGGGCCCTACCGGCTCGGGCAAGACTACTCTGATTAGTTTGATCGCTCGCATTTACGACGCGCCCTCGGGCACGGTGCTGATGGATGGCATGCCAATTCGTGATTATCCGCTCGAGGCCTTGCGCCGCAACATCGGATTCGTACCCCAGGAAACATTCCTGTTCAGCGAAACCGTCCGCGAGAACATCGCCTTCGGAGCGCAGGGTGCTACCGACAAGGATATCCGCCAGGCCGCCCACGCTGCGAGCATCGCCGAAGAGATCGAGGGCTTTCCCGAGCAATACCGCACAGTCGTCGGGGAACGAGGCATTACTCTTTCAGGAGGCCAGAAGCAGCGCACCGCGATTGCCAGGGCGGTAATCAGAAATCCGCGAATCCTGATTCTCGACGACGCGCTCTCCAGCGTGGACACTCAAACCGAAGACAAAATTCTGAACCGTCTTCGTGAAATTATGCGCGACAGAACCACAATTTTTATTTCCCATCGAGTATCCACCGTCCGAAACGCAGATCGCATAGCAGTGCTGCATGGCGGACGCATTGTTGAAGTGGGAACTCATGACGAACTGCTCGCGTTAGACGGCTACTATTCCGATCTTTACGACAAGCAACTATTGGAAGAAGAACTGGCGGAAGTCTAGTTGATGAAGCAGGTGGATATTCCAGAGCTCCTGGACACTGATTCTGGAACTCCCAGCGAGATCGCCAATTCGCTGCTGGACCTCCAGGGCATTAATCTTCGCTTCGGCGGTATTTCAACCATGCAATCCATGGTTGAGCGCGTTTCACGGAAGCTCAGCACAAAGGCATTCACACTGCTCGAAGTCGCCGCCGGTGCAGGATACGTTCCTGAAACCACGCGACTACGTCTCGAGGCCAAAGGCATTCATCTCCAGATCACCTTACTCGACCGCGCTCAATCCCATTTGCCACGCGGGAACTCTTCCGATGTGTTCCCCGGCAATAGGCCCAGGTCCCGGGTGGTTGGCGACGCCCTTGCTCTGCCATTTCATGACGCAAGCTTTGATCTTGTTGATTGCAGTCTTTTTGCCCATCATCTGTTGCCGGAAGAACTGTCGAGGTTCGTCAACGAAAGTTTGCGGGTTTGCCGCGTTGCCGTTTTGATCAATGATATTGTCCGCAACCCTATGCATCTCGCTCTGGTTTATTCTGCTTCGCCATTATTTCGCAGCCGCATCACGCGCCACGACGCCCCTGCCTCGGTTCGCCGGGCATACACGCGAAAAGAAATGGCGCTGTTATTGGCCAGGACCTCCGCGGCAAGCATCGAAGTTAAACGTCACTATTTATTTCGCATGGGAGTGATTGTGTGGAAGAACTGAGTTGGGGGCATGGCCAGACCACGAACAAAACGTTCGATAGACAATGCCCAATCCAGTTTCTCTGACACTGTTGTGACAATCCGGCAATCTCTCTGGCTTATAAAAGATTTGGATTCCTATGTTTGATCTTGCAATCGTCGGCGGCGGACCCGCCGGCACATCCACCGCCATTACCGCACGAGCTGCGGGTGTGAGTGTCTTGTTGCTGGAGCGCGGAGTTATTCCCCGCCACAAGGTTTGCGGTGAATTTGTCTCCGCTGAATCCCTTGATCTGCTATACACGCTGCTCAGTTCCGAGCATAAGCCCCTTCTGAAAGAAGCAATCCGAATTGTTCAGACGCGAATTTTCCTCGATGGGCAGACTATTAAAACTCAGGTACATCCTGAAGCCCTCAGCATCGCCAGATTAGACCTGGACGCCGCGCTTTGGACGTCGGCTCAAGAGAGCGGGGTGGATACGCGCCAACGGATTACTGTTCACAAAATCTCCGGCACAGGCCCGTTCCGCATTCATACGTCAGATGGAGACTTCGAATCGCGAGCCGTCGTGAACGCTTCCGGGCGTTGGTCAAATTTGATGGCGGACACGTCACTTAGCCATGGCTCTTCGGAAAAATGGCTTGGCATTAAGGGACACTTTT
>CAVPCG010000054.1:0-24746 GCA_963702325.1 uncultured Acidobacteriaceae bacterium | reverse complement strand
GGACATCGTCACCCCCACAAAGTGTCCCCGCCCGGTCGCTTCCATCCAGACGTAGTTGCCGTCGCCGTTTAAGTTTTTCTTGTCGTTGACGAGCGCGTCGCCGTCGGACTTCCACTGATTGGTCCAACCCTGTGCTGGCGCGGCCTGCCGATACTGAGCGTGGAAGTAGAGCGTGTCGTCAGGCAGGGGCTTCGGATAGCTGCGATAGTCAATGTTGAAATAGAAAGCGTTGACCTTCTGCGCGCCTTCGTTGGTAACGGTGATGCGGGCATGTTTTTGAAACGGCATAGGGAAAAAGCAGTTCAATGCTTTGTCGGAGCCCACCGCCAGCGGAATAGATTGATAAAGAAAATAGTCGCCCAAGCCTAAACCAAAGAAATCGCCGATGGGCGCTTCCACGCTCGGCGTCGGCTCGCCGTCCCAGTACATGCGCAGCACCAGCGCCTTCAGATGATGCGGATCATTGCTTGCAATCGTGACCCAGACGTGGCTGATGAGACCCGGACCAGCTTCATCGAGCAGCGTTAATGTTTCTCCCGCGGTGATCTGACGCGCGTCAGCGTTCCCGCCGCTGCGGTCGTAGCTCGAAGACCGGTGCTGGACGTAATCCTTGGCTTGCGGCAAGCTGGAAAGCCAGTTGGACGGGTCTTGCGCAAAAGTTGCTTCAGACAGGATCAGCGCGCAGAGAGTCGCGATAAGAAAACATCTTTTCATGGCGGGCCTCGGGAGGAACGCCCGCATTCTACCTCTCAGGAGGGCAGTCGTAACCGAGAACAACGAACCCGGCCAGGTGCTCGCTCCATTGATCCCCGATCCCGACGTCATCCTGAGGCACATCAGTGCCGAAGGATCTCGCGCGTACCACCAAACTCCCCAAAAGGCCCCATCCGCTCGGCGCCAGGTCCTGAGCAAGCCCAGGATCACTCCTCAGATTAAAATAGGACCCCAATTAGTCCGCGCGGGCCTGCGCACCACTGGTCTAATGTTGTACTTTAGATACAGATGTCTCCACCCACCAAACCTCGCCCCCGCTGGTACTGGATTCCTCCCCGTGTTTTTCTCGTCACATTTATTCTGACCCTCTTTTCCTTCGCCGTAAGTCTGTTCCTCGGAATCCTCGGCGTGGCAATTGGCTCGCGGTTGCGTGGAATTCCTACGAACATGGCGACTGCGTACCGGCACATCGCGCTGCCGGCGGCAATCATCGTGGGAGGCATTGTGCTGGTTTCGGCAACCGCGATGGAAATCCGTCATTATCGCCAGGCCCGCGCACTGGCCGGAATTGAACGAGCGAGCGGGCACTCCCACGCATGACCATTCCTAAAATAGCGATTCCGGTGCCGCATTCCCTCGATCCCGAATATGCAGATCGCTCCTTGCCGCAATACGAACACGCAATCGAACTCGCTGGCGGAAAACCCGTACGAATTCCCTTAGATCAGGAACCAGCGGAAGTGATGAAGCTGATCGAAGAGTGCGATGGCGTGCTGCTACCCGGCAGCCCGGCGGACGTTGATCCCGCAAAATATGACGCGCCGCGTCATCCGAAAACAGAAGACGCCGACGCCAAACGCGACACCGTTGACGAACTGCTCTTGCAGGACGCCTACAACATGCATAAGCCAATCCTCGGCATCTGCTACGGATTGCAAATTCTCAACGTCTACCGCAGCGGAACCTTGCTTCAGCACATCGAGTCGCCAGTCAACCACGAAGCCGGACGAAAGATCCCAATCGCGCATAACGCCGAGATCGCTCCGCACTCAAAATTGGCTGATTTGATTGGGAATCAAGTAAATGGAGATCAAGTAAATGGGGATCACATAAAAGATCAGAAGAAAATTACTCTTCCAGTAAATTCGAGCCATCATCAATCCGCCGATTTAATCGGGGACGGCCTGCGCATCACCGCCCAATGCCCGCAAGACGGAATCATCGAAGCCCTCGAGGGTACCTCGCCAGATCATTTCGTGTTAGCCGTTCAATGGCATCCCGAGCGCTCGGTGGATGAAGACGAAACTTCCCGGGCGATCTTTAAATCCCTGATCGAAGCCGCCAACGCACGCACCCAAAATAACATTGTCATTCCGAACCGGCTTTAGCCGGTGAGGAATCTGCTGTCGGTTCGCGGCGAACAAAATTTCCTACAGCGCGCGGGCCTGCACGCTCTCAAAGCCGGTACTCGCCGGCTCCGCCACCCACTGCCACGCTCTGCGCCCATTCTCGCGCACCACAGCTCTTGCCTCGCCGTATTCCACCAGGCGATTCAATACCGTCGTGACCGACGCCAGCGGATCCTTATGCCGTTGAAGCACTGGCGGAGTTTTGCGCTGAATGTGCTCACACACTTCTCGCGCTCCTAGCGGTCGCGCAGCTTCCATCAGTACCATTCTGCAAACTTTGGTGAATCCAGGCTGGCGTGCGGCATTTTTGCGATCTATCAATTCCAGCAGTTCGGCGCTGAGAATTTCATCACCGAAAATATTCGCCAAGCCGGCGATTGTCTGCTTGATCGTTCCGATGCGCTTCATGATCTCGGCACGCTGACGCATCAAATGTTTTAATTCCTCATGTGCTGTCCTCAATACTTCCTTCACATGAGGATCGCCAAGTTGAATCGGTGGCTGCTGCGCCGGATTTTGCAATACCACTTCCATAAATCTCCTCTGTCGCCGGACGTCATTTAAAGTCGGTACTTTCTGTTCATACGCCAAATTGCACCGGATTGTTCCCGTATTTCCTTAAGGGCAATTCACCATATTCGATTAACCTTTGAAACACCGCTGCCCCGTGCTTTCGCGCCGCCAATCCGTTATCGCAATCTGCTCAACTTCTGCCTCATTCTCCCGGACGCTCCGGAATAGTCCCATTTTTTTCGGCGGCATTTCTGGCCAGCCAGATTGCGATCAGAAAATACGTCCCGGCAAACACCACCACCCCCGGCACCAGCGACCAGCGGCCCTCCCAGCCATCCATCCCCGCGTCCAGAGATTGGATAAGAGCCGTCAGAAGCGCCAGCACTCCGAGCGATTTTCTGGCGCGCAAAAATAACATGGCCAGCAGCATTGCCGCCAGCGCCAGATTACGGGAAACCAGGTAGCCCGCGTACACGCGCACTCCTTCTGTTATTTTTTCATCGGGAGCCAGCAACAACCCTGGATGCAGCAGCGCAATCACGCCTCCCATGGCCATCAACAGCGCCCCGACGATCACAACCAACGATACCCACCACGGAATGCGTTTTGTGCTCCCATCCTGCACGACCTTTTGCACGGACCGTCTCCTCTTCGCCGCTTCGTCCCCTTACCCTGCGAACGACTGATATGCATTACGTCTGGCTTTAAGTAAACGTTCCTCATCCCGCATTTACTTTCGTAAGATATGCCTGAAAGACAATCCATGAAACGGGAGTCACTCGATTCATACGCCAAAACCTATCCGGAAGTCGCGGACCTTTTCCACTGGCACCCAATTGACCATTCAGATTGCTCCAAGTCACTGAAAAAGCTAAACGACCAGTTGGATCGCGGAGAATAGTGTCCATTTTTCAAGAGCAGCCGTCTGGAATCGGGCAGCGAAACGTTCGAGTGCGTGAGGATCACCGATCCGAGTGAAACAGACCCATCCTTCCTCCCTAATAAGAACGAGGCTAACGACAAGCTCTAATAACTGCGGCGACTTCACAGCTGTCCTGTTAGACGTTGCCAGCGAAGAAAAGTTAAGGCACAACGCAAAGTGGTGTAGAAACGCGGCAAGTCTCCATTCGGACACCAAAACCCAGCACTAAAGTGACCCCGAAATCCCTTTTTGGGGCGTCAACCGATGCGGTTTTATGTTTCGATTACGGCCAACGCGCCTACAATTGCAGCTGTGAGATATTACACAACCAGACCGATGAAGGGCGGAACGCTCTTCCTCTGCACCCTTTGCGAGCACCGCGTTTCCACGTTAGATTTTCGCCGCGAAGATGGAAACTGCCGAACCCAGGCCGCAACCTCGATTAATCTCCACGCCCATGCCGCTCATCGCCAACAGGTTCCTCCGTTGGCCGCCGACGCATATCAGCGTGTTTGGCGCGCATAGGTTACGCGCTGGCCCGCGCAGGGACAGCCGCAGAGCCTGCCCTGAGTCGAGTCGAAGGGGCACTCGAGTTGAGCGAAGCTCAACGCTGAACTGATCCATGTGTATCGAGAGCCCTCCTTTCGCCCTCCGCATCCGCCGTGATACAATAATCTAACTCCAAACCATACCTAACTTGGTGCAAATACAGCGAGTTACAGCTCTGCGACTGACTTGAGAGAAATCTAAAACATGGCAGACGATCAAGACCCCCAGCTTCCTCTGACTCCACCTCCCGGCGACGGCGGCATTCCCGGCGCAGCGAACATTCAACCCGTAAATATCGAAGACGAGATGAAGCGCTCGTACCTCGATTACTCAATGTCCGTGATCATCGGGCGTGCTCTCCCCGATGTTCGCGACGGGCTGAAACCGGTTCACCGCCGAATTCTCTACGCGATGCAGCAGATGGGGCTTCTGCCGAATCGCAGGCACGCGCAAGTGCGCCCGAATCGTCGGAGAAGTAATGGGCAAGTACCACCCGCATGGAGATCTCGCGGTCTATGACGCTCTAGTGCGTCTGGCCCAACCATTGAGCCTGCGCTATCCGTTGGTCGATGGACAAGGCAATTTCGGCTCCGTCGATGGCGATCCTCCAGCTGCGGACAGATATACCGAAGCCGAAACTCACGCGATCGCGAGTTCGTTGCTGGAAGATCTCGATAAGGATGACGTTGATTTCGTGCCGAATTATGACGGGCAGACCACCGAGATTGAACCGGATGTTCTGCCGACTCGAATTCCGAATTTGCTGGTGAATGGATCGAATGGAATCGCTGTGGGTATGGCGACGAATATTCCTCCGCATAATCTGACGGAGATTGTTGATGCCACGATCATGCTCGTGAATAATCCATCTACGCAATTGCCAGAAATTTTGAAAATCGTAAAAGGTCCCGACTTCCCTACTGCGGGAATCATCCACGGCAAAGCCGGAATTTTCGAAGCCTACAAAACTGGGCGCGGACGTTTCATGATGCGTGCCAAAGCTGGCATCGAAACTTTCAACAAAGATCGCGAAGCTATCGTCGTCACCGAAATTCCTTATCAGGTCAACAAAGCGCGGCTGATCGAACGCATCGCGCAGTTGGTGAACGACAAAGTTGTGGATGACATTTCCGACATTCGCGACGAAAGCGATCGCGACGGCATGCGCATCGTCGTCGAACTAAAGCGCGGCGCCGAACCTGCAGATCGTGCTTAATCAACTTTTCAAGCACACTTCGATGCAGGAAGGTTTCAGCATGATCTTCCTGGCCGTGGTGAACAATCAGCCCAAGGAAATGGGGCTGATTCAGGCCATCCAGCATTTCATTGATCATCGCGTGGACGTTGTTCGCCGTCGCACTGCATATTTGCTCGCCAAAGCAAAAGAACGCGAGCACATTCTTGAAGGCTACAAGACCGCGCTCGATCATCTCGACAACGTGATCACGATCATTCGCGCCAGCGGCAATCGTGCCGAAGCCCGCGAAAGTCTGGTGATGTACTTTGCCGGCAAGAAGATTGATATCAACGTTACCGGACGCGCACCAAAACTCGATCCCGAAAAACCGTTCACGACGATTCAGGCCGACGCCATCCTCGAACTTCAATTGCATCGTCTGACCCGGCTCTCGATTGATGAAATCAGCAAAGAACTGGGTATCGTCCGAGAAAATATCGGCGAATTCGAATCCATTCTCGGATCGGAAAAGAAACTTCGCAACGTCATCATCAAAGAACTCGAAGAAGTCAAAAATCTCTACGGAGACGAACGCCGCACGGTCATCGAGGACGAAGCCGCCGAGATCAGACTCGAAGACCTGATTGCCGACGAGCAGATGGCCGTCACCGTCAGCCATACCGGCTACATGAAACGCACCGCGATTTCTACTTACAGAAATCAGCGGCGCGGCGGCAGCGGCCGCATGGGCATGAAGACGCGCGACGAAGATTTTGTCGAACATCTTTTCATCGCTTCCACGCACGCATATATTTTGATTTTCACCAATACAGGCCGTGTTTATTGGCTGAAAGTGTATGAAATCCCTGACGTCGGCGCGGCAGGCAAGGGCAAGCATGTCGGCAATCTCGTCGGATTGCAGGCTGGTGAAACCGTTCGCACCATGGTCGCGGTCCGCAATCTCGAAGAATCGAGCCGCTACATTTTCTTCGTTACCCGTTGCGGGACGGTGAAAAAGACTGAGCTGAAAGACTTCTCCCATGTTCGCTCGATGGGGATTATCGCCATCAGCATCGAACAGAATGACGAACTGGTCGCCGTCCGCATCACCGACGGACATCAGATCGTTTTCCTCGCGTCACACGACGGCCAAGCCATTCGCTTCGACGAAAACGACGTCCGCTCCATGGGACGAAACGCAGGCGGCGTTCGCGGCATGAAACTCGACAAAGGCGACTACATCGTGGGCATGGCAACAACCATTAAACCCGGCGCGCCGAAAGTCCACAAGGAAGGCGAACCGGAAGAGATCGCTGTCAAAGGCGATTTGATTCTTTCGGTCACCGAAAACGGCTACGGCAAGCGCACAGCCGCTGACGAATATCGTCTCCAGTCTCGTGGCGGTTCCGGCGTTATCAATGTCAAGACCACGGAACGCAACGGCAAAGTCGTCGGCATTTCCCAGGTCGCGGAAGAGTCGGAAGTCATGCTGATCAGCCAATACGGCAAAATCATCCGCATCGAATCGAAACTGATCCGCGAGACGGGACGCTCCGCACAAGGCGTCCGCCTGCTCAACATCGAAGCCGGAGACCGAGTAGCTGCGGCAGTCGTCATCCCGCCGGAAGAAGAGCCAAACGGAAACGGCGGGTTGATTCAGTAGGGCCGCTTTCAGCTCTCAGCCTTCAGCAAGAACTGACGGAGCTTTCGCTCCGTCCGTCCCCCTCTGGGTCCAGCGACTCGCCTCGCATCAAGTGCCATGACAAGGAATTGAGTGAGCCGCTCCTTTTGATTCCCCCTCCCCAAAGCACTACCATCTACTCATGCCGATCGAGACCCAAATAGATTCCGCCGCTTACACTCCCATTCGCGCGCCTCGGGGAAATCAGATCACATGCAAGGGGTGGCATCAGGAAGCGGCGATGCGGATGCTGATGAATAATCTCGATGAAGAAGTGGGCGAGCGTCCGCGAGATTTGGTGGTTTATGGTGGAACCGGGCGAGCAGCACGCAGTTGGGAGGCATATCACGCCATTATCAACTCGTTAAAGAATCTGGAAAACGATGAGACATTACTCGTGCAATCCGGCAAGCCGGTAGGAATCTTTAAGACTCACGAATATGCGCCGCGAGTGCTGATTGCCAACTCCAACCTGGTTGGGCACTGGTCCAACTGGGAGAAGTTCAATGAACTGGAACGCGCCGGATTAATGATGTACGGACAAATGACGGCGGGCTCGTGGATATACATTGGCTCGCAGGGAATTGTGCAGGGCACGTTCGAGACTTTTTCGGCGGCGGGAGAAAAGCATTTCGGCGGCGATCTCTCAGGCAAGCTGATCGTGAGCGGAGGCATGGGCGGCATGGGTGGCGCTCAGCCTCTCGCCGCGACCATGACCGGCGCGGCTTTCCTCGGAATTGATGTAGACCCGGAACGCATCAAGAAGCGCCTGAAGACGGGATATTGCGACTTCATGGTTACAACTTTGGATGAAGCGCTGCGTATTCTTAAGAACGCAATTCGAAAAAACGAAAATATTTCCGTCGGCCTGGTTGGAAATTGCGCCGACATCATTCCCGAACTCGCGCGTCGCGGAGTTGTGCCGGATATTCTTACCGATCAAACTTCGGCGCATGATCCCCTGAACGGATACATCCCCAGTGGCATGACGCTGCAACAGGCGGCCGAATTGCGGCAAAGCGATCCCAAAGGATATGAGGAGCGATCATTAGATTCGATCGCCCGCCATGTCGAAGGAATGTTGCAACTGCAAAAAATGGGATCGGTGACATTCGATTACGGCAACAATATCCGTACGTTTGCGTTTCAGCGAGGAGTGAAGAATGCATACGATTTTCCCGGATTCGTCCCCGAGTACATCCGCCCACTCTTTTGCGAAGGGCGCGGTCCATTTCGCTGGGTAGCTTTATCCGGCGAAGCGTCTGATATTCACCTCACTGACGAATTAGTGTTGGAACTTTTTCCGGACAACAAAATCTTGCGCCGCTGGATTGAATTGGCCCGCAAACGAATCAAGTTTCAGGGACTGCCGGCCAGAATCTGCTGGCTGGGTTACGGCGAGCGCGCGCAATTCGGACTAGCTATCAATGATCTCGTGAAGAAAGGCAAACTGAAAGCGCCAATTGTGATGGGACGCGACCATCTGGATTGCGGCTCGGTAGCGTCTCCTTATCGCGAAACTGAAAGCATGAAAGATGGGAGCGATGCGGTCGCGGATTGGCCGCTGCTGAATGCCTTGCTAAATACGGCTGCTGGAGCCTCATGGGTTTCAATCCACAATGGCGGAGGGGTTGGCATCGGATACTCCCTCCACGCGGGCCAAGTGACCGTTGCCGATGGAACTGAAGCGATGGCGAAACGAATCGAGCGCGTGCTGACAACCGATCCAGGCATGGGAATCATTCGCCACGCTGACGCGGGATACGAAGAAGCAAAGAAGTTCGCAGGGAAAAATGGGGTGAAGATTCCATCGGCGCAGAAAATTGAAAGCACGCGAACGAATGATGTCTAACGCGAAATATATTCTCACTCTATTCATTGCCGCCATGCTTACCGCATCGGGGCAGACCGGAGATATTGATCGAGGGACTTTTCAGCAGAATACTTACATAAATCACAGTCTCGGTCTTGTGATCACTCTGGCCCCCGGGATAGTTCAAAACGAAGAGGCGATGGCAAAGATTCCGCCCACCCAGCAAACCGTGACGTTAATTCAGGCATGGGGCGAGAAACGACCTGTTTCGCAACGACCGGGCATAGTGCTGTACGTGGATCGCTTGTCTTACTACCCTGAAGATCGGCGAACTTCCGCAGCTTATATCGCCAGGGTAACTCGATCCCAAGTATTCAACGGCTATCAGGTGGTGCACGGGAAACCGTATAGCCGGCTTGGCAGTTATCTATTAAACCGTGTAGATCTCAAACGCGACGCGATCCGTGAGGCTGTTTTAGTAACGATTCATCGAGGCTGGGCGCTCGTTTTCATCTTTGCCGGAAACGACGAAAAGGAAATTGGCCGACTCATTTCCGAGACGAGTCTAGAATTCCGAGAGGCGAATGGACGTTGAAACGAAATTGCGTCCCATGTGAATTCGCCAAACTACGTGTGACGGGACCCCCTAAAAGTTAATTACGATCCTAAGATCTACGTCATCTCCAGATACTCTCCCGGCAGCATGACCGCAATCCCCTCAATCTTCTTCCCGATATTCGGTCCGAAATGGCGAATGTCTCCCGTAAGTAGATGAGTGGCCCGAGCCTCCATTGCTGCAAGCACAATGGGGACATCTTTCTCGGGGAGGAAAACCCCTCGCGGAAGTTTTCTTTCGCCTGCATCGAACAAACGCACCTTCGCGGAAAGCTTCGTAAGGCGGGTTCGTTGATCTTCTTCGGTCAGGTTGATTCTTGCTTCTTCCAGCGCATAGCGCGAACTGCAAAGCAGGACGTCCTTGAGCTGCCAAAGCCGCAAAAGGCCTGAGCCGGGCCGATAGGCCGCGGAGAAAAGAATATTGGCGTCAAGAAACAGCCGAGCCATTTAGACCGGTCGCTGATGTGAAATTGAATCAGGGTCAAGACCCAGCTTTCGGACCGCTGTGCGCGCTTTGCGGTAATCGGCAGCGGTAGTAGCCGTGGAGAGTAGGAACTCCGCTTTTCGTTCAGGACTGTATCTTTCTATGGGAACGAGGACGGCCGGACGGATGAGGATGCCGTCGTCTCTTTCCTCGGCGGTAACAATAGTGCCTTCTTCCAGCCCGAAACGCTTGCGTAATCTAGCAGGTACTACGATCACGCCGCGTCTACCGACTGTCGCCGACTCCATATGTCGGATTATACAGCATGTCTGATATTCAGACAAAACAAACAGAGCATTAAAGATATGTAAACTCCGGCTGGATTTGGGCAGATAAAAGCGATCTAGCTTACGGGAAGGCCTCGACGGCTCAGGCGGTCTCGAGTGGCGCCTGTGGAAGACGGCTTGGAAGCCTTCTCTTTGTGGCCGTTGCAGCCATTACCGCCATTTCCTGCAATCCCCGCTAGTGGCATGGGTGCGACCGACGTTGAACCCTCGTACTTGGCCCGCGCCGCCATGAGCTTCTCCAATTCGCGGTCGCCGAGCGGTTGTTGCGATCCCAGTAAATGGCTGATAAGCGCAATCTGCGCGAAGTGCTCGACCGTCTCCATCTTCATATAAGCCCGATGGAGGTCGGCACCATAAGTGACAACGCCATGGTTCGACATCAAAATCGCGTCGTATTGGGGAATCAGCGGTTCCAGCGCGTCAGTTAGCTCGGGAGTTCCCGGCGTCCCATATTTCGCCAGCGGAATGGATCCCAGTCCGATGACAACCTCGCACACCAGCGGCTTATTTAATGCCATTCCCGCCGCCGCAAAACCGGTCGCGGTTCTCGGGTGGGCATGAACAATGCCACGCACATCAGGCCTCAGGCGGTAAATCAGCAGGTGCATGGCAATCTCGCTCGAAACATTGTTGCGCCCTGAAATCCGCTCGCCATTGACATCAACGATGACAAGGTCCGAAGGCCGCATCATGCCCTTGCAAATCGCGGTCGGCGTCGAAAGAATCCGCCGCTCATCAAGCCGCACCGAGAGGTTTCCATCCATTGCAGCCACGTATCCGCGATCGTGCAGCATCCTGCCGAACTGCACAATTTGCTTCCGGTAGTGGCCCTGGCTAGGCATTGGCGGTGGATTGCGGGAAGATACTGCTTTGTGCGCGTATAGTACCGCATCGAATGACTCGAAACAATCCTAATCAGCAAGCTGGCACAAGATAATTGCGACGAGCTAATCACAATCGCCTAGCCGGTTCCGGGATACCCGGCCTCTTCGGACTTTATAATTTGCGCACATGCTAGTTAGTGATTTCGACTACGACCTGCCTCCGGAATTAATTGCGCAACAACCCCTCCCCAACCGGGCCGATTCCCGGTTGTTGCGGTTGAACCGAATCTCCGGAGCACTCACCGACTGCCGGTTTCGGGATTTCCCGCAAATGCTTCGTCCGGGTGATCTCGTCGTGTTTAACAACACCCGCGTTTTCCCCGCTCGCCTTTTCGGCAGAAGGACATCTCCCACCGCCTCAATTGGGAAAATCGAGGTTCTGCTTATCCGGCAGATTTCGGCAGTCCCAAACGAATGGGAATGCCTGGTCCGTCCCGGACGCAAGGTCAGTGTCGGAACCTCCCTTTCATTCGGCGATAACAATAGTGGAGAACTTCGCGCCGAAGTAATTGGCCGAGGCCCGTTCGGAGAGCGCCGCCTTCGCTTTAACCCGGTCAATGATTTCTTTGGTTTAATCGAGCGTCTCGGTCATATCCCTCTGCCTCCTTATATAGACCGCAACGACCAGCCCTACAGACAGGGAGCGCTACCAAACCGTATATGCACGAGAACGCGGTTCGGTCGCTGCGCCCACCGCAGGTTTGCATTTCACACCTGAGATTCTCCGACAAATGAAAGATCGCGGCATTGAGATTGCCGAAGTCACTTTGCATGTAGGTTTAGGTACGTTTCAGCCTGTGCGTGTGGACCGTGTGGAAGAACACAGGTTGCATCGAGAGTCTTATTTCATTTCGCCAAACGCCACCGAAAAAATCAATGCCGCCCGGGATGCAAACAGGCGAGTCATCGCCATTGGCACAACCACCGTCCGGACTCTCGAGTATTCCGCCGCACTATCTCCGAATGGAGAAGTCCATGCGGGCAGCGGCGAAGCGGACATCTTTATTTATCCCGGATATAAATTCCGTGTCGTAGATGGCATACTCTCCAATTTTCATTTGCCGAAGTCCACTCTACTGATGCTGATCAGCGCCTTTGCCGGGCGCGAGCACGTACTGGCCGCCTATAACCACGCCATCGCGCAAAAATACCGCTTCTATTCTTATGGGGACTGCATGTTCGTGGAGTAGAAAAATAACCGCACTGCTTGCGAAGTAAACAGCTTTGAAAGGGTGGGGCATGAAGCCCCGCCGAATGGTCAGATCAAAGATTACTGCGCGGCTAAAACAGGCTGCGGAAAAACTCATTCTAGCCGGGAAGGGCCCGACTTTCAGTCGGGCCGATTATTGATTTTGCAGCATTTACGGCCTGACTGAAAGTCGGGCCCTTCCCTTTTCCCCGCATTCTCTTCATTTTTCCGCAGCCTGTAAAAGCCGCGCCCTTTCAAAGCTCAGCAGAAGGCAAAGTTTCAGCCCATTCAAGAAGCGCCATACCGCTGTGATCCAAACAAAGGCGGTGCTGAAGGTCCTCGCGCATCGCAGAGTTTGTCCCTCCGAATTATGGCCAAAGGAATTCTCAACGCAGACTCTGAAGCCGCCACCTCGCAGCATATTTTCACGGCACCGGAAGGCCAGCGTTATACTAGACCGTGCGGGGTGAAACATGGCCACTCACGCTGTATCCAGGCAGATTTCGATAGACAATTTTGTCTCCGAGTTGCGCAAATTCTCCGAAGCAGCTTTCACTCCGACGGAACAGATTCTAACTTTCCTCGAACAGAATCCCGTCGCCCCCGAAACGCTCAGCGCTACCTGATCTGGGAGCGCCAGCACTACACCCGGAATCTAGTTGATAAAACCCCGCTATACGAATTGGTCGCCATCTGCTGGGAGATTGGCCAGGCCAGCTCTGTTCACAATCATCGCGGACAAAATTGCTGGATGGCCGCGCCGGTCGGCCGACTGCTGGTCGAAATTATCATCTTATTTCGCAGGACTTGAATACCGGCCATTGCCATCTGGAACCCGCCGACTCAGTTGAGATGAACGCGACTCATCCCTGCGCCGTTGATCCCAAAGAACCGGTGCACCGTGTTGTAAACCCGCGCGAATTTAATCAGCGAGCCATTACGCTGCACGTTTATTCGCGGCCCTTTGATAGTTGTGTTGTGTATTCCCCCGAACAAAGCGTTTGCGGAGAAATAAAACTACATTACAACTCGGAGTATGGAAGACCGGTCAATAGCGGAGGTGCTTCCAGTTCCTAGTTCCCAGTTTCTAGGGATTCCGCTGGGAGCCAGGAGCCAGCTGGCCCTCCTGTTAAAATTAGCTATTGTCCCCCCGCACCAAATCTTCGGCCGTGTCGCCTGAAAGTCCCGTAATCTCGGAGCCCGCCTCCGCTCCGCCTCGCCCCATTCTCGCCCCGAACACCGGCAAAGGCCGCATCTTCCTCATGGACGCGATGTCCTTCATCTTCCGCGCCTATCATGCCATGGCGAGGCAGCGCGGCATGTCCACGAAGACTGGCCTGCCAACGGCGGCGACTTACGTCTTCGTAAACATGCTGCGAAAGTTGCGCGAAGATTTTTCTCCCGAATATCTCGCCGCGGTCTTCGACGTAGCCGCGCCCACATTCCGCGATCAACAAGCGCAGGGCATCACCAGCGTCCGCAAGTTCGATCTTAAGACGCAGACCTTTCAGGAAATTCAATATCACGGATACAAAGCCAACCGCGTGCAGATGCCCGCCGACCTGGCCCAGCAGATTCCATATATAAGGAGAGCGCTTGAAGCCTACCGCATCCCCATTCTTGAGCTCGGCGGCTATGAAGCTGATGACGTGATCGGCACCCTGGCCTGCAAAGCTGTGGCCGCTTCATATTCGGTTTACGTTGTCTCCAGCGACAAGGACATGCTCCAACTTGTCAACGACCGAGTCCATGTGTTGAACCCGCCAAAAGATAACTTGATTTGCGATTCCGCCAAGGTCGAAGAAATTCTCGGCGTACCTCCCGAGCGAGTTATTGATGTTATGGCCCTGCGCGGCGATTCCATTGACAATATTCCCGGCGCTCCCGGCATCGGCGACAAAGGCTCGGTTGAACTTATCAGGCGCTTCGGAAGCCTCGAGCAAACGCTAGACCGCGCCGCTGAAGTCGAAAAGAAAACCTATCGCGAATCACTACAAAATAATCGCGACAACATCTTGCTTAGCAAAAAGCTCGTCACCATTGATTGCAACGTTCCCGTTGAATTTGACGTGAGCGCCATGAAGGCTGGCGATCCCGATCTCGAAGCGTTGCGCGCTCTCTTCACGGAACTGGAATTTACTTCGCTCTTGAAAGAATTGCTCCCGCTTGTCGAAGTAACGCAGGCCAATTACACCGAAGCAAAATCAGCCGCCGATGTGGAAGCCGTTCTGAAAGGCGTTCGCAAGGGAGAAACCGTTGCGGTTGCGGTGGAAGTGGAATCAGAATTGGGCGAAGGGACAGACGACGAGTCGGATAGAGACACAGAAGAAGCCCTGTTGCCGCTCACGGCTAGTTCTTCCGCCACCGAAAGGCCGCTTACCGTCGCCATCTCCGCGTCTCCCGGAATCTCGCTCACCGTGGCCGATGCCGCAGGCGAAGCGATGGCCCGTCTCAAGCCGGTTCTCTCAGATCCGAAAATCCCCAAAACAATTCATGATTTCAAAACCGCCGCCCACGCACTCGAAAAACACGGAATCGAGTTAGAAAATGTTCTGCACGATTCCATGCTGTATTCCTACTTGCTCGATCCCACTTATTCCTCGCACCGCCTGGCCGACGTCGCTCTACGTCGTTTCAACCTCAAGCTGAATGGTTCGCTGCCCGAGGCGGCAGACGTTGCCGGACGCCTCTCCGCCACCTTGCGCCGCGAAGTCGAAGAGGCAGGATTGCTCAAAGTGTACGACGAGATTGATCTGCCCCTGGTTCCCGTGCTGACCCGCATGGAACACGCCGGAGTGAAGATTGACCTGAAAGTGTTGCGCGAAATGTCATCGCGCCTGCAACAGGAAATTGATGCCAAAGCCAAAGAAATTTACGAATGCTGTGGATCAGAGTTCAACGTAAATTCTCCCAAGCAACTCGGCGACGTTCTCTTCAACAAGCTGAATTTGCCCAAGCCCGTGAAGTATGGAAAAGGCAAAACAATTTCGACCGCCGTTGACGTGCTCGAATCCCTAGCCCTCACCCACGACGCACCGCGAATGGTTCTGGAATATCGCCAACTCTCCAAACTGAAATCTACATACGTGGACGCCTTACCCGCGCTGCTCGATCCTTCCAGCGGCCGCCTTCACACCACCTTCGATCAGACTGGAACTGCGACTGGCAGATTGTCATCGGCGAATCCCAACCTGCAAAATATTCCCATTCGCACCGAGCTGGGACGCGAGATTCGCGCCGCATTTACCGCCGAACGCGGCCATGTACTGCTGGCCGCCGACTATTCGCAAATCGAACTTCGCCTGCTCGCGCACTTCTCCAAAGATGAATTACTAGTTGAGGCATACCGCCGCGGCGACGACATCCACACGCTCACAGCGTCGCAAGTATTCGGAGTGCCTCCGCTCATGGTCACCGCCGATCATCGCAGGCAGGCAAAGGTCGTAAATTTCGGCATCGTCTATGGCCTCTCGGCATTCGGTCTTTCGCAGAAACTTGGCATTCAACCTGGCGAGGCCAAGCAATTCATCACCGCATACTTCGAAAAATATAGTGGCGTGCGAAATTTTATTGACCGCACACTCGAAGAAACACGCCGTGACCAAAATGTGAAAACGCTTTTCGGACGCGTTCGTCCCATCCCCGACATCAACAGCAAGAACGCGAATTTGCGAGGATTTGCCGAGCGCACCGCCGTCAACACCCCGCTACAAGGCACCGCCGCCGATCTGATCAAGCTGGCCATGATCCGCATTGATAAAGCCTTGCGTGATCGGGGAATGAATTCGCGAATGACGCTTCAAGTCCACGACGAATTAGTCTTCGAAGTCCCAGAGGCAGAGATTGACGTCATGCGCTCTCTGGTTCGCGAGGAGATGGAGAAGGTCCATCCCCTAATCGTTCCGCTGCTGGTTGAAATTGGCGTAGGCCCAAACTGGCGCGACTTGGATTAGGCCAATTGCGATCGCCGGCCGTTCGGCTCCCGCCTGCTCAGTACGCCAAACGAAACTAAGAACGGAACTAAGAACTAAGAACTAAGAACTAAGAACTAAGAACTCAGAACTAAGAACTAAGAACTGATCCTCTATTTTCGTCATTTCCATAAGTTCTGTGCGGAATTTCGCTTTCGATTTAAAGGGAGGGACACACGTCGGAAAATCGCCGCGACGCGGCGCGAGAACGCAGCGCGGGGAGTGGCCCTGGGTACAAAGTAGGAAATGGAAAATGAGCCAGCCTGAAAGGACGAAAGAGTAGTTGCGAAACAGACTCGGCGGGCTTCTAGGTGTATTTCCTAGGCACTCGCTTCGAGATGCTGCACAGAATCTCATACGGCGTCGTATTCGCAAGCCGCGCATGTTCCATCGCGTCCACTGAAAGTTTGCCAGACGATCCCAGCAACTCCACCTCGTCGCCGACCGCCACGCCCGGAAT
The DNA here is from genome assembly GCA_963702325.1 of uncultured Acidobacteriaceae bacterium. Lineage (GTDB taxonomy): Bacteria > Acidobacteriota > Terriglobia > Terriglobales > Acidobacteriaceae > PALSA-188. Next base: position 8,078 of record CAVPCG010000054.1, on the reverse strand, counting down.
GCCGGTCACATCCGCGAGGGTCAGGTCCATCGAAACCCGCCCGACGATCGGAGCGTACTGGTCGCGAACGATCACCCTCCCGCGTGAAGAGAGTTGCCGGTTCAATCCGTCGGCGTATCCCACCGGTAGAACCGCGATCGTTGCCTCGGATTTCGTGACGTATGTCCCACCATATCCAAGGGCCTGATTCGCAGGCATTTTTCGCAGCGAAAGAATGCGCGTTTTCCAGTTCAAAACCGGAGAGAAGACTGGAGTCACGGGTAACTCGGTCGTGTCGTCGGCAACTTCCTTTCCGTCGCGCTCAAACGGCAAATGATATCCGTAGAGCGCGATGCCGGGGCGCACCATATTATATAGAGCTTTCGTCCGCGCAATAACCGCCCCTGTATTTGCCGCATGAACCAGCGGCGGATCGAATCCCGCGTCTCTGACCATTGCCCGGGCTTGAGCGAATCGTCGCAACTGTTCCTCGACCGAGGCGGCATCCAAAACTTCCGACGAAGCCAGATGAGTCGAAATTCCTTCAAGCGCGAGGCGCGAAGACGCTTTCAATACTGTGCATATTTCAGGCAGGTCTTGAATCGCCGCGCCAAGCCGCCCCATCCCCGTATCCACTTTCAGGTGAACTGGAAAATTAGAAACTCCGCGGGCCGCGAAATTCAGAGACTCAATCTGTCCCGCTTCCCAAACCGTCGGCGTCAAACGAAGCCGGACAATCTCAGCCTCTTCTCCACGCCAGAATCCTGTCATCAATAGAATTCGAGTCTGAATCCCAGCTTCGCGAAGCGGAATGGCCTCATCGAGAGAGGTCACGCCCAGCCAGTTCGCTCCCTGTTGCTCAAGAGCGCGGGAACATTCGACAGATCCGTGCCCATAGGCATCCGCCTTAACGACAGCGCATACCGTTACTTCGTTGCCTACATGGCGCTGGACCGCGCGGAAATTCTGGCGAAGTTTCGACAGCGAGATATCCGCCCATGTGGGACGAGTCGCAGTGCGCTTTTCCGCCGGAGTCGCGAGGGTACTCACAGTGCTGTGATTATATGGTGCCAGCACTGGCACAGCAGATTACCGGAGTGCCGGTCTTGATTCGGTTCTGTCATACACTGCTGAGTCTTAGGAATCGGAACCCCGCGGAAATCAGCGCTGCGTATCGGCAGCCACTTTCGCGGAATCACTCTGGGAATATTGAAATGACAACCCACGTATCCGTCCTTTCTCCGAATCTCGCTCGGCCCATTAGCGACCCCGTGGCCGGCCGTCTAATGTCTCTCGATGTGTTACGAGGCCTCGCCGTTGCCGGCATGATTCTGGTAACGGATCCCGGAACCTACAGCGCGGTGTATTGGCCATTGCTTCATTCCCAGTGGAATGGTGCGACCCCCACGGACATGATCTTCCCCGCATTTCTTTTCGCCGTCGGCATCGCAATTACTCTTTCCTTTTCTTCCCGCATTCGCGGTGGATACAGCAAGACCCGCTTGGCATGGCATGTCCTGATCAGAAGCGTCGCCCTCTTCTTAATTGGCTTGGCCATCAACGGCTTTCCGAATTACAACCTGCATACGATTCGCATTCCCGGAATTCTTCAAAGGATTGCCCTCTGCTATCTCTGCGGTTCGTTTTTATATCTCGGTATCGTCCGTGTGTTCGGAGACGAATTGGGATCACCAAAGCCACAAGCCTTTATCAAACGGATTGCGATTCTCAGCGGTACGATAATCTTCTTTCTCGCCGGCTATGGGTTTCTTTTGGAGTCAGTCCCAGTACCTGGGTTTGGGCCCGGCAGGCTGGATTCTCTCGGGAACCTTGGCGCGTATCTCGACCGCTCCATCTTTGGCGTGCGACATCTCTGGGCTTACGGTACTACTCCGGGCCATGGCGTGACCTACGATCCGGAAGGATTGCTCTCCACCATCCCCGCGATTGCAACATTACTGATTGGAATCCTTACCGGAGAATGCTTACGAACAGAGCACTCACCACGCCGCAAAGCGTTGACTTTCGCGGGCCTGGGCTCGGGCTTGCAATCACAGGCTACCTGCTTCATCCCCTACTGCCCATCAACAAAAAACTTTGGACTAGCACTTTCGCGCTTTTCAGCGGCGGGGTAACCCTCGTCTCATTTTCTCTTTTATATTGGATTCTCGATATCAACCGTTGGAGACGGTGGGCGACCCTCGCCCTCGTGTTCGGAACCAACGCCGTCCTCGGTTTCGTGCTGTCCAGCGTAATCACGACTTTAACCGACACCATCCACATAACGCCGGTAGGCAGTTCCGCAATCACGTTTCATACGTTCGTGTACCGCTACGGCTTTGCAACATGGCTTCAACCCGTCCATGCCTCGCTCGCGTATGCGATTGCAATAGTGTTTCTGAATTTGGCTTTAATCTATCCTTTCTATCGCGGGCGAATATTCCTTCGTCTCTGAGAAGGCTCTGCAATTTTCCCGCGATCACTAGACGTTCTCGCGTTGTTTGAGCCAATCCAGGAACATCTGCTCGATGGGTCTGTCATACTTCAGCATCATGTGCCGGACCGTATGCCCGCTGACAAAATGGCACACTTCCTCGGCCAGATTTTTGGTGTGATCTCCCGAACGCTCGAGCGATTGCGTCATGAAAATAACTTGCAGGCTCGCCTGATGATGCAGGTTTTCCGGATTCTCAATGTGCCGCATAAAAATCAGATTTCGCAGCCGGTCCATTTCGCCATCGGCCCGCAATACTTCGATAGCTTTCTTCACATCGCGATTCGAAAACGCCAATCCAACGTCCGCCAGCATTTTTTCCAGAATAGTCGCCATCTTCGTCAGGTCATGACGGTCTCGCGAATCTATACGGTCCCCAGCCGCCTGCGCGCTGCTGGCAAAGCTCAACAGCAAATCACCAATGCGCTCAAGGCCGATCATGATCTTCATGCAGGCGAGCAACTCGCGGGCTTCCGAATCGCTGACTTTGGTGATGGCCATGGTCACGCCGGCGTCCACTTCCATGTCCATTTTGTCCAGCGTTCTTTCGCGCTCGCGGATTGAGCTGAGCAAAGGCGCTGATCCCGTGGCGATGCCCTCGGCGGCAAGTCCCGCGGCTCCCTTCGCAATTTCACAAGCCTCAATCGTACTCGCGACCAGGTGAGCGTAAGGCAAAACTGATTCCGGATTCTTAATGCTCGTCGCCGCCATACTGCCTACCCTTCAAAAGTGCGCAAGATGCAAACGTCATCGCCGACAGTCTCTCACCACGAAGAATATGTGGTTTTCCGCGCAACTTTATTAAAAGTAGGTTAAATTCAGATGGAAGAAGCCGTCACCGGTCCTCATCATTACTTGCTAACCGAAGAGGCGCTTGTATAGATTCGCTCTGTCTCTTCTTGTGGGCCGCGATTACCTTTTTAATAGGTTCTTCAATTGGGAGATCTTCCGGCATCGTTCCCCCGATTCTCTTAATTGCGCCGCGCACTTCGGCTCCCACTGAGCGATGAGTTACGATGGCCAGTTCTTCCCCTCGAATTCGTTCGCGTTCTAATTTTTGCTGAGTCTGCGTAATCCGGAATTCGTTAGCTGCCAATTCAGCATGTCCGGCTCTATCCAACAGATCGGTTGATAGCGATATTCGCTTCCTGTTCTTGACTTCCTTTAACCCCATTCCATAAAGACCGCGATAGCCTGCGTCTGTAAAAATTGCCATTCTTTGTACTCCTGCGTGAATGGCCGTCCCGGCAAGCATATTGTTTCCTCTACGAACACGGTCGCGAAGAGCAATACGTTTCTCTTGATCGCGCAACTCTTGCCTGCGTGTCTGTGCCGCGAAATATGACTGAGCAGAGGAGATTTCCGCCTTGCGAGAATCCCCATTCATCGCTATGAGATAACATGCATATCTTGTGAGGAAGCAATCAGCCCGTTGAAGTTGCGCCCCTTTTCCCGCGCTTATCAGCTTCGTGGTGTCACGAAAGTGATACATGACCTTAAATCCCGCACTTTCACAAGCCACCACCGCTTTCTGAATAACTGTATAAAAGTTCTCCCATGTGTCGTAGCCAAGAATGGTTTGAATATCGCGGCCCATCCAGTAATCCTCGCCATTTGGGGCCAAATGTTTAACATTCTCCAAGTTCCTAAGCACTGAATCTAAGCAATCCATTTCGAATCTCCCAACATCCGTTAATTCATGCGAATGGGAAACTGTTCCCATCACTTTCCCACTTTTACATCATCTTGCTTTCCAATTCCAATCATTTATACTCGACCTGTCGCGCAGGAGGGCAAAATGGGCTTGAGAGAAAACTTCCAGAAACTAATCGACAAGAAGCAGCAAGAAATTCGCGGCCTTGACATTCAGATGCGCGAGGCGGTCGCCTACATCCAAGCCCTACAAGATTCAATGAAACTGTTGCCTCGCAATGCGGAGGGTGGGACCGATCCAGAGCAGTCCTTACGTGAAGGAAGCACTCTCGCTAAAACTCGGGATCTACTTCGGCATTCAGGGACCCCGTTACCGATTAGCGAGATTCTTAAACTGCTGGGAAAGCCTCCAGACAAAAAACATCGCATTTCACTCGCGGGAACTTTGTCGGGATACGCACGAAAAGGTCGTGTTTTTACAAAGACCGCACCGAACACGTTTGGGTTAATTGAATTCGGGCAATCAGAACAAACGGAAGAAGAACTACCGGCAGAATTCGGAAGTATGACGCAATAGAGATCACCTTGGTTTCCGTCTACCGTAGGTCAAGTTAATGGCTACGCATGCAGTTCGCTGTTTGCAGGGTTTGCACTCGCTACCCCGCAGCCAGAGGCAGAGTAAACAAAAACGTAGACCCGTGGTTCAGTTCGCTTTCCGCGCGGATCGTTCCTTCATGGGCCAGCACGATATGCTTCGCTATCGCCAGGCCCAATCCCGTCCCCCGACTCGCGTGAGCGCGCTCTGTCCACGCGATAAAACCGCTCAAACAACCGCGGCAAATGTTCCGATGAAATACCCGGCCCGAAATCGCGGACGTGGAATTCGACGCCGCCTTCCGTCGTCCGCGCGCCCACCGCAATAATTTTTCCCGATGCAGCGTACTTCAACGCGTTCTCAATCAGATTCGAAAAAACCTGCTGAATCGCCTCCGGATCGGCGTTCACCTGTGCCGAAGCCTTGTCATCCACCTGAACTTCAATTCCCTGCGCCCCCGCCACTTCCCGAAAATTCTGAACCGCCTCATCCAGCAACTCGGTAGTCGAGACCGGCCGGATATCGAAACGCTGTTCGCCCGATTCAACTCTCGCCAGTGTCAACAGATCTTCCGTCAGCCGCGACATGCGCGCCGCATTCTTCCGGATAATCTCCAGAAAATCCCGCGAATGATTGCTTTCCCCCGCCGCGTCCAGCAAAGTCTCCGCATAACCCTGGATCGAAGTCAGTGGCGTTCGTAATTCGTGAGATACATTCGCTATAAAATCCCGGCGGGTCTTTTCCACCCGCTCCGTTTCCGTGAGATCGCGCAGCACCACTACCGCTCCCCCGCCCGGCAGCGGCGCCGCAGTCACATCGAAAGCGTGTCCCGGAACAATGGATGTTGCTCTCGTCGTAACCACTTTCTGCGTCTCACTAGCCTCCCGGACAGCGCGAAGAAAGTCCGGATCGCGCACCGTTTCGACGATGGGCGCATTTAGCCGGATGCGCCGAAGGACCAGCCTCGCCATGCTTAGATTCGCCCATTGCACGAGCTCATCCGGACCAATCGCGATAACCGCTTCCTGCATGCTGTTCAGCAACGTTTCCAGTTGATGTTGTTTCTCCTCATGCCCGCTCACATCCGGCGCGAGCGCAATCTTGCCGGATTCCGCCGCGCTTGCCGGAATCCATTCCGCGCGAGACTCCTGAGATTTTGACTCTTGCCTGGTCGCGCTTGCAGCCAACGCTACCGCCAGCAGGAATGCGAATCCCGCCGCTATGAATACGCCGTTCCATAATCGCGAACTTGCCGCATCCACATCCGACAGTGGATACGCCAGCCGCGCTGCTCCCCCCGATACCGGCGCCGCCACATACAAAATCGGAACGCCCAGCGCCGCACCTAGCCGCCTGTCAACTCCAACTTCTCCCCGCAGCGCCGCGCCAAACTCAGCATCCGTCGCGAGGTTCCCCATCGTCGCCGCCGATGCTTCCGAATCAGCGAGCACTTTCCCCGCAGCATCAATCACCGTCGCGCGCGCCCCAGCCGCGCGTCCTTCTTGCGAGACAATATCCTGCAAGTTGTTCTTGCGATCCGTGTTCACCCGGTTCGCAAACATCAAGGTCTTCTGTTTCAAATTGCGTTCGGTTTCCTGCCGGAGAGAAGATTCAACCGCGTGGCGAAGAAAAAATCCTATCGGGACCGCGGTCGCCGCGATCACAATCGCGAACGCGGCCACCATCTTTAAAAATTGACGGCCTCTCATTTAGGAAGCTCAAAACGGTATCCCGCCCCGCGAACCGTCTTCAGATAACGGGGATTTTCCGAATCCCGCTCAATTTTTTCCCGTATCCGCCGCACATAAACATCTACCGAACGCGGCGTAACGTACGAGGTATCGCGCCACACCGAATCCAAAAGTTGATCGCGGCTGAACACTCTTCCCACATGCCGCGCAAAATATTCCAGCAGCCGGAACTCCGTTGCCGTCATGGTGATTACATCGCCATCCACTTTCACCGTCATCGCAGTGCGGTCAATTTCAATTCCCCCCACTCGCAACGGACCCTGCGAGAGCGGACGCTCAAAGCGCCGCATCACCGCTTTCACTCGCGCCACCAATTCTCGCGGACTGAATGGCTTCGAAATATAATCGTCCGCGCCCAGCTCAAATCCCAGAATCCGGTCCGCCTCGCTGCTCTTCGCCGTAAGAAAAATAATCGGCGTCGCCGACAGCGACGGCGTCTTCCGAATCTGCCGGCATAACTCCAGCCCGTCTTTTCCCGGCACCATAACGTCGAGGACGAACAATCCCGGCCGCTGATGTTCCGACTCTTCAATCACAGCGTTTCCCGTCGGAAAAATCTTCACCGCATATCCCGCCCCATCCAGGTGATGGCGCACCAGAAACGAAATATCGGGATCGTCTTCAACCACAAAGATGTTGGGTTTCACACCGACATTGTAATCTGGGGTCAGACATCCTGCTGGTATCCTTGGCAGGAGTTCCCTTTACAACCGTGTGCAAACATTCATCGAAGAACACAATCTCGCCGCAGGGAATTTCAACTTTGAGTTCGAGGCAGCGATCGTTTGCGGCGATTTTGGCGAACAACTTTTCAAAAATGTGAGCCAAGGCAGAAAGGGGTCATTTTCGGGCAGAAGAAGGACGCAAGGTCCTAAAAAATCTCATCGAGACGGCAGATTTCGGCTCGGAAGACGGGGCGCTCGCTTTTGCTAACAGCGTCCTCGATCACCTCACGCATGACAGGAGAGATTCCTCCGGCACGAAAATAGAAATTGCCGACCAGCTGAAAAAAGAAGGGAAGGAACACGAGCTCCTTGATGACATTTTCTCACTGAATTATTTGAAGCCCCGCTATTCTATTAAGTGGTTTGGCAAACACATTGAGGAGTTATCGCCCGGCGAGCGCGGGACATTGTTGCTAATTTTTTATTTACTCGTCGACCGGAGGGACATACCGCTCATAATCGATCAGCCAGAAGAAAATGTGGACAATCAAACCGTTTTCGGCTTGCTCGTCCCTTGTATTAAAGAAGCACGCAAGCGTCGACAAGTCATCGTCGTCACCCACAATCCAAACCTCGCGGTGGTCTGCGACGCGGACCAAGTGATTCACTGTTCGATGGAAAAGTCGGCAAGAAACAAAATTACGTATACTGCGGGATCTCTCGAAAATCCGGCGATCAACAAACTTACTATCGATGTCCTAGAGGGAACGAGGCCTGCATTCGATCATCGAGATTCTAAGTATCAGCCGAAGGTGTAATTACGCCTTCCTGCGACTCTTCTTCGCTTCGAGACAGAATTGCCCTGGGGTGACACACTGGGTCGGAGAGGCCAACCCGACTCAACTTCGTAAACTCCCTCTTGCTCTTCCATCATTCATCTG
>CAVPCG010000053.1:0-163669 GCA_963702325.1 uncultured Acidobacteriaceae bacterium | reverse complement strand
GGTCGTCCAGATTGGAGTTTTCAAATGAGCAGCGTACAAATCGAACAGAAGAGCTATGAGATGCCCCCGCGAGAGGGGATCAGCATCGCGCAATTTCTCACCGTCGCTGACATCGAGCGATCGGCTCGCTTCTACGAAAAGGTCTTCGGCGCTCGCATTCTTACCCTGGGTGACGGGAATGCCCCTGCGTACCTTCTGCTGGCGAATATCTGGATGATTCTGAACGTTGGCGGCGGCCCGACCCCGGACAAGCCGACAGTAACGCTCAGCGTCCCCGACCCGAATCACATCAATAGTTTTATGAATTTCCGCGTTGCCGATATTCAAGCGTGCTATGAATTATGGAAAAGCCGAGGAGCCGAGTTCATTACGGAGCCAATCCCCAGGTACGGCGATATACGTGCTACATCCGCGATCCTGACGGTTACATTATCGAAGTAGGACAGAGCACCGACCTCACGTACGGTTAACGCTCGGCCCGGAAAAACTATTGGATTCCTAGGACATCCAAGGCTGGGCGGGTGGTGGCCACCTTTATGTTTTTTGTAGAGGTTACCTTACGGATTCACTGTTAAGGTAATCGTATTCGACTTCACAATTGTCTTGCTGTCGGGATCGAGTTGTTTGCCTGAACTGTCTAACTGCCCGGGCGACTCAGATCGTAAAGTTGGCCGACAGCGATCTTTTCCTCCAGGGTCTTGCCGGGCAAAATAGGAAAATAGCCTCCACTTTCTAACATCACGATCTGAGGCTCGCCAGTATCCTCGCCTTTGATAGCTCGCAGATATTTTTTCTCGCGGGACGCGTTCCCCTTGACGTCGCGGACATCGAGCGTATAGTCGAACTCCCCTTTACCTCCCTTGTCCCGGTAAATATGGATTTTTTTATTGGACGTGTTGGTCAGTGTAATTTTTATCGCGATCGGGGAACCAGCCTTCACCACGGGCTGAACGGCGCTGATGCTTATGGAAAAGGCGGGCTGCACATTCTGAGCCAAGTCAGCCGATGATCCTAATAAAGCCAGATTGAACACCAGTGCACGAATCAACACTCTCATATGTTCCTCCTTTTGAGACGCCGTCTGCCCCCAGCAGGCTCTTCGTGTCTCTCACTGCTACAATTCGTTGTTTGCGCGCAACTGTCCCAAACCACGAACTTTCGCCCCCACAATAACGTATGTTGTTACGGTGTGAATAGCTGTTGTAGGGAGTCAGATTGGAAGATGCCCATGTGGCCGCAATGCTGGTCCGTCGCTGCATTGCCGGCGAGGCTGCCGCGTGGGAGGAGATTGTCCAGCGCTATCACAAGCGCATTTACAACATCTGCTACCGTTTTTCTGGTTCGCCCGGATCAAGCCCAGGACCTCACCCAGGAAGTCTTCATCAAAATGTACGGCAGCCTGAAGTCCTACGATTCGCAGCGGGCGGCCTTCATGACCTGGATGACGACCATCACTCGTAACCTGCTGGTAGATTACTTTCGTAAATCGAAGCAGGATCGAGCTACCGACTCGCTCGACACGGTGCCTTCCGAACATGAAGATGCCATGCCACTTAGCGAGCGCATTCCCGATAAAACGCCGACCCCCGACGCCACGGTTCAGAGCCGGGAGACCAAAGAAGCCGTGCATCGGGCCCTGCAAAAGCTGTCTCCAGACCTGCGGGAAGCCGTAATCCTGCGGGATCTGCAAGATATGGATTATCGCGAAATTGCCACCGTCCTCCGGGTTCCGGAGGGCACCGTGAAGTCAAGAATAAACCGTGGGCGAGCGGAACTTGCACGCCTGCTACAACGTACATATAGGCAGGTAATCTAATGGCGGATCAAGAGAAAAACATGATGCAGTGCGCTGAGTTCGAACGCACCCTCAGCGACGCTTTAGATGAGAAACTCGATGCCCAAACTCTCGCGGGTTTCCAGACTCATGCACGAAGCTGCTCCGTATGCGGTCCGTTGTTGACGGGGGCTGATGCCGGCCGCCGCTGGCTCAAGTCTCTCGAGGATGTCGAGCCCTCCGCGCATCTCATCGAAAACATTCTTGTCGCAACCAGCGGCTTGGATACCTCAAGGCTGGGTGCCGCTCGCCGCGTCCGTTCGCAAGTAACTTGGGTGGAACGATTCCGCGACGGGCAGGATCCGTCTTCGCGCCTGCGTTTGCGGTCGCACGGCAGCCACGTTTCGCCATGTCGTTTGGCATGGCATTCTTCTCGCTATCAATTTCGCTTAGTCTTGCGGGCGTGAAGCTGACCGACCTGCGTCACGTGGATTTGCGTCCCAGCGCAGTTAAGCGCAACTATTACGAGACTTCCGGCAGAGTAGTGAAATATTACGAAAACATCCGCTTCGTGTATGAGATTGAATCCAGAGTGCGGGAGTTCAAGCAGGCCACGGTTCCAGCCGAGCCGCCGCCAGAACCGAAAACTAAACCCCGAAAAGACAATACCAGTGAACAACCAGACAAGAGGCAAGATCGCAACTATAGCCAGGAGGATAATCAGCCTGTACTGGCGCTTATCCCCGCCGATCCCCCTGTAGTGACTGGAAACACTGACAGGAGGCTGTCATGAACTGCGCCAATCATCCTACGAATCTGGCAATTGCCTATTGCCGCACCTGCGGCAAGCCGCTCTGCGCCACCTGCAAACGCGACGTGATGGGTGTCATCTACTGCGAGCAGTGTCTTGCCGAACGTCTGAAAGATGTACATCCCAATGTGCCTCCGCCAGTGCAGGGATTCGTTTCCTCAACGCCAATTGCGCCCATGTCCGGCGTCGGACCGCATCCCGCCGTTGCCGGAATTCTCGCCGCGTTCTTTCCTTTCGGCGTCGGCGCAGTTTATACGGGCCAATATGCCAAGGGCCTCGCACACTTGCTTATTTTCGTCGGATTGATTTGGGGCCTTTCCTCAGGACATATGGGTGGCTTTGAACCGGTGCTTGGAATCGCCATGGGATTCTTCGTGGTCTATCAGATTATTGACGCCGTGCGTTCGGCGAATGCCATTCGCATCGGACAAGCGCCGCCTGATCCATTCGGCTTCAGTCGCACTTTTGGAATTAGCGATCCAATTCCCGCCACCTCCAGCCCCGCAGGTACCTCAGCTCCGTTGCCGCCAATAGAGGGAACTCGCAGCGGCAAGGTGCCCACGGCGGCCGTGGTTCTTATTGGCCTCGGCGCTTTATTTCTGCTCCAAACCGCGGGCGTTTTTGAATTTAACGTGGAGAGAATCTGGCCGCTCTTTCTCATTGGTCTCGGAATTTGGCTGTTCATAGCGCGCTCCGGAATGTTGGGCCACGGCTATGGTGGTGCATGCGGACTTGGGCAGGCGTGGGACGGGTACAACCCTCGCGCCTATGACCGAAGGGTCTGGTCGGGGCCGATTTGGCTTATCACCATCGGCGGATTGTTTCTAATCCAGGGCTTTGACGGCCCCGGTTTCGGACGCACCTGGCCCGTGCTTCTCCTCGTAGTGGGGCTCATGAAGTTAATGGGAAACAGAACCCAATCGGTTCCTCCCGCAGCGCCACTGCCGCCGCCAGCGGCATCGGCCGGATTCGATTCCGGACCGGTTCCCCCGCCCGAGAATCAGTCTTCTTCCAACGAGGTGCAAAATGGGTAACCCAGTCCAAACCCCGCGTCCCCGAGTCCGTCATTCGTACGCCGGACCAATCGTGCTCATCATCATTGGAATCCTGTTCCTCATGGGCACCATGGGCATGCTCGATATGGCGGATTTCGGACACTGGTTTGCCCACTACTGGCCGGTACTGCTCATCGTGTGGGGCGTGATCAAGCTGGTTGAGTATCAACAGGCTCAACGCGAAGGAGCTCGTTATCCCGGCATCGGAGTCGGTGGGGTATTTCTTCTGATCATGCTAATTGGTTTCGGCATAGCCGCTACTCAGGCTTCGCGCGTGGATTGGGACGCCTTAGGCAATCACGGTGATTGGCCCAACGACGACTTCTTCCAGAACATGCATATATTTGGTCCGACTTACACATTCACCGATGAGATGGCGCAATCTTTTCCTGCCTCGGCGAACCTGCATGTCACCAGCAGCCGCGGAAATGTGAGCGTTCAAGATTCCGGCGATAACCAGATCAAAATTGTAATCTCCAAAAAGCTCCACGCGCATAACCAGAACGAGGCGGACAAGTACAATCTGTCCACCAAACCGAAGCTCAATGTGAGTGGCAATCTTGTCACTCTCGATGCCAACACGCAAGGCGCAGGCGATCGCGGCGTGATCACCGACATGACGATCTCATTGCCGCGCAAAGCCTCCGTCGTGATCTCAACCCGGCGTGGTGATGTCAGCGTCTCGGGCCGCGATGGCGACGCCGATATCACAAATTCGCACGGAGACGTCTCTGCGACCGACATTCACGGCAAAGTTACCCTCGACATTGATCAAGGCTCCGCGCAGCTTTCGAAAATCACCTCTGACGTTTCCATTCGCGGCCATGCCAATGACGTTTCTCTCGACGACATCGCCGGCTCTGTCCGCCTCGATGGCGAATTCATGGAAAGCGTGAAGCTTTCCAAAATCGCCAGATCGGTTACCTTTAAGTCCCCGCTCACTGATATTGAATTCTCGAAGCTGGACGGCGATCTCGATTTGGATCGCGGTGATTTGCAGGCTTCCAATATAACCGGTCCTTTACGTCTAAACACACGCTCCAAAGACATTCGTCTTGATGGCATGACCGGAGATGTTCGATTGCAAAATGAAAACGGTACCGTGGAAGTACACGTCAGCAAGCTAGGCAGCATGCAGGTGGACAATCGTCAAGGCGACATCCAGATTTATTTGCCGGACAAGGCTGGCTTCCAGGTGGATGCAACCGCGCGTGGCGGGGAAGTGCAGTCCGACTTCTCAGATCTCAAAATCGTCAATGGAGACGATCAGGCAACTGCCTCCGGCAACGTCGGCGGCGGCGGTCCGCACCTGGTCCTGAATGACGAGCATGGGGCGATACAGATCCACAAAGCCTCGTCGGCCACCGAGCGTCCAGAACAGGCCGAGCGCCCAGAACAGCCTGAGCGCCCCGAGGCTCCTGAGACTTCCGGTCGGTCAGCGCGAAGGCTCCCGAAGACGTCTCTGACACAAATACCACAGCCCACGGACAATTAGAGGACTATCACGACTGTTATCGAGATGGATGACGAGGAGGCGCTCTCTCCATCCAGGCTTTCATCTCAGCCCGCAGATTCCGCTTCTACCCGTCCAGTTACACCAGATTTTAGATAAGCCCACGCCGTCGCCGCATCGTGTGTGAAAATCGTCAGCCACTTTTCCGGAACGGCTTTTGCGTAGTACCGCTTCCGGCTCTCGATCACATCGAGAGGATAAAGATCAAAACCCATTCCCCAAGTGATAGGAACATGAGCGGCGGTAGGAACGAGGTCAGAAATGTAACACGCCGTCTTGCCCCCGCTGCGGATCACAACGGCCTGCATGTCGCGCGTGTGCCCCGGGAAAACTTCCACTGAGATGCCGGGCGCGATTTCCTGATCTCCATGCAGAAGCTGCATCTGTCCACTCTCCACCAGCGGGTTGTAGTTGTCGTTGATATATGAAATAGCGTCTCGCTCGGCGGGCTTTTGCGCGCGCTGCCATTCTCCCTGCTGAACGTAGTACTTCGCCTTCGGGAACGTTGCCACAGCTTTTCCATCGCGATATACGGTATTCCACCCGCAATGATCGAAATGCAAATGCGTGTTAATGACGATATCCACCTCGTCAGGAGAAATACCGGCGGCCTGAAGATTGTCCAGCAACTGCGAAGGCTGCCCATAGATCCCGGCCATTTTGTCGCTAAGCTTGCTGCCAATGCCAGTCTCAACAAGGATTGTCTGGTTGCCCGTGCGAATTACCAGCGAATTTAATCCTGAGGGCACGCGATTCTTCTCGTCGGCAGGAAGTTTCTTCTGCCATAGGACTTTGGGTATGACTCCGAAAAAAGCTCCGCCATCCAGGTGATAGATCCCGTCTGACACGACTGTCAATTCAAAGTCGCCAAGAGTTTTGCGATTCATGATTCGTTCCCGTCCCTCTACATTCACCGGTTTTCGGCCTCCGTAGCCCGGACTGCCCGAAAGCTGGCATTGCACATGCTAAAATTGGAACGCAGACCTTCTCAAGATGGCCTCTGACGTTCAACATCTAAGCGAGTTGCAACAATTCGACCGAGAAATACTTCGTCTTAAAGATGAAATTGCCGCCTTTCCTAAGCGCATCGCGCAGATCGAACAGAGGCTCGCCGGTACGAAAGCGCACCTCGAAACCGCAAAAGCCGCGGTAAAAGCCGACGAAGCCGCCAGGCGCAAATTCGAAACTGCGATTCAGGACTTGCAGCAAAAAATCTCCAAGTATCGCGACCAGTCTTTGGAAGTCAAGACTAACGATCAATATAAAGCATTGATGCACGAGATTCAGTTTGCCGAACAGGACATTCGTGCCAACGAAGATAAAATTCTCGACTTGATGGTGAACGCCGAAGCCCGCGAGAAAGATGTCCGTGCCGCCGAGGCCAAACTCAAGGCCGAGATGGCCGAAATCGAAAAAGAAAAGATCGAAGCCCGGCAGCGCACTGCCGAAGATGAAAAACAACTGGCCGAGTGGAACGCGAAGCGTGATGCGGCCCGCGCCGGAGTGAGCGCCGACCTGCTGCGCCATTATGATCGCGTGCTGAAATTTCGTGGCAGCGGTCTGGCCGAAGTCCGCGATCAAAAATGTATGGGTTGTCAGGTCATGCTTCGTCCGCAGACTTACAACGAAGTCCGCAGCGGACAGTTGGTCTTCTGCGAATCCTGCCAGCGCATTCTATTCTTCGATCCCGCCACCGAGATCGCGCCGGAGCGCCCCAGTCTTACCGCAAAAAAGCGCACGCGGCCCAAGGCGCACATTGATCGCGCATGGATTTATCGTCCCGATTTCGCGGAAGTTGGAGAAGTTTTTCTCGCGTTCGTGAACGCAAAAGGAAGCTCCAGCCGAAGAGTTTACGACGCACACACAGGCAGAAAAGTCGGCGACACACAATACGAACCCGGCGACTTCAGTGCGGCTTTCGCCGATGACGTTTCCGCGGGGATCCTGCTAAACAGTGGAGTGGACGAACAACAATTAGAAGAATGGAATCCGGAATTGCCAATGACCATTCTCGACGAATTGAACGGCGATCTAAAAATCGCCCGCGCTGAAACCTCCTCTACAGAGACCCACTCTGCGCCTCAGGCCTCATAGCGAAGCGCATAAAGATAGTCGCCCTCGCTTTGGCCGGGCGAAGCCCGACTTGGCCCTTCTCGCCGGGCGCAAACGAACATCCGTTTCTCCGCTCGGGCCGTTCGGAATTTAGTGGAGTGGATAATGGACGATAGCGTTTCTTTGCTAATCTATCCACGGCAGTAGGCACGGAAGCGCATGCGGTCCGGTGATCGTTCCAGTCTTCAAAACTGGTGAACGGCGGGTCACCCCGTCGTTGATGGGTTCGACTCCCATTCGCTTCCGCCAATTATTCCAACGATCCGACGGCGACCGTCGCTACCGTATTTTTCGCACGCGGCCGGACGCCTCGTCTACCACGTAGACCACTCCTGCCGGACTAACTGTGACACCACTCGGATACATGTTGGTGCTCAACGCCGGCAACCAATTGCCGTTGTAACCGAAATTTCCGGTTCCGGCCAGAGTCCGTATCGTGCCGGAACTGTCCACGACGCGAACGCGTTCGTTGATCCGGTCTGCGATGTAGAGATTGCCTTTGGCGTCCACTGCAACGTCGGAGGGTTCGAACACCATGGCTGCCGTGGCCAGTCCCCCGTCTCCACTAAATCCCGCGGTACCATTGCCAGCGACGGTTGAAATGATGCCGCTGATATCCACTTTGCGAATCCGATTATTTCCTGAATCGCAAATGTAGATGTTCCCCGTGCTGTCCACGGCAAGTCCGGTTGGCTGATTGAGCAAGGCACTAGTCGCGGCAATGCCATCTCCGTTATATCCGATTTGGGAGGATTCGCCCGCCACGATCGTCGCCGATCCCGACGGAGTAATCTTCCAAACAACCGAAAACCCGTCTGAAGCGTAAATATTTCCGATCGTGTCGGTCGCAAGACTGCCGCTAAAGCCGGTAAATACATTGGAGAAGGTCGTTATCGTTCCTGAAGAATCCACCTTCCGAATTCTCCCGCTGTTGCTGTCTGCGATGAAAACGTCTCCGCTTGGGCCGACTGCAACCGCATCAGGTTTGATAGAGGTCGTTGTCGCCTGAACGTTATCCTGGGGCGGACCCGTCATTCCATTGCCCGCAAACGTCGTGATGATCCCAGTCGTGGAAACCCGGCGAAGCCGATTGTTGTAGTAGTCGGCGATATAAAGATTTCCAGCCGAGTCGAAACTCGCATGGTCCCAGAAGCCCAAGCTCAGGCTCGCCTGAGTTGCAGGTCCCCCATCGCCAACGTATCCACCGGCGACAGTTGTGACGGTTTGATCCGCGCCAATCTTGCGGATGCGCCCGTTATCCTCATCAGCGACGAGCAGATCGCCAGCCTTGTCCATGGCGATTGCCTGCGGCGCCGCAAATAAAGTAGACAGCGCAACTTGGCCGTCGCCATTGAAGCCGGTAGCCCCTTGCAGGGAACCTGCGATAAAGGTGATGATCTGAGTTGCAGAGTCAACGCTCCAAATACCGCTAAAAGTGCTGATGTAAAGTTTGCTTTGCCCAAGAAGAAGTCCATAGGAGGGTCCAATACCTGCCGAGGCTGCTGGTCCTCCGTTGCCGGTCAATCCAGAGCCATCCCCAGCGTAGGTCGTAATTATCCCGCTCGCGTCCACCTTGCGGACCCGTTCGTTGTCAGTATCAGCAATAAAGAGATTGCCATTACCGTCGGATATCGCGCCCTCTGGGTAGCTGAGTTCCGCCGAAGTCGCGGGGCCCCCATCTCCGCTGAAACCGCTCTTGTGATTTCCAGCCACGGTGTGAATGTTTCCCGCCGGGTCAACCATTCGGATCACATGATTCAGCGTGTCCCCGATATAGACATTCCCTGATGGGTCAACAGAAACACCACTTGGATCGTAGAGGCTGGCCGATGTGGCAGGGCCGCCGTCTCCCGAATAACCGTTAACTCCATTTCCGGCAAACGTTGTGATCGTCCTGGCAACAGAGATTTTCCGAATGCGCGCATTGCCGCTATCGGCGATCAGAAGATTGCCTGCAGAATCAAAGGCCAACGAAAAGGGAGTCGAGAGCATTGCCAATGTCGCGGGCCCACCATCGCCGCCATATCCGCAAATTCCATTACCGGCAAATGTGCTGACCGTTCCCTTAACCGTTATTTTGCGAATTCGGCAATTGACCGAATCGCTAACATATAGGTTTCCCTTTGAATCCAGGATGACACCCAGCGGTAAACCGAAGCTGGCTGACGTCGCCGACTTCCAGTTCCCCAACGAGCCTCCGGCGACGGTGATAACTTTCGGAGTCGTCGCTCGCGCATGAATGCACGCGGCCAAAACGCAAGAGTATAGAAAGGTCAGGAAACGCGTTCCTCGATCTGTTCGCAGTGTCATAATCTTCTCCTAAAAGCACGCAGCACTTCTGTCGTGCGTAAAGACGCAGAACTGTGGTCGCGGTAGTCGGTGAACCCGGGAGCCGTTCGCGCAAGGAGGGACGGGGAACTGCTTCCTCGCGGGAAAATAACGCGGTTTATTATCATTGGCCGAATGGGCTTGCGTCAAGTCCTAAATGCCCATCCAGCAAGGGTTTCAGCCCGACAGGATGCCCCGTTTGTTTCGCACGTGCGAAAGGGCGAGTGCTCGTCTCGGCACGAAGATTGCAGTCATTTGTAGCGGGACTCCGAGAACCGACCTGAATTCGTCTTTTCTCCAAATTCTTGTAAGACCCATTTTCATCTCGTTTTGCGCTAACTCCATGATTCATTGAGAAAAATAAAGTTCCAAAACGTGGCGCATTTACCCCTTGCGATTTGCTATTCTGAATATAGCTTGTAACTATTCGAGCGAGGCACGGCTATAGCCGTGCCTTTCGTGTTTGTGGGCCAATCTTTCTGGACAATGTGCGGGGTCAATCTACGAAACGTCAACAACTCAATTTCAAGAACTGCAAGCAGCTCGGCGAGTGGGTCGAGATGCTGTTCATGGCCCGCGCCTCCCGCGAAGGCCTTCAAGTCAGTAAACCCTACGGCGACTCCGCCGCTTACGACTTCATCGTCGAAAGCGGCGCTTCGTGTTTGCGCATTCAGGTCAAATCCACCGGCTCACCCTATCAGAAGGCGCTAGTACTTGGATTAATCGCGAGACTAGCGCATCCTGCTTTCGCAGTTGAATCGTGACACGAAAACTCGTTGAATCACATAATCTGATTATATGAAAATGAAGATAAGCGTGACTGAGGCTGCTCGCAACTTTGCCGATTGCGTCAATCGCGCCCATTATCAGAACGTCACATTCGTTCTGCTCAAGAATGGTTCTCCGGTTGCTCGTTTAGTGCCGGCTGATGAGAGGGTCTGTACCGGCGCGCGATCTGGCCGCAGCCCTTGCTACCACACATCTTCCGCAGAAAGTGGCAATGGCATGGCACCGAGTCTTCGACGGGGGCGCCGCCAACTTAAATCGCTGCCTGACAAATGGCGATGATTCTCGATGCCGATGTAATTATCCGGGGTGAAAAGGGGACCTTCGATCTCCAAGCCTGGCTTAAGCGCGCCCGGCTGAGCAGTTTCAAATCGCAGGTATCACTGTTGCGGAGCTCTGGCATGCCGTCGAAGAGCTGTGGGAGCGCGTAAGGCTGCGCGGGAGAACTATTTGCGTACCCTTTTCGATCTCCTACCGGTCCTTCCGTATACCGTACAGACCGCCTACCACCACGCGAGAATCTGGGCGCAGATGGATATCGTCGGGCAAGATGATTGGCCCTTACGATCTCATTGTCGCCGCCACGGCACTCGAACGGGACAGCGGCTTGGCCACTTTCAACAGGCGTCACTTCGCAAACGTCAAAGGATTAAATGTGATTGAACCGAAATGAGCTTGGGCCAATTCAAGATATGGTTAGGAGCGCAAAGGAAAAGGCCTCGAATGACTGAGGCCTTTCAAAACTGGCTAAACAGCACCCCGAGGGACAAAATGAGTATCATGTTTTTACCCAGTTACGGTCAAGTTACCTCTGGTTGAGAGCCGGTACCTCGCGCTTTAGCTGCCAGAGAACCAATGCTCCCTGGACCACGCTTAGCAACCGTCACGAAACCGGCTCGACGGCCAGTTCGATCCGGCCGCAGACCGAAGGGCTTCCGCCAAATTTTCCCTTACCAGAAGCGGGATTTGCTCTTCGCGTCCGAGCCTTAACTCGACAAATCGAAAGAAGAGTATTTTCCGCCGCCTCCACACCGTTATCTCTGCCCAAGGGATGAGCAATGGCGGCGACCCGAGCCTCAACAGAAACTGATGGACATATACAGGCCCGGCGCCGGCACCGAAGGTAAGACAATTGTTGTAATTGCAACTCCATCTCATCCTCTGCGCTCTGCCACCCCCAAGTCTGTCCACCGAAGGGAGAGTCCGTTCGGAAGCGCCTAGCGAGCAAAGACCAACCACTCAGCGGCCGAATCACAAAACCAATTGCGCACCACAAGGTTACAAAAAATAGAGGGAATATTACTACGGCGGTCTGCAGGATTAATCGGTGGAGAACTCTGCATAATGTATCTTGCCGGACCGAAATGTCCAATCCAATTAAATAGGCTCGAGGGCGAGGGTGCCCGCGCCCACAAGACTAGCTGCTATCTTCCCCGACTTTCAGCACAGCCAAAAACGCCTCTTGCGGAATATCCACGCGCCCGATGCGCTTCATTCGCTTCTTGCCTTCTTTTTGTTTTTCCAGCAACTTGCGCTTTCGGGAGATGTCTCCGCCGTAGCATTTGGCGATCACGTTTTTGCGCATGGCGTGGACGGTTTCGCGGGCGATAATTTTTGCTCCGATAGAAGCTTGAATTGCCACTTCGAACATTTGGCGGGGAATCAGTTCGCGCATCTTCGAGACCAAAGCTTTGCCGCGCTCATAAGCGAAGTCGCGATGCACGATGACGGAAAGGGCGTCCACCGGTTCGCCTGCCACCAGAATATCGAGCTTCACCATCGGCGACTCCCAATATCCGGCAAGATGATAGTCGAGAGAAGCGTATCCGCGCGAAACGGATTTCAGGCGATCGTAAAAATCGAGCACAACTTCGTTCAGCGGCAATTCGTAATGCAGCATCACTCGCGACGAACTGACGTACTCGAAGGTTTTCTGCTTGCCGCGCTTTTCTTCGACGAGAGCGAGAATTCCGCCAACATATTCTTCGTTGGTCAGGATGGTCGCCAGAATTACCGGCTCTTCAACTTTGGCGATCTCGCTCGGGGACAGCCAGCGAAAAGGATTATCCACTTCGACGACTTCGCCATCGGTCTTGGTGATCTTGTAACGGACGCCCGGCGCGGTAGTAATGAGTTCGAGATTGAATTCGCGCTCCAGGCGTTCCTGAATAATCTCCATGTGCAGCAGACCGAGAAATCCGCAGCGGAAGCCGAATCCCAGAGCAACCGAACTCTCCGGTTCGAAGAAAAACGATGAGTCGTTGAGACGAAGTTTGTCGAGCGCCTCGCGCAATTGCGTATGCTGATGTGCGTCCACCGTATAGAGACCGGCAAAGACCATGGGCTTGATCTCTTCGAATCCGGGCAACGGCTCAAACGCAGGATTATTTTCTTCGGTGATGGTATCGCCGATTTTCGTGTCAGCCACGTTCTTGATGTTGGCGATTAAAAAGCCGACCTCGCCCGCGCGCAGCTCGTCAATCTCGACCGGCTTGGGAGTAAGCACTCCGAGAGTCTCCACATCGAGCACTTTACCGTTCCACATCAGCCGGATTTTCTGTCCCTTACGAAGAGTCCCTTGAAAAACGCGCGTCAGCACGATCACGCCGCGGTAAGGATCAAACCACGAATCGAAAATCAAAGCCTGCAACCGGCTATCAGGATTGCCTTTTGGCGGCGGAATGCGCTTCACAATCGCTTCAAGAACGTCGGGCACGCCCTGCCCAGTTTTGGCGCTAATCAGCACCGCGTCGCTGGCGTCAAGGCCAACTGCGCCTTCGATCATTTCCTTGGTGCGCTCCACGTCGGCGCTGGGCAGGTCAATCTTATTAATGACCGGAATAATTTCGAGGCCGTGATTGATGGCGAGATAAGAATTCGCAAGCGTCTGCGCTTCGACGCCTTGCGAAGCATCCACGATCAACAATGCGCCTTCACAGGATGCCAGCGATCGCGAAACTTCATACGAAAAATCCACGTGCCCCGGAGTATCAATCAAATTCAACTGATAAGTTTGCCCATCCCGCGCGGTATACATCATTCGAACCGCATGGGCTTTGATGGTGATCCCGCGCTCGCGTTCCAAATCCATCGAATCGAGCACTTGAGCCTGCATCTCTCGCGCGGTCAACGATCCAGTCAGTTCCAACAACCGGTCCGCCAGCGTAGATTTCCCGTGATCAATGTGCGCGACAATCGCAAAGTTGCGGAGGAAAGCGGCGTCCATGGATGCGGCAGTCAATGCTTGATTCTAACAGGCGAAGTGATGCGGTCCGGCCGGGGAGGGAACTCGACGCTCACCGGTTCCATTCGAACGGTTGCGGGTCTAGAATGGTTCTCCGAATCCTGAATGCGTCCTCTGGGACGCGATTCGCCCGAAGAGAAAAACTATGCCCAAGTATGTAATTGAACGCGAACTGCCCGGAGCTGGTCAGCTTACTCCGGAGCAATTGCAAGCCGTCTCTCAAACATCCTGCGGTGTTCTTCGAAACCTGGGACCGGAAATTCAATGGGTGGAGAGTTACGTCACCGACAACAAGATTTACTGCATATACATCGCACCCGATGAACGGCTGATTCGGGAACACGCCACCCAGGGCGGTTTTCCGGCGAACCGCATTTCAGAGATTCGGACGATGATTGATCCCACGACTGCCGAGGGTCAAAGCCGGGCATCACAAAAAGCTTCTTAAATCAACGCGTGCCTCCGTCGTGGGGAAACTCCTCAAAGCTTTTTCCGGTCTCCTTTTTCGTTGCGATGGATTGATCTTCAAATTCACGGGAACGTAGAAAATGGTTTTCGTCCGGCGAAGAAATTTCTGGAGGTACCTATGCGTCGCCTTTCATTTGTAGTCTGCCTGTTCTACGTGGCCGCTCAATGCTCTTTCGCGCAAAAGCTTTCGCCGGAAGTGCGCGAATTCGTCACCGTAGATGCACCCACGGTGGCTCTGACCCACGTGCGCGTGGTGGATGGCACGGGAGCGCCAGCGCGAGAAGATCAGACCGTGGTTCTCTCCGGAGGAAAGATAACTTCGGTGGGCGACGCGGCATCCGCGGACATTCCGAAAGATGCGCGAGTGCTCGACCTCACCGGAAAAACTGTGATCCCCGGCCTTGTGGGGATGCATGACCATATGTTTTATCCGGTGGGCGGAAGAATGTATGGCGAGATGGGCTACAGTTTCCCACGGCTTTATCTCTCGGCAGGCGTTACGACCATTCGGACTACCGGGTCGGTCGAGCCTTACACCGATCTTCATCTCAAGCAGCAGATTGATGGCGGCGAAATGCCGGGTCCGCACATTCATGTGACCGGGCCATATCTTGAAGGCGCAGGAACGTGGGCGCTGCAAATGCATCCTCTCGCGGGACCGGACGATGCCACCAAAACCGTGAACTACTGGCTCGATGAGGGCGTGGACAATTTCAAAGCCTACATGTTCATCACTCCCGGCGAGCTTTCTGCCGCCGTCATTGCCGCGCATAAACGCGGCGCAAAGGTCACCGGCCATCTTTGTACGATCGGTTTTCGCGAAGCGGCTGCGATAGGCATTGACGATCTGGAACACGGACTGCTGGTGGATACCGAATTCTTCCCCTGGAAAAAGCTGGACACGTGCCCCGATGATCCGAAGGCAACCGAGTTCCTCTCCAAGCTTGACATGCAATCCGGCCCGGTACACGACATGATTCTCGATCTGGTGCAGCGGCACGTTGCCATGACTTCCACGCTTCCGGTCTTTGAGATGTTCGTTCCCGGGCATCCTTCAATCCAACCCCGAGTTCTCGCCGCTTTATCGGCAGAGGCGCAGGCGGAATTTCTCGCTAACAAAGTCCGTTCGGCGGATCCAGCGTCACTTCGTAAACGCTACGGCTCCGAAGTCTCGCCCTGGACTGCGGCATTCCAGAAAGAAATGGAATTCGAGCGAGCGTTCGCGAAGGCTGGCGGACTGCTGCTGGCGGGGCTCGATCCCACAGGCATGGGCGGAGTGATTGCCGGCTATGGCGATCAGCGCGAAGTCGAGCTTTTAGTCGAGGCTGGATTCACTCCCCTCGAAGCTATCCGCATCGCGACCTCGAACGGAGCTCAATATCTTGGCGAGTCCGGCCGCATCGGCACGATTGCTCAAGGGAAGCAGGCAGACCTGGTCGTGATCAAGGGAGATCCGTCAAAGAATATTGATGACATCGAGAATGTGGAAACCGTTTTCAAAGACGGAATCGGTTACGACTCCGCAAAGCTGATCGAATCCGTGCGCGGGCACGTAGGGAGCAATTAGAGTCCCCACCGGTCGCCCGCCCGCCAGACCCGCGGTCGCAATCGGACATTGTGTTGACGACGCTTTCCCTATGCCATAGTCTTTCCTAGTTACTCTGGTCATTACTCTGGTCATGGCCCCAAGCGGCTCCGGTTCAAAGTCTTAATTGGCAAAGGCTTCCGGGCAATTGTGAGCCGGAAAACAGGATTGCATTACCCGGAAACAGTACAACGAAAAAGTAGTTATGCCGCATCAGACTGAGTGCGGCCGGAAAAGGCGACTTGACGGACGCGCGAAAATCGCAAGCCCAAAAGATTTCTGAAGTAGAACTGATCGAGCGAGCCAAGCAGGGTGACGCAGAAGCCTTTGAGGCTCTGTATCATCTGCATAAACGGCGGGTGTATTCGTTATGTTTGCGCATGACGGCCAATACGGCGGCAGCCGAAGACCTCACTCAGGAAGCATTTCTACAGTTGTTCCGCAAGATAGGAACTTTTCGGGGCGAGTCCGCGTTTTCGACCTGGCTGCACCGCATGGCAGTCAATGTCGTACTGATGCAGTTGCGCAAGAAGGGTCTTCCCGTAGTTCCGCTCGAAGATACGATGGAAACCGAGGAAGAGGCTCCCAGGAAAGAATTGGGCGCACCGGATCCCAGTCTTGCGGGATCCATTGATCGGTTGCAGTTGCAGCGGGCGGTAGAGGATTTGCCGCCGGGATACCGCTTGATTTTTGTGCTGCATGATGTTGAAGGCTACGAGCACAACGAGATTGCGGAAATTGTGGGATGTTCGGTAGGAAATAGCAAGTCTCAGTTGCACAAAGCACGTTTGAAACTACGCGAGCTTCTAAAGACGAGCAGAGCTGAAAAAGCCAGAAAGCCGTGAGAAGCGCGCGAGAATAATGAACGCTGTCGGGGAGAAGTAGTATGACCTGTGAAGAATTCGAACGGGTCCTGCCGGAGCATGAAGGCGGCCACACGGTCGAACAGCAGTCCCATTTGAAATCATGTTCTCCATGTTCGGAGTTGGTGTCCGATCTGAATGCCATCTCGGAGCAGGCAAAGTTCTTGCAGGAGACGGACGAGCCCAACCCGCGCGTGTGGAATTCCATTGAGATTGCGCTGCGCCAGGAGGGTTTAATCCGCGAGCCGGAGTCCGCGCCCTTTCTGGTCCACAGCCAACCGCCCCGGCAGGCGTCTTGCCTGGCTGATTCCTGCTGGAGCGTTGATATTGCTGATGTTTGGGGTGGTGCAGTACAAACGCGCGCCAGTTCAGAGCGTTGCACAACAACCTGTTTCGGCTTCGGCCGTTTCAGTAATCGCTGACGCCTCCACCCTGGACGATCAGCAACTGCTCGAAGTAGTATCAAAACACGCCCCCGCGATGCGAGCTTCCTACGCGGCGAATTTGCGGGATGTGAACTCTTACATTCGAGACGCGGAAGAATCAGTGAAAATTGATCCTAACGACGAGCAAGCGCAGAAATATTTGATGGATGCATACGAGCAGAAAGCCATGGTCTACGAAATGGCGATGGATCGTTCTCTGCCATAATTTTGGACGAGCAATAGCGGCGCGACTGCCGCGGAGTTGAGGATACACGTCATGATGTTCAGCAGCATGCGCGCGGCGAAAGTGGTTGTCATATTTGCTTTGGCGGGAACGATCTCAGCTGCCGGCGAGACCCGGCAACAACTCCACTTCAAAGTGGGGCGCAAACCGAGCATCTCCATCAACAATCAATATGGCGCGGTGTCGGTGAAAGCCGGCGCGAAAAGAGAAGTCGCCGTAATTGCAATTCTGCACTCCGATAAGGTCGAGATTGATCAGAGCCATCGCGGCAATCGCGTTGACATCGTTTCCCATTTGCTCACGGGAGCGGATCAAAGTACCGGTCAGGTTGATTACGAAGTCGTGGTCCCCGCTGATGCGAATGTCACTCTGACTTCCATGACCGGGCCGTTGCATGCGGAAAAATTGCACGGCGACGTTGTTATGGAGGGAAACACCGCTGATGTAGACGTGCGGGACGTCAGCGATGCGCATGTTCACGTCAAGACCTTGAACGGTCCGGTCACCCTCACCGATATCCGTGACGGCCACGTCGAGATAACGAGCCTTGGAGGCGATGTTGTTTTAACTTCCGTGAGCGGCCCACTCGTGTCAGTCAATTCCAGCAGCGGCAAGATTCGTTACGACGGCGATTTCGGAGACGGCGGAGAATACAACCTAACAAGCCACACCGGTGACATTTTAGCGACGGCGCCGAGCTACGCTTCAATTGACGTCACCGCCCGATCGGAGCAGGGGCAGGTGGAGAACGATTTCCGGTTACAGCCGAAACACACTTCGTTTCCCATCAAGGCGGGGAGTGCCTTTGCAGGCACGGTAGGCAAAGCTGCATCTTCGGTCCGGTTGTTTTCCTTCAGTGGTAAAATCCATCTCAAGAAGCGCTAGAAAAGAGCGCTAAAAACCCGGCTCTGGCCAATCTTGCTCTGGCCAATCTTAAGGTAACTCTGGTGGTGATCCAGGAAGCATGGGAAACCAATCTGCTTCGCTCCCGCACGCCGGCCCTTCGGTGCACAAACGTATTTCCCATGTGATCATTCTGGTTGGCTTCATGGGAGCGGGGAAGACTACGGTAGGAGCGGAGTTAGCCCGTCTTTTGGGATGGTCTTTCGAGGACCTTGACGACCGGATTCAATCTCGCGAAGGCCGAACGATCGAAGAAATCTTTCGAGATGCTGGAGAAGCAGAATTCCGCCGCTGCGAGCATCTCGCGTTGCGCGAGTTGCTCTCCGAACCGGAATCTGATTATCGTGTCATTGCATTAGGTGGTGGCGCCTTCGCGCAGGCAGAAAATGTTTCCATGCTGCAAGACATGAATGTTCCATCGGTATTCCTCAATGCGCCTATAGAGGAATTGTTCCGGCGATGCCAGCAGCAGGGACTTCACCGGCCGTTGCGGCAAGACGAAGCGCACTTTCGCAGGTTGTACGAATCTCGCGCTCCTCTTTATAGGGCTGCGACATTCCATATCGAAACCGATGGCAAGCCAATCCCGCAAATCGCGGCGGAAATAGCGCGAACATTAGGAATCTCTCCATCCAAATGATCCGAAGATTTTTACAGCCTGGGGGACCGAACGTGATGCTTAGGAAAATAATATCCGTAGCTTTGGGATTGCTGCTGCTTGGCGGCATCGCCGCAGCCGGCAAAGACAAAGACAACGATTCGGGCGCGCAGCCAGTGGACTCGGGATCGTTTGGGGTATTCATGAACGGCAGGCGCGTGGCCACCGAGACTTTTTCCATTAAACAAGGCTCCAAGGGCAGCACGGTGACGTCTGAGTTCAAGGCTGACGGAGCTTCAGAAACGTCCACTCAGGACTCCGAACTTCAATTGAATGCCGCCGGCGAGCTCGAGAAGTATGAATGGAAGGAAGTGAGTCCCGGCAAGACCCAGGCCGTGGTGCTGCCAAACGATAATTTCCTTATCGAGCGGGTTACAACCAATCCCGCTGACAAGCCTCAGGAACAGCCATTCATGCTCCCCGCTTCGACGAGCATTCTCGACGACTATTTTTTTATTCAGCGGGAAGTTCTGGTTTGGAAGTATCTGGCAATTGGTTGCCGCCAGGCCAAAGGCCAGGTGCAGTGTCTGCCGAACCAAAAAACACAATTTGGCACGCTTGATCCGCACTCTCGAAGCTCCATGGCTGTGAGCGTGGCATTTTCCGGCAAAGAGAAAATACCGATTCGCGGCGTGGAACACGATCTCAACCGGTTTACTCTGAAGACCGAGAATGGCGACTGGTCGCTGTGGCTGGACGATCAGTTCAAGCTGATCCGGATTCTGATTGCAAGCGACAATACCGAGGTGCTTCGAGACTAGCTGTAGAGGCGCAGCTTCTCGTCAGGAAGAGAAATTCGCCGACGCTAAGCCAGGATTATATTTTCCATGTCCCTGATTGATGCACGCACCAGTCGCGTTCTGATTACCGTTCTGCTCTTTGTGCTGGTGCTGGGTTTCCTTTACGTCGCGCATCATACGTTGATCGCGTTCCTTTTCGCTGTTTTTTTTGCCTACCTGGTGGACCCTGCGGTATCACGATGCGAGAAGTGGATGCACAGCCGCGGGGGTGCGATTGCCGCGATTTATGTATTACTGCTTGCGCTTCTGATTACATTTTTCTTCTTTGTGGGGCCGCAGATTGGGCGCCAGGCGCAAAAACTCGCAACCGCGTTGCCAACTTCTCAAGGCAAAGTCTCCACCAGCGGACTGGGCGAAATTACCGAAACCATCGGCAGCCAACATGGTTGGAGCCGGTCCACAATCAACCGGCTAAAGGACTTTCTCAACCAGCATCAAAACGATATTGTTCATCTCGCTCAGCGGCTGGGTATCCGAATCGCCGAAGTCGCCCAGCAATCATGGTTAATCATCGTAGTGCCTCTGTTGGCGGCTTTCTTCCTGAGGGATGGACGCGCGTTCAGCGACGTTGCGCTA
This sequence comes from uncultured Acidobacteriaceae bacterium, assembly GCA_963702325.1. Classification (GTDB taxonomy): domain Bacteria; phylum Acidobacteriota; class Terriglobia; order Terriglobales; family Acidobacteriaceae; genus PALSA-188. Next base: position 143,524 of record CAVPCG010000053.1, on the reverse strand, counting down.
TCGCTTGTGCAAACGAAGCCACAACGCGAGTTTTTGCAGGGCGTGCTGGATGATATGAACCAGATGCTGGCGCATTTTATTCGCGCCCAGTTGACTCTGGCAGCGTTGTCGTGGGTGGTTTATACCGGCTTCATGTCGGCCATGAGCGTTCCCTACGCGCTGGTGTTGGGCACGGCGGGCGGAGTGATGGAGTTCGTCCCAGTGGTCGGTCCGCTGGTTGCCGCCATGGTGATTATTGGCGTGGCTGTCCTGATGAGTTACCCGCACTGGCTGGTATTGCTGATTTTTCTAGCCGCGTGGAGATTGATTCAGGATTACGTGATCTCGCCTCGGATTATGGGCCGGAGCCTCGAACTGCATCCGCTGGCGGCTATTTTTGGAGTGCTGGCCGGCGCTGAAATTGCCGGAGTGCTCGGCGTTTATCTTTCCATCCCGGTGATGGCCAGCCTGCGAATCGTCTGGAGGCGTTGGCGACTGTACGCCGAGAAGAAACGCTTCGGCCCATTGAACGATTATTCCTTTGGGACCGAGATCAGCCCGCGCCCGTAGGTTCTGTTGCGATGTAGCGGAGTTCTAGATTTCGGGTGCTTTATGGCATGGCTTGGGTGCTTACAATCCTGTCGAACCAGTCAGGATGCATGTTGCCCCTCGTAATGAAGCCAGATTGAGGGTTCTTCAAGAAGGGCACTGTCGCTAGCTCTGTGTGGGCCTCCTCCCAATGCTTTCTTGAGCGCATTCCGATTACCAGTTTGCCCTCATCTCGCATCTTCTTCGCAAGCCAAAACGAGTAGGACTGCGATTCACAGAGCTGTCTGGTTGGCAGTCCGGACCTCTCTGAATGGTACGGGAACCACTCGATGACGAGTAGCCTTTCGGCAAATTGTTCGTCGCTCAATCCTGTGGCCTCACGAAGTTTCTTTGTACGGGGACACCACCATTTCGCCGTCGGCGTCCAGCCGAATTTTGGATTCAGCGGATAGAAGGGACATTCTTGTTGTACGTGTTTTAGGTTATTAAAAATCGCTTCCCTAAAGCTAGGGTCGCGGTAAGCCGCCTCGTCTTCAGAGGAGTGGCCTGGATTCAGTCCTAGAAGCACGACTCTTGCCGATTCCGGATTGCCGATGAATGGCTCAGGAAGGGAGTCCGCAATGATTGTTCTCGTTTCATCTTCGCCATTCCTTGATGCATTGAACCTATTAATAGACTTCCGATCCATTTCTAGGATGTAAGGGCTTTCGGACCTAAGCTGCAGCCATGGATTCATCATCGCCCGGATTGTACAAGCGTCGCGCATTACTTCGATATGCTTGGCGCTTTATATTGTCGTGCCCTGCGGGGCGTGGTCGCGGCACTGCTTTTACCCAGGACTACGTCCTGGGCTATTTTCTGCCGCCCCTCCCGGGGCTCGTCTGTTGTGGGTCGGGAATCGGGCTGTGTTGTAAAATTCCAACATACCTATGCCTAACAAGATTTCCGTAGGAATACTGGGCGCGACTGGAATCGTCGGACAAAGATTTGTCCAGCTGCTGGAAGATCACCCATGGTTTGAGGTGGCATGGCTGGCTGCATCGGATCGGTCGGAGGGCCGATTGTATGGAGAAGCGGCGCGCTGGAAGTTGAAGACGGCGATTCCCGCGCGAGTCGCGGAGATGCGCGTTTCACCCGCCAAACCCGATGCCGCGCCGAAGCTTATTTTTGCGGCGCTGGATGCGTCCATTGCCGCGGAAATGGAGCCGTTATTTGCCGACGCCGGTTGCGCTGTGATTACCAACTCCAGCGCATTGAGAATGCAGAAGGATGTTCCGCTGGTGATTCCGGAAGTGAATCCCGATCACATCAAGCTGTTGGAATGCCAATCCTGGCGAAAGAAGTCGGGAGGCTTCGTCGTCACCAATCCCAATTGCTCGGCCATTGGCCTGGTGCTCGCTCTCAAACCTTTGCAAAAGATCTTCGGCATTGAGACCGTGATGGCGGTCACGATGCAAGCAATCAGCGGCGCCGGATATCCCGGAGTGGCTTCGATGGATATTCTCGGAAACGTGATTCCTTATATTGGCAAGGAAGAAGAAAAGATGGAGGAAGAAACGCGGAAACTTTTAGGCAAGCTGAATGGCGCAGGAATTGTTTCCGCCGATTTTTCCATGAGCGCACAGTGCAATCGCGTGGCAGTCGAGGATGGCCACACCGAGTCCATTTCCGTGAAACTGCGCAAGAAAGCGCAACCGCAAGAGATCATTGAGGCGTGGAGTGGTTTTCGAAGCCTGCCGCAGGAATTGAAATTGCCCAGCGCGCCTGCCGAGCCGGTGCGATATCTCGCAATGCCCGACCGGCCGCAGCCGCGCTTCGATGTTGACTCAGGAAAAGGAATGACCACTACCGTCGGCCGTCTGCGTCCCTGCGGAGTGCTCGATTGGAAGTTCACGGTTCTTGTCCCACAACACAATCCGTGGCGCGGCTGGCGCTGCCCTTTTGAACGCCGAACTTCTCAAGGCGCAAGGCTATCTGGATTGATGGAGACGTGCCCAAGAAACGTAGGCGGCAAACGTCCCCACCTGTCCGGCCGACCGGTCTCCGTTCTCAGGCAGGTTGCGGAAGAATTGGGAGATTAAGCGGGAAAAGGGAAGGGCCCGACTTTCAGTCGGGCCGTAAATGCGGCAGAATCGGTAATCGGCCCGACTGAAAGTCGGGCCCTTCCCGGTTGGAACAAGTTTTTCCGCCGACTGCTTGTGAGGTATGCGCTCACCCACCCGAAGGAAGACGTCTGGGTCTACGGTTTAGCGGAGAGGCCGGACGCGGAAAGCTCGACCATGATCGTAATGAAGTTCGGCGGGACATCCGTTGGTGACGCCGAATCCATCAAGCGTGTCGTGGGAATCATTGCGGGCCGTCTTAAGCAAACTCCCGTGGTTGTCGTCAGTGCGATGGCGCGGGTCACGGATCAACTGCTGACGCTGGGTAGAGCCGCTGGGGTCGGCGAGCGCGACAAGGCGCTGGAAATTTCCCGCTCGCTGCGTGAGCGCCATTACAACACTGCCGGAGAGTTGCTGGGCACGGCCTTATTCAGCGGGCTTCACGGCGATCTCGGAGCGGATTTCGAAGCGCTCGATGAACTCATCCGCGGAATCAGCGCTGTTGGCGAGCTTACCCCGCGCACTTCCGATCATATCGCCTCGTTTGGCGAAATTCTTTCGAGCAAAATTGTTTGCGCGGCGCTTTGTGCGCACCATATTGATGCCGAAGTGGTGGATGCGCGCCAATGCATCGTGACCGATAATACATTCACTCGCGCCACACCCCTGTGGGACGAAATTAACCAGCAGCTCGGCGCAAGGATTCAACCATTACTCGACAGCGATCGAGTTCCCGTGATGGGCGGCTTTGTCGGTGCGACCAAGACGGGCATCACGACTACCATCGGGCGCGGCGGATCGGATTTTTCTGCGGCGATCGTCGGCTCAGGGATGGGCGCGCAGAGAATCGAGATATGGACGGACGTGGATGGCATGATGACGACCGACCCAAATTTGTGCCGCGACGCGCGTCGCATCAAGGTAATCAGTTTTGATGAGGCGGCCGAATTGGCGTACTTTGGCGCGAAGGTGCTTCATCCGGCAACCGTCTTGCCCGCGATTCAGAAAAATATTCCGGTGCAAGTGCTCAATTCGCGGAATCCGGCGTGCGACGGCACGCTGATAACGGCGCGCACTCCGCGCTGCAAAAATGTTTTCAAAGCCATCGCGGTGAAGAAGGGCATCACCATCGTTGATGTCGCGGCTCCCCGCATGTTGCTGGCCCACGGTTTTCTGAGAGCAATCTTCGAGGCTTTCGACCGGCATCGGGTGCCAGTAGATGTGGTTTCAACATCCGAAGTCAGCGTTTCTTTGACCGTGGACTCCAACGAATCCATTCCCGCGCTTGCCGCCGATTTAGCTAAACTCGCGGATGTAAAATACGAAGGCCGTAAAGCAATTGTCTGCCTGGTTGGGGAAAATCTACGGCAAGTTCCAGGCATTGCAGGAAGAGTATTCGGCGAATTGTCAGACGTGAACATTCGAATGATCTCGCAGGGCGCATCGGAAATTAATCTGACGTTCGTGATTGAAGAAGATGCCGTGCCCGGAGTTGTTCAACGGCTGCACAAAGCGTTTTTTTCTGAGTTGGATCCGGCAGTGTTTGATTAGAAGGTTCGGGCACCTATGAGATTGCTCATATTAGGGCGTGGAAAAACCGGATCACTGGTGGCCGAAGTTGCCTCTCAGTGCGGCCACGATGTGAAGGTTTTGGGCGGGCAGCAGAATCAAAACGCCACTGCGCTGACTCCGGACTTACTGCGCGCCGTTGACGCCGTAATTGATTTCACGACTCCCGGAGTAGTAGTTCAAAACATCGAATCGTGCGTGCGCGCTAAAAAGAATGTGATCGTCGGCACGACCGGCTGGACCACCGATTTGCCAAAAATTCGCCGGCTTGTGGAGGAAGCTGGAACTGGGTTTGTTTACGGCGCGAACTTTTCGATCGGCGTCAACCTGTTCTATGAAGTTGCGCGTACCTCCGCTGCCGCATTGAAGCATCAATATTCGGGGCAAATTTTCGAACGGCATCACGTTCACAAGAAAGACGCGCCCTCGGGCACGGCGGCGGAATTGCAAAGAATTGTTCGTGAGGCGTCGGAGGCAGAACTGGAAATTACGTCATTCCGAGAAGGCGATGTTGTCGGAATGCACGAAGTGATTCTGAATTCTCCGAATGACACGATTTACCTTTGCCATGACGCAAAATCGCGCCGCGGATTCGCCGAGGGAGCAGTCAAGGCAGCCGAATGGCTGTCGGGCAAGACAGGGTTCTATAACTTCCGAGAAATCTGGCGGCAACTATGAACGTACGGGCGATCAATTAGGCACTTCTTCTAATTGCCCCTGTTCCAACTTCTCCTGACATTCTATGCAGTGTCTCGTCCATGGAACGGCTTCCAGGCGCTTGGCATTGATTTCTTTGCCGCAGGAAATGCATTCTCCAAATGTGCCATCGCGCGTCCGTGATAATGCGCTTTCCACCATTTGCAGGAGTTGGCGATCATTGTTGCTTTGGTTGAAAAGAAATTCCTTGGTATAAGAACTGGCGGCGCGGTCAGCTATGTCCTGGGTGGAGTCTTCGTCCACGGTGCGCCCGTCTTGTTCGATGCGGCTCACCATGCGGCGCAGTTCTTCCTGCTTGGTTTCCAGCCGTTTCTTGAAATACTCGAGCTTTTTCTTGTCCATGTATTACTTTCCAGCCCGGCCAAAAGTTTCCAGGCTACCTCAATTCATCTTGCATAACGAGCGTTCAAAATAAGATGCGTAAAATCCCGCTGCGGATTCGCCGCGAATGAAATTGCCATGAACAAGTCAATGCGTGTTCGGCTGAGGAGATGCGGCTTGCGAGGGCACGATACTTCCGATGGCAGGCGGGTTCTGCGGCTGGGTAAGTAGCGACTTGACCGAGTCCGGCAATTTGTTCGCATTTGCCAACAGAAGACTGACCTGCCACATTTGCTGGTCCGAGAGTGATTGATTGAAAGCGGGCATGCCAGTCAGGCGAATGCCGTTTGCAACCTTCCAATAAGTTTCTCCGGGCTCGTCATCGGTGACGCCTCTGCCTTGCAAAAGCTTGGGTGGACGCGGAAACATTCCCTTCGCGATGGCGCCGGGATTGCCATCCGAAAAGCTATGGCAGACTGCGCAATTGTCGCGATACACCTGAGTGCCGGCGCGGAATGTGGACTCATCCGCTGCCACCGGGACAGTATGCGGCATCTCTTTCGCGACGCGGGCGTCGAGCGCTTTGTGAGCCAGCGTTTTTTCGAAAGGCATGGCTTGTGCAGCCGTGGCTACGGGCGCGCCTCCGGTTGCGAAATAAAAATAGACGCCGACTGGCAGGGCGATTAAACCGAGAATTAAACCAAAAAGAAATGCTCTCAATGCCGTCTTCTCCTGACTCGAGAATAGATTGTGAGTTTACACCCAGGGTCGGAAGCTCGCCACTGCCGGCAAGCCTGCGCTCAGGAGGCGAGGACGAAGCGAACTCTCTTAATCTTTCGTCCCACCTGTAAGGTTACTTGATGTGCAGTTTCCAAATAAGTCACCGGATCGCTCTTCAATTCTCCGTTAACCCTTACTGATTTCTGCTTGAGTTTCCGCGCGGCATCGGTCACGGAGTCCGCGAGACCGGCCTGTGCGAGCAGTTTATCAAGCCTTACTTTTTTCTCCGCCACTTCGAGTGTCACCTCTTCGACATCTTCGGGGATCTCCTGCTTCTGAAATTGCTTTGCCCAGTCTTCGCCGGCTTTCTGCGCCGCTTCTGGAGAGTGGAAGTCCGTTACAATTCGCCGCGCGAGGTCTTTCTTTGATTCCATCGGGTGCGAATCACGCTTCATCTTTTCGATCTCTGGAATCTGGACATCCGTCAGCAGCTCGTAATATCTCCACATCATCTCGTCTGAAATTGACATGAGCTTGCCATACATTTCGAGCGGCGGCTCCTGAATTCCGATCGCATTGCCGAACGACTTCGACATCTTCTGCACGCCGTCGAGGCCTTCGAGAATCGGCATGGTGAGCACCACTTGCGATTTCTGGCCGAAACTGCGCTGGAGCTCGCGTCCAACCTGGAGATTGAATTTCTGATCCGTGCCGCCCAGTTCAACGTCGGCCTTGAGCGCGACGGAATCGTATCCCTGAACAAGCGGATAGAGCAATTCGTGCATAGCGATCGGCTTCTCTTCCTGAAAGCGTTTGTGAAATTCCTCGCGCTCGAGCATCTGCGAAACCGTAAACCTCGACGCCAGGCGAACCCAATCCTCGCCTTTCATCTTGTCCATCCACTCGCTGTTGAAGCGCGTTTGCGTGGTGGCGCGATTGAGAATCTTGTACACCTGCGCCATATAAGTCTTGGCATTGCGCATGATGTCTTCCGAGCTTAGCGGCGGACGGGTGACGGAGCGTCCACTAGGGTCGCCAATCATCGCCGTAAAGTCGCCAATCAGGAAAGTTACGGTGTGGCCGAGGTCCTGAAAATGCTTGAGCTTGCGCAAGAGAACGGTATGCCCAAGATGCAAGTCGGGCGCAGTGGGATCGAATCCAGCCTTGACGCGAAGAGGAGTGTTCGTCGCCTTCGACTTCTCAAGCTTGGCGCGCAGCTCGGACTCGCGGATGATTTCCGCCGAGCCTTTTTTTATGTAGGCAATTTGTTCGTCAACCGGAGCGAATTCGGCCATAGGCTAAAGTTTATAACGATGGCAGTTCGGAAATTTACGAATCGTCCGATTTGCGGATTGCCGAATTTGAATCAAGCCCTTTTGCGGTTAGTTGGGACTTCGCGAATATTGCCAATAGTTCATTGGCCTCCTGTTGAAGATCGCCCAATCGCCGTTGAGGAACAATGTTGGATTCCACGAGCAGCTCGAGCCAAAATACGGTTTCATCAATTTCTTCAACAACAATTCCCAATCGAGCAACAAATTCGGCTTTGGATCTAGAGCGGCTTACGGCACGGTAGTTGGCAGCGACCGAGGTTCCAGAACGAAGCAGCTGCTTCCCGAGGGTGCGAGCATCTTCCCTGCGAGGCAATGCTTGAAAGAGCCTTACTATCCATATTGCGAATTTCTTCGTGCGCATTTTTAGTTCATCGGCAGGCTTCATGGGTTCACTTTGGCAATCCGAAAATCTGACAATTCGAAATTACCGAAGTGGGACTTGTTTGGCTGTGACGGTCGTCACTAACCGTCTTCCCATGATTTCAAACTTTCCTCCCAACACCAGATTGATCGCCTCTGTGTAGGCGATGTGCTCCTGTTCCAAAATTCGCGCCGCCAGAGTAGGCTCGTCGTCGGCATCGAGAACCGGAATCGCCTTCTGCACGATGATTGGGCCGTGGTCCAGTTCTTCATCTACGAAATGCACGGTGCATCCAGTCACTTTCACTCCGTATGCGAATGCCTGTTCCTGCGCTTCCAGCCCAGGGAATGCCGGAAGCAACGAAGGATGAATGTTCAGAATGCGGCGAGGAAACTGCTTCACAAACCAGGGCGACAACAAGCGCATGTATCCCGCGAGACAGACCAGATCAACCTTGTGCTCCTGCAATGCCGCGACAACTTCGCGATCATGCTCTTCGCGCTGCTTGCCTTTTGAAGGGATAACTAAGGAGTTCAGTCCGAACCGGCGGGCAATGTCCAAACCGCCAGCTTCCGCTTTATTGGAGATAACTACGGCAATCTGAGCATCTCGAATTTGCCCCGATGCCACGTTCTTAGCAATCGCTTCAAAGTTGGAACCGCGCCCGGAAAGAAGAATGCCAAGATTTTTCATGGAAGCCATCAGCTAGCCATGATAATCCACGCCGCTATTTGAACGCGGAGAAGCGTTGCGCATCCTAGAAAAGATACGCAACGCCCTCGCCGGGGTTTACTTTGCGGCAGTAGCCGTGCCCGAGGCGGAAATCGGCTGTCCGTTGGCTAGCATATCGGCCAGCAGCTTTTGGTCCTGGTCGGCCACCGCGGTCGGCAGTTTGGCGTAGTAAAGAGAGTCTGCGCCAGCTTGGCCGTCGGTAATGATGTACTGAATGAAGCTCTTCACGACTCCGCGCTTGGCTGCATCAGTACCGTCTTTCGGCACCAGAAGAAAAGTGAATCCGCAGATGGGATACGCGTCTGCCGCTGACGCTGGCGGGTCAACGATTGGCGTGCGGACATCTTTAGCCAAATCGTCGCTGAAAGCACTGATCGCGGCCGCCGTACCTTCGGCGCTGGGAGCTTCCCAGTTTCCAGCCTGATTGTGAATGAGCGCTACCGGAAGATTATTTTCCTTCGCATAATTCAGCTCTACGTAACCGATGGTGCCGGGCGTTTGCTTCACCACGCCAGTCACGCCTTCGCTGCCTTTGCCGCCCAGCCCGACCGGCCACTTCACTGAGATTCCTTTGCCGATGTTTTTTGACCATTCCGGACTGACTTTATCAAGGTATGTCGTGAAAATATTGGTGGTGCCGCTGCCTTCAGAACGGTGGGCTACAACTACGGCTTCCTTGGGTAAAGCCACGCCAGGGTTGTCCTTCTTGACGGCAGGGTCTTGCCAATTTTTTATTTTGCCGAGATAGATTCCGGCCAGGGTGGAAGCGCTGAGCTGGAGCGGTTTTTTGAGATCCGGCAGGTTGTAAGTGACGCACACTGGACCCGCGCTTTCCGGAATCTGAATCACCGCCGGCATGTCCTTCAATTGGTCGTCACTGAGGGAAGCGTCGCTGGCTCCGAAATCAACCAAACCCTTTTTGAGTTGCTGAATTCCGCCGCCGCTGCCAATGGATTGATAATTGATCTGGATGTTCGGGTGCGAGCCTTGAAAGTCATTTATCCATTTGGACATGATTGGATAAATGAAAGTGCTGCCCGCGCCGATGACCTGCGTGGTCCCTCCTGAAGACGCGCCTTCATTGTTGGAAGAACTTGAATTGCACCCCAGACTGAACACCGTGCCGAGGAATATAACTGTCGCGATCGTCCTTGCCTGCAAATGGCTGCCACGCATAAAGGAAGCATCCTTTCTACGAATGGGCTGTGAGGTTCAAAAATGTGACCACCGGATTCTCACTCATCCGGCAGCAATGAAATATTAAAAGACTGTGAATATGTGGAGCGTTCCCGGACCGGAAGGATTGGGACCAGTCTGAGGTTGCTCGATAAAGGTTAGAACTGTACTACCCTCGAATTTGCCGACGCCAACTCCCTCCGGTATAGTTTTATTCGGTATGTATAGCGATTTTAATGCCGCAGACCGCTGGTCCAAGAGGGAAGTTCACTGCATCTACCAGGCTCTGATCGTTGCTGTCGCCACGCGGCATGCCGACGCGGTAGACATCAAATTCCTTGTGGACGGGCGTCCAGTGTGGGTGGCGTTGCCGTTGCCTGCATGGGTTGAATACAAGAACCGCACCGGCAAGACCATTACCGATTCGCTGGCCATAGAAATCGCCGGGCATTATCTGAAAACAGCACTTGAGTCTGGAGAAGGCGTTGACCGCGAGATGTACTCGTTAACAGTGCAAGAAACGCTCAAGCATCTTGACGCGCTGGTAAATGAGCCGGAAACGGCTGTCACCGCTAAACCGTAGCCATTCGATCCATCGAACTCAATGGCAACAATTCCTCCATCCCCAACCTCCTCCGATCCCATCGCATTTATTTTTCCTGGACAAGGTTCCCAAGCCGTCGGCATGGGAAGAGATCTCGCCGATGCTTATCCCATCGCAAAGCAAACCTTCGAAGAGGCCGATGACGCGCTGGAATATAAGCTTTCGCAACTTTGTTTCGAGGGTCCCGAGGAGCAATTACGCCTCACCGAGATTACGCAGCCTGCGATCTTGACCGCGTCGGTTGCCGCCTATCGCGTATTAAATGAAAAAGGCATCCGTCCCTCGTATTTGGCAGGGCATAGTCTCGGAGAGTATTCCGCCCACGTTGCGGCAGGCACTATTTCATTTCGCGACGCGGTGCGGACAGTGCGGAATCGCGGCAAGTATATGCAGGAAGCCGTTCCTGTCGGCGTGGGAGCCATGGCGGCGATTGTTGGGATGGATTTGGAAGCCGTCATACCCATTTGCAAAGAAGCTGCGCAGAATGAAATATGTGAGCCGGCAAACATAAATTCAGCGGAACAGATCGTGATTTCAGGTCATGCAACCGCAATCGAGCGGGCCATAAAGTTGGCGGATGCGCGGGGAGCGAAGCGCGCGGTATTGCTGCCGGTGAGCGCGCCATTCCATTGTGCCTTGATGAAGCCGGCACAGGACCGGCTGGCAGTTGATTTACAGAAGGTAATTTTTCAGAAGTCGCGAGTGCCTGTCATCTGCAACGTTGATGCGGCATCGCATTACGATCCCGCTCAAAGCCGCGACGCGTTGGTTCGCCAGGTCACCGGATCGGTGAAGTGGGATCAGTCCATGCGCCTGCTGATTTCGAGCGGCGTGCAAACCTTCATTGAAGTGGGACCCGGTAGAGTGCTAAGTGGCCTGATGCGGCAGATTGACCGCTCCAAGAATGCGATAAACGTAGGAGATGAAGCCTCGTTGCAAAAAGCATTGAAGAGCCTCGCTGCGGCGAATTCTCGCTGACGGTTGACCGTTTAACGCTGCGCGTAGCGGTCAGGCGTCGCAGATTTTCTGATATCTACACGCGAACAAAAAGCGTAGACTGTACCAGCCGCCCAAAAAGAGCCCAGGAGAATTCAAACTTGCTTAAAGCATACGTACGCCGGGAGACGCCAGCGGATCACGGCCGGATAGACTACGAGTTTGCTTCTCGTCCGGAGGATGCACTTTGTTGGGAGACCAAAGAAGAGGCCGAGAATGCCTGCGTTCACTTCAACCGCCGACACATTATGATCCCCTCCTCGGAGGGCGGAACATACGCTTGCAGTCGTTTCAGAGTTGAGGAAGAAGCTCCAGGAAAGTTTGTCGTCTTCTGCATAGGTCCATTTATCATTAGCCGCGGTGAGAGTCCTACCTCTGCGGGTTGTGCGTGAAACATGAAAAGAAAAGGATTTGCAATTGCCTTGTTTGGTGTAGCGTTCATGACCTTCGTATCAGTTGCCAAGGTTAACACCGAGGAGTTCAACCAGACCGCGACCGTCAAGGAAGTTACTTCTGGGCGAGAAGTTAGAAAGGTCACCGAGTCAGGCAGAATCAGATATGGAAACCAGTTTGTGGCCGCCACCGAGATAGGCGACCAGGTTTACGATCTCAGTGGTCCTCAACGAATTGAACTGGGAACTTATCGTGCGAAGATTGACAGTAGACACAATCGCGTGCAGTTCCTGTTGCAGGGCAAGGATGGAAAGGCGAAGTCCTCTGTGTGGTACGACATCGTCGGAGAACGTCGGAAGTGATGTGCTTGCTGAAACCAACTGAATCCGATCGCTCTTTCTCCCAGCATAACAGAGATCGGGGAGCCTACCTTAAACCGCTGCTAAATCGGCGAGAAACTAATCGTTTTGTCCGATCTCTCAACCCACACACGCGCATGTTCGGCGCGCTCATTTACGATCACTTCCACAATCACGCCGCTGCCTCCGCCTTTCGGGGTAGCTGACCCATAAATTCTGTGTGACTTAATAAGCCCCCACTCCCCACCCGGACCCCAGTCGTGATAAAAATCGTTAAAAGGATATTGCGTGTACTTTGTGGGATGCTGCTGCCAATTCGGATCGTGCATCCAGATGCCATACGCAGCATTGTAATTTTGATCTTGCAGCGCTTGAAAGAACTGGTCGGCAATGCGTTCCTCCGGCCAATTATGGAAATACCAAGCCAACGCTCCGATTACGGCGAACAAAACAACAATTGAGATGACCCTAATTCTTCGGCGGCGATCACGCGAAGGGTCGTACTGCTGAGCGTCGAGCAATGTCATGACGTTCTGAGCATAAAGCATTCTTGCTGGAAGGTAAAAGCCGGAACGATCATTTAGAGACAGCCATTCCGGCTGTCGCTTTACAACGTCCGCTTGAATAAGGGCGTGGCTATGCTCAGCGAAATCACGGCGAATAGGGACAAGTACATAATGTCGGGCCAAATCGCCGAGAATCCAGTTTCTTTAAGCAACAATGATTTAAATCCATGCACCGCGAACGTGAACGGATCTACTTTGGCGATGCCCTGAAGCCATCGCGGGAAAGCTTGAATGGGGTAAATCGCTCCGCTAGGGAAAAATAATAGCGTATTCAGAATGCCAAACATTGCGCGAGGCACGAGCGGATCTTCAATGCGAACCATCAGCAAAAACATCATGGTATTGAACGTGATCGAAGTTAACAGAATCATGATGAAAAGGCCGAGAGCCGTGAGCGGATTGAAAAGCGTGCTGACGCCGGCCATGAGCGATCCGATGATCGTGATTATGACTCCGGTCATCACGGCTTTAATCGCGCCTGCGCCGTTCAGTCCGAAGACCAGTTCGGCTTTCGTGATGGGAGTGACCAGATACCCCTCATGCACGCCTCGAGCCTTGTCATCAATGTAGAGCATGCCCCCGCCGATCATCACGGAAACAAACATGGCCAGCGTGATAGAGCCCGGCAAAAGGTATTTCATGTATTCGATATACGGATATAGCTCTACGATCTGCAAAACGGTTTGCTGTAATATGCGCGGCTGAACCGTAGGCTGATTCAGCGTATTTGTGATGCTGGTAAGTTCGTCCTCAAGCGTCGAGCTCATGAAGTTGTCGCTGTTGTCCACAATGAGAGCGATCTTGGGCTGATCTTGCTCATAGACTCGCCGCGAATATTGCGGAGGAATAACTACCGCGCCCTGGATTTTTCCGTTGCGAACATCCTCCATCGCCCGCTTTTCATTGCTGTAGTAAACAGGCAAGAAAGTCCGCATATTGGCTCGGACGGAATCAAATGCCTCCCGGATTTTCAAAGCCTGCGTGCCGCCGTCCTCGTCAACCAATCCAAGTTTCGCGTCGCGAATCTTGCCGCCGAAAGCGTTGCCTAAAATAATGAGCTGGACCAGCGGAAAAATCATGGACGCGAGCATCAGCGCGGGCGAACGAAAAAACTTGCGCATTTCGCGCTCGATAATGGCCATGATTCGGTTCATGGCTGCAATCCTGGCCTCTGCGGCATTACGAACGCGTAAGCTTTGACCAGTTCGTCTCGCAACTGGCGGCCGGTGTAGTGAACGAAAACGTCATCGAGGGTTGTGTTTTGCACCGAGAGAGACTTCACACCGACGCCAGCTTTAACAGCGGCTTCCACAAGTTCAGTCGTGGTGCGGGAACCGTTTCCTGTAAGCACGCGAAACATGCTGGACGATTCATTCTGAACCGATGTAACATCGCTAAGAGCCCGCAGCCGCTGCTCCCAATCGGCAGGCGCACGCTCGAATTGCGCCTCGATGACATTTGATCCGGGAACACTCGCTTTCAGGGCCGCCGGAGAATCGAGCGCCACGAGCTTGCCATGATCCACGATGGCAATGCGGTCGCAGAGCCGGTCGGCTTCGTCCATATAGTGCGTGGTGATCAAGATTGTGAGCTGGCGCTGACTTTTAATATTTGTAAGCATTTCCCAGACTGCGACTCGAGAGACGGGGTCGAGACCAGTGGTTGGTTCGTCGAGAAAAAATATTTTTGGACTATGCACCAGCCCGCGCGCAATTTCCAAGCGCCGACGCATCCCGCCGGAAAGTGTCTTTGTCTGCGCCCCTCGCCACTTCGTTAAATCCACCAACTCAAGCAATTCATCAATCGCCTCGTGGCGCTTCTTCGTTGGAACGTCGTAGAGTTTGGCGTAAATGTTCATGTTCTCTTCGACCGTGAGATCGAGATCGCTGGTAAGAGCTTGCGGAATCACGCCAATGGTTCGCCGCACCGCGTCTGGATCTTTCTTCACATCGTGCCCAGCGATGCACGCCGTTCCTGCTGTGATGGGAATGAGCGTGGTCATCATTCTGATCAACGTTGATTTACCCGCGCCATTGGGGCCCAGCAATCCGAATATTTCGCCATCTTTCACGCTGAAGGAGACATCGTCCACTGCCGTGAAATCGCCATATTTCTTGACGATGTGATTCACTTCAATCGCATTGATTTCCGAGGACCCTGTGACGGCGCCAGAGCTGCCGTTAGTTTTGAGGTTGACACTCATGGTGTTCCCGATTCAGCCTGCTGCGACGGTTGGGCGCCTTTTAATTGCGCGGGAGATACCAATACCTCGGCCGTCATGCCGGGGACATAATCACCTTTGGGATTGTTCAGCCTGACCTTCAGGACGATCGTTCGAATATCTCGTTTGCGGCGGCTCACATCGCGTTGCGTAGCAAAGTCCGCTTCAGGCGACTTGAAAAAAACCTTGCCGGGGACAACCGTTCCGCCCGGAAGCCGAACCCGCAACGTATCGCCGAATCCAATGTGATCAGCTTCGGTCTCAGGAATCGCGGCGCGAACCCATGTGTCGTTCAAATCAACGATTGTGACGATTGGCTGTCCTGCATTTAACACTTCGCCTTCGCGAGCGGCGCGAACGGAAACGGTACCGGACACCGGCGCATAAATCTTCGTATAGCCCAGCCGCACGTCACTTTCTTTGAGCATGGCTTCCGCATTCGCCAACTGGCCTTGCGTAGATTGCACTGTGCTCTGCGCCGCCCGCGCCTGATGCACATTCGCGACCGCAGTGTTGAGGTCCGCTTCTGCTGCCGTCACTTGATCTTTCAGTGCCTGCACGACTGCCTGTTGCGCGGTGAGATTTGTTTCCGCCTGCACGCGATCCTGATCGGACGCGACTCCCTGTTTCGCCAGTTCGATCATCCGGCGGCTGTCGCTCTGCGTACGCTGTAGAGTGGCTTCAGCTTGAAGAAGCTGTGCGCGAGTAGATGCCAGCTTCGCTTGAGCGTTGGCAACGCTGCTCGTGGTCGAGCCTTGCATGGCTGTCTGCGTGCTTTGCGTCTCCGCAACTTTGTATTTCAGGCTGTCAATCGTCGCCGCAGCCGCACGGGCTTCAGCTTCCAGTTCCGATGGGTCAAGCACCGCGATGAGGTCGCCTTGCTTCACCTGCGAACCCTCATCCACAAGCAGCTTCGTCAGGCGGCCGCTTACTTGAGGACTGACGATCACCTGGTTCGAATCCACCGTGCCAATCAGTATCAGATCGCCGGAACGAGGCGTCGAGACAAAGTAATAAATCAGGGAAATCCCCAGCACGATAGAAAGCGTAATTAGAAATTTATTTCGGGCGCTCACTGAGCAGCTCCTTGCTTTTTTTGAAAATGGCTTCGTCTTAATGGTTTCTTCCGGTGCCTTGGGGCGCTGCTGGCCTTCACCAATAATGCCGCCGAAATGAAGTCCAGCACGGCAGCACGGCGCACGCCAAGCCAATGCGGAGACATGGGGTCAGAGCCGCTCATCATCCTTAACACGGGCGCGGCGGTAAAGTGAAACACAATGACGGAAATCATCGAAGGGATAAACTGCATCGGCTCAACGCGTCGAAATTCGCCTTGGGAAAACCCCTCAGCGAGCGTCTTGGCAATTTGAGTAAAAATCGGCCGGAAATATTGGTTCACGATTCTCTCGAACTGCGCGGGCCTGCCACGCCCGGCGCGCATCATCTCCATCTGTACGATTCGGGGATAAAGGGGATTGCTGGCGATGTAGTCGAAGTGCGCTCCCGCATAGGCCAAAATCCGCTGACTGGGAGGAAGATCTCGTGACAACGCCTCGCGAACGCTCTGCGTCAGTCCTCCAAAAACCCGATCGAGCACGGCTCCGTAAAGCGCTTCTTTATCCTTGAAATAGTAATAGAGCAGAGCCTTGTTCACTTTCGCGGCCCGGGCAATGGCATCCGTGCGCGCCCCGGCGATGCCTTCATCGGCAAATTCCCGCACCGCGGCTTGGAGAATAGCGGCCCGGCTTTCTTCTGGCCGATGGCGCGAACCGTGCGACGCTTTGGTTGCGGTAAGTCTCATTATTAAGTAACTAGTTAGTTAGATTATACAACAAATCCCACCGCTGTGTGCAAGTGGTACAGAGCAGCACCCAAGCCTCGCTATTTGGGCTGCGTTCTTGGGCCGCTTCCCGGCTATTTTTGTCAGCGGCGTTTCACTTTTGGAAAGCCGAAATTGGATTGCGACGACGGCTCTGTCCCTACGTGTCTTGTTGCCCGGTCATACCGCGCCCCCGGCGATGGATGGAACCAGCAAAACTTCGTCGCCCTCCTGGAAGGCGTAGCCGTCTCCGCCGAGGAAGCGGATGTCTTCTTCATTGACATAAATATTCAGGAAGTGTCGAACTTGCCCGGAGGCGTCGCGCAGGTGCGGCTTCAAGTCAGGAAATTTCTGGTCCAGCTCGGAGAGAAGCTCTCCAAGATTCGCCGGAGAACATGTGAGCTTCTCGGTACCGGCGGTGAGACGGCGCAGCGCGGTGGGAATTTGAACTGTGATCGTCATTTTCTTCGCTATGCCTCCACTGTCTCGGGAATTGCAGTCTTTACCGGCGCGTCGAGCACGCTTTCCAGATACTTGTTGAATTCCGCGAGTTTGGCGGCGATTGGGGCCGCGGCTTCGTATTGTCCGACGAGCGCGTCCGTCGTCTTCAATCCGTTACCGGTAATGCAAAGCACCGTCGTTTCGTCGGATTGAATGCGTCCCTGCTGGTAAAGCTTGCGGGCGCATCCCACGGTGACGCCGCCAGCGGTTTCGGTGAAGATGCCTTCCGCCTCGGCGAGGTCCTGAATCCCGCGCACCACCTCGGGATCGGAAACGTCTTCCGCCCATCCGCCGCTCTTATTGATCGCGCGAATTGCATAATGACCGTCGGCAGGATTCCCAATCGCGAGCGATCTCGCAATGGTCGCCGGCTTTTGCGGATCAATTTCTAAATTCCCGGCTTTCACAGCGGTCGAGATCGGCGAGCATCCCGTCGCCTGCGCGCCGAAGAATTTAACCTGCTTCGGCTCAACCAATCCCAACTGCGATAATTCTTCAAAAGCTTTTTTGATCTTAGTAATTAACGACCCGCCCGCCATTGGGACGACCACGTTATCCGGCAAGCGCCAGCCAAGTTGCTCGGCGATTTCAAAGCCGACCGTCTTCGATCCCTCCGCATAATAAGGACGCAGATTCACATTTACGAATCCCCAGTTGCGTTCGTCGGCAATTTGCGAGCACAACCGGTTCACCTGGTCATAACTTCCGGAGATGCGGACCAACTTCGCTCCAAATACTTGCGTGCCTAAAATTTTTGCAGGTTCGAGATCGGCGGGAATAAATATCCAAGCCTTGAAGCCATTTCGCGCAGCCTGCGCCGCAACCGAATTCGCAAGATTTCCGGTGGACGAACACGCCACGGTATCGAATCCGAACGCGCGCGCCTGGGCGAGAGCCACGGCAACGACGCGATCTTTAAAGCTGAGCGTGGGCAAGCAGACAGCGTCATTTTTCAAATAAAGATTCTTCGTGCCAAGATCGCGCGCGAGTCGCGGCGCTTTCAGCAGCGGCGTGAATCCTGCGGGCACGGCTGGCTGATAATGCGGCGGCAGCGGAAGCAGTTCCGAATAGCGCCACATGCTGGGAGGTCCCTGCGAGATTTTTTCACGCGTGAAACTGCTGCGGATAGAGTCGTAATCGTAGAAGACTTCGAGGGGCGAGAAACAATCGTCGCAAATCGAGCGTGCCTGGTTTCCCCAACTCTTGTTACATTCACGACAGCGCAGTTCATATCTCATCAGCTACTCTCTTTCTTGCGGCGAGAGCGGCCGGGGGACGAGCGTCCGAAACCAACCTAAAATACGAAACCTCTTTCCCTAGGAATTAGGAAAGAGGCGCGAGATGCTGAAATTCGGCACCCCGAATCTCATGTTCCCCCTTTTCCAAGGGCGAGAGTTGACACCGGGCGACCGAAAGTTGCCTTCCGATCCGGTTGTCGTGGCTTCTTAGGGCTCGTCCCTCAGCCACTCTTCATGAAATCCAAGGTCTGCTCCTAAGAGCAAACTGGTACAACCATGCTACATATTTGACATATTTTAGTCAAACCAGAGTTGCGATTTTGTGAAGGGAGTTAGCCTTATGCGCGTCCGGCGGGAACGTTGTCCTCCGACCCAGTTGAATGTTTGAAAAAATAGACGCGAACTCAGGGTCACCTTGTCTACCTTTCCAATATGCTCCACACAAGGGCAAATAAGAGCAGCACGATGAGAAGTGATGCTAACGAAATCGGCGCCCACCATTTGCGTGCAAAGGTGCGCTTTGGTTGCCTTGCTCTGATTTCATCTTCTGCAAGCTGTACAACATAAGGATATTCCTGATCGCCAGCCAGCCCGACCGCGTTTACAAAAGAGCCCGGAGGGGCCGCGTAACCTGACTGCCATTCCCTTGAAATGACCGATGCCACCAAGGCCCTGAGGCGATGGTCCGTCGCATCCCCTAAACTCAGTGCCTGCCCTCCAGTTCCCGAACTTTCCAGCCGATTCCTTTCCTCACGGGTAAGCTGCGCTCCTGATCTCGCCGCCTCCTCCTCCACGGCTCGGATCATGGCCTCCTTAGCATCTACCGCACTTTTCCGGATCTTTCTCATAAAAAACGGGCGACTGACACAATGCCCTACGTAAGGCAAGGCTACTTGATACTCAGCAACTCCTCCATCGCCTTTTCATCAATCACGCTGACTCCCAATTCCTTGGCTTTGTCCAATTTCGATCCCGCATCTGCTCCCGCCACTACGTAGTCCGTCTTTTTGCTGACGGATCCCGCCACGCGTCCGCCCGCATCTTCGATCATCTTCTTGGCCTGATCGCGGCTATATGTCGGCATGGTGCCGGTGAGGACAAATGTTTTTCCAGCCAACTTGGTTCCGCGTTGCCGCTTTGTCCCCGACGAGCTTCAGTCCTGCTTTGCGCAGTTGATCCACCAGCTCTCGGTTCTTCGGCTCCTGAAAAAACTCGGCAATGCTTTTTGCGATGCGCGGTCCAACCTCATTTACCTGCTGAAGCTCTTCTTCGCTGGCGTTATCAGCGCGTCCATGGATCCGAAATGCTCGGCGAGAAATTGCGCGGTTCTTTCGCCAACGAATCGGATACCCAGGCCAAAAATCACTCGTTCCAGTGGCAGTTTTTTTGAGCTTCAATTTCCCTTAACACATTCTGCGCTGACTTCTCGCCCATGCGCTCGAGCTTAAGCAGGTCCGCATCAGTCAGCCGATACACGTCAGCAATATTTTTAATAATCCCGCGGTCGGTGAGTTGGATGACCAATGCATCGCCCATGCCATCAATGTTCATGACTCCGCGCGACGCAAAGTGCAAAATACTTTCCCGCAGCTTCGCCGGACAATTGACGTTCACGCACCGGTAATCCACTTCGCCCTCGGTGCGGACCACATGTGTCCCGCAGATCGGACACTTCTCAGGCATGTGAAACAATTTCTTCCCGCGAGGATGATCTTTATCGTCCACGACTTTCGTGATCTTCGGAATCACATCGCCGCCGCGCTCTACCTCCACCCAATCGCCGATCTTCACGCCCAGCCGCTCAATTTCATCCATGTTGTGAAGCGTCGCGCGGCTTACGGTTGTGCCACCAATAAAAACCGGCGCTAACGCCGCAACCGGAGTCAACTTGCCGGTTCGCCCAACCTGCACCAGAATGTCTTCGATCTTAGTAATCCCACCTCGTGCCGCATACTTGTATGCAATCGCCCAGCGCGGCGCTTTCCCGGTGAACCCCAATTCCCGTTGCAGCGAAGTCTGATTCACTTTGATGACGATGCCATCAATTTCATAAGGCAACGCCTCGCGCTGGGCTTTCCTCTTTTTGGATGAATGTCCACAACTCGTCGAAGTTCGTCGCCAAAGTTCGAGCCGGATTCACTTTGAATCCCGCCGCATCGAGCGCGTTCAAAGTATCCCAGTGACGCTCGAAATAAGTGTTGCCATTTTTCAGCAGCGAATACGCGAAGTAGTCGAGCCGGCGTTGGGCAGTGATGCTTGGCTCGAGCTGGCGAACCGTACCAGCTGTGGCGTTTCGAGGATTCACAAATAGCGAAAGATCCTTTCGCTTCCCGGTCTTCATTCATCTTCTTGAATGATGCGAGCGGAATAAGCATTTCGCCGCGAACTTCGAAGTCCGCCGGAATCCCCGTTTTCTTAAGCTTCTCTTTGGAAATCGAAAGCGGAATGGACCGCACGGTGCGCACATTCAAAGTCACGTCCTCGCCCACGGTGCCGTCGCCGCGGGTGATGCCGCGAACCAGCTTTCCATCTTCGTAGTGCAGGGCCAGCGACATGCCGTCGAGCTTGAGCTCGCAAACATATTCAATGTCCGCACGGCCGGCCAACTCATGCACTCGCTGCTCCCATTTGCGCAGATCGTCAACGTTGTATGTGTTATCGAGCGACAACATGGGCGACGAATGCGGCGCCTTTAGAAATCCTTCGCGAGGCTTTCCGCCCACCCGTTGCGTAGGAGAATCGGGGGTGATTGACGCAGGATGCTCCGACTCAATTTTCTTCAGCTCATTCATAAGCTGATCGAATTGAGCGTCGGTGATCTCGGGATCGTCGAGGACGTAGTAGCGGTATTCGTGGTGACGAATCTGCTCGCGAAGAGCCTCAAGCCGCTTGGAGAGATCCTTATTCACGCAAAAGATTATAGCCGCGCTTGCGCAAGACAGCCGAGGCCGGATGTCCCACACTATCCAATCGTGCCCTGGAATAACGGCCACAACTGATTCCCGATCACGCGATAAACCACATAACCACTCCCCGTGTCGGAGACCTTTCTAAACAGCAACTCTCCGCGGCCATCTCCATCAACATCCACCGCGTCAATTAAATCCAGGCGCGGCAAAACGTCAAGATGCTGGGCGTCTGTAACGTTCGAGAGCGCCTTATGAAGCTCTCCATAAATATCTTCCCGCGCAACGAGCGTAATAAAATAATCAGCCGGTAAACTTCCAGCGCTGTCCGCCTTCGGAGCGGGAATCTGCGCCCGCGCTGTTAAGACCACGACAGCCTCGTTACTATTTGACACATCGAAAACACGAAACTGCACATCTTGAAACGTTGGTCCCGGCGCTTTTGCCGGCTTGACCCTGCGGGCAGTGGTGTGAGTCGCGGAAGAAACGGGTATTTCTGACCTCAAAGAATTGGCGCGCGCAGTGACTTCCGCCGCAGCCATCGCCATAATTTGATTGCGAAACTGGCGCTCTTCATCCGGATTCATATTGAACTCATACGAACGTGGCTCAGGACCACTAGCATCAGAAATTGCTGGAATGAATTGAATTCCGGCAGGTAGCTCTACGGGCGCTGCCTGTGCTGAACTTTTCTTATCGGCATGGGGAGCAAGAGTAGCAGGCGCTTCGACGGTCTCTTTTTCTGCCACCGCTCGCCGAGCTTTACCCCGCCGAAGCTGCGGCCGGTTCGGGTCATCCTCATCTGAAGTTGACGACGGTGAGGGAACATCCGCCGATGCCGCTGCTGGCGACGTCTTTTCCGGTGCCGGAGACGAGGCGCTTGACGAAGCCGGTGCAGCCGGAGGCGCTGCTGGTGCAGATGCGGTTGTCTTCGACCCATCCGATCCCGATTTGTCGGATGCGGTTTTATCCGTCGATCCGCTCTTAGCCGCGCCAGCCCGCCGCAACACCGGCGGCCCACCTCCCTCATCCAGGGTGGGCTTCTTCTTTGCCAGCTTCGCCGCCGCTTCCGCCGCTTTCTTTTTCGACTCTTCCGCCTTGATCTCAGCTTCTGATTCCCATGTGCCTTCCCCTCGCCATGTTTTTGTTCCCGCAGTCGCGCCTCTTACCGTAAATAATCCCTGCGAAACTCCCGTTTTTACCGCCTCATAAACAATTCCCGTGTCGAGCGACATGGGCACCGGAGAGGCTTTGTACTCGCTGGCATCGTAATATTCTCCATTCACCATAATTGTGATTGGGATCAGGTGAGCCTTGCCGTTTGGCGCCAGCTCGATCAGTCCCATCGCGCGCGGTCCTTTATCGGGGGCTACGCGATGAGCGCGCTGCGCGAGTACAATTTGCAGGAGAAGCATTGCCACGGCGGACGCGGAGATAATCCATCCCGCCGCGCGGTATATCCTTGAACGAACCTTTGGACGATAGTTTGAACGAAAGAGAGATGACGCCATGAATATCAATGATAAAGCTCCCGAGTTCACTTTGCCCGACCAGAATGGTAAAGAAGTGTCATTAAACAGCCTTCGCGGAAAGTATGTGGTTCTGTTTTTCTATCCTCGTGCCGATACTCCCGGCTGTACGATTGAGGCATGTGAATTCCGCGATTCGTATAAAAAAATCCAGCAGACGGGCGCCGTGATCCTGGGAATTTCTCCAGATCAGCCAAAAGATCAAAAGAAATTCGAAGAAAAATTCAGCCTGCCTTTCCCGCTGCTTGGCGACGCCGACAAAAAAGTCTGCAATCTGTATGGTGTGATGCAGGAAAAGAACATGTACGGCAAAAAAGTGATGGGAGTGGCGCGAACCACCTTCATCATCGGCTCCGAAGGGAACATAAAACACATCTTCTACAAAGTGAAGCCCGAAGGCCACGCAGAAGAAGTGCTGGCATATCTGAAAGAGGCCGGTAAAAACGCCGCGTAGGGTTCCGATGCGACGATCGTCATCGGGGAAGAAAGACATAAAGCGGACATATTCTGTGTCGGCAGTTACCGAGAACCAGCTCCGATTTGGAGCGTGCATACAATATCCCCGGACTTAATTCCGGGGTAATACTCGAGCCTTGGTTTCTTGCGCTCCCGAAAGGGCGCAACACTGGAACTCGTCCGTATCGCATAACTTCTTCCGTGCCTAGATCACCGCAAAAATACACAGACGTCCTCCGACGCAGATTTTTACGACCGTGATCCGCAGAATGTAAGCCGAGACCTTTTGGGCAAGGTCCTCGTCCGCCGCGACCGCAAGACTCGCCTCGCAGGCCGCATCGTCGAAGTCGAAGCATACCTCGGAGAAGACGATCCCGCCGCCCATTCCGCAGCCGGCCGCACCGCCCGCAATGCGGTTCTCTTCGGGCCGCCCGGATACGCCTACATTTATTTCATTTACGGCAACCACTACTGCCTGAATGTGTCCTGCCTGCCCGACGGCGTTGCAGGAGGTATCCTGTTTCGCGCCCTCGAACCTATCGAAGGAATCGAAGAAATGGCTCGTGCGCGAGAGATTTTGGTGGAGAAGCCGAGCTGATCTGCGGAAACTGACCAGCGGTCCAGGCAGACTGGCGGAGGCTTTCGGTATAACTCGCGAACGCGACAACGGAAAAGATCTGACCGACGCAACTTCGGACTTATTCATTGCCGATGAGGGCTACCGTCCCGATCGAATCCTGGTCACGCCGCGCGATCGGCATCACGAAAGCCTCGAGCGGCCCTTGCGTTTCCTCATCAAAGGGAACGCGTTTGTCTCCGGACCGAAAATTATCATTGCAGGGCTATAGGGCACGCCCGCGATTAGTGGCACAATTGGGTGGGGTGTGGCTCTGGCATCGCGCGATTTTCGAGTGTAGAGTCCTATTAAGTGAGAAGTATATTCGGAATCGCGTTACTCGCAACGGCCTTAGGCTCACACGCAAGTATTTTCGCGCAACAGATTGCGCCCGCCGCATTGAACTCAACCGCGTCGAAGGGCAACGTATTCTAACCAGCCTATTCAAGCCCGAATATCCGCCATTGGCGCGGCAAGCGAACATCGCTGGGGAGGTCGATGTCACTGTTACGGTTCATCAAGATGGAACGGTTGAAGCCGCTGTTCTGAGCGGCCATCCGATGCTGAAACAAGCTGCCCTCGATAGTGCTGCGAAGTCACGTTTCGAGTGCCGGATTTGCAGTTCGCCCTTGTCTTACCTGCTTGTATACACATTTAGGCAGACTGTTGAGGGCGACTGTTGCAGCTCATTTTCCGTGCCAGCACAGGTTGAGCAAGAGCCGCAATCGAGCAGCGCGCAAGGACAGCCGCAAACTCGCATAAGCATCGTGGCCGAACAAATTTGTCTTTGCGACCCAGCCTCAGTATTGGCCAGGAAAGTACGTTCGGCGAAATGTCTTTACCTGTGGAAATGCTCATCACGCTAACGCTCTGAAACAAAGCCTTAAATAGCGTGCCCCTAACTCCGGCGGACAGCACAAGTACGACAATATTCTAGGGCAACGCCCTCTGCTCCACACTTAGCACCGCATTGTCGATCAGTCGTGTCCCGCCGACGAAGCCAGCCACGGCTGCCAACGCTGTGGCTCTTACTTCCGCGAGTGATTCAAGACTGTCGGGATCAACGATCTCTAGATAATCCAGCCTCGCAAGCTTTTCTTCCGCGAAGGCTTTCTTCCCAACCTCGATGAGCCTCGCTGCGCTTCGCTCTCCGTGATCGAATAGCTCTTTCACTTGCTTCAGCGCCCGGTAAAGCACCAGCGCAGCCTTTCGTTCTTCTGGATTCAAATAAGCGTTCCGCGAGCTCATCGCCAATCCATCGGCCTCGCGGACGATCGGACAAGCCACAATCGCGACCGGAAAATTCAAATCGCGGACCATCCGGCGGATGATCGCCAACTGCGCCGCATCCTTCTGTCCGAAGAAGGCAATGTCAGGCTCGACAATATGAAAGAGCTTCGCAACCACAGTCGTCACGCCGCGAAAATGACCGGGCCGCGATTTGCCGCAGAGCTTGTCACTAAGCCCTTCGACGGTAACGTGCGTTACCGCTCCTGCCGGATACATCTCCTCAACCGATGGTGCAAAGATAAAATCCACGCCTTCTTTTTTCAGCAGCTCGCAATCCCGATCGAAATCTCGCGGATATTTCGCCAAGTCTTCATGCGGGCCAAACTGAAGGGGATTTACGAAAATCGAAGCCGCAACCACGTCGCATTGGGATTTTGCCGCACGGACCAGCGAAAGATGTCCGTCATGCAGCGCGCCCATCGTCGGCACGAAGCCGATGCGCTTTCCCTCGCGTCGCACGGCACGCGGCGCAGCCCGCATATCAGGAATAGTTCGAAAAACTTGCATCATCCAGGCACACGTAGGGACAGCCGCCCTCGGCTGTCACTTTCCTTGATTGTCATGCTGAGCGCGGCTGAGCTTCCCGCTCGCGGAAGCTCAGAGAGTCGAAGTATCTCTATTCCCGGCGAAATCTGCGTTTTCCGGAAGGCGCTATTCCGGCGGCATAAAAGGAAACAGGGGTGCTTCGGCTCGGTTGTTCTTCGCGAGCGAAGAACAACACTCTCTCAGGAAGACAAATTTAAGGGATAACCGAAATTCGTCGCGCCAAATCCGGCTCCCAGAATCGCTTCGTTGTTCATCTCGACCGCACGGGCGTTGGCGCCCCGTCCCAACACGAGCATCGCGCTATCGCCGTATCGCCCGCTTCCGCTCCAGAAGCGATTCCAAAGCCGTCTTCGTTTCTTTCGGCAGATGATATGACTCCGCATCCGACGGATACTGACGTGCCTCCACGTCGGCTTTGAATGTCCGCGCTGCCTCGGTAATCAACCCTCCCGCATCGGCATACCTGCGAACAAATTTCGCCGCCTCCGAAAATGTCAGGTTCAAAATGTCGTGGAAAACGAGCACCTGCCCATCACAATCCGGACCAGCTCCAATCCCAATCGTCGGCGTCCCGACTTCTGCGGTAATCATCGCCGCTACTTCCCGCGGAATTCCTTCCAGATAAATACATGCCACTCCAGCACGATCAAGAGCCACGGCATCCCGCATAAGCTGCTCAATATCAGCTAACGACTTTCCCTGGACTTTGTATCCGCCCATCACATTCACCGATTGCGGCGTCAGTCCAATATGTCCGGCGACGGGTATCTCGGCATCAATAATATGCCGGATCAAGTCAGCGCGCTTCTCGCCGCCCTCAATTTTCACCGCCTCGGCGCCATCTTTCATGAAGCGCGTGGCGTTGCGTACGGCGTCTTCTGTGCCAGCGTGATAAGAGCCAAACGGCATGTCCGCGATCAGCAGCGCATGCTTCACGCCGCGCCTCACCGCACGCACATGATGAAGCATCTCATCCACGGTCACGGAGAAAGTGTTTTCGTAACCGAGCATTGTCATGGCCAGCGAGTCGCCGACCAGAACAATGTCAATCTCCGCGTCGTCAACCAGGCGCGCAGAGGGATAGTCGTAGGCCGTCAGGCAAGTGATCGGCTCATGATGACTTTTTTTATCTCGGATGGACGAAACGGTAATCTTCCGGCCAGATCCAGCAGATGAAGGTCCGCCAATGGAAGTCAGACTCACAGTATCCTCCAGTGCCCCTCCGCATCGCGGATAGAGCCTGCGCAACTTTGAGAATCCAATTGTAGTCCCTCGACAGGCGTTCGGCGATATTACGCCATTTCAATGAAGTAAGTCATATACAAAATGTCTTACTCTATAGTAAGATAGTGCTAATGCGTACATACCGGACTTCGGTCAGCTCCAAAGGCCAAGTAGTGATTCCGGCGGAGTTGAGAGATCGCCTTGGATTGGAAAAGGGCACGCCCGCGACCTGGAGCGAAGAAAAGGGCAAACTCATCCTTTCACCGATCACGGCGCGCCAACTCGACGAGATCATGGGATTCTTGAAACCGCCGCCAAACGCCCCCTCGATGTTTGATGAATCATTTTTGGAACGCGAGCGCGAGCGCCGGCGAGAAAAGAAATGACGCGGTCGTTTATTCGTTCCAGCAATCTTTCGAGCTCTAGGTCGAGGTCCCATTCGAGCTCCCGTTCGAGCGCCCGGCGTTATGTGCTTGACGCGAACGCTCTCATCGGTTTTTTTGAAGATCGGCGCATCATCGCCGAAAAAGTGCGCCGTCTGCTGGGCGAGGCGCTCCGTCTCGATGTGCCGTTGTTTATGTCGGCAATTAATTGGGGCGAAGTCTTTTACATAGTGTGGCGGCGGCATGGCGAGGCGAAGGCGGACGAGGCTGAAGTGAAGTCACAGCAATTGCCAATCGCGGTCATAGCGGCTGATCGTGAGCGCGCGACCCGTGCCGCGGCCCTCAAGCAAAAACATGGGTTGGGATATGCGGACGCATTTGCTGCCGAACTTGCCATCGAGCAGAACGCAATGCTGGTCACCGCCGATCCCGAATTTGAGAAGATCGGGAACGCGATATCTTTGTATTCACTTCCTCGTCACGAGAAGTAGCCTACGCGCTGGCGGCTTCCTGGCTTCCCAACGGCAAAAAGTACTGTGTCCCCTTGATCGGCGCGGACACTTTCCGCAACAATTCCTGCAAATCCTGATTCCGTTCCACAAAATCAATTTCCGAAGTGTTGACGATCAGCAGATCGGAAGACGTGTAGTGAAAGAAAAAATGCTCGTAGGCCTTTATCACTTCTTCCAGATAATCTTCGCTAATGGCCTTTTCTGCGGGCGCGTCCTTCTTCTTTAACCGCTTCTTCAGCACTTCCGGCGTGGCCTGTAAATAAATCACCAGATCAGGCGTGGGCAGTTGCTCGCGGAAATAGTTATAAAAGCGGTTATAAGTGTCGAGTTCGGTGTCGTTCAGATTCAGGCATGCGAACAGCTTGTCTTTTTCGAATATGAAATCGGTAATCACGGTTTTTTGCGACCGAGCGCCAAGATCAAGCGCGCGCAACTGCTCAAAACGCCGGATAAGAAATGCGAACTGCGCCTGAAAACCGGCCCCTCTCTCGCCATCATAAAAAGCACGAAGAAACGGATTTTCTTCCGGTTCCGTTACCCGTTGAGCATTCAAACGTTCCGCCAGAATGCGCGCTAGTGTGCTCTTTCCAACCCGGATCGGACCTTCAATCGCAATATAGCGGGGCAGTTCAAAAAGATTGGCCATGTTTTCGAGGGTTCAACTTCGACATCGCAGGATATCCCGCCACGGCCCGCGACGCAATTGAGGGAAGAGTTAACAGAGAGGATCGCAGATTGCAGATTGTGAATGAAAATTTGCCACGCGGGTTGGGCAAGGCAGAATCGTCTCGGTTTTGATGTAACTCAGGCCTTTTCAAGATCCTTACCGATCAGTGTAAAGCGATTCTTCACCAACAATCAGGCTGCATTCGCTTGCGACGGGAGATGGGCGCGTCCAAGAAGGGAACGATTGCTGAGGATTTGAACGAGTGCGAGGCAGCCGCACAGGACGCCCAAGATCACCGCAAATAGAGGTGGGTCTGTGCCGGCTGCGTAATCAGGTGCTCGGGCAAATTCGGGCGAAATTCGAGAGCTGTTGTCTGGACTAGGAAAAGGGCGGAATGAAAACCCACATGACGGCGATAAGCGTAGGAACCTTGGCGACGGACAACGGGGCAATGAATGCCGCCCATCATTGCTGGGTTCGCGCCGGTTGTCGGCGTCAGTGAAAAGGAATAAATAACGTCATCAACCCTGCAAGCCGCCCATCAAAATTAGCAACACTGAGAAAACGATAGTGGATTCATAAGTGCCCAATTTCTTAGCCGCCATAGAAAAATGCCAGTAAGAACACCCCAGTCGCCGGCAACAAATACACAGTGTAGCGCCGAAATACGAAAAATTTAACGGTATTGGTGACGGCGGGAATCTGGTCTGGCCGAGTATAGCGGGAACAAAATTCATGATCACCAGCATCAGTTTCCAATAGCAACACGTACACCGATTGCGGTCCAAAACGATAGAATCGCGATTACCGTCTACTCCGCCTGAACGCTTCATTGATCACGGTTCTCCTTAACGCTTTATTCGAATAGATCCGTGTAAACACTCATGCCCAGACGATTGCATGTTCCAGCGGCCTGTCATGAATAACCCCTGGAGAAATCACCTTTACACTTCACAATGATCACAACGACCAGCCCGGCAAGGCCCGCGCTTCGCACTTCACTTAAACCCGCCCAGATCCCCCGCGGCAGAATCAATCATCGCCGCCTCATTTTCGAGCACTTTGGCGACGCGCGCGATTTCCGTGTCAGCCTCCTGCCAGCGGCGCTGCTCGATGGCCTCGCGAACCGCCGGCATGGTTTTGGGTGCGTACCCCGTATAGACACCGGGAGCGTAAATCATGTGCTTGTACCACGGACGGCGCGGAAGACCGGCAGGGTCGGTGAGGCCGCGTTCGCTTTGGATCAGTTTCTGATTCAGCGCGTCGAGTTGCGCTTCGCTCGCGGAAACTCCAGAGGCCTCGGCCTTGTCGAAGGCGGCCTTGTAACGCTCTGCACTTTTACCGAGCACATCGAGAGCATTCTCCAGTGGCGCAAAATTCAGGTGTGGAGGAATGTCCTCCGGCGGAGGAGCCACGGTTGGTTTGCGCGGATCGAAAGCGGCGGCAAATGCTCCCTCCTTCAATTCTTCCGTTCGTTCGCGGGCCTCGTCCTGCTTGTCGTGCAAGAGCTTTTGCAGATCTTTGGTGTACTTCTGCATGGTGTCGGAGAGATCAGTGAACTGATACGGCAAAATATCGGCGTCGGCCATTCGCATGACGGCCGTGCCAATCGTCTGCGAGAGCGCGACACCGTAAACAAAGTTCGTGTCAGAAAAATGCGTGTACCAATAGAAGTCGTCGTAAACGGAATGGTAGATTCCTCCGTCATCCTCTCCCTCGTAAGCGAGATTGAGCGAGGCAATTCCGAGATGATCAATAAAGGCCGTATAGTCGGACCCTGAACCCAGAGCGTTCATTCGCAAGTCAGGCCTCTTGCGTAGCTCTTTGCGTTCTTCGTCGGATTTGGTCTGGGTAATCCCTGCCAGCCGCTCGCGCTCAAACACCGAAAGCTTACTCTCCGGATCCTCAATGTTCCGAGCCACGTCATTCATGAAGTGTTCCAGCGAGTGGGAACCCTCCATTGCAAGATAGCCGCGATCGTTGCCGTCGCTATTGATATAGATGGCAGCATGCTCTTGCAACTCGCGGCCGTGGGTTTCGGCCCATGCGGTGGAACCCAGCAACATAGGCTCTTCGCCATCCCACGCGCAGTAAATAATAGTGCGCTTGGGTTTCCACCCCTGCTTCAGCAGTTCGCCAAACGAACGCGCTTCTTCCAGCAAAGTCATTTGACCGGAGATAGGATCCTCGGCGCCATTCACCCAAGCGTCGTGATGGTTGCCGCGCACCACCCACTCATCGGGCTCGCCCGATCCTGGAATGCGGGCGATCACATCGTTCACTTCTTTGATGTCCCAATTGGATTCGATCACCAGATGCACTTTGGCAGTGCCCGGGCCAACATGATAAGGAATCGGCAAGCCCCCGCGCCATTCTTCAGGCGCAAGCGGCCCGCTGAGCGCGGCCAGCAGCGGCTGAGCATCGCCGTAGGAAATGGGCAGGGTTGGAATCTTACTGATGCTAGGCGCGTTGTCTTTAGTCATGTGCGGCGCATTGGGATCGCCTCGGTCTGGAGTAAGAGGATCGCCCGGATAAGACGATGCAAAATCCAACAAGCTACCCCGCTGCACCCCTTGGTCGGGACGCATCGGCCCTTTGGGGAAAACGTCGCCCTCAAAATATCCATCGTCTTTCGGATCGGAGTAAATGATGCATCCAACCGCGCCGTGTTCCGCCGCAACCTTGGGCTTGATGCCGCGCCATGAATGTCCGTAACGCGCAATAACAATCGCTCCCTTCACCGAAACGCCAAGCCGGGCAAGGCGGTCATAATCGTCGGGCACGCCGTAGTTGACGTACACCAGCGGAGCCATTACATCTCCATCGCGGGAGTACGCGTTGTATGTGGGGAGCTGCTCGTCTTGCTGGTTGGAGGTAGGATCCTCCGCAAACGCCGGTTCCTGCAATTTGGCCACGTAGTGCGTCGGCTCTAACAGTTCGACCAAGCGCCGTTTGGGCGTGGGGAAAAAGTACTTTGAAGGTTTCGATTTTGGCGTCCAGCCCCCACTCTTTGAATTTCGAGAGAATCCATTCGGCGTTCTGCTTATCGTAGGCCGAACCCACGTGATGAGGACGCGCGCTCAGCAACTGCATATACTGGCGCTGCCTCTGAGGATCGGGAAGGGCGCGGAACTTGCTCTCCCACTCCCGCTCGGTGCGCGCATGTTGCGCTGAAAATCCGTCAAGAGGAGCGTCCGCCTTAGGTTCAGACCAGTCTGCGTTCGCTGGGATGAGAAATACGCCGATGACAAGCAGGGCAAGAACGGATCGCCGCATGAGCCTCCTGAAATTTATGAGAAGAGAATTTACGAACGGCCACAGAAGTATGCCACAAAACCTTGAGTGAGGACGCCATTGTTGATGAGCGCAATAGCGATATTAAGTCAGTTGACGCGAAGGCCCAGAAAACGAAGATGCATGGCCGCACGGTGGGTTTTCCGTCGAACCGGGACATCCCCGACTCTCACAAGTCAAGCGGTAACGATAACCCCAGTGCATCGAGTCTTGCTCGCACGGTGATAGCTGTGGCGCACTCCCGAATCGAAATATGCCGCGTCGCCCGTTTCAAGTTGGAACGTCTCGGACCCGATCGTAAGATCCAGTTCTCCAGAAATTAAATAAAGCAATTCGACGCCGGCATGCTGGTGGGGACGCGACTTGTCTGAGGCGATGGGTTCAAATTCGGCGTAGAAGGCATTGAGCTTGCGTTCGGTGGCTTTGAAATCCAGGCTTTCGAAGTTATAAGCAATGCTCCTTCCCTGGTTGTTTTCGGGAAACCGCATGCGCTCTTTCTTACGTGCGATTGCTACTACGTGACGTTTGCTCTCGTCACTGAAGAAATATTCAAGACCCACTCCAAACACAAGGGCGATACGCAGCAGAGTCGGCAGGGTTGGAAACAGCTTGCCACGCTCCAACTTTGAGAGCATCGCCGCCGAAAGGCCCGTGTGCTTGCCCAATTCCACCAGACCCATACCTCTTTCGCAGCCTAAGAGTTCGCAATTTCTCTCCCAGGGCGTAGGGCCGCAGCCCTTCGACAATTGTTTTATTGATCACTCAGTTTCCTCGTTATCCCATTAGTACAACAATGGTTCGTTTTTTGACTGGCAGTCACATGAGTTACACAATTTCAGTTCGTTTTCGTGGTGCGACAATAATTGTTCTTTATAGTTAATACAGGAATTAGGCAAGAATGCAACAAAGAAGAGGAACAAGAAATTAAAACGACGAGATTCACTTTGGGCTATGCCCAAACATCAAATAAATGGAGGAACAGATGAAGACATTAGACGTGGTAGCAGCGGTGCTTCTTGTGGTTGGCGGACTGAACTGGGTCTGGTAGGGATTGCGCACTTTGATCTCGTGGCCGCCATTTTTGGTATGAAATTCGGCGAGACTTCTCTGATCAGTTCCGTAGTCTATGCTCTGGTTGGCCTGTCCGCGCTTTATCAGGCCGTCTCATTCAAGGTCATCCAGCATCGCTGGGCACACGAGTCAACCGTAGCCCGCGCTCGCTAGACGCAAAAAACTCGGACGACGGAGAAACAGGGAGAACGTCCAGGCGTTCTCTCCTTCGCCGCTATGAGAATCCAAACGCTCAGCCTCGAGCCCGTATCACCGTGCGGACACTCGGTGATCCGAATCCGGAAGGGAAGTGCGTTGTCTATTGGATGCAGCGCGCCCAGCGGGCATTGGACAACCCGGCTCTGGACGTGGCGATTAAGCTTGGCAACGAATTGGGCAAACCGATTGTCGTGTTCTTTGCCCCGGTGCCCTTTTTATCCGCACGCGAATTGCGTCACTACCGCTTTCTCGCCTCCGGAATCAGGGACATCGAGGAAGGACTCGCCGAACGCAATGTCGGGTTTGTCCTCCGCACATATCCTGACCACAGCTTGACAAAGTTCTGCGAACAAGTTCGCCCCGCGATGGTGGTTGGGGACGAAAATCCACTGCGCGAAACGGAGCACTGGCGAATTCGCGCGGCTCAGCATTTAAAAGTACCTCTCTGGACCGTTGATGCCGATGTTGTCGTGCCCTCGCGATTGCTCGGTAAGGAGCACTTTGCTGCCCGAACTATCCGCCCGCGAATTCAGGAACTCTTGCCGCAGTTTCTCGTTCCGACCAAGGTCGTCGTCGCACGAATACCCTGGAACAAGCCCAGAACCCTACAGTCACTTTCAGTGAACGAAGATTTCACGGCCGGCTGGGCACGAGATCGGTCTGTTTCGACCGTCGAAAATTGGCAGGGCGGAACAAAGCGTGCTCTCACGTTTCTCGATCACTTCGTGAAATATGACTTGCCGGAATATCCCGAGCGCCGCAATCGCCCGGAACTTTCCGGAACCAGCCGTCTCTCGCCCTATCTTCATTTTGGCCACCTCAGCCCTCTGACCGTCGCACAAGCCGTGCAGTCGGCATCCGCGCCGGCCGCCGCGAAGCAGGCATTTCTTGAGCAAGTCATTATCCGGCGCGAATTATCGGTGAACTTCGTTCGCTACAACCCGAACTAAGATTCCTTTGAATGTCTCGAGCCCTGGGCTGATCGCTCTTTTGCGCAACATTCGGGCGATCCCCGTCCCATCATTTATCGCGAGCAGCAACTGGAGCAAGCTGAAACCCACGATCCTCTGTGGAACGCGGCTCAAAAACAGATGATGCTAAGCGGCTGGATGCACAACTACGTGCGCATGTACTGGGCTAAGAAGATTTTGGAGTGGAGTCCCTCGGTTGCCGAGGCCTACCGCCGGGCTGTGTGGCTCAATGATCGCTATGAACTCGACGGTCGCGACCCCAACGGCTACGCGGGGATAGCATGGGCTATTGTGGGCAAGCGCGACCGGCCATGGTTCACGAGGCCAATCTTCGGACAGATTCGCTACATGTCATACGCCAGCACGTCAAAGAAGTTCGATTCCCGCCGCTATATCGAGAATGTGAAGCAGCTAGAGACTACAGCGTGAAAATTCTAATTAGCGGACGAACGGATACAGGACCCAGTGCTACGGTTAAACACGGAGAATCGGGGACACGGAAAAAGGGACCTAAAACTAAACGAAACCTCAGTGACTCCGTGGCTCAGTGGTTACCCAACCCTCCACACTACGACTTACGCACGTCCGTGATGTGCCACAGCACCCCGGTAGGATCGCTCAAGTAGAGCACACGAATTCCCCACGGCTGCATCTGCGGGGGCTTGCACATAATGCCGGGATACTTCTTCGTCAACTCCTGGAGCTGGATGTGCTCCCACCATGCGTCCGCATCCTCGACGCTGAGGCTCATCATGAAATTTCCCGCATGCTCTGCGACGTAAAACGTTTGTAGCAAGAACCGAAACGAACCGATCTGAAGCTCCGCAATCTGCTCGTTGCTCCAATTGATGGTGAATCCAAGATCGGTATAAAACTTCCTGGAGAGTTCGGAATCTTTCGCGGGCACAAACGTCTTGAGATCGGTCACGGGACTCGGAAGCATTGGCTTTTCCTGAGGTGAAATGTTGCAAGCTCGCGCGTCACCGCCTTCGGCAGTGCTCGCACAACTTGTATTATTGCATCCGGACAGTCGTCAGGCAGGCCTAGAAGGAGGACCTTTTCAGTCGCGTCCCCTCGTGCGTTTGGGTTCAGGTTCCCTGTCATCATCGCAACCCTAGGGTGCAACGCGTTGACCTTCCATGGTTGCCGCCAACGGGCCCCTCAACAATTGTCCCGAGGCGTTGTAGAAATTTGCGCTTGCCGTCCCGATAAAATGGTCGCCGGTCACTTTTATCAAGAAGGAAATCTCACCCCGACTGACGAATTGCCGGGTCATTCGATCCGCCGTAACCTCGACGAACTTCCCTTTGATCCTGTCGCCATCCGGCAGCCACACGCCCACGCCATTACTATCACTCGTATTGGGATCTCCCGCGTCCGGATTAGCTTGCTGCATGGTCCCGTCTGGATGGAAAACGAACATGTGATACTGAAATGGCGCCTCGGGAGTTTTCACGAACCACGTCCCAACGATTCCGGGAGAGTCGGTCTTGCTGCCGGAAACCTTGTGGCAGCCAGAAACGCTGACGCACAGAGCGGCCACGCCAAGAACGATGGACATTCGCATATCAACTGAGCATAGCCTGTCGGGGAAAATCAGGACAGAGCCGCAATTATTTCTGCACGAAGAACTCTGACATGGAAGGTGCGGTAGCCGCCGCTCCGGGAGGATTCGACAATTGCAGCGCCTGCATTACGGTCAGCAGCATGCTTTGATGTTGATATACGGTGCTGGAGGTTTGCGTATAGCTGGACTTCACGGTTGGTCCCCAGAAGACTGCGGCGACGCGGCCTCCGCCATTTGTCGTATCGCTGTCCAACGCTTCGTCGAAATCCACGATGAGAATGCCATCACCTCCGGATGCGAATGCGGACAGATCCCGACAAAGGAGTGACCACGTTCGCCTGCAACCAGGTGTCGGCTTGTTGAGGCGTTCCGTTATGCGCGTCGTCGCCAATGTCTGGAACAATGAATGAAAATTCTGGTAACGTCCCGGCTGGCGAGGTCGGCGGCGAACTGAGTAAATGGCCAGATCGTTTCGCTCGCCACCTGCGCGTTATTGGCAACGTCGGAGAGCATCGCAAAAGGATTGTGGCGAATCAGGTAGAGTCCCGTATCTCCGCCGACATAGCCTTGCGTAATGCCTTCCGCATAGATTCTGAACGTGACGCCGGACGCCAGCATTCGCCGCGCAATGTTGTCCACGTTCCAGACGGTCGTGGAACTGTCATCCGTGGTGACCAATTGGCCCGTGGTCAGCATGAAATAGTTGCCAATCGAGGGATGGGAATTCGCGTAATAATTTGTTGCCAGCGCGCCATGGTTGATCAGGCCGTTGAGATTTGGCCAATCGGTAGTGTTGCCCACGACGGTTGCATAGCTCTGGTTTTCTTCCATCACCATAACGACGTGCTTGCTCTGCGGCGTCATGAACTGCGCGGTCAGCGTCGCGGTGCCTGATTTGGTTGTGTCCTGCGTGCTGGTCGCGGTTACGGTCGCAGTAGCGGGGGAAGCGGGCGCAGTGAAAAGCCCGTTGGCGTTGATGGCGCCTGCGCTCGTGGTCCACGTAACCGCGGAACTGAAGGAGCCGGTACCCTGAACCGCCGCATTGCACTGCGAGGTCGCGTTGACACCTACCGTGGATGGATTGCAGGTCACCGCCACAGAAGTAATCGTGGATGAAGCTGATTGCACGGTCACCGTCGCGGCCCCGGTCTTAGTTGTGTTCTGAGTACTCGTGGCAGTGATCGTCGCCATGCCGGCGGACGCTGGAGCGGTGAAAAGTCCGGTTGCGTTAATGGTGCCCGCGCTGGCAGTCCACGTCACTGCGGAACTGAAGGAGCCTGTACCTTGAACGGTCGCATTGCACTGCGAGTTGCGCTGAGTGCGACCGACGACGGCGTACAAGCTACTGAAACCGAAGAAATCGCCGACGACGGGGAAGAGGTCGGGCTGCCGCTGGAGCCGCCTCCACAGCCGATTGCGGTGAGCAGCATGATAAAGATAAAGACGAAAATAATAGAGATAAGGGCGAAAAGGGAAGTCCGACCAAGGCGATGCGTCGCGGTTCCGAAAAGATTTTGCGAGTTGCGCATGCGAGCCCAGGGCCTGTGTTGCCCGGGTCTTTAGGATGCCTCAGATGCGACGTGGGCTGTAAGGGGGTATGAAGGTATTCGACGCGGGCTGGGCCCACCCGCCCAATCTCCAATCTGAAATCTGAAATCCGCAATCTGAACTCCCCGATCCCTAATCCCTAATCCGCAATCCCTAATCCATTACAATCCCTCCATGCTCGGCCCTCTCTGCACCGCCGCCGGAATCAGTATCGCTGCCACTGCGGCATACCAGTCCATGTCGCCCACGGCGCAATGGTACGGCGAGACTTTCGCTGGAATAAACTCCACCTCGAAGCAGCTGGCGCTCACTTATGACGACGGTCCCAACGATCCGCACACGTTTCGTCTTCTCGACGTGCTGGCAAATCACAATGTCCATGCCACGTTCTTCTTGATTGGCCGGTACGTGCGGCAGCGCCCCGACATTGTTCGCGAAATTCGGCAAGCGGGTCATGTAATCGGAAATCATACGTTCACTCACCCGCTGCTTATTTTCCAGCCCGAGCGCGAGATCAAGCGCCAACTCGCCGAATGTAGCCAGGCCATTAGTGACGCCGCCGGTGAACATTCCGATCTCTTTCGTCCTCCATTTGGAGGACGCCGCCCGGCGGTGCTTCGCATCGCGCGGCAACTCGGGCTTGAACCCGTAATGTGGAACGTGACTGGATACGACTGGAATGCGCCCTCCGCTGAATATATTCAGCTCAAAGTAGCACGACGGATACGCGGCGGAAGTGTGATTCTGCTGCACGATGGCGGTCACAAACAATCCGGCGCCGACCGCTCGCGCACCATTGCCGCTTCCGATAAAATGATCTCGAAGTATAAGTCGGAGGGTTACGAATTTGTAACCATTCCACAGATGATAGGCGAGAAATATTCAAAGGAGTGAATTATGACAAAAGCAGTCAAGCCGATCCCAGAAAATTACCATGCCGTTACTCCTTACCTGGTCGTCCAGGGTGCCGCGAAAGCCATAGATTTTTATAAAAAAGTCTTCGGAGCGCAAGAAATCATGCGAATGCCGGGCCCAGGTGGAAGGATTGGACATGCCGAACTCAAAATTGGCGACTCGATCATCATGCTGGCCGACGAGCATCCC
Source organism: uncultured Acidobacteriaceae bacterium (assembly GCA_963702325.1). GTDB lineage: Bacteria > Acidobacteriota > Terriglobia > Terriglobales > Acidobacteriaceae > PALSA-188. The sequence goes on along the minus strand of CAVPCG010000053.1, from coordinate 105,385 downwards.
GAGATGGATGCGCATGCCCCACAATCCTTTGGAGGCACACCGGTCAGCCTGTTGGTTTACGTCACTGACGTTGACGCCGTGTTCAAGAACGCAGTTTCAGCGGGAGCGAAAGAAATGCGGCCAGTGAAGGACCAATTTTATGGCGATCGCTCGGGCACGATCACGGATCCGTTCGGGCACAAATGGACCGTCTCAACCCACGTCGAAGACGTCTCGGCGGAAGAAATGAAACGCCGCATGGACGCGCTTACAGCCGCTTAGCCTTCACAGATTGATTTGACTTTTTGGGTGCCCCGTCCTTCTCGCGTTCTTTGCGAGAGGGCGGGTCGGGACGCGATCGTGAAATTGCCTTGAAAGGGCGGGGCTTCAGCCCCGCCACTAATCAATCCAAAAGCGTTACGGCGCGGCTGAAAGCCGCTCCCTTTCAAAGCTCCCTTTCAAAGCTAAGGAGCGCTGCAATTTAATTCGTGCTAACGACTAATTCCTCACCAGCGCCTTCTTCGCGGCGGCAATCGTCTGCTTAATATTCTCCTCCGTGTGTGCCGCGCTCAAAAACGCGGCCTCATATTGTGAAGGAGGAAGATAAACCCCGTTGTCGAGCATGGCGCGATGAAATCGTGCAAACGCTTCGGTATCTGATTTGGACGCCGAATTCCAGTCCGTGACCGCGTCGGATGTAAAGAACCATGTAAACATTGATCCAACGCGATTGGCGCGCATGGCAATGCCCGCGTCGCTCGCGACCGCGTCAACTCCGTCCACCAATTCCGCGCTGAGCTTCTCCAATCGCGGATAAATTTCCGCTTTCTTATCCTGTAATATCTGCAACGTCGCAACTCCAGCTGCCATCGCCAGCGGATTCCCCGACAGCGTGCCCGCCTGATACATCGGCCCCAGCGGCGCGACCAAATCCATAATCTCCGAAGGTCCGCCGTATGCCCCCACCGGCAAACCCCCTCCAATAATTTTCCCCAGCGTGGTGAGGTCGGGATTGATTCCATAAAGTTCCTGCGCCCCTCCAAAAGCCACGCGAAATCCAGTCATCACTTCGTCAAAAATCAACACCGTATTCTCGCGTTGCGTGATCGCCCGCAACGATGCCAGATATCCGCCATTGGCTGGCACACAGCCCATGTTTCCGGCAACCGGTTCCACGATGACGCATGCTATCTGATGTTTAAATTTGTTGAACGCGTGCTCCAGAGCTTCGATGTCGTTGAACGGCAGAGCCAGCGTGAACTGGGCGAATTCCTGCGGAACCCCAGCCGATCCGGGGATTCCCAGCGTAGCAATGCCCGATCCAGCCTTCACCAACAGGGCATCCGCGTGGCCGTGATAGCACCCCTCGAACTTGACAATGTATTTGCGTTTCGTGTGAGCGCGCGCCAGGCGTATCGCGGACATGGTCGCCTCGGTCCCCGAGCTGACAAAACGCACCTTCTGAATATGAGGAAATGCCGAGACGACTAGTTCAGCCAGATCCGCCTCTTGAGCGATGGAAGCCCCGAAAGTGGTTCCATTTTTCGCCGCAGCGACAATTGCCTCCACGACAGCTTTAGGCGCATGACCTAAAATCAGCGGACCCCACGAACCCAGATAGTCAACGTACTGGTTTCCATCCGCGTCCCACAGATGCGGTCCTTGCCCCCTCGCAATAAACGGCTGATCACCGCCCACGGATCCAAACGCGCGCACCGGCGAACTGACCCCGCCGGGAATCAGCGACTCCGCGCGCTTCTGAAGCTTGCGGGACTGCTCCATGCCACGTGCCATCGGCCTCCTCAAATTGACGTTTCGAATTCAGTGTGAAATCCAAGAGAATATACCATCTGGAGCAACGTAAGCGATGGAGAGACGGGCGTCCCGGCCCGTCCAGTCGTAACTCCATGCCCAAAATCTCCCACTCAAATTCACCAGAAATTTACTTTTGCGCAACAATCCTGAAACTACCATCCGCTACTCTTATTCCAGTAACACACCCTTCTAACCGGGAGGGTCTGGGACAGCTTTGGGGGCTCCGGGCTGTCCTTTTTATCTTCTTATAGAAGCGATCTGCGACTCACCGTTTGCGGGTTCCCACTCACACCGCGTAGCATCTAATCACAAAATGGCTACGACGACTGCTCCTGCCGTAACCCGTCACAAGCCGACCTTCGTCTTCAGCGAGATCGTGAGTTTCGCTTACGACACTTTTTGCAGCAACAAGGTACGCTTCGCGCTCACGAGTCTAGGAATGGTGATTGGCACCGCGTCCCTGATCCTCGTCGTAACCATCGGGATGACCGGCCGACAATATGTCCTGAATCAGATTCAATCCATCGGAGCCAATCTCATTTATGCCGAGTATGAGGGAGGCGGCCAGCCCATCACCAACTCCGCGCCCGATCCCCTCACGCTCGACGACATGACCGCCGCCGTGCGGGATGTTCCCGGCATCGTTGCCGCCTCGCCCGTGGTTCCGCTCGGCGATCGCATCCCCATCGGCAATGGAAAAGAGCGCGACATCCAAATTCTAGGCGTCTATCCCGATTACCTCAATGTGCGCAATCTGATGGTTCTGTCCGGCAGATTTTTCGATATCGAAGACGAGCACGCCCATAACAAAGTCGCCGTAATCACTGAACCTATGGCGCGCGAAATTTTCGGATCGGATCAAAATGCCATTGGCAAAGTGATCCGCCTCACCGGACTGCCATTCACCGTGATCGGCACCTTCAAAGAACGCGTAAATACTTTCGGACAATCCGAGGTGACCGACAATACGATGGTCATCCCGTATCCTGTGGCGCGCTATTTCACTGATACCCCCACCGTGAAGCAGATTTATTTTTCGATGGCCGATGCTTCCATGGTCGGCCCCGCGACGGATCAAATCAGGCGAGTGATTCAAAGCCGTCATCGTGCTGAATCGGTTTATAACGTCACGAACCTTACCCAATTGGTGGCCGTGGCAGAGAAAACCGCCAATGCCTTAACCATGGTGCTGTTGGCAGTCGCGGCGATTGTCCTTCTGGTAAGCGGCATAGGCATCATGAATATCATGCTGGCGACCGTGAGCGCGCGGATTCGCGAAATAGGAATTCGCAAAGCCCTGGGCGCGACTCGCCGCGAAATCCTCTTGCAGTTCTTATCGGAAGCGATTCTGATTTCCGTCGGCGGAGGGCTGATCGGTGTGGTCATCGGATTAGCAATCCCATATTCCGTGCGCTTTCTTACGGAATTTCGCATTCCAATCTCAGGAAAGTCGGCCATCATCGCCATCGTAGTCTCATCCTTCGTAGGCATCCTCTTCGGCACCGTCCCCGCAACCCGCGCCGCGAAACTCGACCCCGTCGAAAGCCTTCGCTACGAATAAAGCTGTCGCGCAGTGTCTGTGCAGTGCGAATCCAGACTTTCTAGGGTATTGGCCCGATAGTCACACTTCGAACAGCCTTGTACCGTTTATTGCGGCAACAATGGCTCAAGAACGCAAGGAGAAAAATCATGAATAAGGATCAGGTTTCCGGCAAAGTTGATCAGGCAGTGGGAAAAGTAAAGCAAGGCGTTGGCGAAGCTGTCGGCAACGAAAAATTAGCCAACAAAGGCGTTGCCGAACAGGCAAAGGGCGCTGTAAAGGAAACGTGGGGCAATGCTAAGGACGCGGGCAAGCAGATCAAGGACTCGCACAAGGCAGCCTCCAGCGAGAAGGCTGGCGAGACTCGAGGCAAGATCAGCCAGTCGGTGGAGAACGCCAAGGACAAGGCAAAAAACAAAATTGACGAGTTCAAAGAGCGTCACTCAGCCTGATTTTAAATCGGGGCTCTCGCGACTCTCTCCCCGATACCGGCGCAAACAAACCGGTCATCATTATTAGAGATTCAATCTGGAAATACGAAAGGGAGAGCCTTTATGCAACCCACAGCACTTCCGCGTCCGGTGGTGGACCGTGAGAATCCCATAGCCGAAGTTCCTCATGCGCACGAGCATCACTCGGGCGGTATTTCCTGGGCGGCGGTAATCGGAGGCGCGTTCGTTTCCGCGTCGCTCGCGCTCATCCTTTTATCACTCGGCACCGGGCTTGGATTCTCCGCAGTCTCGCCCTTTGCAAACGCTGGCGCATCGCGCTCCGCCATTGGCGGGGCGGCAATCGCCTGGCTGATCCTGACTCAAATTATTGCCTCTGCCATGGGTGGGTACCTGGCGGGGCGCCTGCGCACGAAGTGGGTCCATGTGCACACTGACGAAGTATATTTTCGCGACACCGCGCATGGCTTTCTCGTATGGGCAGTAGGACTGGTAATTACTGCCGCGTTCTTGACGTCAGCAGCTGCAACGTTTGCGGGCGCGGTGGCGCAACGCTCTGGCGGAAATGCAGCAGGCGTTCGAGCCGACGAAGGGATGCTCAATCCCAACGCTTATTACGTGGACATGCTATTGCGCTCGAACGGAGCGGCAGCAGACCGCAATAATAACGACACCGCCGAGCGGGGCGAGGTCGAACGCATATTTGGCCACGGCCTTAAAGAAGGCGCAATCCCGCCACCCGATCAGACTTATCTGGATCAGGTTGTATCCGCAAGGACGGGCATGAGCCCGGCTGATTCCGAGAAGCGTGTTTCCGATGTCTTCGCTCAAGCTCAACACGCCGCCGATCAAGCGCGAAGAGCATTTGCACATTTGTCGTTGTGGCTTTTCGTAGCTCTGTTATGCGGAGCATTCTGCGCCAGCTATGCTGGCACAATCGGCGGCAGGCAGCGCGACCACGTAGCGACGATCTAGCAACTATTAAATTTCGAGGAGGCTCACCATGCGTTCCATTTTGCTTTTGTTGCTCGGAGTACCAATCCCAATCGTGATCCTGATAGCTCTTTTCACCCACGCCTAGAGCGCGGACCAAATAAGGCGGAGCACAATGGATTCTCACCGTGCTCCGCCATTTTACTTTGATCGCAGTTTTTTTAGCCCCGTCCCGCCGGAAGTTTGCCTGCAACCTCCCACTGGGGGTGCCCCATCCTTCGCCGCTTTTTGGCGAAGGGTGGGAGGCATGCCGCAAGCAGCGCCTCAGTCCAAAAGCTCAGATCCGGCTGCAATCCATCCCAAACCAATCCCGTAGTGACGCCAGACAATAGCCCAGAGCCTGCCTGGCGAGTCGAAGGGGACGTAATTCCTTGGAAACCCCACGCCGAGACCACGCCCCGCACGGCGCCATGCCCTAGATTCCCTTTGACTCCTATAAGCCCTTGGCGTATGTTTCTCCCTTCCCCTGCTGTCGGGCCCCGCTCTATTTTCCAAAAGTCATTTTTACTGGAGGACGCATGAAGAACATCGTTCGTCTGTGCCTATGTCTATGCTTGCTTTCCGCGCTCACGGCACAGACCCCAACCCAGTCTGCCACAGCCGTTCCGTCCACGACGGTCGCCGAGCCAGACAAAACCGCACCACCTCTCCCTCCGGCATCTGCCCCTCTGCACAATGTTCCCAAAGGTTTCGTGCTCGAAGATGGCACTCCGGTAAGGCTGCGCATCAACCGCACCGTGTCTTCCGCCGATGCGCATGCAGGCGAGACCGTGGACTTTGAAGTCCTCGAAGACGTACTGATCAACGGCACGCTCGTCATCCCCAAGAGTGGCCTTGCGTTCGGCACCGTCACTGAGGCTCAATCCAAGCGCCGCATGGCTCGTGGCGGAAAGCTCGACATCAACATTGATTACGTGCGCCTGGCCAGCAACGAAAAGGCCGCTCTGCGCGCCGTGCAAGCCGTCAAAGGAGGAGGCCACGCCGGTGCCATGACCGGAGGCATCGTCGCCACCAGCATCGTTTTCTTTCCCGCCGCGCCGCTCTTTCTTTTCATGCACGGCAAAGACATCACGATTCCGAAAGGCACAGAAGTCACCGCATATGTCAGCGGAGACATGAAACTCGACCTCGCCAAATTCCAGCCCGCTGCATCTTCCCCGATCGTCGCAGCGAACGTTGCTGCGAACGCGGCCTCCGGAACGCAAGCCCACCTGCAACTCGCCTCCACGCCCGACGGCGCGGATATCGAGGTTGATGGCAATTTCGTAGGCAACACTCCCTCCGACATAGACGTAGCCGCAGGCGACCACATGATCTCCATGAAGAAAGTCAGGCTATAAAGATTGGACCAAGAACATGAAAATCACCGCAGGCAGCAACATCCACATCAAGCCGGACTTGGAGAAGACGGGCGGCCAGTGAGACCTTCCCACACATCCGCAAAGAGCGCAAATGTGTCGGGCACCCGGCAGGATCAGTGCGATTGGCGGTGGCCTCGAATCTTGATGAGCAAAGAGCAAATCGTTTTGGAGGAAAGTATGAAACGTTTCTTCAGCAGAGTCCTTACGCCCATTGCTTGCGCTCTGCAGCGCGGCCAAGGACAAGTATTTGCCCTTATCCCCCGAGGTCATATCCGCAAAGACCATCTACATTGACAATCAAGGAGCAGGAGCCTTAAGCAGTTGTTGATCTCGATGGCGCCGCCCGACACGCGGGTGCCCCATTCTTCGCGCCGTTTGCGAAGAGTGGAAGGCAGAGAGTCAGCACTGTCTTCGTCCAAAAACTCAGATCCGGCCGTACCCGACCGGAAACCAGTCCCGGAGGGACGACAGATAATAGCCCAGGACGCAAGTCCTGGGGTAAGGACGAAAAAAGACCACGCCCCGCAGGGCGCCACAATCTCAATCGCGAGGGAAACAATGAAACCATCCAAACAGATGTACACCGCTGCGCTATTCGCATCATTGCTGTTATTGGGGTCATGTGCCCACCAGCCAATATCCGACGACTTCGGCTTCTTTCTTGGTGTTTGCATTTTCGGCGGCGGCGGTTCTGCCGCTTCGCGTTAGGGTGATGGCCGGCCCCGGGCGAAACCCACAACGAAGCGCGAGTTACATTCACTCGGCCTTCCAGCCCGTCGTGAATCCTAATTTTTTGTTTAGTTCCCAAGGCCCGCACCAAGACACTCTTAGGCTTTGGCATACATCTGGCACGTGCCGATTGTGCCGTTGTTTCTTGGGCTTCGAAACTTCCGTAGTGGCGATGCACCGTTCACCGTTTTCAAAGGCGTACGCAATCAAAAACGGATCGCGACCGATTTTTTCGACCTCATCGTCGGTGAGATCGTCAGCGTAGCCCTCGGTTACAACACGGCGCACAAGTTCCAGTTTTGGAGCCTCCTGCAAGACTAGCGCTTCTCGATTCTTGTCATCTCTTACCCAATCGAGCAGTTCGTCGTCCTCTTTGCGGCCCTCTAATACCTCTTCATACATTTCAATCGGAATTTTTATGCGTCCGGAAGTGGCTTGATATCGCAGCCAGCTCCAAAACTCAGGGACCTGACCTATCCCATAATAGGTGTTAGCCGCCGTTATTTAGGATGTTCGCGTCTAGGAGGTATAGCACTATTCGGCCCTCCGTTTAAGGGGCTCTACCGCCAGCAGCGGCTCGACATTCCTAGCCCGCACCCCCAGTATTCGCGCTGCCTTCGTATACGTGAGGAGCCCTTCACCCAACGAGCGAGAGGCTAGGTCCAGAAGCGCTTTTCCTATCCGATGTCGCCTGACGACGTAATAACTGGGGCCTCCTTCCCTCGTGGCCTGCCTGATCGCCTCACGCTCTTTGTGTTCGAGCCAATCTTGCTTAAATCGATTGTTCAGGTCGCCCCACGTCTTGTAGGTAACAGCCCCCATCCGCAGCACCCTATATGCCACCATGGCGCGGCTGATTTTGCGCTTGTTCGCAAATTTATCTACGAGATCCAAAAGTTGATCAAAAGACATCTGTCCCGCACTGTCGAATTCCCTAAGCTCCCTCGGCGGAAGCAGAATCTCAGCAGCGACATCGCTGCAATACTGCTCAATCCCAATTTCAGTTGCCCAGCCGCTCACGCCCGTGTCGCCAAGCCACAAATGAGCCACTTCGTGAAGCGCGGTGAAAGACCACGCCGATCGCGCATCATTGTCATTAATGATTGCTATCGGCGCGATGTCGTCCGCCATCGCGAATCCGCGGAATGTGTCGACGGGGATATTGGTGTGGTAACTACCAAGATTTCCGAGGAGAAGAACAAAAATTCCAGCGTCCTCTACTCTTGAGCGCAAATACGCGAACGCATTGTCGATGGAATCCTGATGACGGAACTGGGCCAGCTCAAACCCGATCTGCCGGACAATGCGCCCCGCCAATGCGGAAACGGGATCGCCCATTGTCGCCGAGCCGATGAACGGTAGTTTCTCCGCTTCAGCATCCTCCAGAAGGGACCTGATTAGGCTTTGACGCCCGCGAATGTCGCGGATCAACGCGTCGAGGTCCGGGTTATAGAGAGGAGGCTGACCTCCAGGCAGGGTTCGAAAATCCTTTCCTCGATCTCCGGTCTTCGGGGGAGTTTCCAAATAGAAGACGAGCAGCGAGCGGCGATAAGCCTTAGACATCCTTCGCAGCAGGGTTCGCGAAGGTTCTTCCTCCCCCGCTTCAAGCGCTGCGAGCCTCTGGGCACCAGGTACACCATGCGCTTCCTTCAGCTCTATAGCGTTAGCTGCCTCATCGAGCGATAGCCCAGCTGTCTTCCGCGCCCACTCGAATATCTGGTGGTTTAGTGCTGGCATATGCCTATGATTTTACGCATGGTTCTTCATGTGAGCTATCCGCTCGGCATATCGGAAGCCTGAGGAGGGCGGCGGCTAGCCTTTCGCCCTCCTTGCGAAGCTGGGGTCTTTGCCAACGACCGAAGACGAACGACGAACGACTGGCACTACCGAATCCCCAACAACACGCCAACATACCCACGCACCTTCTTTAACAGCGCAGAATCAGCTTTGGAATGGAACGCCGCCCGGCGAGCCGCCCAGTCCATGCTCTTGAGATGATCCACCAGCACCGCGCCTTCGACCTTGTCCACAACCACGGGCAGCGCAAACGGATAAGGTTTTCGCGTGCTCGTCAGAGGACAAACCACGACCAGTCCGCTGGCGCGATTGTAACTTTGCTCAGTCAAAACCAGCGCCGGACGCCGCTTTGCCTGCTCGCGCCCTTTCTGCGGATCGAAATCCATCCAGATAATGTCGCCAGCGGACGGTACGAAGCGTGCTACCAATCCACGACTTCTTTCCCGCGTTCGCGGCCAGCAGAAGTTTCGCCGTAACGATTCTCCGGCGTGATTTGCGCGACGAGTTCCTTCAGAGTGGGAAGCGGCTCCGCGCGACGCAACTCGATGCGCCCGTTCGCTGCCTTGATAACGATTCGGTCTCCCTCACTCAGCCGAGCCTTCCCGGCCAGTGGCTTCGGAATCCGCACCGCCAAGCTGTTCCCCCACTTCACAATCTGTGCTATCGCCATATTTCCCTCGTATATACATAGTATATACCAAGCTGACGAAGTCAAACTTTTGCACGCGTTGGTGGCCGATCCTCCTGAAGTCCGTCCCATGACCAGCGTGGGATGCTAAGAACGCCAGGCACATCATCGGCGGACTGGTGGTAGCGGGACATCGTTGTCATGGTCGCCAAGCGAAGTAGTCGTGCAGCACTTGTCGCAGCGCGCCGTCGTCTAGTCCGACATCTGCAAGAGCCTGGTCGAAGCAGGCAATCGCACGGCGATCCATTTCGTCGTGCTCCCCGTTGCCGCTGTGCATCTCGACGCCGGTGGTCTCGTCACCACGGAGGGCTGCGGAACACTTAATTCCTCTGTGAACCTCTGTGTTCCCTGTGGTTTAAACTTTTCCCTCGCACTTAATCAGAGAATCCATAGGAGTCGGTGTAGGCGTTGGGGCCGCCGAGCGCCTCGGCCCAATAAGCGGCGAGTCGCTCGACATGCTGGGGGTGGAAGTCGTGGCTGAACGCATGGGCAACCACATCGTCGGCCATTACCCGGCGATGCCAGGCGCAGGCAAGACGGCGTAGTCCGTCCATTCCACCCGTCGCCTCGAGACAGTTTGCATGCCTCCATGATCACAATCGTCCCGTGTCTTGGCAAGACTATGGCCACGGAGAGGTCATTTGGGCGGCTGGCCCTTTATGAGCAAGGCGTGGAAGAGCGGCTCTTTAGAGCCGCGTACGACTGCACCAAACTGGTGTATACTGGTGCTATGACGACAAAACGGGCATCCCTCAAAACCGTGCGAAGAAGCATATCGCTTCCCCCTAAAGTCGCCAGGCAGGTTGAGACCATCGCGAAAAAGCGCGCTCTCAGTGATAACCGTGTCCTGGTGGAACTGATCGAGCAGGGAATCGAAGCTCAAAAAGAGAAAGAGAAGGCGTTTTTCCAATTGGCCGAGCAGTTTCGTGCGGCCAGTGATCCTGAACAGGTCAAGACTTTGGGAAACGAGTTAGGCCGCTTCGTTTTCGGGGAGTGATGCCAGAATTCGAATGAAGATCGAAACCTGGTCACGGCTTCCATCCTCTATTCGTGACCATCTCATTCAACGCATGCACGATCGAAACATTAGCGTTGAAGACCTAAATCGGCTGCGGCTTTGGATGGAATCAAAACCCGATGTGCCCGAAGGACGATGGTATAAAGACTTCGGGTCCTTCAAGCTGTGCGGGGAAGGCAGTTATCCCAAAACATTTCTGCTACCGAGCCAATCGGCCACCGGGGAGCAACTCTAAATGAAAAAGGACGGCTTGCGCCGCCCTTCCCAACGACCAAAGACGAAAGACCAAAGCCCAAGGACGGCTCTTTACGTTCCCTCGCTCCACCCCGCCAGATACTCTTCCTGCTCCGGCGTCAGGCGATCAATCTTGATGCCCATAGATTCGAGTTTCAACTTCGCCACGCGCTTGTCGAGGTCCGCCGGAACTGTATAAACCTTCTTCTCCAGAGTCGAATAATTCTTCACCATATATTCGACCGAAAGCGCCTGATCGGCAAAGCTCATATCCATCACTGACGGAGGATGCCCTTCGGCCGCGGCGAGATTGATCAAGCGCCCTTCGCCGAGCAGATTGATTTTGCGTCCATCGCGCAGGGAATATTCTTCGACCGATGTGCGGGTGGTTCGTTTCGACGATGACATTTTTTCTAGCGCGGGAATATCAATTTCAACGTTGAAGTGTCCCGAATTCGAAATGATTGCGCCGTCTTTCATCAATTCAAAATGATCTTTGGTGAGAACGTTCTTGTTTCCGGTCACGGTGCAGAAAACGTCGCCCAATCTCGCGGCCTCGCTCATGGACATGACCCGGAAACCATCCATCACAGCTTCAAGAGCTTTTGTCGGATCCACTTCGGTGATGATGACCTCGGCGCCCTGTCCGCGAGCGCGGCTGGCAAGACCACGTCCGCACCAGCCGTAGCCGGCGACGACGAACTTTGATCCCGCAAGCAGGAAGTTGGTGGCGCGAATGATTCCGTCAATCGTGGATTGTCCGGTTCCGTAACGGTTGTCGAATAAGTGCTTGGTATCGGCATCGTTGACGGCAACGATAGGAAATCGCAGCACGCCTTCTTTTGCCATGGCGCGCAGGCGGATGACTCCGGTCGTGGTCTCTTCAGTTCCGCCAATTACGTCGGCAAGTGCGTCCTGCCGCTTGGTATGCAGAATGGTCACGAGGTCCGCGCCGTCGTCCATGGTGATGTTTGGCTTGTGATCAATGGCGGCAAGAATATGGCTGTAATAAGTCTCGTTGTCTTCGCCCTTGATGGCGAATACGGGAATGCCGTGGTCGCGAACGAGGCTGGCGGCAACGTCATCCTGTGTCGAAAGCGGATTCGACGCGCACAGCACAACGTCGGCGCCGCCATCACGCAACGCAATCGCGAGATTCGCCGTCTCAGCCGTGACGTGCAGGCAAGCGGAAACGCGAATGCCCTTCAGCGGCTGGTTCTTGATGAATTCCTTGCGGAGAATCTGCAAGACCTTCATGGACTGGTTCGCCCAGTCAATTCGCTTCTTGCCAAGATCGGCAAACTCAATGTTCTTGATGTCGCATTGCACTTGCGTCGGCGTAGTTGACATGAATCTCCTGAAAGCTGAACCATTTTATAATGGCGTTGAAAGGACATGGCTTCAGCCATGCCGTAAATGCTTTACCTAAAAATTGTCATCTCGAGTCTAAGTCGAGATTAGACCTCGCTTCTTTCCGCAGCAATGATTATTCGACCGCGTGCCCCATCCAAGCTCCACTTGGGTGGCGATTTACTTTCTTCGCCCCCAACTGTCTCGCGCACTCCGGCAGCGCTGGCCAGCTTCGAAGCCTTATCCGTCGCTTCCCAAGTGAAATCGGGATCACTCCGCCCAAAATGCCCATAAGCCGCCGTCTTGCAATAAATCGGACGCCGCAAATTCAGCGATTCAATAATCCCCTTAGGCGTCAACTTGAAATTCGCGCGAATCAATTCCGGAAGCGTCGCAGGATCCACTTTGCACGTCCCGAAAGTATCCACCAGCACGCTCACCGGATCAGCCACTCCGATCGCATAAGCCAGTTGAACTTCGCATCGCTCCGCCAATCCCGCAGCGACGATGTTCTTGGCAATGTGCCGCGCCATGTAAGCCGCCGACCGATCCACCTTAGTCGGATCCTTTCCGCTGAACGCCCCGCCGCCATGCCGTCCCATCCCGCCGTATGTGTCAACGATAATCTTGCGCCCGGTCAGCCCGGTATCGCCCATCGGCCCGCCGATCACGAACCGCCCCGTAGGATTGATGTGATATTTAGTGTCCGCATCCAGCAGATGCGTAGGAATCGTCGCCTGGATCACATGCTTCAGAATGTCCGCCCGCAACTCGTCATTGCCAACCGTCTCCGAGTGCTGCGTCGAGATCACAACCGCGTCCACCCGCACCGGCTTATGATTCTTGTCGTATTCCACCGTGACCTGCGACTTCCCATCCGGCCTCAAATACGGAAGCTTGCCATGCTTCCTCACCTCCGAAAGTTTCATCGCCAACTTATGCGCCAAAAGAATCGGCGTAGGCATCAACTCCTCATTCTCATCAGTCAAGCATACCCAAACATCATTCCCTGGTCGCCGGCGCCGCCTGTGTCTACGCCCATGGCGATGTCGCCGGATTGTTTGTTGATGCTGGAGATCACGGCGCAAGTATTGGAATCGAATCCGTAGAGCGCGTTGTTGTAGCCGATCGAGGAAATCATTCCCCGCACCAGAGATTGGAAATCCACGTAAGCTTTGGTGGTGATTTCGCCGGCGATTACGACCAGGCCGGTTGCGGTCAGAGTTTCACAGGCCACGCGGCGACATCGGATCGTCGGTCAGGCAGGCATCCAGAATAGCGTCAGAAATCTGGTCGGCGATTTTATCGGGATGTCCTTCGGTTACGGATTCGGAGGTAAAAAGATAAGGGTTCTTGGATGACAAATCAACTTCTCCTTAAGCGGGCGTTAATCTTCAAAAGTGGTCACGATCTCAAATCAGTCACATCTGGGTGGGGATTACAGGCTTCAGCAACGCCAGAATTTAGCTTTAGTAGACCCTAAAAAGTTATCAGAGACCAGGCGGGAAGGCAATGGTTTTGGCGGCAGAACGGTAACCCAATGCATTGAGCGGACATCCCCCGCAGCGGGCCTACCTATGCCAGGCGGGATGGTCTGTCTCTTACGTTCATGCATTGTGTTTGGCAAGAATTTCGTGGATGTCAGTCGGGTTCCGCGATACGTCGCCGGACCACACGCCGAAGCCGCCGTGCCCGTTAATTGCTCCCACCCACTCGGCCAGGAACTCGCGCTTGGTTCGCTGCTCCTGATTGTCTTGACCTTTGATTTCCAGGATCAACATCTTTCCATTCGCGAGGCGAATTAAATAATCAGGACGGTATTTTCGGATGATTCCGCGGTACGAATATGTAATCTCGAATCCGAGATGATCATTCTTCACCCAAGCTGCGACATATGGGCTTCGGTCCAGTTCGAAGGCTTCGCTCGCCTCCCATCGGCTATCGAAAACTGCCAGATTGATGTGCGAATGGCGAGTGTGTTCGCAGGCCTTACCTGTGTACCAGGGGAGCATATCGCCGGTGGCGCGGATCGGCCTTTCCGAGTCGAACACTGGAACCAGCGCTTGCGTATTTGTGAAGTGAATTGCTTGCTTTAGATGTTCGGCAATGCTGCTCATGTGAAGCGTGATCAGGATTCGGCGGCGCATGGGGTCTTGGTTGAACAGCGCCGGTTCAATTCTTATTTTGTCGCTTTCTACGTATTGCTCGACCATGCGAATTACTTGAATAAGAAGATTTTCGGCGCTGCCTTTCCACGTGGTTTTCATCTGCTCGTAGATGCTGCTGGCCGCAGTGAAAATGATTTTCTGGATGCGGAAACGTTCGCCAAGTTCGCGCAGGCTTATCTCGGATATGCGGGTTACGTCGGGCTTTCCTTCGATGATCGGAGCCATTTCGGCCAGTGTCGGCGTTTCGTAGGCGTCCAGCGTTATTGGCTTGGCCACGTTCATGTCGAGCGTAAGCGTTGGGCGATATTCGTGGTCAATTCGCAAAACGTTGGGCCATGAGATTTCGTAGGATTTGCGTTCCGGTAGCGCTTCGATCCTCGTCTTGGGCGCGGGGGGCGGTGGTGGCGGCGCGTCGCCTCCGCCTTCGTGGGGAAGAAACGTGAACGGGACGCCGAAGATGTTTACGTATTCGGCTTGGAACAATCCCGTCTTTTCGTCAACTTCGTAGGATGTGCGCCGCAGGCCGCGCCCGACCACTTGCTCGCACAGCAATTGTGAAGTAAATGCCCGAAGGCCCATGATGTGGGTTACGGTCTTGGCGTCCCAGCCCTCGGAAAGCATACCGACGGAAATTACGTTTTGAATTTTCTGTCCCGGCTGGCCCTTCAGTCCAACTGTATCCACCTGACGACGTAACAGCTTCCGCCTGCTCTTTCTTGGAAAGCTTCTTCTCTTGCCGGGCCGGTTCGTCCGCCTCATTAATCAACTCCGCCGATTTCTTCATCCGCTTCGACTGTTCTCAAACCGAGTTGCACCGGCTCGTCTTCTTCTTCGGCTTGATCGAGAACTCTGGAATCAATATGCAAAATCCCTTCTTCGTTGCAGAGTTCTTCAATGTTTATGCGTTTGTGCCGGAACGCATATTCCACCCGCGCAGCCGTGTAAGTAGTATTCGCAACCGTAATCATCACGGGAGGCGTAGGCTGCTTGCCTTCTTTTTTCCATCGCTTCGCGGTTTCAAGCCAGTCTTTGCCGAGCAAGTAATACCCGGTGTCCACGAGACCGGGGAGCGGGACTTGCGGCTCCGCCTTGCGATTAAGGTCGGGCTTAACGTCCGGGTCGGTATAGATGTGGTAGAAGCGCGGCCTGTATTTGCTGTCGAGCTTGCCGTCGTCGCGCACGATAACGCGCGGAGTCTTGACCAACCCGGATTCGATCGCGTCGTTCAATCCGAAATCGCTGACGATCCATCCGAATAATGTTTCCTCGGCGCTTTTTCTTCCTGTTGGCGCGAATGGTGTGGCGCTCAGGTCGAAGCAGATCAGAATGCCGCGAGCGCTGTGGATTCTGTCGAGGCCTCCAATCCACTTGGTGGCTTCGAGGACTTCGTCTTTGGAGACACCCGCAATTCGCTTTTTCGGGGGCACGCGCCATGCGTGATGGGCTTCATCATTGATGACGAGGATGTTCTGCGCCGACGCCATTTCCCCCAGTACGTCGCGGACGTACGCTTCGTCGCTTTTTGCGCCGCGCTTGTCCACGCTGCGCTTGCGCTTAATTTGCTCGTCGGTTTCCCAATCCAGTTTGTGCCAGTTGCGAATCATGACGCGACAAGTTTGTCCCTGGCGAAGTTTGTCTTCGAGACCGGGCGGAATGATCTGAAATTCGGTGTAGTAATTTCCCGGCGTACCGGGAATTAAGACCTGCAATCTGTTCTTGACCGTCAATCCTGGCGCGATCAGCAAAATATTTTTTGAGAAGCGCTTGTCTTGCGGGTAAGTGACTTTGTTAAGCACCTGCCATGCGATCAGCATTGACATCAGGATAGTCTTGCCCGACCCCGTCGCCATCTTGGAGCAGAGTCTTGGAAACGGTCCGCCGTCGCTGGGGACTTCGATTCCCACTCGCTCGGAGGCTGGGGATTCGGTTATCCAAATGAGGGTTTCGATGGCTTCTAGCTGGCAGAAGAAAAAGCGACGGTTGGGATCGCGTTGTTCTGAATCGCGCCAGTGTTGCAGCAGCCGTTTGGTGATTCCAGTCGTACCGGGATACTCGGCTTCGCGCCAGGTCTTTATTCTCTGTCTTATCTGGTTGACTAACGGCAGTTCGACAAAGATGCCCGGATCGTCGAAGGTGCGAGATTCTGAGGCGCGGACGTATCCGGCTTTTCTGCGGTCGTATTCGTGAGTGAACAGCCGGGTCTCGCGGTGATAGCGCCAGTGCTCGGTCGGCTCCTCGTACGGAGAGTTGATTATGAGCTGATCAATGGTCGCGGTGCCGGGTTGGGTATTTATTTTCATCTAACTAAAATTGTCATCCAGAGCGGAAGCAGAATTTCGCTCGCGAAATTCTGCTGGAGTCGAAGGACCCCTTACCCGCATAAAGTGGCATCATCGCTGCAAGGCATTCTCACAAAGCATCGTGAGAATTCCCTGACGCGTTCTTGGCGCTCCCCGCTTCACCGGGGTCCTTCGACTGCGTGTGTCGCGCGCAGGGCGCGTGACACACTCCGCTCTGGATGACAGCGTTTGGGTAGGTCACGCTCACGTTCTGCTCTTAATCGGCTGCCCTGCGAACAGCATTTCTGCTCCCCATTTCTCCGCAATGTCTTGCCACCGTGGATTTCTGGATTCGATGAGCGCAATTTTCTTTGCGCGACTCCAGCCCTTTAGTTGCTTTTCTCGTCCGATGGCTTTGTGTACGTCGTCGTAGCTTTCGTAGTACACAAGCCGGTCGCAATGATATTTTGCGCTGAAGCCTTGGATCTCTCTTTGTTTGTGCTCTAGAGTGCGCCGGTAAATATTGTTGGTCATGCCGATATATAAAGTTCCAGAGCGGCTGCACACGATGTATGTGAAGTATTGGTGCTCTTTCATGATCTCTATCTCAATGTCATCCCTTCGGCAGGCTCAGGGCAGGCTTTGAGCGGAGCGAGAACTTCGCGAAGCGAAATTCTCGTGGAGTCGAAAGGCCCCTTGTTCGCCTGGAGCAAAACCGGCGCTGCGAGGCATTCTACCCAAGCAGCATTGTGAGAATTCCCTGACGCGTCAAGGGGCGCTACACGCTTCACCGGGGTCCTTCGACTCCGCGTAATGATTCGCAAGCGAATCGTTACGCTGCGCTCTGGATGACAGTGTGTTTTTGGGTTCACTTTATGTCCACGACTTTCAGGCTTTCGATTCCCCGATCATCGATTACTTTGACGGCTGCCTGTTTATGCGGACCGGCTTCGAACGGCAAAGAGACGGTCCCGCGATAGGCTTCTATCAACTCGGGATCTATTTCGGCTTTTAGGTTTCGCGCTAGCCGCGCCCAGCCGCCGTCGTCATCTGCCATGGGGAAAAACACCTGGCGGGGAAGAGGCTGCGTCCGTCGTAGTCGGGATCGAATAGCCACATGGCGATTCGCGATGTATCTCCTGACTCGATGGTGCCGGTGCGGGTGTTGTAGTAATCGAAGCCGCGGACTTCGACCTGCCATTTGCCTTTGTGATCGCCTTCGGTGATCTGGCGAAGGTCAACGTCGGGGCGTCCTACGAGCCAGAAGCTCTGGTTGGAGGCGCGTTTCTTTTTCAGGTCTTCCGTGAGCAGGTCGGCATTCATTTGCGCGGTTAGAAATGTCATGCCGGTTTTTTCTTTGCTGAGGCCGTCAATGTCTTTGGCGGCCTGAGGATCGAATTCGAAGGCGGCGAAGACGATCATCGCGGGCCTGCGGAATCAGGGTTCGCGCTTCTTTCCATGCTTGTTCGACTTGGGCGGATTGCAGCAGGCTGTGTTCGGGGCCGAAGGAGATGACGACGCGCTCGGCGACTTTGCCTTTGGTTTCGGCGTCGGCGTGCAGCCAGCGGGTACCGGCGAGCGGTTCGACGCGGGAGAAATCAATTTGGTGTCCGCCTTTGCCGCGCAGTCCGGTTTTGAGGAGTTCGTCGCGCCATTCGGTGTGCCGAAGGGTCGGGCCGGAGCGGGCTATGGAGGCGTCGGGTTCAAAGTCAACGTCCCCACCCTGTCGCAAAGAACGCGACAAGGTGGGGCACCCGCGGTGTTGCCTACCTGGGTGTTGCCTACCTGAATGTCATCCAGCGATTTTACTGTGGGGCGGGAACGGCTTCCAACGTGAACGGGCCGGTTACTCTTACTCGGCTTTGTCCTGTACGGCTGATCGTAAAGCGTTTCTTGTTCGGCGTAGCGGGCTATAGCCGCGTCAATCTGCTCGCGGGTCATGCCTTCGCGAATCTCGGGATTGTTGGCGATGGATTTCAGGGTTACGTGAGGAACAGTTTTATAGCGGAATCCGCTGCCGACGCCTTCGTCGGGATGCGCGAGCTCGTAGTAATCGAAGTCGGCAGACATGAGCCGCTGCTTGGCCAGCGTGGCGGCGACGCGGGAGGTGTCGCAGGTGATCCAGCGGCGTCCCCACTGCTCGGCGACGTAGGCGGTGGTTCCGGAGCCGCATGTGGGATCGAGAACGAGGTCGCCGGGGTCGGTCGTCATGAGGAGGCAACGCTGTTACACGGAGTCGTTTGAACTACGAACACCTTAGGTCGGCATCGAACCTGCTCCGCCGATATCAGCCCACATATTCGTAAGCGATACCGCCGGGAAGTCGTCGAAATAACGAATGTAAACCAGCTTTCCTTCGAGGTGGACTCGAGTCGTCCCGCAATGGCGAGCCGGTTCATGCCATCGAACCGACGTCTTCCAGTTGTTATTTGGCCCCGGATGGTACTTTTGTCCCATAAACTCGTACGGGACCGTTGTGTTCTGCCTGCACCTTCTCGACGACATAAGGTTGTCGTAGCGAAAGATGTGAGGAATTCGGGAGCAGTGGAGTTTCCAGATTTCTCTTCTGGCGGCAGGGGGCGTTTCGCTCCATCCGCAAGTTCGATCCGATCGTACTTTGATTGCCACTTCTGCGGTTCCGAATCTTTTGAGTGTAAAGAGTGGCCGGTACTTCACTTGGCCAATGTTCTTTCGCGTACCAGAGCAGAAAATCGCCCGCCTGCTAAGCGTTGTACTCGTGAATCCGCCCGCCGTGGTGTTAGTAAATGATAACTTACGAAGTTAGAGGGCCCAAACACATCGTCCATTAACTCTCGCACGTGATGGATATTCTGTTCACTGATCTGAACGAAACATGATCCTGAGTCAGTGCAATAGTTCCTTCGCGAGAAGTAATCGATCCCGCAGATATGTCAGATATGAATGAATTCCCAAGTTCCCAAGTTCACGAAAGGCCCGCATCATCTCCGGCTCTTGCGTCAGATCCTCATCCTTTCCATCTTTCACATCGCGCTTGTTCACGAACGGCTGAAAGTTCGATCCGTACTTAATCCCATAGGGCGGGTCTATGTAGACCATTTGCACCTGGCCTGCCATGCCCTCTTTTTCGAGCAGGGAGTTCATCACCAGCAGGGAGTCTCCGGCGATGAGGCGATTCGACCAGCCGTGGGCGTGGCGATAGAAGTCAATGGCCTCGCGCAGCGGCGGATTCTCTTCGCGGCGCTCGAATAAAGATGGCTGCACGGCTGATCCGTTGCCGTTGCGCTTGCGCACCGCGTCGATGATGGTGCGGGGATCGATGCGCTCGTGCACGTGCAGCGAAACCGTCGGCACCTCAAAAGATGTGTGTTCCTTTTTGCCCGCCCAAACGAGTTGGGGATCGAGGTGAGGATCGTAATCCAAAGCCTGTCCGGGTTTCACGAAGGCACGGAAGGGACGGGCTGAGCGTATGAATATGTGCGGTGGGTAGGCAGCGGCGGATCGGTTTCGAGCGTAACCAATCCTACCGGCGGATTGTTGATGCGCTGCTTGCCGGTATGCTCATAGCGGTCAATTGGACGCTTTGGCGGCTTGCGCGCCAGAGGACTTGCCTCGCGGCATGTGGCTCCTTACTTCTTAATTATTTGTGGCTTGCTGGATTGCGCTATTCCCGGGGAAGAGGAATTCTAATCGGAGTGCGAGGGAAAGGAAAGGAGAACGGGGGGCGGAGTCGAAGGACCAGTGCCTGACCTGTTCCGCACGGTGACATGCGACCTTGCGGTTTTTGGGCGAATTGCCGAATTCTTGTCAATAGGCAAATTGGGGCAGTTTGTAGTTAAGTTGCTGAAACTACCGGAAATATAATTGCGGAAACCGTGGCGCATTTACCCCCTGCAAACTGCTATGCTTGAAGTATAGGGATTTTTTCCCAGACGCGCGGCTCCTTTCGGGGCCGCGTTTTTTATTGGGGGTAATACGGGCGATGAAAGATTGGGTGCGATGAAAAAACTCGGGGCGATGAAAAACAGGGGCGCGAAGATCAAGCATGCGAAGCGGCGGGGAGAGTGGGCGGAGTTGCGGTTTATGGCGCGGGCGGCGGAGGAGGGACTGCAAGTCAGCAAGCCGTTTGGGGAGATGGCGAGGTATGACTTTGTGGCGGAGCATGGAGCGAGGTGCTGGCGGGTGCAGGTGAAGTCCACGATGTTCGTGGACCGCGGAGGGTATTCGTGCTCGGTGCGGGGGAGTAACGGGCCGTATGTGGGAGACGCGTTCGATTATTTGGCGGTGTATCTGATACCGAAGGATTTGTGGTACATCATTCCGGCGGGGAAGTTGCGAGGAATGGGGAGTGTGGCGCTTTATCCGCAGCTTAAGAAGTCGAAGTATAAGGCTTATGAAGAAGCATGGCATTTGCTGCGGGGGAAGGGCGCGGGTGGATGAGCAATTGTCATGCTGAGCGAGGTTGAGCTTCCGCTTGCGGAAGCTCAATGAGTCGAAGCACCCCTATAACCGGAAGTCATTTCAGGGATAGGGATCCTTCGACTCGGTCCTTCTTCGCAAGCGAAGAAGGACGCTCCCTCAGGAAGACAATTAGCCTGACCCGCAACCAGAACCGGCGAAGATTTATTTTTCTTTTTCCTCGGGGATTTTGTCGGCGCCTTCGGCGTGGTCGGTGGGATGTTCGACTCCGCCTTTGGCTTCGGCCTCTTCCATGGCGCGCTTGGTTTCTTCGGCGCGTTTGTTGCGGAGTTCGGCGCGCTTCTCTTTCTTTTCTTCTTGCAGCTTTTCGCTGCCGAGAAGTCCGATGATAGCTTTGTCGGCGCCGTCTCCCTTTTGCCAGCCGGTGTGGATGATGCGGAGGTATCCGCCTTCGCGGTCACCGAAGCGGGGGCCGACGACGTCGAACAATTTATCTACGGCGGCGCTGGTCATCAGGTAGGCGAGGGCTTGGCGGCGGGCGGAGAGATCTCCGCGCTTGCCGAGCGTGATCATCTTTTCGACGATAGGGCGCATGGCTTTGGCCTTGGGCAAGGTCGTTTCGATGCGTTCCTCGAGGATGATCGAGGTGACGAGGTTACGAAGTAACGATCGGCGGTGGCTGGTATTGCGTCCTAGTTTGTATCCGGCTACTTTGTGGCGCATGTTGGGGCTCCGGTGTTTCTGTTCTTGGGTACTACCCAGGGCTTATGCGCTGGGCTCGGCCGGCGAACGCGAACAAATATCAGTTCTCAGGATATTGTCCTTAGTTCTCAGGAATGACGGGCGGGAACGCCCGTCTCTCCATTGTTCAAGTTTATAGATCATTCAAGGTTATAGATCGCTGTCTCCGTAGGCCGAGGCTGGGAGAATCTGATTTGACGTTGGGCCGGGTACGGCATTGCCCTGTTCGTCAATCTTCATGCCCAGACTTAGGCCCATGGTGCCGAGAATTTCTTTGATTTCATTCAAAGACTTGCGTCCGAAATTTTTGGTTTTCAGCATTTCGGCTTCGGTCTTTTGAACGAGTTCTCCGATGCTTTGGATGTTGGCATTCTTCAGGCAATTGTAGCTGCGCACGGAAAGCTCAAGTTCTTCGACGGAGCGATTGAGATTTTCGTTCTTGATTTCGGGCTTGCGCTCTTCGCTGGAGCTTGAGGTCTCGATGTCTTCTTCAAAGTTGATGAAGATGTTCATGTGGTCTTTCAGCAGCTTCGCTGCGAGGCCGATGGAATCGGCCGGCAGGATAGAGCCGTTAGTCCACACTTCGAGAGTCAGCTTATCGTAGTCGGTGATTTGTCCGAGCCGCGCGGCTTCGACGGTGTAGTTGCACTTGCGAACCGGGCTGTGAACGGAATCAATGGGAATGAATCCGATTCCGAGGTCTTCGTCGAAGTTTTTGTCGGCGGAGACGTAGCCGCGTCCTCGCTTGAGACGCATTTCCATATCGAGCTTGCCGCCTTCGCTTACGGTCGCGATGTAAACGTCTTTATCGAGGACTTCGACGTCGGAATCGGCTTCGATCATTCCGGAGGTGACGACGCCGGGCTGATCGGCGCGAAGGTAGATGGCCTTGGGCGCATCTCCGCTCAACTTGAATGGGACTTGTTTGAGGTTAAGGATGATGTCAGTCGCATCTTCGACGACGCCAGGGATGGACTGGAACTCGTGCATCACGCCTTCAATCTTAACCGCGGTAATTGCCGCGCCTTCGATGGAGGAGAGCAGAACGCGGCGCAAGGCGTTGCCGACGGTGGTGCCGAATCCGCGCTCGAAGGGTTGCGCCCAGAAAATTCCGTAGCGATCGGTTAGGGTTGAAGTGTCAACTGCGAGACGCTTGGGTTTTTGAAAACCTTTCCACAACATTTGTTATTCTCCTTCGGCCATTTGGCTCGTCCTGGCTCCCTGAGTGGTCCTATTCAGGTCTGGCGCCGGGAAGGCTTTGCTGGCTCGAGTTTGAGGACCGGGAAAACCGTCGTTGGCCGTTCGTCTTTGGTCGTTGGCAAAATCCTGGAGCCGTTGGCCAACGACCCGGGACCAACGACGTTTTTACTTACTGTACAACTCTACGATCAACTGCTCGTTGACCGGCAGATTGATGTCTTCGCGCTTCGGCAGGGAAAGTATTTTTCCGCTGTAGTTGTCGCGATTCACGTCCAGCCAATTTACCGGATTTTGATGACTGGCAAATTCTTTCGCTATTTCCAGGATAGTCAGCTTGCGGCTGGCTTCGCGGATTGAGATTTCCTCGCCTACGCTAACTTCGTAGGACGGAATGTTTACCTTGCGTCCATCCACATGGACGTGGCCATGGCGAACCAGCTGCCGGGCCTGGCGGCGAGAAATTCCGAAGCCAAGGCGGTAAACGATGTTGTCGAGGCGCCGCTCGAGTTGTTGGAGAAGGATTTCGCCGGTGACGCCCCGGGAGCGGGCAGCCTTCTCAAAGTAATTGCGGAACTGGCCTTCCTGGGTGAAATACATGCGCTTGGTTTTTTGCTTCTCGCGCAGTTGGAGGCCGTATCCGACAATTTTCGCTTTGCGGTCTTTTCCGTGCTGACCGGGAGCGAAGTTACGCTTTTCGATGGCGCATTTATCGGAAAAACATCGAGTGCCTTTGAGGAATAGTTTCATTCCCTCGCGGCGGCATAGACGACAGACGGGATCGGTATAACGTGCCAATTTGTTCTCCTTTATTAGATGACCGGTTTACGGGTATGGCTTCAACCCTTGTCCCGGACTCAGTTACAGTCGTTGGTCGTGCGTCGTTGGTCGTTGGCTGAAACCTTGCTAAGTCTTGCGATATTTCGCTTTGGCCAACGACGAACGGCCAAGGACCAACGACGGTTTCCTACACTCTTCGGCGCTTTGGCGGACGGCAGCCATTGTGCGGAATGGGAGTGGAATCTTTAATGTTGCGTACTTCTATGCCGGCGGCGGCGAGGGCGCGGATCGCGGATTCGCGTCCCGAACCGGGGCCGCTGACTCGGACTTCGACGCTGCGGACGCCGTGATCGCGAGCCATGCTGGCGGCGTTCGAGGCTGCCTGCTGGGCTGCGAAGGGCGTGCCTTTGCGCGATCCGCGAAAGCCGAGGGAGCCGGAGCTCTTCCAGGAAAGGACATTGCCGGACTGATCGGCGATGGTCACTATCGTGTTATTGAAAGAGGCCTGAATGTGCGCGATGCCGTGCGTGACATGCTTGCGCTCTTTCTTTTTGAACGTCTTTTTCTTGCCCTTTTTTTCCGGGGTGCCCGGGGTTGCCGCTGCCGCTACTGGTTTTGCCATAGCCCGTCCTTGGTCGTTCGTCGTTGGTCGTTGGTAAAATCCCAGGTTCGCGGTCTTTGCCAACGACCAAGACCCAGGACCAACGACGGCCTTCTATGTTTTTGCTGCTGCCTTCTTTTTCTGCGCTATTGTTCCTTTGCGCGGGCCTTTTCGGGTGCGCGCGTTGGTGTGAGTGCGTTGTCCGCGAACTGGAAGGTTGCGGCGATGGCGGTATCCGCGATAGGAGCCGATTTCGATGAGCCGCTTGATGTTCATCGTAATATCTTTGCGGAGGTCGCCTTCGACCATGCCTTCGGATTCGATGACCTGGCGGATGCGGTTCACTTCATCTTCGCCGAGATCTTGAACTTTCTTCATAGGCTCGACATTCGCCTGCTTGAGAATCTTTGCGGAGCGCGGGTTGCCGATGCCGTAGATGTAAGTGAGCGCGATGTCCACGTGCTTGTTGCGCGGAAGATCAACGCCTGCGATACGTGCCATATTTCGATGCCTCCTGATGCCGGCTTTATGCCCGGCTTTTGGCCTTCAGCTCTTGGCCTTTAGCCGCTTTATCCTTGACGCTGCTTGTGTTTGGAATTTTCGCAGATCACCCGGACTACTCCCTTGCGGTGGATGACCTTGCATTTATCGCAAATCTTTTTTACGGATGCTCGTACTTTCATAAACCCGTCCTTGGTCGTTCGTCGTTGGTCGTTGGCCAAGTGCCTGTCGAGCTTTGCTCGACCCGACAGCTCCTTCGGCTACGCTCAGGGCAGGCTCCAGGCGGCTGTCCCTACGCGTTATTTGTAACGGTATACGATTCTGCCGCGATTCAGGTCGTATGGCGAGAGCTCTACGGCTACTTTGTCGCCGGGAGAATGCGAATGAAATTTTTTCGCATTTTGCCGGAGACGTGGGCCAGTACTTGATGCTTATTTTCAAGCTCTACTTTGAACATGGCATTGGGCAGTGGTTCCACTACCGTGGCCATGACTTCAATCGCGTCTTCTTTACTCATTAGCTCCTTAAGAACAGCTTTCAGCTTTCAGCTAAGAACGTTTCACTCCATGCGCACGCTGTAAAACCGCTGCCCAAATGCATGAGAACGGCCTTTCGCGGAAAACTGACAGCTGAAAGCTGACGGCTGACAGCTTACTGCGTCAAAATCATCGGGCCGTCGCGTGTTACTGCGACGCAGTGTTCGAAATGGGCGCTGCAACTGCCGTCTGCCGTAACTGCCGTCCATTTGTCGCTCAATACGCGCGTGCCGGGCTCACCGAAATTTACCATTGGCTCGATTGCGAGCACCATGCCTTCGCGCAGGCGTGGTCCTTGTCCTCTGGCGCCATAATTCGGAACCTGCGGCTCTTCGTGCAACTTGGTGCCAATGCCGTGGCCGACGAACTCGCGGACCACGCTAAATCCGTTGGCTTCGACGTATTCCTGAACCGCCGCGCCTACGTCTCCTACCGCGTTCCCGACGCGAGCCTGCTCGATCCCTTTATATAGGGAGGCCTCGGTAACTTTGAGCAACTTTTCAATCTCCGGCTTCAAAGAACCGTCTACGGGTACTGTGATTGCAGCATCCCCGTAGTAGCCGTCGAGGACCACTCCACAATCAATTGAAACAATGTCGCCGGCTTTCAGTTCCCGCTTTTCAGAGGGAATACCGTGGACAATCTCGTCGTTCACGGAAGTGCAAAGCACGCAGGGATAATCGTAGTATCCCTTGAAGGCCGGCTTGGCGCCGAGTTCTTTGATCTTCTGCTCCGCCGCGCGTTCCAGATCCATGGTCGTCACGCCGGGAGCTACCAGACGCGCGCGACGGCATCGAGGACCTCGCGGACGATGTGGCCGCTTTGGCGCATCTTGTCAATCTCGGCCGCGGATTTGCAAACAATTGCCATAGGGCTTTTAGCTTTTAGCTCCTGGCTTTTGGCTAAACCATTTCAAACTCTGGCCCCGCCGAAGCCAAAAGCTATCACTCCTTGCTGCTCTAAAAACAGGTCTCTCCACTGCGCTTCGCTTCGGTCGAGATGACAGTAAATTCAAGAACTCGTTCCCTTCAGTCGCCGGTTGCAGGCGCTGCCGCGTGGCTTTCGATCTCCTGAAAAAGCTGTGCGGTGACATCGTCCACCGGCTGATCGGCATTCACGGAAATCAGACGGCGTTGCCGCTCGTAATACGCCGCCACCGGCATAGTTTGGCGATCATAAGTTGCCAGGCGCTCGCGGATCACTTCGTGGCGGTCGTCATCACGAATGATCAGCGGAGTGCCGTCAACGTCGCAAATTTCGTCAACCAGAGGTGGCTGGAGGTGGACGTTATAAATTCGGCCACAGGAAGGACAAGTCCTACGTCCAGTAAGCCGGAGCGATAGCTTATTATAATCCACGTCAAACCGCACGACAATTGGCGAACACATGTGACGCTTCGGATTTTCAAGGAACTGATGCTTCAAAAAAGCGTCGAGCCATGCCGCTTGGGTTGCGGTGCGGGGAAAACCGTCGAGGATAAATCCCCGCTCGCAATCCTGGTCCCGCAGCCGCCACGCCACCATATCGCACACCAGATTGTCGGGGACTAGATCTCCCCGCGCCATCTGGGCTTCGGCCTTTTGTCCCAAATCCGTGCCACGCTGCACATTCTCGCGGAGAAGATCTCCGGTAGAAATCTGCGGAATGCCGTAGCGATCAGACAGCCGCTTGGACTGAGTACCCTTGCCCGCACCGGGCGGGCCAAGCAGGACAATCGGTCCGATGTTGCGCAATACTTCTTCTGCCATCGAACTCGCTCCGGGCTGTCTCCATTCCAATCTTGCCTTGCTTACTGCATCGCCGACCCTTCGACTACGCTCAGGGCAGGCTCGCGAGGACGCCCGCCGCTCTATCGAAAAGCTAAATCTCTACCAGGTGCGGCGTCCGCGAATTCGGCCACTGCGCGGGGTGAAGCCGTCGTAATGGCGCATGATCAGTTGCGCTTCCACCTGTGTGACGGTGTCCATTGCCACGCCGACAACGATCAATAGAGATGTGCCGCCGAAGTAAAAGCTTACGCCCAAACCGTTGGTCATCCATGTCGGAAGGCGTTCAAAGAAAGCGCCCAAAGCACCCGGGAGATGATTCAGGTGGATGCCGGCGATCATCCATTCCGGAATGAATGAAATGATGATGAGATAAAGCGCGCCGACGAGAGTGATGCGAGTCAAAATTTCGTTGATGTTGTCGGCGGTGCGCTTGCCGGGACGAATGCCGGGGATGAAGCCCCCGTACTTCCGCATGTTGTCGGCGACTTCGTTGGGATTGAAAACGATGGAAACGTAGAAGTACGCGAAAAATATGATGCCGACGGCGTAGAGCAGGGTGTAAAGCGGTTCGCCCCATCCCATGGCGTGAATCAAGTTGCCGAAGTAGCGATTGTTCCTAAAGCCCGCACCGATCATCTGCGGCATGGTCAGGATGGAAGAGGCAAAGATTACCGGCATCACGCCGCCAGCGTTGACGCGCAGAGGGAGGTGGGTGGATTGACCGCCCATGACTTTTCTTCCGACGACGCGTTTGGCGTATTGCACGGGAATGCGCCGCTCACTGCGCTCGACGTAAACGATGAACGCGACTACGACGACCATGACGGCGATCAACATGAGGATCGCGAAAGGGGTAAAAGGTCCCCAAGCCTGGGTGGCGGCCTTGTCATAGAGATCGGCGACGCCGCGCGGGAGGCCGACGACGATGCCCGCGAAGATGAGCAGAGACATACCGTTGCCGATGCCGCGCTCGGTGATTTGTTCGCCGAGCCACATGATGAATGCGCTGCCGGTGGTAAGGGTCAGCATGGTCATCAGAATAAATCCAACGCCGGGATTCAAGACGAACCCCTGACCTTTTTCGAGGCTGATGGCGATGCCGAAAGACTGGACCGCGCTTAGCATGACGGTGAGATAGCGGGTCCATTGAGTGATTTTTTTGCGTCCGAGTTCGCCTTCTTTTTGCAGCTTGGCGAGTGGCTCGTAAACCACGGTAAGCAATTGCAAAATGATGGAGGCCGTGATGTACGGCATGATGCCCAGAGCGAAAATCGTCAAACGCCGCAACTGGCCGCCGGAGAATAGGTCCACGAAGCCGAGGAATGTGCCGCGATTCGATTCGAAGAATTGCTGGAGCTTGTTGGCATCCACGCCGGGCGTGGGAATGTGCCCGCCAAGACGGTATACGGCGAGAAGCGCAAGGGTGAAGAGGATGCGCTTGCGCAAATCGGGAATACGAAAAATATTGGTGAATTTCTCGAGCATTACTGCAAGACCTCGAAGGTGCCGCCAGCTTTGGTGATTTTATCCTGAGCCGACTTGGAAAACTTGTGCGCATGTACGGTGATGGCGGTGGTGAGTTCGCCGTCGCCGAGGATTTTTACCGGATGCTTAGTGCTGATGATGCCGGCTTTGCGAAGCACTGCGGGAGTGATGGTGGTCTCGCCGAGGGCGATGAGTTTTTCCAGGTTCACGACATTGAATTCCTTGCGGAAAATATTGGTGAATCCGCGTTTGGGCATGCGGCGGTGGAGAGGCATCTGGCCGCCCTCGAACCCGCGCATCATGCGCGAACCGCTGCGCGAGCGCTGGCCTTTGTGTCCGCGAGCGGAGGTTTTGCCCATGCCGGAACCCATGCCGCGCCCGACGCGTTTCTTTTTTTCGTTGGCCTTTTTGGGGGCTCGTATGTTCGAAAGATTCATAATCAGCTGTCAGCTTTCAGCTATCAGCTTTCAGCTTTTCGCCATCAGCTTGGATTTAGCTGACGGCTGAGAGCTGAGGGCTGATAGCTTCACTTCAAAATTTCCACTAAATGAGGAACTTTTGCCACCATTCCGCGGATTGCCGGATTGTCTGGGCGCTCGATCACCTGATTGAGTCGGGTGAATCCCAGTCCTTTGACTACCCGTTTTTGTTGGAATGGGGCGCAAATGGCGGAGCGCACCCATTTCAGGTGCAGTTTTCCTGCTGCTCTTGTTTTTGGTTTTGCCGCTAATGCGCGCGCCATTAATTCAACTCCTCCACCGTTTTACCGCGCATGGCGGCGACGTCTGCCTTGCTCTTTAGGTGCTTCAGGGCATCGAAGGTCGCCTTGATTACGTTGTGCGGATTGGTGGTTCCGATGGATTTTGTCAGAACGTTTTGAACGCCTACGGAGGTCATGACGGCGCGCACAGCACCACCGGCGATTACGCCGGTTCCTTCGGGAGCGGGCTTGAGGAGAACTTTGCCTGATCCGTAGCGGCCGAGAACCAAATGAGGGATGGTCGTCTGCGTAAGGTTGATCTTAATCAGATTTTTCTTCGCCGATTCGATTCCTTTGCGGATTGCCTGCGGAACTTCCTTGGCTTTTCCGGAGCCGTATCCCACGACGGCAGCGCTGGGATCTCCCACGACGACTAAGGCGGCAAAGGACATGTTCTTGCCACCCTTGACGACTTTGGTGACGCGGTTGATGGAGACTACCTGATCTTTCAGCTGGTAGGCGTTCGCGTCGAGCTTCTTAATGATAGTTGGCATCTATTCCTTAATTTGATAATTGGGTAATCTTAATTTGGCAATTGGGTAATTGAGTAATTTGGTAATTGAACGTCAAAAGCAATGTTTTTCAATTACTAAATTGCCCGATTACAAAATTACTCAATGTTAGAACTTCAATCCTGCTTCGCGGGCGGCATCGGCCAGGGCTTTTACGCGTCCGTGATAAATGTAACCGCCGCGATCAAATACGACTTCCTTAATCCCCTTAGCCTGGGCGCGCTCGGCAATCAATTTGCCCACTTCCTTGGCTGCGGCGAGATTGCCTCCGGTCTTGCGTTCGCCCTTCTTGCCCTCGGCCGAGTGGGCCGCGAGAAGCGTCGTACCCTGCGTGTCGTCAATGAGCTGAACGTAAACATGATTCAGCGAACGATAGACATTCAGCCTGGGGCGGCCAGCGGTGCCGAGAATCTTTTTGCGGATTCGCTCATGCACGTGCCGGCGGTTCGCGTTTTTGGATGATATTGTCAGCATAAAATCTGTCCTTGGTTAACTACGTCGTTGGTCCTTCGTCGTTGGTCGTTGGTCGTCGGCTAAACCATCCGAGGTTGGCCTACGACGCTCGGCCAACGGCCAACGACGGTTTATTTCGCTCCGGTCTTGCCTACTTTCTTTTTCAGGCGTTCTCCGGAATAGCGGACGCCTTTATTTTTGTAAGGATCGGGCGGACGAAGGCTGCGCATTTCCGCCGCGACCTGACCGACTTTTTGGCGGTCAATTCCGGTGACGGATAATTTCGTTTGCTTGGGATCTACCGTCGCCTCGATTCCGGAGGGAAGCGGATACTCGATGGGATGAGAGTAGCCCAAGGTAAACACGACGGTTCCTTTGCCCTTCATCTCAGCGCGATAGCCGATGCCGACAATTTCCAAATCACGCGTCCAGCCTTTGGTTACGCCTTCGACGGCATTGTTGACGAGAGCACGGGCGAGGCCGTGGACGGCAGCTTGCGAATCATTCTCGCGGATGGCGACAAGATGGCCATCCTGTTGCTCGATCTTAATGCCCGCGGGCAATGAGGTATCGAGCTTGCCTTTGGGTCCCTGAACGGCAACAGTATTGCCTTCGATTTTTACCGTCACTCCTTTGGGGAGGGGAATCGGCTTTTTTCCAATTCTGGACATAAGATCTAAATCGCTTTCAGCTGTCAGCTCTCAGCCTTCAGCTTAAAAAATCTAATTTCTACAGTACTTGACCTTAGCTGAAAGCTGACGGCTGATAGCTGACAGCTTTCCTCACCAAACTTCGCAGAGCAACTCGCCGCCCAAGCCTTGCTTGCGGGCCTGGCGCCCCGTCATTACGCCTTGCGGCGTGGTCAAAATGTTGATGCCCATACCGCCAAGGACGCGCGGAATTTCGGTACGGCGCACGTACACGCGGCAACCGGGCCGGGAGACGCGGGCAACGTTCGAAATCGCGGCCTCGTTGTTGTTGCCGTATTTCAGGTAAACGCGCAAAACCTTGTGGCCATCTTCTTCTGTAGCTTTGAAATTGGCGACGTATCCTTCTTCTTTCAGGATGCGGGCAATTTCCAGCTTCAGCTTGGAAGCGGGAATATCCACTTTCTGGTGGCGTGCGCTAATCGCATTGCGAATGCGCGTCAACATGTCTGCGACCGGATCGGTCAACCTCATTGCTTTGCTTCTCCTCAGCCGCCGGTTTTCAGCGGCTGCTTGTGTACTTCCCACTCATTACCAGGACGATTTTGAAACGCCTGGAATTTCGCCTTTCAATGCCAGCCCCCGAAAACACAGGCGGCAAAGACCAAACTTGCGCAGATAGGCTCGTGGCCGTCCGCACAGCTTGCAGCGGTTATGTTTGCGCGTGGAAAACTTGGGCCTTTCGGCTTTGCTGCCGCGCGCATCGTCGAACTTCTTCTGAATCTTAGCGTCCTTAACTCGTTTTGCAGTAGTCATCGAATCCTTGTGTAACTAGCTTTAAGAATCACGCACGGAACGGCATTCCTAAATGCCGCAATAATGCCCGGGCTTCGTCGTCGTTTCGAGCGGTGGTCACGATGGTGACATTCATGCCTTTTTGTTTATCCACTTTTGCGTAGTCAATTTCCGGGAAAATTAATTGATCGCGAAGACCAAGAGTGTAGTTTCCGCGCCCGTCAAACGACTTGGTCGAGACTCCACGAAAGTCTCGAACTCGCGGCAGCACCATGCTCACCAGGCGATCGAAGAATTCATACATGCGATCACCGCGTAGAGTCACCATGGCGCCAATGGCCTGACCTTCGCGGACCTTGAAAGCTGCGATGGATTTCTTGGCGCGGGTGAGAACTGGGCGCTGCCCGGTGATCTGGGTCAATTCATTCATTGCCGGATCGAGGATCTTGGCGTTTTGCGTGGCATCGCCGACCCCCATGTTGACTACGATTTTGTGCAGATGCGGCACCGCCATGGGGTTCTTGCGCTCAAGTTCCTTCATCAGCGAGGGCGCGACTTCCTTGTCGAAGCGTTCCTTCAGCCGGGGCGTCTCTTTGGCGCTGTGATGCGCCTGTGTGGGAGCTTTTGGCTCCTGCTTCTTATCGTCCTGTTTGTGCTGCTTCTCTTTAGCCATGTATTTCTCGATTTGGCAATTGAGTAATCTGGTAATTTTGCAATTGAAAATCCGAAATCAATTACTCAATTACAAAATTTCCCAATTACTCAATGCTTTTATTTCTTGCCCTCAAGCGTGGTTCCGCATTTCTTGCAGACCCGGACTTTTTGGTCTCCGCGAATTTCGCGCCCTACCCGCACCGGGCCGCAGGTTGAGCAAACCAATTGCACGTTGGATATGGCGATACGGCTTTCCTGGTCGGCGATTCCGCCTTTTATGTTGCGCTGCGGATTCGGGCGAACGTGCTTCTTCACCAGCATGACGTGTTCGACGAGCACTTTGGCGTCGTCGGGGAACACGCGAAGCACGCGGCCTTCTTTACCTTTATCGCGGCCAGTGATGACTCTCACGGTGTCGTTGTGCCGGATATCCACTCGAATATGTTTTCTGACTACGGTCTTCATGTTGTTTTTGATCCCTTACTTCTAGTGCGCCACCCGGCAGATCTTTCGCAAGCTCAGGATGACGTCAAAATCTAGCTAGATAACTTCTGGCGCCAGCGACACGATTTTCAAAAACTTCTTCTCGCGTAATTCTCTTGCTACCGGACCGAATACACGAGTCCCCACCGGTTCGCCAGTTTCGTTGATCAGGACTCCGGCATTTTGATCGAATCGAATGTATGTGCCATCGCGGCGGCGGTATTCTTTTCTGGTACGTACGATCACCGCCTTAACGACCGTACCTTTTTTTGCCTGCCCATCCGGGGAAGCCTCTTTCACGCTGGCGGTGACGACATCGCCCAATCCCGCGCGCAGGCCGGTGGAACCACCCAGGGGCAGGATTACCTGGAGCTTGCGCGCGCCGGAGTTGTCGGCGACTTCGAGCATGGTTCTCATCATCACGGCCATAATTCGGTCTCCTTACAGCAGCAGCATATTTAAGAAGCCACTTCCGCCACAGCTGCAACTTCCGGCACCAGTGCAGTTTTCCGAACGATCTGTTTTAACCGCCATCGTTTCAACTTCGACAATGGACGAGTCTCTTCGAGCCGCACGACATCGCCAATGTGCGCTTCATTTTTTTCGTCGTGCGCATAGAACTTTTTGCCTTTGGAAACCACGCGACCATAAAAGGCATGCGATTTCTTGCGCACGACTTCAACGACGATGGTCTTGTGCATTCGGTTGGAGACGACTTCGCCGACGATTTCTTTGCGCCTTCCAGCGGCTGCAACCGGCGTATTTGGATTTGTTTCTGCCATTACTTCTTCTCCGTTTTCCGCTTTGCTTTTGTGGCGACGGCTTTTGCAGTAGCGGCCTTTGGAGCCACTGCGGTGGCGACGCCGCCCTCTGTGCCCGCGCCGGACAGCTCACGCTCCCGGGAAATAGTTTTTACGCGGGCAATATCCTTGCGCAGTCCGCGAATTTTTTTCAGGCTTTCGGTCTGCCCCATATTGAGCTGGAACTTCAACTTGAAGAGCTGATCGTTTAGCTCGTGCTCCTGATGGCGAAGTTCCTCGTCGGTAAAATTTCGTACTTTATCGCTTTTCATATTCCACTTTGAACTGCAAATTCCTCGCTGCGCTCGGAACGACAATATTATTTTTTAATGAACGACCGTCTGCCGCTTTACGAAGCTTGTACGCAACGGCAACTTATGTGACGCCAGGCGCATTGCTTCGGTGGCATCGGCCAGCGTGACGCCTTCCATCTCGAACAAAATCTTTCCCGGCTTGACGACTGCCACCCAATGGTCGGGCGCGCCTTTGCCCTTTCCCATACGGGTTTCGGCAGGTTTCTTGGTGACTGGCTTATCCGGAAAAAGGCGGATCCAGATTTTGCCGCCGCGCTTGACGAAGCGAGTCATGGCAACGCGGCTGGCTTCGATTTGGCGGTCGGTAATCCATCCCGGCTCGAGGACTTTAAGTCCATAGTCTCCGAAGGACAACTCGCTGCCGCGCCAGGCTTTGCCGCACATGCGTCCGCGTTGCTGCTTGCGGTACTTAACTTTTTTTGGCATTAACATAAAAAATCTGCTCTCAGCTCTTAGCTAACCAAAAATCTTGCGCAATAACAAAATCAGTTCTCGGCTTGCAGTTCTCAGTTCTCAGGTGAATCTAAAATGCGCCTACTGGCTGCAATGTGTCGCGCTTTTTTGCGGCCGGCAAAATTTCGCCTTTGTAGACCCAAACCTTTACGCCAATCACGCCGTAGGTCGTTCGCGCTTCGGTGAAGCCGTAATCAATGTCGGCGCGCAAGGTGTGCAACGGCAAGCGTCCTTGCAAATACCATTCGGAGCGGGCGATTTCGTTTCCGTTCAAACGTCCGCTGACGCGAACTTTGATTCCTTTGCATCCGAAACGCAGCGCGGAGTCCACCGACTTGCGCATGGCGCGGCGGAATCCAACTCGCTTTTCGAGTTGCAGCGCGATGGCTTCAGACACCAGTTGCGCATCGAGTTCCGGCTTGTGCACTTCCTGGATATCCATGTAAACCTCGCGGCCGGTCCGCTTCTGGACGTCCAGTTTCAGCTTGTCAATTTCAGCGCCTTTACGGCCAATGATGATCCCGGGGCGCGCCGTTTTAATGATGACGCGCAGTTTGTTGCCGGGGCGCTCGACTTCGATCGAGCTGACTCCCGCGGACTTGAGCTTGTCTTTGAGCTCGTTTTTCAGCTTGATGTCTTCAAGCAACAGCTTGTCGTAATCGCGTTCGACAAACCACCGCGACTTCCAGGGCTTGGTATAGCCGAGGCGGAACCCGTATGGATGAACCTTCTGTCCCATTTTTAGTTTTTTCTCCTGCTACTTGGCTGCTGTTTTCTTCTTGTTCTTGCTTTTGTCACTCTTCGCTTTGCCTTTGGCCTTCGCGTGAGTATGTTTGATCGCGCTGCTCTTCTTTCGTGCCGGAGCTTTTTGTGCATGCTCGGGTTCCTCGCCGACGACAGTGGCCAGGCCTTCATGATCTTTGCGTCCGCGCTCGGCGAGAACCAGTTCGATATGCGAGATGCGGCGTACGTAGCGAAAGGCGCGGCCCATGGGCGCGGGACGGATACGCTTCATGCGCGGCCCATCGTTGGCGACTGCGCTT
This sequence comes from uncultured Acidobacteriaceae bacterium, assembly GCA_963702325.1. Taxonomy (GTDB): domain Bacteria; phylum Acidobacteriota; class Terriglobia; order Terriglobales; family Acidobacteriaceae; genus PALSA-188. Next base: position 70,063 of record CAVPCG010000053.1, on the reverse strand, counting down.
TTTACATAAAGCTGGTCTACGTCTACATCAATATTTTTTTCCGAACTGAGGTAGTTCGCATTCTCGAGCGCCGAGCGCAGCAGTTTCTCGACGGTCGCGGCGACGCGCTTCTTGGTGAAGATCAACGTGTTCAAGGCGTCTTCGACACGGCGGCCTTTGATTAAGTCCAGCACCAGACGCGCCTTTTGCGGCGTCACGCGCATGTATCGGGCTTCTGCTCTAAATTCCATAATTAATCTCAGCTTTTGGCTTTTAGCTTTTGGCCTTTAGCTAAGGGCTAAAGGCTTAGGAGCCAAGAGCCTTTTTTATGTCTTCGCCGGCGCTGCTGCTGCGGGCGCCGATGCGCCTGGGCCGCCGGGAATTCCGGCAGGCCTTGCGGCGGTTTCCGTGGCCGCTCTCATTGAGTGTCCCTTGAACTGGCGGGTGAAACTGAATTCTCCCAGCTTGTGGCCGACCAGATTCTCGGTAATGTACACCGGAATAAATTTCTTTCCGTTGTGCACCGCGATGGTGTGTCCTACCATCTCGGGGATGATTGTCGAGCGCCGCGACCATGTGCGCAGCACCTTCTTCTCATTGCGCGCGTTCATGCCTTCGACCCGCGTTTGCAGGTAAGCGTCAATGAACGGACCCTTTTTTGTTGAACGTGCCATAAATTCGCTCTCAGCTTTCAGCTTTCAGCTTTGGTAAATCGCTCCGGGTTGCTAGCTTCTGGCTCAAATCTCCAAACTTTGTTATTCCGAACCGCTTTCGCGGTGAAGAATCTGCTTTTGAGTACTACCAACGACCAACGACTATTTCTTGGCGCGACGGCTCACGATGAACGCATCCGTGCGCTTGTTGTTTCGTGTCTTATAACCACGCGTCGGCTGTCCCCAGGGCGTAACCGGATGCCGTCCGCCGGAGGTTTTTCCTTCGCCGCCGCCGTGCGGATGGTCAACCGGATTCATCGAGACTCCGCGATTGACTGGACGCCATCCCAGCCAGCGATTGCGGCCGGCTTTTCCGATGGTGATGTTTTCGTGATCGAGATTGCCGACTTGTCCGATGGTCGCCATGCAGTCTTGGGCGACTTTGCGCGTCTCGCCTGATGGCAGCTTCACCAGCGCATATTCGCCTTCTTTGGCGACGAGTTGAGCCGATCCGCCGGCGGAGCGCACCATTTGCGCGCCCTTTCCCGGCTTCAACTCGACGTTATGAATCGTCGTGCCGGGAGGGATGTTTTTCAGCGGGAGCGCGTTGCCAACTAATATGTCGGCTTCCGGACCGCTAACGATTTTTTGTCCGACTTTCAGGCCTTCAGGCTGAAGGATGTAACGTTTGTCGCCGTCGGCGTAATTCAGCAGCGCGATGCGTGCCGAGCGGTTGGGATCGTATTCGATCGTAGCAACCGTCGCGGGGATTCCGATCTTGTCGCGCTTGAAATCAATGATGCGGAGCTGGCGCTTGTGTCCGCCACCATGATGCCACATGGTGGTATCGCCGCTGTTGCGGCGGCCGCCAGTGCGGCGCTTCGGTTCGAGCAGCGCTTTGTGCGGCGTGGTGGACGTGATGTCGTCATTGACGATGGTGGTCCGGTAACGCAGCGTTTGTGTTGTCGGCCTGTATGTCTTGATTGCCATAAAATCTGCTCTTAGCTTTTAGCTGTTGGCTCTTGGCTGCTTGCTTCTATCTTGGTCCGTGCGCCGCTTGCCGAAGGTTTTGCCAACGACCAACGACGAACGGCCAACGACTGCCTATAAATTCTGCGCGTACTCCGGCATCTTTTCGCCGGCTCGTAATCGCACGTACGCTTTCTTCCAGTCGGGACGGTATCCTGCAAATTTTCCTCGGCGGCGTTCTTTGCCGGGGAAATTTGCGGTGCGTACCGAATGAACTTTCACTTTGAAAATTCCCTGCACGGCTTCTTTGATCTCGGTCTTGGTGGCCTTTGGCGCAACCTGGAAGACCAGCGTGTTCTGATTTTCTTTTATCGCGAGCCCTTTTTCCGTGATCACCGGACGCCGAAGAATTTGGTATGCGGATTTCACTATGCGACCTCCGCCGCTTTTTCATGCTTGACGCGCTTTCGCGGAGAGCGCGTGGCCTTCTTTATTTTTGGTTCCTGTTTTTCGCCTTCGCCTTCGACGGCTTCTTTTTGACGCTTCGACAACGTGTTCTTCAATGAAACTTGCAGCCTCTCGATCGCGGGCTGCGAAAATATTGCCCGGTCATAACGAAGCAAATGGTACGGATGAACTTCGTTTCCGGGGATGAGTTCAACTCCTGCCAGATTGCGCGAGCTTAGTTCCAGATTGCGATTCTCGTGTTGCTGGACTTCGACGATCAACGCGGTGCCGTCAACCTTCAATGCGTTGAGCGCCTCGCGGAAAGCTTTCGACTTAGGTTCGTCCATCTTGAACGTGTTGACGACAATCAGCTTGCCGTCGGCCAGTTTCGAGGCCAGCGCTGAACGCAACGCGCCCATCAACTTCTTGCGCGGAAACGTGTACGCATGAGAATGGGGTTGCGGGCCGTGCACCGTGCCGCCGTGCCGCCACAAAGGCGATCGGATCGAGCCTACGCGGGCGCGTCCCGTGCCTTTTTGCTTCCAGAGCTTTTTACCGGCGCCAGAGACCAGTTTTTTATTCTTGGTCGCGTGCGTTCCGGAGCGCTGCCCGGCGCGGTAATGCTTCACCGCTTCCCAGAGCAGATCTTCGTTGACCGCGCCGAAAATTTCGTCGGCGAGATCGAGCGTTCCGACTTTCGCTCCGGTTAAATCGTGGATGTCTATGGTTGCCATATGCTTCTCTTTATTACTATTACTTAAATCTGTTTGTCACCCCACGGAGGAATCTGCATTTTCCGGACTTCAGATTCCTCGTTTCACTCGGAATGACAACTCTTACTAATTACTTTCTACCCACCCAGCGAATCCTTTATCCTTTTTTCGCGGCACGCTTCGCTGCCTTCAACGGATCAACCGTGGCCGAACCGGCGAATCCGCGACGCTCTCTTGGCGGCTTCTTTGCTTTCGTGATGATCAGGTATCCGCCGTTGGGGCCTGGCACTGCGCCTTCGACTACGAGTAAGTTATCTTCTTTATCCACGCCCAACAGGCGAAGGTTCTGAACGGTTACGCGGTCCACGCCCATGTGTCCTGACATGCGCATGCCTTTAAATACGCGCGATGGAAATGCCGAGGAGCCGATGGAGCCAGTGATCTGAAACATTGATCCGTGCGACTTCGGACCGCCCCTGAAATGATGGCGGCGAACTACTCCCGAGAAGCCTCGGCCTTTGCTTACGCCGACCACGTCTACGAACTTCTCTCCATCGAAGATGTCAACCAGCACGCGATCTCCAGCTTTTAGCCCATTGGCTTCCGCGGGATCTTCTTTGGGATCAACTTCAATCGGAACCTCGCGCACGAATTTTACCGGCGGCAAATTGTGCTTTCCGAGGTGGCCTTTCATCGGCTTGGTGAGGCGCGACTCTTTTACGAATTCGACGAGGCCGATTTGCGCGGCAACGTATCCGTCGCGAGTCTGCGTTTTATGCTGCGTGACTACGCAGGGACCGGCTTGCAGAACGGTCGCGGGATGAACGTCGCCGCGATCGTCGAACAGTTGCGTCATGCCGACTTTCTTGCCGAGAATTCCGGTTACTCTTGCCATAATTTCTCTCTCGCTAACTTCCGTTAAGCTACTCGCCAGATCCTTCGCGGCTAAAGCCACTCAGGATGACGCCGCAAGGCTCAGACGCCTTGCAACCGGCGTCACTTATGCGGCTCTTTGCCGAATGCCTTTATTTCTACGTCCACTCCTGCCGGTAGATCTAGCTTCATGAGCGCATCTACGGTTTGCGGAGTTGGGTCCAGTATGTCCAGCAAACGTTTATGAGTGCGAATTTCGAATTGCTCCCGCGACTTTTTGTCAACGTGTGGGGAGCGCAGGACGCAATATTTATTTTTCATCGTCGGCAATGGAATCGGGCCGGCGATTTGCGCGCCTGTGCGTTTGGCAGTGTCAACGATTTCGCCCGTGGATTGATCCAGGATGCGATAGTCGTAGGCTTTAAGCCGGATGCGAATTCTTTCGTTTCCTATCATCTCTTCTCTCGATCCCCTTCCGGCTGTCCGGAAGGAAAGAACTTGCGGCATGGTGCGAGCCGCTTGTGCTGCTACTAGCTATTAGCCTTTGGCTTTTAGCTAGTGAGGCCTGAAAATTAAGAGCAGTTCTCAGTTCTCGGATATTAGCTCTCTGTTGCTACTGCACGATCTCTGAAATCGTGCCTGCGCCTACAGTGTGTCCGCCTTCGCGAATTGCGAAGCGCAAGCCTTTTTCCATCGCTACCGGCGTGATCAGTTCGATTACCAAGCTAACGTTGTCTCCCGGCATCACCATCTCTGTGCCCGCTGGTAATTCTGCTACTCCAGTTACGTCTGTTGTTCGCAGATAGAATTGCGGACGGTATCCCTTGAAGAATGGCGTATGCCGTCCACCTTCTTCTTTTGTGAGAATGTAGACTTCGGCCTTGAACTTGGTGTGCGGAGTGATTGATCCGCCCTTTGCTAGCACCATGCCGCGCTCGACATCTTCTTTCGCGATGCCGCGGAGCAGCAATCCAGCGTTGTCTCCCGCAAGGCCTTCGTCGAGTTGCTTCTTGAACATTTCGACGCCGGTCACGACTGTCTTTCTGGTTTCGCGGAAGCCAACGATTTCTACTTCTTCGCCAACTTTTACTTTGCCGCGTTCGATTCTGCCGGTCACCACCGTGCCGCGTCCGGAGATCGAGAAAATATCTTCAATCGGCATCAGAAACGGCTTGTCGAGTTCGCGCACTGGCTGCGGAACGTTCTTGTCCACCGCTTCCATCAGGTCGTCAAGAGCCTTCTCCCACTTGGCTTCGCCGTTCAGCGCGCCCAGCGCGGAGAGCCGCATCACCGGCAAATCGTCGCCCGGAAATTGATATGACTTCAGCAATTCGCGCACTTCGAGCTCAACCAGATCGAGCAGTTCGGGATCATCTACGGCATCGCACTTATTCAGCGCGACGACGATGTAGGGAACTCCCACCTGCCGCGCCAGGAGCACGTGCTCACGAGTTTGCGGCATGGGACCATCGGTCGCCGCGACCACCAGAATCGCGCCATCCATTTGCGCCGCGCCGGTGATCATGTTCTTGATGTAGTCGGCGTGGCCGGGGCAGTCCACGTGCGCGTAGTGACGGTTCGCCGTCTCGTACTCGACGTGCGCCGTCGCGATGGTGATGCCGCGCGCTTTCTCTTCCGGTGCGTTGTCAATCGAGTCGAATGACCGAAACAATATCTTCGGATTATGTTTCGACAACACTTTGGTGATGGCCGCCGTAAGCGTGGTCTTACCATGATCAATGTGACCAATGGTGCCAACGTTCACGTGCGGCTTATTGCGATCAAATTTCTCTTTCGCCATTGTTCTATACGCTCCGATCCAAACTATTGTCGCGAAGCCCGCGGCCTTCTGCTAGCAATGTACTCAGCTCTATCACTATTGATTTCGAGGCGCGGGAAACGCTGGGTGTCCCAATAGCTGGCCCCACCTTTTGACAGCTGTTCTGCTACAAACTCCCTGACCAAAGCATTTTCGTCGAGGCTGTAATGTTTGAAAGTCATACTCGCAAGCGTAGTTACTTCTACCCAAACCCGTTGCGTCCCTTGTCCTGACTTCAGGTCCACTGGATAAAGCACCGCAAATCGCGGAGCGCCGGTTCCCGGAATGTCATAGGCCTGCGCCGGATTTCCTACATTTTCAATTTCCCAATGCGCCCTGACTAAGGTCTTGACTCTCGGATTTTCGGACTTCACAGCATCGGCGACACGCCCAAACTCCGGAAGCTTAGTGCTATCGGAAGCCACGAGTTCGACAAAAAAATCATCCTCCAAGTCTAGGAATCGGGACTCACTCTTGTCGAGATATGGCAGCAGCCCGGCCTGATTCAGCCGCCCCTCCATCCGCGCTTGTAGATCTACCACGGTCATATCGACAGCCTAGCCCAACGTGTTGCGTTCAATCTCGCTCAAAATCCAATTAAATATTGAAAGTCCTTCATCCACCTGCTGCCTAACATCCAATCTGAACTGTTCTAAGTCTCCCTTAAACTCTCGCTCGACTAACCTTGGATCGTAATCTGCCAGTGATCGTAATTGCTGCACCCTATCCACTCGCGGCCCAAGTTCAGCGTCCAAGTTGCCCAATCGCTCGGCGATGTCGCTATGACTCACTTTGCCGAACAACACATTCGCTGCGTGAAAAATCGAATAATAAGATCTTGATAGCGCATCCCTCAACGCTGCTTCGCTTGAGCCGTCCGCCAATTCACGCAAAGCCTTCGCCAACTGAAGTCGCGAATTTACGGCCCCGGCCATCTTCGATCACCTCGGCGCGGCGCTGCCTTGTACCTTCGCGATAATTTCTTCCGACACCGATCTCGGCGCTTCTTCATAGCGCGCGAAGTGCATTGAGTATTCGGCGCGGCCCTGGGTGCTGGAGCGCATGTGCGTGGCGTATCCAAACATTTCCGCCAATGGCACGATTGCTTTAATAACCTGCGAGCCTGCACGATGCTCCATGCCTTCGATGCGTCCCCGGCGCGAGCTTAGGTCGCCCATGATTACGCCTGCATAATCTTCGGGCGTCACTACTTCGACCGCCATCACCGGTTCGAGCAATACTGGCGAGGCTTTCCGCGCAGCCTCTTTGAACGCCATTGATCCAGCGATCTTGAATGCCATTTCGTTGGAATCAACGTCGTGATAGCTGCCGTCGTAGAGGATGGCCTTGACGTCAACCATCTCGTATCCGGCGAGAACGCCGCCTTCCATGGCTTCTTTAATTCCCTGATCAATCGGCTTGATAAATTCTTTCGGCACCGAACCACCGATGATGTCGTTGACGAACTCGTAGCCCATGCCTGGCGCCTGCGGTTCGAGACGAATCTTCGCGTGCCCGTACTGGCCGCGCCCGCCAGTCTGGCGAATGTATTTGCCTTCGGCTTCCGACTTCTTGCGGATGGTCTCGCGATAGGCGACCTGCGGCTTGCCGACGTTGGCTTCGACTTTGTACTCGCGCATCATGCGGTCAACGATGATTTCTAGATGCAACTCGCCCATGCCGCTAATGATGGTTTGTCCACTATCAGGGTCGGTGTGAACCTTGAATGTGGGATCTTCCTGCGCCAGGCGGCCGAGGGCCATGCCCATTTTTTCCTGATCGGCTTTGGTCTTGGGCTCGACCGCAACGGAAATTACCGGGACCGCAAACACAATATTTTCGAGCGCGATCGGATGCTTCTCATCGCAGATGGTGTCGCCGGTGCTGACGTTCTTGAGGCCAACGGCAGCGCAAATGTCTCCCGCAAGGATCTCGTTGATGTCTTCACGCTTGTTGGCGTGCATTTTCAGGAGACGGCCAATGCGTTCGGTGCGTCCGCGGCCAGCGTTGAGGACGGCTTCGCCGGACTTGAGCTGTCCGGAATAAACACGGATGAAAGTCAGTTGGCCAACAAACGGATCGGCCATGATTTTGAATGCCAAGGCGGAAAACGGTTCGTTGTCGGCGGGCTTGCGGACAATGGTTTCGCCATTGTCTGGATTTGTGCCAGTGACTTCGCCAGCGTCGAGCGGCGATGGAAGATAATCCACCACTGCGTCGAGCAGCGGCTGGATACCTTTATTCTTGAACGCCGTTCCGACGACTACAGGGAACAATTTCAATTCAATCGTTGATCTACGCAACGAAGCCCGCAATTCCTCAGCGGAAATAGTCTCGCCTTCGAGGAACTTATGCAGAATTTCGTCGTCATTCTCAGCAACGGTTTCGACTAACTGAGTGTGGAAGGCTTCCGCTTTCTTTTGCAGTTCGGCGGGGATCGCGCCGGTGATGTATTCCGCGCCAATCGTGTCGTCGGCCCAGGTGATGGACTTCATCTCGATGAGATCAATGACGCCCTTGAATTTATCTTCCTGGCCGATGGGAATCTGAATCGCGATTGGCTTGGCGTTGAGTCGCTTGCGGATGGTATCCACAGCGTGCTCGAAATCCGCGCCCATCTTGTCAATCTTGTTGATAAAGCAAATCCGCGGAACGCCGTATTTATCAGCTTGCCGCCAGACTTTTTCGGATTGCGGCTGAACTCCGTGAACAGCATCGAATACAGCAACGGCGCCGTCAAGCACGCGCAGCGACCGCTCGACCTCGGCGGTGAAATCAACGTGGCCGGGAGTATCAATAATGTTGATGCGAATATCGCGCCAGGAACATGTGGTTGCGGCGGATGTGATAGTGATGCCGCGCTCCTGCTCCTGCTCCATCCAATCCATGGTCGCAGTGCCTTCGTGGACCTCTCCGATGCGGTGCGTTTTGCCTGTATAGAACAGGATGCGCTCCGTGGTAGTGGTCTTACCGGCATCAATGTGGGCCATGATGCCGATGTTCCTGCAACGTTCTAATGGGACTGTTCTGGGCACTGTGTCTCTGCTGCTTTCTGGGGCTCGGGTGCTTAAATTGAGTAATTTTGCAATTGGGTAATTTGGTAATTGAAAATCAAAATCGCGGGTTTGAAATTATTCAATTACCCGATTACCAAATACTCAATGATTCTTACCATCTGTAATGCGCGAAGGCCTTATTGGCTTCCGCCATTCGGTGTACGTCTTCTTTCTTCTTGATTGCTGCGCCTTTTCCGGTGGCTGCATCCAGCAATTCGTTGCTAAGCTTGTCAATCATGCCTTTTTCGCCGCGTCCGCGAGCGTAGGTAATCAGCCATCGGATTGCCAATGACGTCCGCCGGTCGGCATTCACTTCGACGGGAACCTGGTAGTTCGCGCCACCCACGCGACGAGTCTTCACTTCGAGCAGCGGTTTGGCGTTTTCAACCGCCTTGGTAAAAAGCTTTAGAGGCTCATCGTTCGCCTTCGCGGCGACGCGGGTTAACGCCTCATAAAAGATGCCTTCGGCGGTGCTTTTCTTGCCTTGCCACATCATGGAGTTGATGAACTTTGTCACCAGATCCGACCCGTATACCGGATCGGCTTCCACTTTTCGTTTCGCGATGTATCCTTTTCGGGGCATTTAGCTTCTCAGTTCCGGCTCTTAGCTGTCAGCTCTCAGCTTTCAGCTTTCAGCCAGAAACAGCGTCTTACGCTTTGGGCCTCTTCGCTCCGTATTTAGAGCGGCTTTGCTTGCGGCCTGCCACGCCAACGGCGTCCAATGTGCCGCGAACTACGTGATATCTGACTCCGGGGAGATCTTTTACGCGGCCTCCGCGAATAAGCACGATTGAGTGCTCTTGCAGGTTGTGGCCAACGCCCGGAATGTAAGTCGTCACTTCAATTCCATTAGTCAGGCGGACACGGGCGACTTTGCGCAGCGCGGAGTTCGGCTTCTTTGGCGTCTGGGTATAGACACGGGTGCAAACACCGCGTTTTTGCGGACATCCCTGCAATGCTGGACTCGCCGTCTTGTATCGCGGCCGCTTGCGTCCGTCGCGAACTAGCTGATTAAAAGTTGGCACTCTTTATAACTCTCCTTGCGGCGCGCATATCCAACATCCACATTCAGTCCGCGCGAATGTGGACGCGCAACTGCTTTATTCCGATAAAGGGGCTGGATGGCGATCAGCCAACCATACTTTCCCGCCGGATTCACTGGCGAGAAACTTAAGGATTTTCCCGTTGACTGACGCTAACGACGGTGACGCCAAGCCTGCTCTTTAAGTAAGAAGCCCAGAGGCGCTCCGTTTCGTCAACACCGTTCCGCATAGCCTTCCAGTGATGGAAGATATTCGCAGAACGTTTTCAGCGAGGGCGTCTACGAAAACCAATACGCAGACGTTGAAGTTCAACTTAAACACAACACAATCCGCCGCACAGAATATACCACCCTGCGCTTGCGGCAAAATGTCGAGCGGAACTTTACAAATATAACAACCGAATGCCGGATCGTCAACTCAAGTTTGTATCCCGGAATGGTTCACTTTGACGCAGCAAAGCACTTCACCACGAAGGACACGAAGGGAATCGCAGGAAACTGGCTTTGTGCGCCGCGTATCTCTCCTCAGAGGGGGCGGAGATTTGACAAATGGCATCGCCGATTTATTTCGATTTGGCGGTGCGGGATTGGCAATTCGGGCGTTTCGAGTCTCCGCAATGAGATTACGGGGTGGTTACTATCGTTGATTGCCCATGAATTGTGCAGCGCATATAATTTGATCACTTTCGCCCGACACTCGAGGTTTGATTCCCCCATGCACAAGGCCGCCGGTGCCGAGCTTAGCCGTCAGTCGCAAGAGCTGACGATTTTTCATGACGTCGCGAAGGCGCTGACCTCGTCGCTTGACCTGGATTCCATCCTGCAAGCCATTATGGACAAGATGGCGGAATACTTCCGCCCCGAGACGTGGTCCCTGCTCATGCTCGATCATGAGAAGAATGAATTGTACTTCGCCATTGCCGTGGGGGCGGCTTCGGAGTCGTTGACCGATGTGCGTCTTAAGGTTGGTGAAGGAATCGCCGGTTATGTGGCCAAGCACGGCGAGAGGTTGATTGTTCCGGATGTCGCGGCGGACCCCCGGTTTGCCAAACGAATTGATGAGATGACGAAGCTGGAGACGCATTCTGTCATCTGCGTTCCTGTGCGTTCGAAGTTGCGCGTGCTGGGAGTGATTCAGTTGGTGAATGTGGACATGCGGAATTTTGGCGATCAGGAATTATTTTTCCTACAGGCGCTTTGCGATTATGCGGCGATTGCGATCGAGAATGCGCGCTCGGTCGAAAAAATTCAGGAACTGACGATCACGGACGATTGCACCGGGCTATACAACGCGCGTCATCTGTATAAGACTTTGGAGACGGAAGTTTACCGGTCGTCGCGCTTTGGGTATGAATTTGCGGTGGTGTTTATTGATCTCGATCATTTCAAGCAAGTGAATGATACTCACGGACACCTGATCGGAAGCAAGCTGCTGGCTGAGATTGGCTATCTAGTGAAGGCGCAGCTGCGGTTGATTGATTATGCTTTCAGGTATGGAGGCGATGAATTTGTAGTGCTGTTGCCGCAGACCGGGAAAGATTCCGCGCTCGTGGTGGCGCGCCGGTTGCGGGACAGTTTGCGTACCAGCATGTTCTGCAAAGAAGAGGGATTGAACCTGAACGTTCGCGCCTCGATGGGCGTGGCCACTTATCCGCACGATGCGAAGTCTCCGCACGACATCATCCGGCAAGCCGATGAAATGATGTATCTGGTAAAGAACACCACGCGCGACAATATTGGAATTGCGCAGCGCGGAGTAATGAAGTAAGGGCATTTGGCTCTTCCACATATCAGGCCGGATTTTCTTTTTCGCGATAAAGATTCCTACTCCTCATTATTGTTAGGCCCTGCATTCGGATATCGGGATCAAGTCAGGCGTTGCCCGCTTCATCACGCGGAGATATCTGCCAACGCAAGGCCGGAGCACTGATTGTTACAATCTCTATGAGTGTCATCCACGCTTCACATCGAAACAACTAAGGGTTCTGCCCGCAGGGGATGCCTGACCACTCCTCACGGCGAGGTGCAGACGCCGGTCTTCATGCCGGTGGGCACGGCGGCCTCGGTAAAAGGCATATCGCAGGACATTCTCGAAGACCTTGACGTACAGATTCTTCTTGGCAATACCTATCATCTTTATTTGCGGCCGGGAGTTGATCAGGTGAGAAGGATGGGCGGCCTGCATAGGTTCATGTCGTGGCCACGCGCGATTCTGACGGACTCGGGCGGATTTCAGGTTTTCAGTCTTAGCGATTTGCGGAAGGTATCCGAGGAGGGAGTGACGTTTCGTTCTCATCTGGACGGGTCTTCGCATTTTTTCTCACCGGAGAGCGCGATGGAAGCCCAGATTGGCCTCGGCGCGGACATTATTATGGCGTTCGATGAGTGCACGGAGTATCCCGCGGATCCAGTGCGGGCCAGGAATTCAATGGAGCTGACGCTGCGATGGGCTGAGCGCAGCAAGAAGTATTTCGAAGAGCACAAGCACGAGGTCCCGTGGGAACCTGCCCCTACGCGAGCGGAGCATACACAGGCATTATTCGGCATTGTGCAGGGCGGAATGGATCTCGCTTTACGGAAGGAATCCGCGGAGCGCACGATTGAGATTGGATTTCCTGGCTACGCAATCGGCGGACTGAGCGTTGGGGAGCCGCGAGCGCTTACCAGGGAAGTTGTCGAGGCGACCCTCGAGCATCTCCCGAAAGACAAGCCTCGCTATCTGATGGGCGTCGGCACTCCGGAAGAGATCGTGGAATATGCAAACCTGGGAGTTGACATGATGGACTGCGTTTTACCCACGCGGGCTGCGCGCCATGGGTTGCTCTTCACGTCGGAAGGGAAAATATCCATCAAACAGGCGCGCTATGCCTCTGATGGCGGCCCATTGGACCCGAAATGCGGGTGCCGGACCTGCGCCCGTTACTCGCGAGCGTATTTGCGGCATCTTTATGCATCCAACGAAATTCTGGCGCAGATTCTCAATACTATTCACAACCTTAGTTTCTATCTTGACACTATGCGGTCAGTGCGTCATTCTATTGGACTTGATCATGGGGAACATGATCATGATGAACAGTGGAAAGGGGCGCATTTTCTGTCTGGGGAGCCGTCGCAATTGAAACCGTAGCTCTCGTCCCTTTTTTCCTTCAGACAATGGGTTGTCCGGCCTGAAATACGCGAGAATCCCGCGATAAACAACAGAGGCCCGTAAAGTTGGCAGGCGCAGTTCCGGATTCTTGGCGTACAAACGGATCGCGATTTCATGAGTTTTTTATATTTACTGGCGTTTCAGGCTGGCGGCGGATTGAGTTGGATCGGCTTTGCGCCCCTGATTTTCATATTCGGCATCTTTTATTTTCTGCTGATCATGCCGCAACAGCGGAAGCAAAAGAAGTGGCAACAGATGTTGAGTGAACTCAAGACCGGCGACAAGGTTGTGACAAGTGGGGGCGTGCGAGGCACGATTGTAGCGCTCAGAGATGACTACATTCATCTTCGGGTTCCTCCCGACAATTTGCGAATCGAGGTTAGCAGGGCTGCGGTGACGTCGGTGACGACCCCCGAAGAAGCGGCAGGCAAGTAACAATTTCGGATAGAAGTCAGATCATGAACAAGAATTTAGGCTGGAAACTCGGAGCAATCATAGTAATTCTGCTGGTATTTCTATACGGCATCTTTGGCATTCCTGAGAGTTGGTCGGCTCATGGGCTGCTCGCGGCGATGCAAAGCCGGATTAGTCTCGGCTTGGATCTCAAAGGCGGAACGCATTTAATTCTTCAAGTCCAAGTAAACGATGCCGTAAATGTTGAGACCGATAGCGCAATCGAGCGGCTGAAAGAAGATCTTCGGACCCGCAAAATTAACTACACGGAAATCACCAAGCCTGATCCGGTCAACCATCCTGAACAAATCTTGATTAAGGGAACGCCGCCAGAAAACAGTTCCGATTTGCGTTCTATCGTGGAAGACCGCTTGCCGGAATATGACTTGAAATCCGGCGCGGAAAATACCTGGACGGTTTCCCTGAAGCCGCAAGCGCTGACTGATCTTAAAAAACAGGCGGTCACAGAGGCGATAGGAACGATCCGCAACCGCATTGATCAGCTGGGGGTAACCGAACCGACGATTCAGGAACATGGGCTTGGGGATTATCAAATTCTGGTACAACTTCCCGGAGTTGACGATCCGGCGCGGGTGAAAGAGATTATGCAGTCCACCGCGATGCTGGAATTGCGATTGGGATTGGGCGGTCCTTATCCGAGCGAGCAGGCGGCATTGCAGGAAAAGGGCGGCGTGTTGCCTCCGGATGCGGTTTTGTTGCCGGGCCGGAGTGTCGGGTCAAGCCAAAGCGACAATGGTCCGCAGTGGTATCTGCTTTCCCGCGCTTCGGCGGTAACAGGACGGGATCTGCGCGATGCCAAGCCGACGCGAACTGAGAACGGGCAACCGGAAGTGGAGTTTGATCTTACCGGCGATGGCGGCAGGAGGTTTGGCACGTTCACCGGGGCTCACGTCGGCGAATACCTGGCGGTTGTGCTGGACAATAAAGTTCAGGAGTACGCGGTCATCAAGAGCCAGATCAACGATACCGGAACCATTGAAGGCGGTTTCACGGAGCAGAGCGCAAAAGACCTGTCCATGATCCTTAAATCGGGGGCACTGCCGGCGGGAATCAAGTATCTCGAAGAGCGCACGGTAGGGCCATCGTTGGGAACGGATTCGATTCGGGCGGGCGTCAGAGCCGCAGTTGTCGGCATGGTTGCGGTGCTGATTTTCATGCTGATTTACTACCATGCCGCTGGCATCAATGCCGATATTGCTTGATCTTAAATTTGGTGATTCTGCTTGGGTTCCTCGGCTTCAGTAGTGCGACCCTCACGTTGCCCGGTATTGCCGGAGTGATTCTGACGGTCGGTATGGGTGTAGATTCTAATGTCCTGATCTTCGAGCGTATCCGGGAGGAGCTGCGAAACGGAAAAACGCCTCCTTCCGCCGTAGAGCAGGGATTCGGTCACGCCTGGATCACGATTGTGGATACGCACGTCACCACCATCATTTCGGCGGCGATTCTTTTCATCTTTGGAACCGGCCCGGTGAAAGGCTTCGCGGTTACGCTGACCTTTGGTTTGTTAGCAAACCTGTTCACAGCGGTATTCGTTTCCCGCGTGATTTTCGATTGGATTCTAAGCCGCAAGCAGCGCGGAGAGGCTTTAAGTATTTAAGGACGCGACATTTTAAACGTTGTCATTCCGACGAGTGAAGCGATGAGGAATCTGCTGTTTGCTGGTAGTGAGAAAAGCAGATTTCTCGCTCCGCTCGAAATGACAAAGGTAGAAGATTCGAGATAAGAGGATTAAAGCAGAGTGGAATTTTTTCGCAATCCGAATATAGATTTCCTGGGCAAGAAGTGGTATTTCATTGCCTTCTCGCTGATTTTCAGCGTGGCTGGGCTGTACTCATTGCTGTTCTGGCACCACATTCCTTATGGCATTGACTTCCGCGGGGGCACCCTCGTCGAGGTGAAGTTTGCCCAGACGCCTGACGATAATGCAATCCGGGCCGCCATGGATCGGGCGGGATTGCATCACGCTCGCATTCAAAGGTTCGGCACCGGTACCAATGAAGTGTTGATTGATCTTGCTTTGCAGGAAACGAGTGAGCAGGCTCTCGATAAAGGCAAGATACAAATTATCAATGCCCTGGAAACCGATGTCCCGGCAGGCAAGCAGGACCTGAACAATACCAGCAACCTGACCTTGACTAATTACCTGATGGATCGAGATCCGCTTCATGCCGGCACCGATGCCGGCCAGCGCTATGCGGCCCAAGCCCAAGCCATCATTGACTATAAAGACAAAACGAAGGGCGGAGTCCTAAGTTCAATGGACGATTTAAAGGGAGTTGCCGATCCTGCTGTGTTGGATTCGGTCCGGGAAGGCTTCTTCGTTTCCAACTTCGCCATACGCAATGTAGCTATTGTTGGCCCCCAGGTTGGATCTCAACTAAAGAAGCAGGCTTTCTGGGCGATTGTCTATTCGTTGGGGGGAATGCTGATTTATCTGGCATTTCGCTTTGAATGGATTTACGGTGTAGCGGCTGTTATAACCGTCTTCCACGATACGCTGATAACGGTTGGCGCCTTTTCGCTCCTGGATAAGGACATTTCGCTAACTGTGATCGCGGCGATCCTGACTCTTGTGGGTTATTCGAATAACGACACCATCGTGGTTTTTGACCGAATTCGAGAGAATTTGAAGTTGATGCGGCGGGAGAAACTCTCCGACATCGTAAATCGAAGCATCAATCAGACCCTGAGCCGGACAATTTTGACCGCAGGGTTGACCTTTTTGACGGTTTTGGCTTTATATTTGTTCGGCGGCGAGGTGTTGAACGGATTCTCCCTCGCGCTGGTAATTGGCATCTTAATTGGGACGTATTCGTCAATTGCGATCGCAGCGCCGATTCTGGTTGCCTATCAGGATTGGCGATCGCAGCGTAATAGAGGATTCGCCGGCCCGGCTTCTGGTGGAACCGAAAAGCAATCGGCTGGTGCGATCAAAGGACAAAAGGGCGGTCCGGCGAAGAGTACAAAGGCTGGTGTGAACAGTTGAATGGGGGGCTACCCGGCTGCCACTCATGATCGAAAGTGGGAGCAAAGGGAAAGCAGACGGTGTCTAACTATATAGATGGGTGTTGCGCAGGAGAAACCGTATGTTTGAAGACAGCCTAATCGAGTCCGGCGGTAAATTAAAGACCAAGCGGGCACAGGCCAGTTTCGTCGCTTTCATTTTCGAGGGGATACTGATCGGAATCATGGTTCTCATTCCCCTTCTAATCACCGAGGCCCTTCCCAAGTCGCAATTAATGATGTCGTTGGTGGCGCCCCCGCCTCCACCACCCCCTCCGCCGCCCCCGGCCGTAGTCCACATTGTCAAGCAGGTTCAGACCAATATTATTAATGATCAGCTCCGGACGCCGACGAAGATCCCGAAGAAGATCGAAATGATTAAGGAAGATGCGGCGCCGCCGCCGATGACTGCGGGAGTAGTTGGCGGCATCAGCAGTGGTCCGGGTCAAGTTGGGGGCGTCATCGGAGGAATTATCAGCTCCACGCCGGTTGCCGTGCCCAAAGTGGCGACTCCGCAGCGCATACGAGTGTCCCAGGGCGTGACCCAAGGATTGAAGATACGGGACGTCAAGCCGAACTATCCACCCCTGGCGCGGCAAGCGCGCATCCAAGGAAGTGTGTTATTGCAGGCGGTGATCAGCAAAGACGGCTCCATCGAGGATTTGAAGGTCATAAGCGGCCACCCGATGCTCGTGCCGGCGGCCATTGATGCGGTTAAGCAGTGGAAATACAAGCCTTACATTTTGAACGGTGAACCAGTCGTGGTGGACACGCAAATTACGGTGAACTTCACTCTGGGCGGTTAGAGTTTTGATTAGCGCATGATTTTGCTGGAAAATCTGGACGCAAAACGAAATCTGAGGAGGGAAATCATCCCATGTTCGTAGCAAACTTAGCAGTACATGCTCTTAGCCATGCAACCATGACCGCCACTTGGATTTTTCAAGATACGGGAACTCCGCAATGGGATCCGCTTTCACTGTGGCGCGCAATGGGATGGATAGCCCGGGCAGTCGTCATCCTTCTATTCATCATGTCAGGTTGGTCCATCGGCGTCATGATTGATCGCTGGATGGCTTTCAACGCAGCACGAAAGCAGTCCCGGTCATTTGCGCCGGCAGTGGCGGGCGCACTTCGCGACGGCAAAATTGATGAGGCCATCAAAGTCGCCGAACGCAACAAGAAAAGCCACCTGGCGAAAGTCGTTACCGCCGGGCTCATGGAGTTCCGGGCGCACCAGGAAAGTGGCGAAATTCCCGGAGAAACCATCGAAGCCTCGAAGCGCGCATTGGAGCGGACAGAAGCCATTGTTCACGCCGAATTAAAACGCGGCCTGGGCGGTTTGGCGACAATCGGGTCAACGGCGCCATTCGTTGGACTGTTCGGAACTGTAATGGGAATCTTGCACACGTTCCAGGATATGTCCACCAGTAAGGCAACCGGGTTGGGCGCAGTCGCCGGCGGTATCGCCGAGGCACTCGTTACCACCGCGATCGGCTTGCTGGTCGCAATTCCGGCCGTCATGATGTTCAACTATTTGACGGGACGCGTGGAAGCCTTCGACGTGGAGATGGATAACTCGTCCAGCGAACTGATTGACTATTTCCTCAAGCGCAGGGGAATAGCCCGTCGCCCGTAGGCGTTCTGAAAGATGACGTGGCATTGGCCGTGTGCCTTCGCCACGTCCAACGTTCCGACCAGCGCGGTAATGGCTGACGGAGGGTTGAGTCAAGTACTTAGGAGACTCTGGCTATGGGAATTTCGATTAGAAACGAAGGCGCCAAGGTTAACTCAGACATCAACGTGACGCCGATGGTGGACGTCATGTTGGTGCTGCTGATTATCTTCATGGTGATTACGCCAATGCTCCAGCACGGGGTTAGTGTTGATCTGGCTAAGGTGAATAATCCAGAAGCAATGCCCGACGCTGAGAAGGAAGACGCCATCATCGTGGCGGTGATGCGTGGCGGGGAAATATTTCTCGGGAACGACAAGGTGCAGGTGGAGCAACTCACCGACAAAATTAAGGATCGCATCGCGAACCGTGTGGACAAGAGAGTGTATGTTCGCGCCGATGCTCGCGCAAAATACATCTCGGTGGTAGGCGTGGTGGATAACGTTCGTGCCGCAGGAGTGGATCAACTGGGTTTGCTCACGGACCAGAAGAAGCAACCCACTCCAGGTGTGCCTCCGGGAGCGCCTGGCGCAACAGGAACGCCGGGGACAGGGACCGGACAGTAGGGGCACCGATTATGTCTATGGCATTTGGTTCGGGCGGCGGTCCAACGGCAAACATGAATGTCACTCCGTTTATCGACATTCTTTTGGTGCTGCTTATTATCTTCATGGTGATTAATCCGCCGCAGATTAAGGGTCTGGATGCTTTGGTTCCGCAACCGCCGAAGGATGGGCCTCAGAATCCCGTGCAAGCAATCGTCGTTCAGGTTATTGGGCATGGGGCAGGACAGGAACCGTCGCTCAAGATCAATACCGATAATGTTATCTGGGGTAGCCTTCAAACGCGCCTGACAGATATTTTCAAGACTCGAGCTGAAAAGGTAATGTTCGTAAGAGGTGATGACAATGTTCCATTCGCCGACGTTGCGAACGTGATTGACATTGCCCATGCCTCAGGCGTAGATAAAGTCGGATTAATCACGGCAAAAATCGAGTCCGTTAGTGGGAACATTTAGGAGATAGAAATTATGTCAATGGCACTGGGTGGTTCAAGCGGGGGCCCGAATGCAAGTATGAACGTGACTCCCTTTATTGACATTCTTTTGGTATTGCTTATTATCTTCATGGTCATCAATCCCCCGCAGATGAAGGGATTGGACGCGCTGGTACCGCAGCCGCCGAAGAAAGATGAGCCAAAGAACGATACGCCGGATCGCACAATCGTGGTGTCGGTCGTGGATCGTGGCGCGGGACAGGAACCGACGCTCAAGATCAACACGGATGACGCTACATGGGATAGTTTGCAAAGCCGCTTGACGGATATTTTCAAGACCCGCGCCGAGAAAGTGATGTTTGTAAAAGGAGATGACAATGTTCCCTTCGCGGACGTCGCCAATGTAATAGACATTGCGCACGCGGCGGGCGTTGACAAAGTCGGGCTGATCACGGCTAAAATCGAGTCCGGCCAGTAGCTGGATTATTTGACATAAAAGAAGAAGTGGCCCGGGTATAGCCCGGGCCGATGTGTGTGGACACTGAGCTGGCTGGTGGGGGGAACCTTCCGTGACGAACAGAAACCAACGACTCGCAGTGCTGATAGCGGTTGGCGCCGCTCTATTTTCCGCTACCGGGTGTAACAAGTTAAAAGCCCGCGATCAGCTTAACAAGGGCGTGGCCTCATATAAGAACGCTCGTTATGAGCAGGCAATTGATCATTTTCAAAATGCCGTATCGCTCGATCCGGGCCTCGAAAATGCACGCTTGTATCTTGCCACTGCGTACACGCAGCTTTACATCCCTGAAGTGGATACTCCTGACAATGTGCGGTTAGCCGAACAGGCTATTGATCAATTCAAGGCGGTATTGCAGCGCGATCCGAAAAGCGTTACCAGCGTGAAGGGAATCGCATACCTGTATCTGCAACAGAAGAAGTTCGGCGATGCCAACGCCTACTATCGTAAGGCGCTCGAAATTGATCCGAATGATCCAGAGTCGTACTACACCCTCGGCGTTATTGCATGGACGCAAAGTTACAAGCCGCGGATGGAGGCGAGGGCAAAGCTTGGACTGAAGCCTGACGAGCCGCTTAAGGACAAGAAGGTTTGCCAAAGCCTCAAGGACGCAAATTGGCAGATCATTCAAGATGGACTCGACAGCCTGAACAAAGCATTGCAGCTGCGTCCCGACTATGACGATGCAATGGCGTACGTAAATCTGCTGTATCGCGAGAAGGCCGACCTCGAATGCGGCGACCCGGCTGCCCGGGCGGCAGATGAGAAGACTGCCGATGAGTGGGTGGATAAGACCATGGCCACCAAGAAAATGAAGGTTGAAAAGCAACCGACAGCTCCCGGCATCACCATGGATCAGAACAAGTGATTGGGTTTGAAGCATCTTAATCCCAAGAAAAGCCCCTTCTGGCGAAGGGGCTTTGTTTTTGCGGACGTTCTTTCAAAGACGAAGTGTTGCGAGGGTCCGAGACAACGGCGGCCTGAAGTCCGGCCCCTGAAGACGGTCTTTACTTGACGGTCTTTCTTCGACGATCTTTATTTTGACGATCTTTATTTACGATTCTTTATTCGACGATCTTCATTCGACGGCTTATTTAATGTTCAAGAAAATTCTAATCGCAAATCGTGGGGAAATCGCGGTTCGAGTTATCCGCGCCTGCCGTGAGATGGGGATCGTCCCGGTCGCGGTGTATTCCGATGCCGATTGCGCCGCGCTTCATGTGCGCCACGCAGCTGAGGCGTATTCGATCGGCGCATCTCCCGCGCTGGAATCCTATCTGAACATCGAGAAAATCATCGCGGTCGCCAAGCTGTCAGGCGCGGATGCTCTGCATCCTGGTTACGGATTTTTGTCAGAAAATGCCGATTTCGCCGAGGCATGCGCAAACGCCGGAATCAAGTTTATTGGACCGTCTCCTGAATCCATAAGAATCATGGGATCGAAAACTGGCGCACGGCAGAAGATGGAAAAAAATGGGGTGCCATGCGTTCCGGGGAGTTCACAGGCGCTGCCATCATTCGAAGAAGCAACGCGGATTGCGGAGGAGGTCGCGTATCCGGTAATGCTCAAGGCCGCCGCAGGCGGTGGAGGGAAAGGCATGCGGCTGGTTCGCGAACCGCGGGAATTGCGCATGGCATTGGAGGCCGCGCAGAGTGAATCGCAGCGCGCTTTCAATGACAGCAGTGTCTATATCGAAAAGGCGATCGTGAACCCCAGGCACATCGAAATTCAGGTGTTGGCGGATGAGCATGGAAACACAATTCATCTGGGAGAGCGGGAATGCTCGATTCAACGGCGGCATCAGAAGGTGCTGGAGGAGTCTCCCTCACCTTTCGTTGATGCGTCTTTGCGAAAGCAAATGGGTGAAGTCGCGGTTCAGGCTGCGTCGGCTGTGGGGTACACGAATGCCGGAACCGTGGAATTCCTGGTGAATCAGGACAAGAATTTTTATTTTCTGGAGATGAATACGCGGCTGCAAGTCGAGCACCCTGTGACCGAATTAGTGACGGGTCTAGATTTAGTGCAAATGCAAATACGCATTGCCGCCGGCGAAAAACTCCCAATTCGTCAAGAAGACGTGCAATTTCGCGGGCACGCGATGGAATGCCGTATTTACGCCGAAGATCCTGACAATCACTATTTCCCGAGTCCGGGAAAGATTACCTTACTGCAAGAACCTGCTGGACCGGGAGTCCGCCTGGACACGGGTGTCTATGAGGGTTGGCCGGTTCCCTCGGATTACGATCCCTTGCTGGCAAAACTGACTGCCTACGGAGAAAGCAGAGAACAGGTAGTCTCGCGTTTGCTGCGCGCGCTCGATGAAACATTTGTCGGCGGTATCCAGACAAATATTGAGTTGTTCAGGAGAATATTGAACGACGCCAGCTTCCGGGACGGGCAGATAGATACCGGATTTCTTGACAGACTGATGTCTCGATGCCCCGCCGGAACAAGTCACGAACACAGCGACATAGCCGCATTGGCGGCTGGACTCTTCACTGCTCTAAACGGCATGTCCATGAGAGATTCAAGGACGCAGAATTCCGTTGACGCGGCAGGTTCAGAATCGAGATGGAAACAAACGGCGAGGATTGAGAGCCTGCAATGTCATACAAGCAATGATCTTCAAAATTAATATTGGTGACACGACCCATCGGATGAAGGTCGAGCGCGCAGGGCGGGAGTGGAAGTGTGAATTGGATGGGCGGCTCATCCAAGTTCAGGCCCACCTCATCAACCGCGACGTCATGACTCTGATCACCAACGGCAAGACCTACGAAATAAAGCGGGATCAGCTGGGAAATCAAGTTCGCATCTGGATCGAGAACGTGCCGTATGCGGTCGAGTTGTCGGATCCCAGATCGCTCGCTTCGCGTTCGAGAAATCGTGGTACGAGCGGTACGTCGAGGCTTCTGGCTTCCATGCCCGGCAAAATTCTTCGAGTATTGGCGACCGAGATGGAACAAGTGGAGGCCGGACAGGCTCTTGTTGTAGTGGAAGCCATGAAAATGCAGAACGAGATAAAGTCGCCCAGCAAAGGCGTTGTACGACAGCTAGTCCCGGAGGGAACTTATGTCAACGCTGGAGATTTGCTGGCAATTGTTGAATAGCGGTCTTGAGGATCAGATCTACTTGGGGATGGCATTGTCTGCCAGGATTTTCTCCGCGAAGTAATTCTCGACTCTGGCCTGATCGCGCAAGACTTCGTAATACGCCGCCTTTAATAACTGCTCCCGATGATCGCGAAGCTGGGAGCGGATTGCTTCCTGCACGCGAGGATCAGAGAACTCGCGCTGGCCAGCGGGCTCTTTGGCAATGAGTTTTACAATTTGATATCCAACGAACTGCTTGGTGGCCGGATTGACAATTGAAATTACCGGCGTGTACTGCCCCGCCTTCAACTTCGACACGCTGTCGCGCGTGGCTGGATCGGTGTTGCGCAGGGAGGATTCGGGCATGAATCCAAGGTCGCCGCCATTGCCTGCCGTCTGAGTATCTTCGGAAAAATTCATGGCCAGGGTCGCGAAGTCGTCGCCGCTCTCCAGGCGAGTCAGGATCATTTGGATTTTCTTTTGCGCTTCAGCCTGATTTTGCGCTTTGCCATTCTGATTGCGCGCCTCTGGATTAGGCAGGGGCGTTACAAATATTCGAGCCAGATGATATTGCGGTTCTATCAAATTGAATTCTGATCTGTGAGCATTGTAGTACTCAGAAATCTCCTGATCGGTGACATTGATTTTTGACGTGACCTCCTTGTTCATCACTTTGTCAATGGTCACAGACCGACGGATGTCGCGCTTGAAATCATCGAGGGTGATATTTTTCGCCTTCATGCGGGCGGCGAAGTCGTCGGCGCTGAAGGGAGACTTGATCTCGTTCAATTTGCGGTCAACTTCCTCGTCGGTTGCGAGCAGGCCGAGTTTTTCGGCGCGGCGCATCAATATTTCGTTATCAATCAAATCGTGCAGGATGTTGAGCTTTACGGTAGTCGCCTGTTCACCCACGGGCTGCTGGTTAGAGCCGGAAGTCTGGTTCTGATAATACTTTTCGACGTCGGCGAGGTAGATCTTATGGCCGTCCACTACCGCGGCGACATCGTTCCCGTTAGTCTGCTTGCTCCCACAACCGATACTTCCCAGCGCGACTAGCGAAAGAAGCAACACCGAAAATGTACGCAGAAACCGCGAACTAGATTCCAAAAATCCCCCCTGAATTGCAATGGCAGCCGGTCAAACGATTTTCACCCGGCCTGATGTTGATTGATCGTTCCTATCTGGCGGCGTTGCCCGCCGGCGCGGAAGCCGCGGCTTGAGCATTCTTGGGCGGCTGAACCCCGGCCTGCTCAAGCGCTTCGTCAAATATTTTCCGGAGATCGGCAGCCGAAAGTGCCCCGTCCACTTCCTGACCGTTCACGAATAATGTGGGAGTGGCGGTCATTCCCAGCGACTCGCCTTCTTTTACCGATGCTTTTACGAAGTCATCATTCTGCGCCTTTATGCACGCCTGAAGCTTCGCCGCGTCCAACTTATATTTTGGAGCATTCTTTAAAGCAATCTGGTCGAGAGCGGCAAATTGGTTATTGCGAGTGGGCTCCGAATTCACTTCGCGCTGATTCGCATGAATGTAATCCGCAAACTCCCAGTAGGCGCCGTTATCCTGGGAAGCCAGGCAATCGGCATCCACGGCCGCATGCATCGCCCAGGGATGAATTTCGGATAGTGGAAAATCCTTATACACAAAAAGCACACGATCCCCGTATTCCTTGAGCAACTCAGGAAAGAGTGTCTCGTGCATGCGAGAGCAAAAAGGACATTCCAAATCGTCAAAACTGACAACAACGACCTTCGCGTCTTTGTTCCCCCGCGTGGGACGTCCCTTTATATCAATCTTCTTCATGACTTCGGCGTAGGGATCTTTAGTCAGATCAAGCTTGGTCATACGGATTAAAGTCTTCTTATCTTTCGAGAGAAGAAAATCGTAGGTCTGCTTTTTCTCTCCTCCATCGAAGGTGATCGTCAAAGCATCATATTCAGGGAAATCGCTGGCTTTGAGAGGACTCATCGTAATTTTCACATGGGGCGGTATCGAATAATAAATCCGCACCTGACGCTCCATGCGTTGGACTAAATCGGGAGGGGCAGACTGGGCAGAACATCCCAGGCAAATCAATAGGGAGACAAGGATAGAGCGCCGCAGAAGCATTATCAGAAACCGCCTATACATCGTGAGATATATCAGATTATCTCATAGCATCAGCGGAGTTCAGTACGGTCGGTTTGGAATCGAATAGAGATTAATGAGATCGTGACAGTACTGTGCGCTCGGGATCAAGCAAGACTTTCCGAGTACCCAAAGGTGAACTTAAATGGAATTGCGTCTCCTGCCCATCGGCAAACACTCTTCCTAAAAGCAAATTTCTGCCGTGAAGCGATGCGTAAATCGGCACTGAGGTTATCAAACTCTCGGGAGCCTCTTTTTGCTGGATGACGCCGGTAACGACGGTTGAATTGTTCAGGTCTCGAAATTTTAAGCCGTGCAGTTCAAACTGAGGAATTGCCGTTCCGTTGACCCATCCCTGGTAAAACCAATCCAGCGACCGTTTGCCATCGTGCCAGGCAGAAGGGGGCAAATGCTCCGCGAAAATTCGAATCAAGTCGGCGGTCGTGACTGGCTTTGCCTGATATTGCTCTCTCAATGCTCGAAGCGCTTGCAGAAACGGCTCGTCGGATGAATCTGCCAACGCAGCGCGGTGAATGCCATTTTTCTGTTCGGCGTCGCGCATCATGGTGCGCAACATATGGAAAAGCCAGGCGCCGCGTTCATAGGCGATAGTTTCGTATCCATCGGGAAATTTCGATGAAGTGAGCCGCGCACCCAGCGTCACTGGGCCGGCATCGATAAATCGCTGGCCACGGTCGTTCTCCTTTAACAGATCGGTGCGATATTTTTCCATTACCTTTCGAAATTCAGACGGATTCTGCGATTCCAGCAGCAAGAGGGCGCTGTAGCTGGCCAATGCCTCCATGATCCACTGATCGCGATAGCCGCTCCATGTGACCAAATCACCCCACCACTGATGGGCGGTTTCATGCGCAATCACTCCGCTGACCAACGTCTGTTCGACCGGAGACATATGAAGGACGGTCTTTTGATCTGAAGATAGAAACGAAAAACTGGAAAGGAATATCAGCCCTGGCCAGCCCTGGCTCACTGATCCTGGCATCTGCGTAACTAAAAGGTCGTTGTAGGGGTATGGTCCGAATCGAGATGCGAAGAAAGAAATGGCGCGAGCGGCATCCCCGGCTACGGCGGTAGCGTTTCCCGACGGCGACGGCGGAAGAGGTGGTGAAATCAGTATGGGAAGCGACGGCCGCCGCTGGGTGATTTCCGGCGGAGGCATGATATCGGCGGCGGGGGGTGGAAAGCTGCGCTCCATCTCTGAAGCGGCATACACTTCTACCATTACGTTTCCTGCCCGTTTTGTGACGCGCCGATATTTTCCAAGATTAAATCCAGCAACCGGAATTGGACGTTCCGAGATCCAATGACTTACCTGCGCCGAGTGATCGGCAGGAAGTGCATCGTGCGGCAACGGATTTGCAGTTGCGGATTCATCCTTTCTTTCGCCGGTGGCAATTAAAGTCCACCCCGAAGGGTAGCGGAATTCCAGGTCGAACATCGCTTTTGAAAATCCGCGATTGGGATACCATGTGCCGCGAGCGCCCACATAAAGCAGACCTCCTCCCGCATCCGAAAGAACCTCACCTCCATAGGAAAATTGGAGCTCAATTTTCTGGCCAGACCGCAAGGGTTCGGGAAAAACCACGGCCACGAGATCGTCGCCGCGCCGATCGAGTTGCGTTCCTTCAAGAGCTGGGTTGTGGAGAAACTCCAGCCGGCGCCCATCGGCTTTCACTTCTCGAATTTTCAAGTAACGCGATAGTTCGAACAGGACGGTCCTTGCTCCGCCATGGCGAACCAGCATTTGCAAGCCAGCATCCGCATTAAGCTCTGTAGGAGGTTTTATTTCGGCGCTGATCTTATAGTTTGAAACTTCAACATCTCCCTTATCACTTTCCGCGCCCGCGATATCAGCCGTAACATCGGAGTGTTGTTGATTCCCGGAGTGCTGTTGATTCTTAAACGCGAAAGATGTCCAAACATCGTAGTTGGTCTTGTCATCTACCTTTTTCAGTTGTCCAACCGAGATTTGCTCCCTGGCTGTAAGGTCGAAAAATAGATCAAAAGCTCCCAGCTTGCGCCCTTCGACGTTCAAATGAAGCATTCGATCGTTGGGATCCATGGGGTCTGTTGATGCCTGGCCGCCAACAGATTCATTTACGGGCAGGAACCGGCTGAAGCTTGTGAAAAGCCGCAGCGCATCATCCTGTGCTAAAACTCGCACAGCATCATTCCAGCGGGTGACGAAGGCCTGAGAATTTTCACTTGAAGGTCTAAGAAACGGTTCCAATTCCTTAAATGTATCGTCGTTAAAACGAAGGTATGCACTGTCAAATCCCTCTTCCAGGATTGCGGCACCGGTGAAAAGAGCCATGGAGGCCCGTTCTGTTGAATCGGGGGGCACCAACAAGACCTCACCATCTCCATTAAAAAATGCGCCGGTAATTCGTCCGGCGACGTCTTGAGTGAACGCTATGGTGCCGTCATTCAGAGAAATGTGAAGAGAGGAACGGTCGAGTGAGGCCTCGCGAATCTGATAAACCCGCGAACTATCCAAGCCGACTGTGCGGAGCTGTTCATACAAGTCCTCCGCAGCGGTTTTTTTAGAGGCATCGGCTTGAGTAACCTGGGCGGCAATCTGCAAATTGCAGGCAAGCGCCAGACAGATCAGCGGGACGACGAAGCGATTTTGGCCGGTTACCTTTGGCACCTACGGGCACATCTCCTAGTCTCTTAGAATGCACTTACGTGCGCGCATTTGTCATCTTCTTGTTGGGAGCGGCCGGCCTCCTGGCGGTGTCTACCAAGGCCCCAGCGGAGATTATTCACCTGAAAAATGGCCGCACGATTTCTGCCGACCATGTGCGCCAAGAGGGCGCGCATCTCGAATACGAAATCGGGGAAGAATCTTTTGCAATTCTCAATTCTTCCGTAGATCACGTTGAAGCCGGGACCTTGCCGGAATACGCAGCAACGAATTCGGCCGGGGCACTTCCGAACATTCCAGTATTTACGCCGCCGGAAGGTGTGGGAAACAATGCTGACCTGGCGGACAAAATCATCCAGCATGGGGTGGTTGATTCCGAAGCATTGGCTCAGTTAGACGACGGAAACCCGGGCACGGCCGCCGCGGGATATTACCTTGCGGGAAAAAATGAATTTGAGCACGGAAACTTCAGCAGAAGCTCGCTCCAACTTAGAGCGGGCGCTACACTTTGACTCGAAAAATCCGGCAATCCTCAATTACTACGCCGCCGTGCTGGTGCGGACCGGCAATGCGTCTGAAGCTTTGCCTTTCGCAGAGTCGGCGGTTCACTACGCGCCAAACTCGCCGGACACCTTAGCAGTGCTTGGCTATGCGCAATTCGCAACCGATCACAACAAGGAAGCGATCATCTCCTGGAGGCAATCTCTTGCGCTTCGTCCCGATCATGGGTTGCAGGAATATCTGAAAAAGGCGGAGCGGGAATCCACCATCGAGGCTGACTATTCCGAACGGGAAACGAGCCACTTTACGCTGAAATATGAAGGCACGCAAACATCAGAAGCGCTGCGCGCGGAACTGATTCATACGTTGGAATCGGAGTATGACGAGTTGGTTAGGGAGTTTGGAGTCGCGCCCCGAGACAGTATTGCGGTAGTGTTGTACACCGATCAGGCCTTCTTCGATGTCACCCAGGCTCCATCCTGGAGTGGCGCCGTGAATGATGGAAAATTGCGAATCCCAATTCATGGGATCACCTCCGTGACGCCGGAACTGGCAAGGGTTCTCAAGCATGAACTGGCACACTCTTTTATCAATCAGCTCTCTGGAGGACGATGTCCGCAATGGCTGAATGAAGGTATCGCGCAAGCCATGGAACCCAAGTCGCTCTCTTCCAATGGAAACCGGCTCGCGCGGCTTTTCCGCTCCCAACACGAGATTCCTTTCAATTCCCTGGAAGGCAGTTTTATGAGTTTTTCTCCACTTCAGGCGGCGCTGGCTTACGATGAATCACTCGCAGCGGTGCTGTATATCAGCCAAACTTACGGAATGAGCGACGTGCAGCGCATTCTGGCGAGACTAGGCGATGGGAGTTCAACGGAAGCGGCACTCCGCGCAACCATCCATTCCAATTATGGCGATCTGGAAACTGAAGTAGGAAATTACCTGACCACGACGTACGGAAACTGAGCTTTATTCGCAGGCCGTGAGTTAATGCAACCCTGAGTTATGCAGCCGTGCGGCTGCTAAAACGTTCTGTTCCAGAACTGCTTATACGCGTGTAAATAGATACATAAGCCCGGCAATAACAGACAGCGCAGCGGACAGGGAAAAGCAATACCAGAGGCAGAAGACATTTTTCGGCGAAGTTGCGGGGATGTGAGCGGTAAGCTTCGGAGCTACCGCAATCGGCACAATGAAATTCCTTGTGTGTCATGCTAAATACCCCACACGTGCCAAGGCTCTCGAAGCAACATTATACCAACTTAAAAACCTCATTAATAATTGCCCGTGGCCCGCACGCAGAGACTAGATGGGCTTACTTGGCCGTCGAGTTGCCTTAATCGGAACGGTTGCAAGGTCAACCGACATTCAGTAAACGGATGGCCCAATCTGTCGTCCCAAAGAGGGTAGGTTAGGCACGAAAAATGCCAAAACGACTCAACCGTGCAACCCATACCGGACGAACTGTATTGACGGTCAGAATTACTCCGTGCTATAAGCGAAACCGCACGCCCTATAAATTGTTCTTTAGTGTCGATTTAGTGCAAGGTATCCGCCCCGCGACTGATACTGGTTGCCAGAGGCCAGGTTAGACCGACACTCGCACGTGGAGGTTAAGATGGCCAAGACACACTGTTTTGCTCTCCGCTCGTTGCTTTTCTCAACCATTCTTTTGATGGCCGCTTCCGGCGCCTGGG
Source organism: uncultured Acidobacteriaceae bacterium (assembly GCA_963702325.1). Classification (GTDB taxonomy): domain Bacteria; phylum Acidobacteriota; class Terriglobia; order Terriglobales; family Acidobacteriaceae; genus PALSA-188. The sequence goes on along the minus strand of CAVPCG010000053.1, from coordinate 40,609 downwards.
CCCAATACGGCGCAAGCATTCAGGGCACAATTCTGGATAAGTCGGGCGCCGCTGTGGCGGGTGCGCAGGTGACGGTCACAAATCAGGCGACTGGGGTAAGCCGCGATACGGTCAGCGGCGATTCCGGTTTTTATCGCATCCCTAGCCTCGCTCCTGGCGCTTATAGAGTGGACGTCGAAGCTGCCACTTTCAAAAAGGAAACTACTCCCGATGTGACGGTCGCGGCTGAAGCAACCAAAGGATTGGATGTCACTCTGGAACCGGGCCCAGCACAAGAGAGCGTCACGGTGAACGAAAGCGTTGTGGATCTTCAAACCGAAAACGCCAGCATAGGCGGGACGATCACTTCGCAACAGATTGTGAATCTGCCGGAATTTGGCCGTGATCCCTATGAGCTCCTCCGGTTGACTCCGGGAGTTTTCGCGGACTCGGCCCGGCAAGGCAACGGGAATTCCTCTCCGATCCCTCAACAGGTTGGGCCGGGCGGATCGAATAGCCAAATTTTCCAGACGGAGAACCAGGTGCAAGCCATCGCGGATGGACAGCGGGTTACAGCCAACAATTTCATTCTGGATGGGGTCAGCGTCAATAGCCTTGAGTGGGGCGGGGCCGCGGTGGTTACGCCGAATCAGGAATCCGTTGACGAGGTATCGGTTGCCGCTAATAGTTACTCTGCTCAGGATGGCCGCAACTCCGGCGCGCAGGTCAAAATCATTTCCAAGAGCGGGACTAATGATTGGCACGGAAGCGCCTTCGTAAAATTCAACGATAAAGGGCTGAATGCTTTCAATAAATTCTACGGCCCTACGAATGTGGCCCTCTCCCCGATTACGTGCGAGACCGGAACTCCAAGCCAATTCATGATTACGGCCAGCCACTGCCCCACTCGCGTAGATCAGAGGTATCGCGATTACGCCGGCAGCTTTGGCGGACCTATTATCAAGAACAAGCTATTTGCTTTCTTTTCCTATGAAGGTGTCCGGCTGTCGGATACAACAACCATCCGCGATCAAACTTTGGAAACGCCGCAATTCGAACAGTATGTAGTCAAGAACAATCCCGGTAGCGATAGCGGCGAAGTTGTTCAGCACACCCGGAATCATGCCTCGCATTTCCAGCATCGTGTCTGAAACGGATTGCTGTTCTCTGATTCCGGGCTACGGGGTTGGGAGATGGTATTCGCCAGGTACAGCCATCGGTCAGGCGGTCGGCAACGGTCCCGATGGAATTCCCGACTGGGGCATCTTCCATTTGACGGTGCCGAATTCGAGCACGGGAAATCAATACAATGGCCGCGTGGATTACACTCAGGGCAACAACCAGTTTTTCGTGAGTACGTACATTGTCCGGCTTAACAATTTCAATGGGGGCCAAAGGCCGATTCGACGACTTAACTTTAACGCCAGACAATTACGCGTCCACCATTGGCTGGACCCGCACCATCAGTGCCAACCATGCTTAACGAATTCCGTGCTAACTTTACGCGCTGGGCCTCGATCAGGGCAGCCTGCGGGACTGACCAATTTTGGTATTCCGCAATATCCAGCTATTTGACTTTGATATCGGCCCCTGGTTTTGGATACAACGACAACTTAATCGGCATAGGCAAAGCTCCACTACCCCCGGAGCGCTGGCGCAGAACACTTACGGTTTGGCTGAAACTTTCAGTTGGGTCAGGAACCGTCATGCATGGAAATTTGGAGTGGAAGCACGGCGCGAGCAGAACAATAACGATCAGCCCGGCGCGGAGCGCCCGCAATACCAATTTCGTGGACTGTTGAATTTTGCGAATGATGCCTGCTGCTTTTACGATTCAAGCACAGGTCAGTCCAACCGGTGGCCCGCTAAATGGGCAACGCTATTTCCGCACTGGCGATTATGCGCTTTTTGCGCAGGACGACTGGAAAGTAACTCCAACGCTTGACAGTCAATCTTGGCTTGCGGTGGGAGTATTTCACTCCGCTGACCGAAGCCAATAACACCATGAGCAATTACGTTTTCGGCTCAGAGGGCGTTATCAATGGCTTCGTGTGCGGGTCGGTCACCCTGACTCCGTGCAAGAATGGTGGACCAACTCTATGCGCCCGATCGACAATGATTTTGGCCCTCGAGTTGGTTTCGCCTGGAGTCCCAGCTGCCTATGCGGGTAGGGTCGTGTTTCCGGGGCGGTTTTGGTGTACTCTTTAATCGGAACTCCGACGTGATTTTCGATAACATCCGGCAGAATACCCCGTATTCAGCGCTGGTGCAGATGTTGCCCACCGAATTGCTATTTCGATCCCGGTCCAGGTACTGTGGGGCCCCCCGCTGGATCTAATATCCTCTACAGTCTTGGCTCTAACAACCAGGCAACGAGCTTTCCCGTGAATCCAGCCTTCGCATTCGGGGTCGCCCCAGACGGCGCTCTTTGCGCCAATGCCGGATGCACCAGCATCACATCCGGTGCAACTATTCGCTGCTTTACCCAACGAACCGAATCCCTACGTTTACATCTTCTCCTACCAAACTGAAGTTGAGCCGGCAAAGGATTTGGTGGTCAAGCTCGGCTACCAGGGGAGCAGAAGCCGGAAGCTGGTGCGGACGATTGATATGAATCGCTTCACGCCGGGAGACACGTTTGACGGCAGCCAGGACAAAATCCAGAATAAGGGTTCAAATGGGCAGCTCTGTGGACCGACGAATCCAACGTGTCCGGCTATACGCCCTACGGGAAACCCTCGATTCAGCAATCTCTTCTTTCCATTGCCGGACGTCAACGCCAGCTATGACGCGTTGGTTGCCAGCGCCAGCCGCCGGTTTGAACATGGCTTTCAGATTGACGCCAACTACACCTGGAGTCATGCCATTGACACCGCGTCATACGAAATCGGCTATCAGCAAACCGATCCCAGCAACCAGCTCCTTGACAAAGGCAATTCTGACTTCGACGTGCGCAACAACTTTGTGATGGACGCGATATGGGAACTGCCAATATTCCGTGGGCGTCACGATTTAGTGGGAACGGCGCTCGGTGGATGGACCATCAGTGGGATCTTTAGCAAGCACTCCGGGTACCCTTTCTCCGCTGTGATCGGGTCTTGCAATACTAACGCTGACCGCAATGGTGACGGTTATTGTCCAGACATGCCCTTCGCGTACAACGGCGGCGCGCTCACCAACCCCACCAAGAAACAATGGGTCAACGGAATTTTTCCTAACCCAAAAGCGGAGTTTGACACCACGACCCTCGGACCGGGCTGCCGTTGCCGAAATATCTTCACGGGGCCTGGCTACACGTCCGTGGATCTAACTGTGGGTAAGGATTTCCTATTTCCGGAGATGCGATTTTTCGGCGCGGGCTCTATGCTGGCAATTCGGGCTAATATGTTCAACGCCTTCAACATCCTAAACTTCCAGCCGCTGCTTCCAGCAACCGCTCCGACCGACATTATCAACACTGGCAGCTTCGGGCGACCTTCTGATGGGCTGGCAGGCAGAGTCATCGAGTTGCAAGCGAGGTTTAGCTTCTAGCGCAGCGAGGCGTCAATTATTGGCGATGGGTTTGGCCGGATCGGGCATGCTGGATGGAGTCCGGCCGTTATTTGGACCAGGATGTTAGGCGCGCCTGAACAGGCAGCGGAAAAACTCGTTCTAGCCGGGAAGGGCCCGACTTTCAGTCGGGCCGATTACTGATTTTGCAGCATTTACGGCCCGACTGTAAGTCGGGCCCTTCCCTTTTCCGCGCACTCTTCCGCGCATTCTCTTCGTTTTTCCGTAACCTGTTTTAATCTGGCTTCCCTATTTGGAAATGCCTGCATCGGTACACTACCGACCCGCGACCTGTAATTGTTCCTACCGGAAGAATCCCGACAGTCGCGCCGTTCCGCCTCCGAACTCCTGGGATTAGGCAAAATGGGTTGGCGAAGTATTTCGCGACAACGAAACAGAATAGTCAGAGTATAATTCTCCACCATTGAACCGGTGGGTCCGGGTTCTGAGGCCTGAATATCTGGTTGAGCAATATTTATTTTGCTCTCTTAGAACTCAGGACAGACGCGGATGCTACCGAGATTCGGTGAGGTATCCAGCCGTGAAATCGCCTCTCTCTTTCCCCGCCTTGTTGTTTAGAATTTTGTTGGTGCTATGCGTTTGCTTTTTGACAACCGACGGCAGGACTTGCTGAGTCTGCCCCATCCAGCGATTCGAGCAAGCCTTCTCCTCAAGCAAGTATTTCTCCGTTGCCAGACTCGCCAGCGGTCGTGGTGATACCCGGCCCGCTGCGTTCATTTTTGCGCATGGCTGGAATCAGCCAAACAGTTTCCTCCGAGGAAGTCCTTCCTCTGCTTGCGCGTGAAGTTTTCTTCCTCGGTTACCGAGGCACGACGCCAACGGAATTTCTAATATTGCTCAACCGCTATGTTTCACAGGCGCGGGAATTGTCGGCACTTGCAGGTTCCGAGGCTGTGATCCGGGTGTCGAATTGCGCTGAGGCAGAGCAACTGTTGCACATTCTGGGATATCGAATCCGCGAGAAATGCGGGGAGAGCAATGCATCTCTTTTTACTTCTGAACCAGAGAGAGCTTTTCTCACCATTGACTCCGGGTTCCCATTAACGGAACTGGAGCAAACGATCCAAGGCGGAAAACCCTTTGTATATGCGTACTCTTCGACATCGGTCCCGGTTCTTTTCACCGAAGAGGCTTGGACCACAATCAAGTCAAGCAGAAAGCTGGATAACAAAAATCTGATTGACCGGCTTGTGCGGGATCCCGATCTGGCGCTGCTGTATTGGGCTCTGAGTCGAATGGATCAAGACACGGTAGCTACTTTACGGACGTCTCCCGGCTTGGAAAAATTGCTTCCGTACGCCGCGCTGCTAAATTTTTACGGAAGCGAAATTTGCATTCGCTCCGGACGCGTAGTTGTGCCCGGCGGTTCCGATGCTGAAACCGCATGGAAAGATCTTGTGGGTGTGAGTTCCGAAGCGCAGGGTGAGTTTGTGCTGCGGCTCCTCAAAAAAGATAGGGGATGGCTGACGGCATTCTTCGACGCATTGTCGCACACAAGCCAGGCCCAGCAAGCGCACTTTACCAATGTCCGGCTTCTGAAGCCGTTATACACCGCATTCCGACCCAGCGACGACACGGTGGGAGCGGCTAGGGGAGTATTTCGCCCGGCGCCATCGCTATTGCTCTTATTAACACGCCTCCAATTTGATCCTGACGGGGGGGTGCATGTGCCCGGGAACGTAGAGATCTGGAAAGATATTCTGCGGCAGTCGCCTGATTCCAAGAAGGTTGCGAAGTGGACGAAGGGCAAAAATAACGATCCACAACAGTTGCTTGAGGCGATGCTTTCCCTATGTCGGTTCCCCACGGAATCAGGCCCGGTACAAGCTTTCCTCTCCCTCAGCGAACTCGACGCCAGGCGGCCGCCGAACCATTCCTTGAGGCCCGAGACGGTTCGTCTGCTGGCAAGCACATTCTCCCAGTTCAGCGATCAATACCTTGTTTTTTCCGAATTTCCCAGCCTGGATGATGTTTCCATCACCCAATTTGTAAAAGTGGTCGAATCAATTGACAGGATTCACAACCACATTCTTCGGGGCAACGCGATGGGAATATTTCAGGCCGATATCGGGCTGTGGCAGATTCTTGCCCGCCAGGAGCAGATACGAAGCGCAGACCTGAATCCATCCTGGCAAAAAATGATTGCGCCTTTTTCCAATGTCAGTTCGCCGGCAGCATTGTTCAATGCTGGCCGCACGTCATTAGAAGAGGTGCTTCGCGCGGCGACCGGAGAGCCTAACAAATCTCAAGATGAAATCCTCAGCTTGCTCGCTGGCCCGGCTCAACACGACGTGGAAGGTCAACGCGTGCATGCTGAACTCGCGGATCGCATGCACTCGATCCTGGATGGGCAACGCCTTGTTTCCCTGGACACGCTGCTAGCGCTGGGCAGGGGCCTCGACGAGGCCGCCCGTGGAGAAACGACTCCCAGCACATTAGTACCGCTGGCGGGAGAACTTCGGGAATTCGAGATGCCGCGTCCGATTTTCACCAGCAACGAAAGAACGGAGTGGGCTGTTGGAGTTTATAACAACCGCCATACCGATCTCGAGATGAAGGAGAATGTGGCGAAATTGCTGGCGGGCGCACATTCCAAGGCGCAGATTGAGGATATCCGGGGCCGTCTCGCCCCATTCCTCAGGGACACTCTCGTTGGCATGAACTACGCTTATTACGAACCGCCCGGCGCGCAAATCCTTCGTGTGAATCCTCTGCTGGTGCGTTCGCACGATTTCTCGGGAGATACCGTCATTGGGATTGAGGGAGTCTGGCAGTCGCCCCACATGTTTGGGGCCGGGTCACCCGCTGGTGGCGGCGCTCACTTGATCGGTTCGCTTGCTGACCTTCCTTATGTTCTCGCCGAGGTTGAGCAGGACTTCATTTCACCGGATCATATCCAGGCTCTGATATGGAGGGAGTTAGTTCCTGGCCTTCTCACCAGCTCCATATTGCCGCGCTGGTGGGATGTGAGTCGTAATGAGCTTCATGCCGTCGCGCTTTATCAGCGGGCTGGAGAAGAACTACTCAGGGTCTCCTCGGAGAACGAAGATGTTCGGAATAGAGTAATGGCAATACTTTCCGACCGCATGCTCCCGCAGCGGTTAGGGATGGTAGAGCGCGAAATCAAGGACGGCCGCCCCGAGGGAGCGTTTGCGACGGTAACTCCCGCCGATATGTTTTATCTGACGGCTGAGTACCAGCAGAAATTTCCATCGGATTTTGCTTCTGTGGGTCCGGTAAGTCAAGAGCTGGAGAGCCTTTCGCATCTGCATCCGACCCAGGTGTCATGGACGCGTTTGTCGCGGGACTTTGGCACGCCGCATCCTATTCTGGCGCAGAGCTGTGCCCGTGAACTTTTGAACGTGAAACCATTTCCCGCATTGGCCGGTTTTTCAAGCCGGCTCATGGCTGAGTCGTGGGACTCCACGAATTTGTATTGGGCGCGTTTGGCGGACGAGATGAATTATCCGCCGGTTGCGCTGAACCGCGTGGTGCCCGAACTGACAAGGCGAATGGTGCAGAGGATTTTTGCGACCGATACGGAAGATTTTCCGGCTGTTCTTCGGGCTATGCAAGAAACAGGAGAAGAGTTCCGGAATGGCAAAATTGCCTCGGTATCCATGACTTCTCCTTCCATACCTTGAATCGTGTTTTTAACAAATAGGCTTAACGTAAACTGCGTGGTTGGTGGACTATGACGAAAAAACAATTTCTGCTCCTCTCGTGCATATTTGCCGGTCTCGTTTCCATTTCCGGAATCCAAACGGCAGCCCAGCAGGGCGAACCGAACATTCACGTAGTCGTCGAAATGGTTCAATTGAACGTAGCGGTCACGGACAAAAAAGGGAATTACGTGACCGGGTTGCGCCCCGAGGATTTCTCGATCACTGAAGATGGGGTTCCCGAGAAACTCGCGACGTTCGGAGAAGGCGACGGTCCTACGCGCAGGTTGGTGGAAAATCTGCCACCGGATTCAGTAACGGCCGGCCAAGTAGCTGAAATCCCCGGAATCCCCGGTCACGAAACGCTCGCCGCGCCCGGGGGCGGCGCGAACGTATTTATCTTGTTCGATACCAGCAACTACATGTACCGCGGGTTCGTTTTCGCGCAAGACGCGATTGCAGACTTTGTGCGGTCGCTCGAAAACGCCGACCGGATCGCTCTCTATTCGTACAGTCGAGACCTTTCCCGTGCGGCGCCGCTTACTTCCGACCGGTCGCAGGTTCTCAGGGGCGTGCGCGAAACCGTCGCCGGTGACGACGCCGCCCTTTACAACTGTCTTCTGTTGACCGTAAAAGACGCCGCTCAGTTGACCGGAAAGAAGGTTGTAGTAGTTTTTTCAAACGGTCCCGACAATGCCAGCATGGTTCCCCCTGAGGACGTGGCCGAGTTGGCCCAGTCCACCGGAACGAGTATTTACATGATCAGCACTCGTTTGGCGCAATTAGAGCCGGTTTCGACAGCAGTGTTCGAGCGCATGACAAAGGCAACCGGCGGCAAAGCCTACTTTGCCAAGAATTGGAAAGATGAGCAGAAAGCCTTTGCCTCAATCCGCGACGACCTTGCACATCTTTATTCCTTGAGCTACTACCCGCAGCCGAATCCGAATCACGGCTGGCGGGCGATCACCGTAAAGGTGGTTGGCGATCATGTGAAGCAATATCACATACGCACGCGCGATGGTTACCGCTGGCAGCCGCGGCGGTTCGCCACGGGCGCCACGAGATCCTCGTTGGAAACGCCTCCGGAGTCGCAGGAAAATGGAGGCAGTAGTCAGGTAAGTTCAAATCGTTGAGATTCTGGAGTGCATTCCGCGCGGACCTACTCTGGTCTAGCTCCGCGAATTTTCCTGACCAGCATCAGCAACGGATCATAAAACTCGTCAACTACTCGCTCTTTGAGCGGGATGATCGCATTGTCGGTGATGTGGATTTCTTCGGGGCACACTTCCGTGCAGCATTTTGTGATATTGCAGAGACCGATGCCGAGTTCTTCTTTGAGAAGGCGAGTGCGCGATTTTGAATCAAGCGGATGCATTTCAAGCCCTGCAACCCGCACAAAGAATCGGGGTCCGCCGAAATGATCCATATCCTCGTGCTCGCGGAGAACATGGCAGACGTTCTGGCATAGAAAACATTCGATGCACTTACGAAACTCCTGCACGCGGTCCACATCTTCCTGGTACATCTTCCAATCGGTTCCGGGCTTGGGCGTGAAGGGCGGGATTTTTTTGTTCACGCGGTAATTCCAGGAAACGTCGGTGACCAGATCTTTGATCACGGGAAAAGACTTCATAGGCTGAACCGTGATCGGCTTATCCAAAGGCAGGGAATCCATGCGGGTCTTGCAAGTCAGGCGCGGGCGGCCGTTGACTTCCGCCGAGCAGGATCCGCACTTGCCGGCTTTGCAGTTCCAGCGTACCGCCAGATCGGGCGCCTGATGCGCCTGAATGTGGTGGAGCGCGTCTAATACGACCATTCCCGGCGCTATGGGCACCTTATAAGTGGCGGCCTGCCCGCCATCGCGGTTTCCACGGAACACTTCAAAGACTGCTTCCGCCATTTATGAGCTCCCTCGCTCCTGCTAACCAATGAACTGCTACGCTTCGATCGGGAAGGGCACGACTTTCAGTCGTGCCGAACAATGATTCTTCCACATTTGCGGCACGACTGAAAGTCGTGCCCTTCCCGATCACTTTCCTTTCGCGAGTTCTTGATGCTCCCGAAATCGCGAATCGGCTTCTTATTTTTCTTCCGCAACCAGTTGCTTCAAGTCGCCGGGCATTTCAGGAACAGGCGATTGGCGAAGAACCATTGTGCTTCCCTCGCGCGCAATCACATTATTTTTCGTCGCCCAAACTGAGTCGTAGTCGGGAAAGTCAATGCGGCTATGAGCGCCCCGGCTTTCCTCGCGGGCCAGTGCGCAGCGAGTAACAGCCTCCGCAACCGTGAGCATGGACTTCAGGTCCTGGGCCAAGTGCCATCCGGGATTAAACATTCGCGACCCTTCGACGCTCATGCGTCCCGCTCGCTCTTTTAGTTTTTCCAGTTCAGCGAGTGCGCGGGTGAGGTCTTCTTTTGTCCGGAAGATGCCCACGAAATTCTGCATGGTGTCCTGCAAGTCGCGATGGATCGTATAAGGATTCTCTCCGCTCTTGCGTTCGAACGGAACGAGCATTTCCCGCGCTGCTTCTTCGATCTGTCCAGAGTCAACCGGAGTATTGGTTACGGTCTTGGCATGCTGCGCAGCCGCAAGCCCCGCCCGGCGGCCAAAGACGAGAAGGTCGGAAAGCGAATTGCCACCCAGCCGATTTGCGCCATGTAAACCTGCCGCGGCCTCGCCAGCGGCGAAGAGTCCCGGCACCGTGGATTTCGCGGTTTCGCCTTCTACGCGAATTCCTCCCATCATGTAATGACAGGTGGGTCCGACTTCCATGGGGCCGGCGGTGATGTCCACGTCCGCGAGTTCTTTGAATTGGTGATACATGCTCGGCAGCTTTTTCTTCACGTACTCGGCGGGCTTGTGCGAGATATCAAGATAGGCGCCGCCGTGCTCAGTACCGCGCCCTTCGCGAACCTCGGTGTAAATGGAACGCGCTACCACGTCGCGCGTGGAAAGTTCCATTCGTTTCGGATCGTATTTCTCCATGAAGCGCTCGCCGAGTTTGTTTCTGAGGATACCGCCCTCGCCGCGAACGGCTTCTGTGACGAGAAGTCCCTGCACCCCGGGCGGCCACACCATTCCGGTGGGGTGAAATTGAACGAATTCCATGTCCATCAGGTCTGCGCCAGCGTTGTAAGCCAGCGCCATTCCGTCTCCTGTGTATTCCCAGGAATTGGAGGTAATCTTGTATGCTTTGCCGATGCCACCGGTTGCCATCACGATGGACTTGGCCCGGAAAACAACGAAGCGTCCCTGTTCCCGCCAGTAACCGAATGCCCCCGCGATGCGGTCTCCGTCTTTGAGCAGGCGGGTGACTGTGCACTCCATGAAAACGTCAATCCCCAACTGCACGCCACGGTCCTGAAGAGTGCGAATCATTTCCAGGCCAGTTCGGTCGCCCACGTGGCACAGGCGTTTGAACGTGTGACCACCGAATGCGCGTTGCAAAATGTCGCCGTCAGCAGTGCGGTCAAAGAGAGCGCCCCATTGTTCAAGCTCGCGGACGCGGTCTGGAGCTTCCTGGGCGTGGAGTTGAGCCATGCGCCAGTTGTTCAGAAATTTGCCGCCGCGCATCGTATCGCGAAAGTGAGTGCGCCAATCGTCGGCGTGATCCACGTTGGCCATTGCTGCCGCGATTCCGCCCTCCGCCATTACCGTATGCGCTTTTCCGAGGAGAGACTTGCAAACCACGCCTACCTTCGCGCCTTGGGCTAGCGCTTCGAGGGCGGCGCGAAGTCCAGCACCGCCGGCACCAATGATGAGTACGTCGTGGTCATGAGTTTCGAATTCCATGGTCAGAAGAGCCTCACGTCGGTGATTGAGCCACATGCAACCAGCCTGATGTAGAGATCGGTAAGGCCGACTGTAATCAGGCTAATCCATGCATAAAGCATGTGGCGCTCATTCAGGACGGTCAGCCACGACCAGGCGGTGTGACGCGGGCCGCCAAACTTGGCGCAAGAGAAGCAATCGAGCTTCCCGCCTACCAGATGGCGGAGTGAGTGGCAAGACAACGCGTAAATCGTCAGCAAGGTGACGTTGAGCAGCATAATGACGGTGCCGACGCCGACGCCAAAACGGCCATCGAAAAAGAATGCGCGAATGGCGTCGCGCCAGAGAAACGCCAGAAAAATAAAGCCTGCATACAAAAAGTAGCGGTGAAGATTCTGAAGAATAAATGGAAACCTGGTCTCCCCGCGGTAGCGGCGTTTGCTGGGTTCGGCGACGGCACAGGCGGGCGGGTCGAGGAAAAAAGCGCGGTAGTATGCCTTGCGATAGTAGTAGCAGGTCATCCGAAATCCGAGGGGGAAGGCGAGAATCAGCAGCGCCGGCGACCATGGCCACCATCCATGGTGCGCGTCAATAAGCGGCGAATAGAATGGTGAAAGATAAGGTCCCCATTCGTAAAATCTTCCTTCAAACGCACGCAGAGTCGCATACGCGCCGAATGCGCCGAGCAGAATAATAACCGGCAATAATTCCAACCACCACGCATCCCGCCGCATGGTTGCGCCAAGATGGTGTTGCTCGCTCGTGGTAGAACCTGCTGACATAAAATCACCGCCTGATGTTAATAAAGTAAACAGAAAAATTACGTTTAAGTCAAAACTAGCGGCAGAAGGAACCTCGAACGCATGGATGTGTCATAGTCGTGCGCACGCCCCTATCGGACGCTCTTGTTGGCTGCCCAAGCCAATCCATCTGTGCCGGCCCCGGCGTCAATCAACTTCTCTACCGTCCAATCTGACATACGAATCACCGCGACCTTGCGGCTTGCATCGCAGGAGACATATGCGGCTTGACCATCGGGACGGATTAAAACTTCCTGGGGAGCGGCGGGGACGTCCAGTGTGTGCGCGACTTTCATGGTGCGAAGGTCCACGACCGCGACTTTGTTGGCATCTGGTATGGCTACCACAAGCCAGCGCCCGTCCGGAGTCGGAGCGGTTCCGTAACCTGTTGCCGGCAGTGGCACCCACGCTTTCACCTTGTTCGTAGCCACATCAATGACCGCGAGCTGTGGTTTCGACTGATCGGACGTAAAAACCTCGTTGCCATCCACTGAAACCGAAATGCGCTGCACCTGAGATGAAACGGGTATTACCGCTATGGTTTTTCGGGCCACCATATCTAAAACAGAAACGGTGCCGGGACCAACGTTGGCGGTGTAGCCGCGGTTGCCGTCAGGTGAGATTGCCAGCATGTGTGATTCGGGTTGGCCAGTGGGAATTGAACCAATAATTTTCAACGTCGCTGGATCAATCGCACTGATCGTGTTTTCTAATTCTGTAGTGACGTAAAGCAGTCCATCCTTCGGACCAAAAACAGCGCAGTGCGGGCGGACGCCGTGTCCGAAATTAATGTTGCCGATTTTCTTTCGCGATGCGATGTCTATCACGATGATATTGCGCCCGTCGGTGCCAGGTTTTCCGACGCCCGAGTTCCCGTAAATCGGGACATAGGCAAGGCGCCCATCGGGAGACGCAGCAACCTCGTGCCCAGTGATTCCGTCTTCGGCGACGGTTGCAACTTGGCGTGCCGCTTTCGGATCTACGATGCCGAGAGTGTGTTCGCCTTTGTTGGCGACGAGCAGGACTGCTTTCTGGGAGCTGTTGGGAGAATGAGTTTCAGTGAGGCTTGGCATAGTGGACCCAATCACGATCAGCAGTATGGCGAGAGACGAGAATTGCATGGCGAACTCCGTGTGTCGGCGATTGCAACATGGAAGTTTACCTTATGTTCGTTTATCCTTCAGTGGATTGCCCTTTGCGAGGGTGCCTCGCCGCAATGCACGTTCCTTCATCAGCACAAAGAAAACCGGCACGAGAATCAGCACATGGATCGTCGAGGTAATCATTCCACCGACGATTGGAGCCGCGATTGGCTTCATCACGTCGGAACCGATTCCGCTTTGGAATAAAATCGGGATCAGGCTGGCAAGGACGGCCGTGACCGTCATCAATTTTGGCCGAAGCCGCTGAACTGCACCCTCGATCACGGCGGCCTCGACATCCGCGTTCGTGAGTGGAACTCCTGACGCCAACTTGCGATCAAGAGCCTCGTGAAGATAGACCACCATGACCACGCCCGTCTCAACGGCAATTCCGAACAGCGCGATGTAGCCCACCCATACCGCAACGCTAAAGTTGTAGCCGAGAAGCCACTGCAAGATCAGGCCTCCGGTCATTGCGTAAAAGGTCGGAAGGATGAGCACAATGGATTCAGTCACGGAATGGAAAACCATGTACAGAAGCATAAAAATCACGAAAAAAACAATGGGCAGTATTAACTTGAGCCGTTGCCTCGCTCGAACTTCAAACTCATATTCGCCGGACCATGTGTAGTTGCATCCCGCTGGCAGCTTGAGTTTCTGGCGCAGCAGGCTGGAAGCCTGGTTCACGAAACCGCCGTAGTCTTTCGTAGTCAGATCGAGGTAAACATAGCCGGTGAGCTGCCCGTCTTCGTCTCGAATCATCGCGGGGCCGTTTGAGAACGAAATCTTCGCCACCTGACTGATGGGAATCTGCGCTCCCGATGGCGTCGCCAGGAGTACGCGTCCGAAGTCGGAAAGATTGTCGCGGTAGTCGCGCTCGTAGCGGACGTTCATTGGGTAACGTTCTCGGCCTTCGATATTTTCGCCGACGTTCATGCCTCCGATGCCGGATGATACTGCTTGCTGAACGTCGGCAATCGTCAATCCGTACTTCGCCGCTTCGAGGCGGTTCACATCTACGTTGATGTAAAAGCCTTGCGAGACGTGCTCGGCAAAGACAGATCGAACCTGTGACCCCTGAGAGAGAATCTGCTGAATCTGCGAGCCGAGTTGCTGAATGCCCTCGAGGCTCGGTCCCTGAATTTTCATTCCGACGGGCGTCTTGATTCCCGTGAGAGCCATGTCGAGACGGTTCTCTACCGGCATAGTCCATGTATTTGTGAGTCCGGGAAATTGCAGCTTATTGTCCATTTCGCGGATCAGCTTGTCGTACGTCATGCCCACCGGCCACTGCGCGCGGTCCTTGAGCATGACGGTTGTGTCGTACATGTCCAAGGGGGCATTGTCGGTGGCGCTGTCAGAACGCCCGACGACGCCGAATACGGTTTTGACTTCCGGGAAAGATCGCAATATGCGGTCCTGCTCCTGAAGCAGCGTTGAAGCTTGCGTAATCGAAATGCCGGGCAGTGCAGTTGGCATGTACAAAGAAGATCCCTCATAGAGGGGCGGCATGAATTGGCTTCCCAGCCGCAGCACCAGCGGAAACGTGAGCGCGAGGAAAAGCAGGTTTAGCAGCAACGTCGTTTTGCGAAACTTGAGGCAAAGGCGCAGAACTGGAAGATATATGGCTTGCGTCAAACGGGAAATTGGATTCTGCGATTCAGGGCGCAGCTTCCCTTTAATAAAGATGACCATCAGCACGGGCACCAGCGTGATTGCCAACAGAGACGAGAAACCTACCGCGAGAGTTTTTGTCCACGCGAGAGGGCGAAACATGCGTCCTTCTTGCGCCTCGAGAAGAAAAACCGGTAGGAACGACACCACAATAATGATGAGAGAGAAGAATAGCGCCGGGCCGACTTGTTTGGCGCCGTCAATCAGAATCTTTCGGCGCTCGGGCTCGGAGATTTCGGAACTGTCTTTTCCTGGAGATATAGAGCTTTGGGCCGGCCGCTCCGACAGATGGCGATATCCGTTCTCAACCATCACGATGGCGGCGTCCACCAAAACTCCAATTGCCAAAGCTAATCCGCCGAGCGACATAATGTTGGAGCTGACTCCGAGGTAATACATCGGAAGGAACGAAGCGATGACGGCGATGGGGAGCGTGATGATTGGGAT
Organism: uncultured Acidobacteriaceae bacterium; assembly: GCA_963702325.1. GTDB lineage: Bacteria > Acidobacteriota > Terriglobia > Terriglobales > Acidobacteriaceae > PALSA-188. The sequence goes on along the minus strand of CAVPCG010000053.1, from coordinate 25,563 downwards.
CAGCGCAGAACGGAAATGAAACAGGAAAACGATGATCACGAGGCTGACAATCGCAGCCTCTTCCAAAAGATCGCGTTGCAATGTTTTAATCGAATCCTGAATCAGTCCGGCGCGGTCGTAGCCTGCGACAACCTCCACGCCTGGCGGCAAGGAAGGCTTAACTTCGGCGAGCTTCTTTTTCACTCCCTCAATCACGTTCAGGGCATTCAGCCCGTAGCGCATTACGACGATGCCGCCGACGGTTTCTCCTTCGCCTTGCCAGTCGGCGACGCCTTCGCGAATATCTGGACCAAACGAAACTCTGCCGAGATCTTTTATTAAGACTGGCGTACCGTTCTTCGCCATTACGGGTACGTCTTCTAAATCTGAAAGCGAGCGCAGATAACCGAGGCCGCGAATCATGTACTGCGTTCCACTCAACTCCAGCACACGCCCGCCAACTTCGTTGGTGCTGGATTTCACGCGGTCAATGACGGTCGAAAGCGGAATTCCGTACGCGAGCAATTTATTGGGATCAAGCTGCACCTGGTATTGCCGCACAAATCCGCCGATGCTCGCCACTTCCGCCACGCCCGGAACAGTTTCTAGTTGATAGCGAAGATGCCAATCTTGAAGTGTCCGCAGGTCTGCGAGGCTGTACTTGCCGCTGTGATCAATGAGCGCATATTCGTAAACCCATCCAGCGCCGGTGGCGTCAGGACCAATCGCCGGGTGAACTCCCTCGGGAAGCCGCCCGGCGATGGTTTGCAAATATTCGACGACGCGCGAACGCGCCCAATACATGTCTGTGCCATCTTCGAAGACAACAAAAACATACGAATCATTGAACATCGTCTGCGCGCGCACGGCTTTGACATGAGGCGCAGCCAGCAAGGCGGTCACGATTGGATAAGTGACCTGATCCTCAATAATGTTTGGCGGCTCGCCCTCCCAACTGGTGTGGATGATTACCTGAACGTCGGAAATATCCGGCAATGCATCCAGCGGGATGTGGCCCATAGCCCAGATCCCCGCCAACACCAACAGCAAGACACCGGTGAAGACGAGGAACCGATTGTGAGCGCACCACTCGATGATTCGGTTGATCACGCTACATGCCTCCCGTGGCATTGAGGGTTGACTGCTTGCTCAAAATCACCTGGCCGTTCTGGATGGCGGTAATGGTCACCTGCCAGGTTCCTCCCGAACCCAGGTCACCTCTTCCTTCGTACATGCCATTTCCTTTGTCGCTGGTTGTGATTACCGTTTTCATCGCGGCCATCCCCATGGCGGGCATCGCAGCCATGAAGAACGTAACGGTCACTTGAGCCCCGGCAATGGGTTTTCCGTCGTTTGAAGTGAGCTTAACCTGCACGGTATTGCTGCCTTTATGCGGAGGGTTAGGATCGGTCGTCAGTTCAGCTGTGGCCTGCGTTTGCGCTGGTGCATTCATGGCGGCGGCCGCACCGGCTCCCGGAGGCGGTGGCACGAATGCGCCCGCCGCGGCCTGCAACTGAGCTTCCGAGTCAATCAGGAAGTTCGCCGAGACAACAATCTGTTCTCCCGCTTTGACACCCTTAGTAATAATTTGTTGATCATTTGCCGCAGGCCCGAGTTCGACTTCATGCGGTTCGATATTTCCCTCGCCCCGATACGCGAAGATCAAGTTTTTGCTTCCGGAATGAAAAACCGCGGACGCGGGAACCACCAACTGTCTGCCCAGCGGAAGCTTGAGGCTCACGTTCACAAACATTCCCGGCCTCAGCTTCATACCCGGGTTTGGAATTACCAGGCGAACAGGTAGAGTGCGCGTTGTTGGGTCAATTTGCGGCAGCAGATAGTCCACGCGTCCGGCGAATATTTTCCCGGGATACGCATCCACCGTGACATCTGCGCGGTCTCCGGGCTTGATTTTGCCCGCGTCGTTTTGGAAAACCTGCGCGAGTACCCAAACTTCCGATAGATCAGAAATCGTATAAAGGTGCATGTCGGGCTGCACATACATGTTCGGCAATGCATTTTTTTCTGTGATGTAACCCGAAACCGGAGAATTGATGGTTAAGTCGGTGATTACTTTTCCGGTAGCATCCAACTTTGCAATTTCGGTTGATGGAATTTCCCATTGCGTCAGCCGATCTTTGGTTGAACTCAGTAGCGAAGCCGCTCCCGAAGCGACACCCGACACAGAACTTTGCTGCAAGTCGGCCTGATTCTTTTTTGCGATCAGATATTCCTGTTCAGTTGTGACCAGATCGGGGCTGTAAATTGTGAAGAGAGGCTGTCCTTTGTGGACGAAATCGCCGGTCGCGTCGGCGTAGAGATTTTTGATCCAGCCGGCAAAGCGCGTTTGCACATAGGCAAGGCGGCGTTCATCCGCTTGCACGTTTCCGGTAAAGCGAAGTTCATCGTTCACGGATTGATATTTAACTTTGCCGATCTGGACGCCGATGCTTTGCATCCGTTGCGGCGAAAGCTGCATGGGAGCAAGCGGGGCCTCGGATTGCGGGGGCACGGATTGCTCGCCTGACATGTTTTGCACGGGGAGTACTGCTTGAGTGGCCCCCATCGCGGCGGATTCCGCTCCTTGTCCCGATGACGCGTGGCTTGAGGTACGCAATCGCCACCACAATCCGGCCGAACCAAAGACAAGTAGGACTGCGATAAATAGTGTGACAAAGAAGGCCCGGCGATATTTCTCTACGGCGGCCTCCTGCATCAATTCGTCGTGCTGAATTGGGTCTTTCATGGCAAAGTCACCCCCGTGAGCCGTTCCAACCGCGCCAGCGCGGATTCGTGCTCGGCCAACTCGCGCTGATATTCCAGATTCGAATTCAAAACGTCCTGAAAAGATGAGAGCAGGGTTTCGAAGTCCTGACGGTTTGATTGGTAGGCAGCCAGTCCAGCTTGAAACGCGGCCTCCGATTGAGGAATCAAGCCCTCGGTATAGATTTTGAGTTGGTCCTCCGATCGCCGCACAAGAACGTATTGCTGCTCGACCTCCGACTGCACTCGCTGAACTTCTCCCTGAAGTTCCAGTTTCGCGCGCTCTTTGTTCTCGATTGCCTCGGCCAGCGCTGCGGATTGACGACTGCGGTTTGGCAGCCGTATGCCGAAGCTGGCCATGTAGTAGTCGCGGAACTGGTCGGCGTTGTGCTCATACGTATAACCAACAGTGAAGTCCGGTCTGAATTCCTTGTGCGCGAGCTGAATCTGAGAGTCTTCACTGTGCACCATCTCGGCGCGCGATTGCACGTCGGGATTCTGTTCCCGCACACGATTTAACAGATCGGTGTCGCTGTACTTCAACACAGTCGGCGACGAGGGCGCGGCGACAATATCCGGCGACCTTTGGTCTCGATTCAGAACTTGTTTCAGTTGCGCCTGAAGCTGCTCTTCGTCTCGATGGTGCATCGCAATTTCCTGCAAGATTTTCGTATGCTGAAGTTGCGCTTTGAGCACTTCTTGTTGGCTTCCTTGGCCCACCCGGTACCGTGATTCGACAGATTGCTCCATCTGGCTGAGTAGTTGGTCGTTGCGCTCGAGCACCGATAAAGTCTGCTGAAGGTAAGCGAGCTGAAAATACTCGAGCTTCAATGTCTCGATTGCCTGACGACGCACGCCGTCAGATTGCGCTCGCACCGAGTCTGCGTCGTGCCTGGCAACCTCTGATCGCAAACGCCGCTTCCCCGGATACGGCAGATCTTGCGACGCGCCGATCCCGATGTAAGCAAAGTCGCTGTTGGAATATCCGGCGAATGGTCTTGGACTTCCCACGCTAAACTCCTGAACAGTAAGCTCGGTTTCCGGCAACGCCGATGCCTGCTTCGGAAGATCGGTCGCCGCCTTCCACGCATGAACAGAAGCCGCAATCTCAGGATTGCTGTGCTCCACTTCTTCCACTAACTTTTGAAGTGGAGTGGCCGCAGCGGCGGCGTTCCTTGCCTGATGATTCATCGGAGCGGGCGTTTGTGGAAGGTCAGCCGCCGATTGGGCAGAGAGATTCGCCGGACAAAAAGCCAATCCAAACACGAGCGCCGTGATAACAAAAAGCCGGGCAGCGAGAGACACGAACTGGTTCACATAAATAGAATTCATCTTCCCTCCCGATTGGAAACACAACTACACGCAGACGCACGAGGGCATCAACGCAAACGAGGAAGGAAGATCAGATTCTGAGGATTGTGGTGGTAGTGACAGCTAGAGGAGGCGGACTATGAGTGACTGAAACCGAGCATGCATCTTGTCCAGACAAGCCGCTCATATCGCCTTTCGCGGCCAGAGAAAAGGCATGGAGCAGGACCAACCCAAAATGATCAGCATGAAAAGAGGCCGTCTTAACAGCCTGAAAATCAGCAGGGGTAGCCGTAGGCTTGCAGCACGGATGCGACTTCGCCATATCCGCGCCGCCGCATTGATGCGCCATTTTCTTGCAGCAGGCGCGCTCCGCTGGCGTCATCGCAGCAGACCGCACGGCACACGCCATCACCGGCAGCACGGCGAACAACATCGCAAGGGCGACAACGCCGATTTTGCTACAAACTCTCACCATTTAAGTTAACTACACCCGGCCATTAGACGCAATAGGTGATGAACCGTTTCAGATTACCCCAGTGACACAAACTGGCACTCTTCGGTCAATTCGTGAAAGTGCCGGCACCCCTGCACTGTGAAATACTCTCGCAATCATGCCGGCAACAGAGACGAAAACCCACGACAATTTTGTCCAACGTCATCCAGTCTTCGCCTACTTCGCGCTGACTTACGCAATTTCCTGGAGTGGCGCGTTCCTTGTAGTTGCGCCGAAGGTGTTGCGCCATCAACCCATTCCTAAACTCGACGGCATACTGATGTTTCCTGTCATGCTGCTTGGTCCAAGCATTTCCGGGATTTTGCTGACGGGAATTGTGGATGGGAAAAGCGGCCTGCGCGACCTTTTCTCGCGAATGCGACGGGGCCGCCTCCCAATAAACTGGTACGCGGCACTCCTTATTCCCCCAGCCCTGATTCTGACTGTTCTCTTCGGATTAAAAGTGTTTGTCTCTCCGGTTTTTACCCCCAATTTCTTTTTAATGGGTGTTCTGTTCGGAATCCCCGCAGGCTTCTTCGAGGAAATTGGATGGACGGGCTACGCATTCCCAAAAATGTCCCAGAATTCCGGTGCGTTCAGGGCGAGTGTACTGCTGGGTGTGCTGTGGGGCCTCTGGCATCTTCCCGTGATCAACTACCTCGGCACCTCGACCCCGCACGGCGCATACTGGTTCCCCTATTTCCTCGCGTTTACCGCAGCCATGACGGCGATGAGATTGCTGATCGGGTGGATTTACTCCAACACGAAAAGCGTGCTGCTAACACAGCTCATGCATGTAAGCTCCACAGGATCGCTGGTAGTTTTCAGTGCTCCTCGCGTAAACGCGGCGCAGGAAGCGGCGTGGTATTTGGCTTATGCAGCCGCTTTGTGGATTGTGGTTGTAGTAGTCGGGACACCGTTCAGAAAGTTGAAACCTCAGCAAACTTCAATTCGAATGGAGACTCCGTAAAAAAGCACGTTGCGTGACGTCACAAATTTGTAGTGGATTATTCAGATTCTTCGGGATCGGTGGTCTCCCATTCATGGCCACATGCGCGGCATTTCCAACCCTTGCGTTGGACTGGTAGTGGAACGCCTACCCACAAACTCGCGTAGGCGACCGGCTTGTAAATCTCCTGAAAAGTGACATCCAATGATTTGCACTTGGGGCATTCCGGCTGGCGATAGTCGCCCACACCTTCAATCTCAAACTCCTCGGGAATTGGCTGATTGAGCACATCGGTCGCTTCGGCCGCATCCTCTGCCCGAACCTGAAGTTTGATTCCTCCGACTGCGTTCGACCATAACCAATCCAGACGCACTAAATTGTCGTCCAGCAAAACGGCCTCAATGCCTGCGGAATTTAGATTGCCTTGCGCCAGCAGAGCTTCCGGCAGGTCTCTGAATTTAGCAATCGTTACCATTTGACGAAACTCGGCTGTCTCGCTGGAAGCAGTCGGCCCACCGGCCGACTCTAGATTTGCGACGCCGCATTTCATCGTCCAATGCGCGCTGGGCAATATCGGTCAGGGTAGAGCGATCCTCGGCAATTCGAAGCAATTCGTCATCCCTCCGGCTCGAATACAGTTTCGCCAGACGCTGGAACTCTTGCTCGGGATTAACGCTTGCCATGTCGCACGAATAATACGGGAAAGGATTTGCTTGTCAATTGAAAGAGCTTCCAACAACAGAACGGCCCGTGCTTTACACACGGGCCGTTCCGGTGGACTGCTTGGAATTGACCAAGAGGTGGTCACTCATCGTGGCTACCTTCGGCGGAACTTCCGGGTTGCTTTCCTTAGACCCGGCGCGACCTTACGCCGGGCGGAAACCAATCCTTACTCACGGACAGTTGCGAAGCACTCAGAGCGACCGCTCTAAGTCTCAGCCACCTCACCTGGTCTTTTGGATATACCACTACAATCAGAACTTGTCATCCGACCACCTCCTTTCCGGTGTAATTGCAGATTAAAACGAAACGGATTCCGGAGTCAATATGAAGGGAGGGCACCAAAATGGTTCGTTTTGCCTGAGCCGGCGGCGAATGCCAGGCATGTGCGTGCGGATGTACTTGTAAATAGGGACGCGGGCATGCTAACGTGCGCCCTTTGCATAAACTCGCGGCCGCGCTTCGTGAGGACGCCATTTCATGAGCCAAAATTCTGTTAATGCGAATCCGGCCCCAAAGAAGCACCAGCCCTACGTTCCCGAAAACACGGAGATGCGGGAGTTAACGCTTCGGGCAGTGCTGCTGGGGTTGGCGATGACGGTGGTCCTGGGCGCGGCCAATGCTTACCTTGGATTGCGCGCGGGCATCACCATCGCTGCAACCTATCCTGCCGCCGTCATCGCGATGGCTGCAATGCGAGCCTGGAAGGGATCGCTGTTGGAGGAGAACATTGCTCGGACCTCCGGTTCAATCGGCGAGGGCATTGCCGCCGGCGCGATCTTCACCATCCCGGCTTTCTTGATCGCGAAGGCGTGGCCTTCATTTCGTCCGGCAGATGCGTATTGGAAGTCCACGGCGCTGATCATGGTGGGCAGCGTTCTTGGCGTACTCTTCATTTCTCTGGTCCGGCGCGGCATGGTGGAAGACCCTGAGTTGCCGTTTCCCGAATCCGTGGCGGCGTCGGAAATCCACAAAGCCGGACAGCGAGGCGCGGAAGCTGCAAAATATCTCTTCTGGAACATCGGTGTTGGCGGGTTGGTTTACCTGCTTGGCCGCTTCGGACTATTTGCCGCTGACCAGGATTTCCATTTCGCGATAGGACAGCTTGGCCGCAGTCAGGTGCGGCTTGGTCAGGTGGGCAGCCCGCAAACCGTCGCGACGGGCGGAACCGCAATGTTTTCGGCGCCCAGCATCAGTCCCGCGTATCTCGGCGTCGGCTACATTATCGGGATTCGGCTTGCAGCACTTCAATTTTCGGGTGGAGTGCTGGCCTGGGGATTGATGGTTCCGCTCATGATGTACTTCCTCGGACCGCAGCTCCGGCACTACCTGCCCGCGGACACGCCGGAAAATTGGTCAGGAATGGCGACGTCCGTTTGGACATTCATCATCCGGCCCATTGCAGTGGGCGGAATGCTGGTGGGCGCGGCCTACACTTTGTGGGGAATGCGCAAGAGCCTCACTGCGGGCCTCGGCAAAGCGTTCAGCGACCTCCGCCAGACTGCCGACGACAGAGCGAAACTCATTCGCACCGAGCGCTACATGAGTTCGAAGATTGTCTTCAGCCTGATTGGCGTGACTTTTCTGCTCATGTGCCTACTCTATATGCGCATCTCGGGGCTGGTTTGGCCAGCGGTGCTTGCCGCAGTCGTAATGTTGGTTGTCGGATTCTTCTTCGCCACGGTCTCCGGCAGTCTGGTTGGGATGATTGGATCGTCCAATAATCCGGTATCTGGATTGACGCTTTCGACATTATTAATCGCCGCTCTGTCTGATGGTGTCACTCGGAGTGTCTGGAATTTCAGGAGTGGCGGCTGTTCTGGGCGTGGCTGCCGTAGTTTGCGTTTCGGCGTCTGTTGCGGGTGAATTGTTGCAGGACTTCAAGGTCGGCTACATTCTGGGAGGCACGCCCGGAAAGATTCAGATTGCCGAGTTGATCGCCGTAGTTGTTGCGAGTCTCATGATGTACTTTCCGCTCATGTTGCTGAACACAGCATTCGGCTTTGGCAGCCGCCAGCTCCCTGCGCCACAGGCCGGTTTGATGGCTACCCTCGCCATGGGCATTGTCGGCGGTGATATGCCGTGGGCATTGGTCGTCGTCGGAATGTTCATGGGAATCGCGCTGATCATGATGCGCGTGCGCAGTCCTATGCTGGTGGCAGTCGGAATGTATTTGCCTTTTGAAACTACTTTCGCCATTTTTATCGGCGGAGCCATTCGCTCGCTGGGAGATTGGGTGGCCAAACGCCGCGGATACAATGAAGCTCAGATCGCTCGGGTAGATAATGCCGGAGTCTTGGTGGCCTCCGGATTCATCGCCGGTGAATCTGTTTTTGGCCTCGTCTGGGCGGCGGTGATTGCTTTGTCCTATGTGCACACCCCCTGGTTGCGGTCCGGCGCGGAGTGGATTAAATCAAAACAATTCTTCGAGCATCCATCTTATATAGCGGGTATCGGCGTTCTGATTGCTTTGACCGCGTTGCTGGTTCGAGTGCCGATATCGAGCGCTGGCGATCCGAACGAGCCTGCTCCGCCGATCGCGATGATGTAAGGATTATGGGGCGCGGGCTGTCCGCCCGCGAAACCAACCCGGTAGCGAGCGCGGGCCGCGTGGTATCGGGGCCTCGGAGTGACGAAACAATGAGATACGTTGATTACCTATTCGCATGGACGATTCTAATGACAGCGGTCGTGTTTATCCTCGTCACAGAAAGTTTGCATCCACGCGGCGCGATTCTGGATGTTCCATTTTTGTGGATAGTTATCGCGATAGTCAATTTTATTCGTCTTCGAAATGCGGATGTCGAAGTGAGGGATCTGAAGATGTTTTGCGTAGCGGCTAACCTGATTGTGTTAATGCTGGAAGTGGTGCGCGCGAAGCTGTTGGGCGCCGTTATCCTGAAGAATTGGGGTCCTTATCCTTTGATCGTAGCGATCGCGGTTTTGGGTGAAACGGTATTTTCTATTGCACGGAAAAATGATTTCAAGCCACCAGCGCACAATCGCGAAAAATAATTCTCGTTCACTATGTCGACGGCCGCAAATATTGAGAGTTCGGGGCCCGCATTGCCTCTGCTGCGCGAAGTGCCGGACGCGACCCCTCCAGCATTTCTTTGATGGCCGTCAGCAAGACTTTCCTGCACGTGCTATTCGCGAGGCCTATGCTTCCGGGATTCGCCTCTTCGGCGAGAGTCGTGTCCAGGAATTCGCGGAGAAATCTGGAGCTGTGCGGGACCTGCAAGATGTGCAATGGCACATGATCGGACATCTGCAAACCAACAAAGCTGCAAAAGCTACAGAATTATTTGGCGGCATAGATTCAGTAGATTCCCTGCGCCTTGCCGAGAAACTCAATTACGAAGCCGGGAAGCTTCAGAAGAAATTGAAAGTGTTAATCGAAATCAATATTGGCGGCGAATCCGTGAAAAGCGGCGTTGGGCCAGGCTCTCGGGCACTGGAGGAACTTCTTGAGTCCGCTCCGAAGCTGGAGCACCTGGAATTTCGGGGCCTCATGACAGTTCCGCCATTCTCGGAGGATCCGGAGCAGGCGCGCCCATATTTTCGCAGGCTTTGCGAATTGCGAGACCAGATTGCGGCACGGCGACTGGCGTCAGTGCGAATCGAGGTCTTGTCCATGGGCATGTCGCACGATTTCGAAGTCGCGATTGAAGAAGGCTCGACTTGCGTGCGAGTAGGAACGGCGATTTTTGGAAATAGGAATAGAAATGGAAACGGAACAGAAGAAAGCGGGAGCAGAAATGGATAGCGTCAGGGCAAAGCAATTCTTAATCTCGCGAGTACTCGGAGAAGCCGATTTGGAGAAGGTGCACCTCTCGGAAGTAGAAAAGAAGATGCTTTATTTCACTGAAGTGCACCCTTCCTTACCTGACATCTATGAAGTGAATGCGGAATTCGAACGAGACTACAACAGCGATGAATACGAATTAAAAATTGCAGGGCTTCTAAAGAATGCGCGGAAGCGCGCCACAGCCGTAGATCAGGAACGATCATGGCATGATGCTCTTGAGGCTTTGCGACAGGAAGATCATTACATCTTGGTGATGGCCAGCCAGGCTTTTGGTTCGTCGGGCGACCTTTCGGAGAATAAGCATCCCGCTCGCGATTTTCTGATTTACATAGCGATCGGGATAGCTGTTGTTCTGATTCTTGTCTGGTTAGCACGTGATAGCTTGTTCAAATGATCCCTACAAAGAAAGTCGTAACGGGTGCAGCCTCCCGCGTCCTCGCGCAATCCCACCAAGTAATTTAGAATAAACGCTTGCCCATGAACCTTGCTGCTATTCAGGCTGCGCTGCGCGAGCGCAATATTGATGCCTGGCTTTTTTACGACCATCACCACCGCGATCCGATTGCCTACCGCGTCCTGGGATTGCCTCAAAGCCTGATGGTAACCCGGCGTTGGTTCTACCTGATTCCCTCCGAGGGTGAGCCGCAGAAACTTGTTCATAAGATTGAAGCAGGTCATCTTGATGCCCTCCCTGGAAATAAAGAGCAGTACTCGGGATGGCAGGAGTTATTCGGAAAGATTAAGAGCATGCTTTCGGGCCATCGCGACATCGCGATGCAGTATTCTCCGAATAACGCCGTTTTTTATGTTTCGCTGGTGGACGGCGGGACGCTGGAGTTGATTCGGGGATTAGGCAAGAATGTGGTGAGCTCCGGCGATTTGGTGGCACTGTTTGAAGCCACCTTGAGGAAGAGCAAATCCAGAGCCACTTTGCAGCTCGCGATAGCGTTGACAAAATTATTGCCGAAGCTTTTCGGGAAATTGGTCGCCGCGTACGAAGCGGCGGCACGCACGAACATCAGATTCAATCGTGGTTTATGGAAGCATTCCACCGCGAGGGGCTTACTACCGATCATCCCCCCATCGTTGCCGTGAATCAGAACAGCGGCAATCCTCACTATGTCCCATCTCCGGAGACATCCGCTCCGATTCGCGAAGGGGATTCCGTCTTGTTAGACGTTTGGGCCAGGAAGGACAAGCCCGAGACTGTCTTTTACGACATAACATGGATGGGATTTGTCGGCAAAGCGCCATCCGATCGCATGCGGCAAGTTTTTGAAGTTGTCAGCGGCGCACGAGATGCGGGGGTAAAGACGGTGCAGGATGCGGTTTCTTCCAAGAAGACGATCGCGGGATGGGAAGTGGATCGTGCCGTGCGCGGCCATATCGAGAAGGCAGGATTTGGAGAATATTTCATCCATCGGACAGGTCATTCCATTGGTACCGACATCCACGCTAACGGCGCCAATATGGATGATCTGGAAGTTCACGACGAACGACAGATTCTGCCCGATTCATGTTTTTCCATAGAGCCCGGGGTTTATCTGCCTGAGTTCGGGGTGCGCAGCGAGGTTAATATGTTAGTTCGTCAACATGCGGCCGAAGTAACTGGTAAAATCCAACGGGAAATCGTAATCATCTGAATGGCAAATTCTTCGCTCAGTAAGAAAACTTCAGCGGATGCGGCGGCAACGCCGGCGCAATCCATCAGCGTAATCTCAATCGTCGCTCCGGCAGTTGGGTGGCTTATTCCTGGGGCCGGGCATTTAATTCAGAAAAGATGGATTCGCGGTCTGCTGCTGATGGTGTCTATCGTCACCATGTTCGTCCTTGGAGTTCTCATGGACGGACATATCTATCGGCCCAATGGCGGCGACATTCTGGACATTTTGGGATTTGTCGGCGATGTGGGGGCGGGTGGACTTTACATCGTGAGCCTGGCGCGCGACTTGGCACAGGATGCAATAGCCGCGCACGCGACTGCTGACTACGGAAATAAATATATTATTGTTGCAGGACTGCTGAATTTTATTAGCGTGGCTGACGCTTACCACATTGCCATTGGGAAGAAATCATGACTCTCGCATTGTCTCATTTCAATGCGGCGGTCATATTCGCAGTGTTCGCTTCTGTTGTCTTCGGAATCACGCAGCGCAATGTGGTGCGAGAACAGATCCGCTATGGTTTGTATTGCTTTGTCATGTTTGTCGGCGGAGTGTTTGTCGCAGGATGGCTCATGTGGTTTCTGCGCCACTAGCATTGCGGGGAAATCACTTTGGCGGCGGCCTGTTTTTGGAATTTCTGAGCGTTAAGCTATCTATCGCAAGATTTTTGTTGGGGAATCGGCGCCTCTCGAGCATCTTACCTTGTTGAAAGCATTTAACATTCTTTCACTGAGTCTTCCAGCATTGTTTTGGCGCGCACAAGAGATCTCGCTTCCAGTGTCACTGGCGGCGCGGAGGGTGGATGGGTAGGTCTGGGCCGGTCTGGGCTAGGACGTTTTTGATACTTCTTTTGGCGGCCGGCCTATCTGGCTGTAGCAGCGGTAGTGGTGTGGCCGTGGTGACGTATCCTATTCCAGCGAACGTCATGCTCATCCCCGCTACCACCGCCTCGATGGACGTGGGCGCTACTTTAACCTTCACCGCGCAGCCCCAGGACAACGCCAACAATAACCTGACGCAGCCAGTATCATATTTTTCCAGCAATTCCGCCGTGGTTACGATTGCGGCTAATGGAATAGCCTGTGCCGGCACATGGGATTCAATCAGCAGCCCGCAGGTATGCACGCCGGGGCCAGTCGGGGTGGCACAAATCACCGGATCTGCTCAAGGAATAAGCAGTCCACCCACCACTGTTTACGTTCACCAGCACATTGACAGTATTTCGATAAGTTCACTTCCGACGCAGAGCAATCCAGTAGTGCCGTGCGTTACGAAGGGCCGAACCTTTGAGTATGCGGCCAGCGCTTTCAGCCGTGGCTCTGATATTACTTCTACCGTGGGACAGTTCAGTTGGAACACGTTGAACGCCTCCGTCGTGAGTCTCAGCACGACTACTACCGGGCTCTTTCAGAATCGGGTGCAGGCTACCGCAGGTGTTCCGGGCGTTAGCACCACATTCGCAACTGTGGGGAACGTAGTCAGCGTGCCCTTCGATTTCGTAACCTGCCCGGTTCAGTCCGTGACGCTTTCAGTGAACGGAAACAACAGCAATCCGGTGATCTTGGCGCAGGGTTCATCCCAGATAATTACCGCGACGGTGATAGACAGCCTGGGGAATGTCATCACCGGCGCGCCTTTGACGTGGAGCTCCTCAGAACCAACGTCAGTATCAGTCGCTGCGGGAACGGTTTCGCAGAGTACAACGAGCGGAACCGCATCCGCAACGGCAGCCGGAGGATCTTCGGTTATTGCATCGTGCACGCCGCCCAATTGCAATATTGGTTTCCAACCCTCCCTGCCTATTTATCCGCAATCCGCTGTTGGCATTGTGGTGACTCCGACGGCTGGAAGTACGACGGCAGCCTCCGAGACCCTGTTCGTAACAAGTTCTGACTGTCAGTCCACGACGGCTTGTTTTACGACGCTCGTTCCGGTTACCCCTCCGGCGAGTACCCCTGGATCAGAAATCACATTGCCAGCCACCCCTGATTCCCTGTTCTTCAGCCCAGACGGCACGAGTGCCTTCATGGGAACTGACCTGGGAGAGCTTGGGACCAGGGGGTTGATGCAATACACCGCCTCTGCAACTGCGCCGGCCATAACGCAGAACACCGCGGTCGTGGGCAAAATTCTAAGTATTTCTCCGGATAGTAATAAACTTGTAGTCTCCGACATCGCGGACCCGAATTCGGCGCCACAGGCGTTCATCTTCGATATCACCACCCACAGTACTACTTCAATTCAGTTGCCCTCGGGTACTACGAATGTGGCAGCGGATTTTTCGCCCGACAGTTTGAAGGCATTTATTGTAGCGAGCAGTGGAGGCGCCAGTACCCTATACATCTATTCAAAAGTAGATGCCTTACAGACGATCCCCTTGACCGCTGGAAGCAGCGATGTCGCTTTTCTGCCGAGCGGAAATTTCGGATATATAGCCGCCCGCGGGATTCCGCAGTTGTCGCTCGTGCCCACGTGTGATAATCCGCCGCCTTCAACTCCACCGCTGGTGGAAACGTCTGCTACAACGGCGCCGCCGTTGATCATCCGGCCTCTCGTAGACGGAAAAATGTTGACGGTGGAACAAGCTGGAATTGAGTTGTTCACTCCGACGATCAGCGGGACAGGCTGCGCTTTTCCCCGTCCCTATCCCGGAACAGCCGATCTGATTGCCGGCAACCTCACAGTCAGCAATACGTCTTCATTTTTTAATCTTGGCCAGGGAAATTTCATTCCCAGGCAACTCATTACTTCCGGGGATAGTTCTACGGCCTACATTTTGGCCAACGATGCGAATAACAATCCGCTCGGCGTTATCCTTGTATTCAACATCCTCAACCATACGTCGTCGGCAATCAGCCTGGCGGGGAGCGCGATCCCGCTGCGGGCAGCGCTTACCTCCGACGGCACAGTTCTTTACGTGGGTGCCTCGGATGGAACCGTCCATGAGGTGAGTACGGTTGCGGGAGGCGACTTTCAGCAGATCTCGTTTCCCTTGGGACTCTGCCGCAATGCGACGGGCTCGCCTTTTACCCCCGCTTGCAATCCAGACCTGCTCGCTATACGACCCTAGATCGAGCGGGTCATGATGCTGTCTTGGCTTTTTCCAGGTCTTTGCCCACGCTGTCGAGCACTCCGTTGATGAACTGCACGGATTCAGGGCTGGAGAATTTTCGGGCGATTTCGAGCGCCTCATTGATAATGATCGCGCGTGGTGTTGCAGGAAAGCCGACCAGTTCCGCCACGGCTGCCCGCAAGATATTGCGATCCACCGCGGACATGCGCTCCATGCGCCAATTGTCGGCATGGCGTTCGATCAATTCATCTATATCGGAACTGCGATCGTTCGCCACTTGAAAAAGATCTTCAGCGAATCCCTGGACATCGTCGCCCACCGATCCGCGTTCATTCCAGAATGTTCGTCGCACATCATCCGCGCCCTGCTTTCCCATGTCCGCCTGAAAGAGCATTTGCAGTACGAGTTCGCGGGATTTTCGGCGTGTTCCCATGACAAAGTTTTAAGGCCCTGGCCGTGCACTTAATTCTCAGTGTACAGAAGAAATGTGAGTTGTGATGTATGCCGAACGCACGATCCATTGGAAGCGCCAGTGTCTGCATCAACTACTGATTTACCCCGCTGGCGAGGAATCCTCCATCCACGACCATGATTTCTCCATTCACAAAGCTGGCCGCGTCCGACGCCAGGAAAACGGCTGCTCCCGCCAGTTCATTGATGTTGCCGAAACGCTTCATGGGGGTTCGCATTAGAAACTCGCGCCCGCGTTCAGTGCCATTCAACAGATTCGCGTTCAGATCGGTCTTGAACACGCCGGGAGCAATCGCATTCACGCAGACTCCGCGAGATCCCCACTCGATTGCCAGGGATTTTGTAAGCGAGGCCACCGCTGCTTTACTGGCAGCGTAAGCCGCGACTTCGAAAAGCGCCACAAAGCTGCTCAACGAGGCAATGTTAATGATGCGACCGTACCCCCGCTGCAACATATGCCTGCCGAATACCTGGGCGGCACGCAGCGTGCCGGTAAGATTCGTCTCCATGATTGAATTCCATTCCTCTTCGGAGACATCGAGAGTTGGCGTGCGCTTGGTTTGACCGGCGCAGTTGATGAGAATATCCACTTTACCGAACTCGGCAATTGCTGACTGGAGAAGCCTTTCCAGGCTGGACCGATCCTGCACGTCGGCGGGACACTGCAAAGAACGGCGACCTAGTTCCTGGATTTCTCTGACGGCAGAAGCTACAACGTCCGCACGGCGTGAGGTCGGAATCACATCCGCGCCCGCTTCGGCGAGAGCCAGTGACATTCCCCGGCCGAGGCCAGTGGTTCCCCCAACTACGACTGCGGTTTTTCCGGTGAGGTCGAAAGATTGGAAGGACATTTTGCTAAGCAGCGGCCGCGATTCCGCGGATGAGGTCATTCTGCTCGGCTTTACTTTCCGCGCCAATAGTGACGGCGTCGAGAACGTTAAGGGACAGAGCATACTTCAACGCTTCATCGGGTCTGGATCTCATATCACCCTGCCCCAGGAGAAGTTTTCGCGATAAACTCCCGGCGCTTCATAGCCTCCCTCCGATTTGTTCTTCTATGTTTTACTCTCCGAGAAAGCGCTTGACAAGTTGTTCGGTGGACCTTGCGATCTCAGCGGAATAAGTGCCATTTACCGCCGAGCACGCGGAGATCGCTGAGAATAGGAATGAAAAAACAAAAGAATTGGAGCCAATAATTTGCTAATTCGGCGGCCTCGGCGACCTCTGCGGTATAAGATAGTTTTCTACCATTGAAGCGCGATATCCCGCACAATATAGATATGAAGCCCAAGTCCACCGAAAAGTGTAAATGGGACTTAGTCAGTCTCGGCGAGGTCATGCTGCGCCTTGATCCCGGCGATGGCCGCATTGCGACGGCTCGCACCTTCCAGGCATGGGAAGGCGGGGGCGAGTACAACGTTGCACGCGGACTGAGGCGTTGTTTCGGGATGCAGACTGCGGTCGTGACTGCGTTGGCTGACAATCCCATTGGGCGGTTGATTCAGGACCTCATCTATCAGGGCGGAGTTGATCAATCGCACCTCAAATGGGTTCCATATGACGGCATTGGGCGCAGCGTTCGCAATGGCCTGAATTTTACCGAACGTGGTTTCGGTTTGCGGGCTCCGGTTGGATGTTCAGACCGTGGACATACCGCAATTTCTCAATTGAAACCCGGCGACATTGATTGGGCTGAAATTTTCCAGCGCGAAGGCGCGCGCTGGTTTCATACCGGCGGAATCTTCGCCGCGCTTTCCGAGAGCACGCCTCTGGTTGCCGATGAAGCTATGCAGGCCGCGCGTCGGCAGGGCACTGTTGTTTCCTACGACTTGAATTATCGCGAATCATTATGGAAGACGTTCGGCGGCCAAAAGCGGGCTAGAGAGGTCAACCGAAAACTGGTTTCGCACGTTGATGCACTCATCGGAAATGAAGAAGATTTTACCGCGGCATTAGGTTTCGAAGTTGAGGGATTGGACGAGAATCTTTCCAAACTCAGTACAGAAAACTTCGGACGCATGATTGAGCGCGTGATCGCTGAGTTTCCTAATCTGAAAATCGTCGCCACCACGCTACGCAATGCAAAGAGCGCGACCCGGAACGACTGGGGAGCAGTTTGCTATTACGAAGGGAAACTTTATCAAGCCACTCTCCGCCAGGACGTTGAAATTTTCGATCGCATCGGCGGCGGGGATTCGTTCGCATCCGGACTCATCTATGGTTTCTTGACCGACCGCGGACCGCAGTGGGCGGTCGAGTGCGGCGCTGCGCACGGCGCATTGGCCATGACCACGCCCGGTGATACGACAATGGCGACGTTGGCCGAGGTAGAAAAAGTTATGAAAGGCACAAGCGTGCGCGTAGCACGGTAGGCCAAGTCACTTATGGAGCTTCGTGAAAACTCCAAATAAATCTGAAATTCTTCAAAGAATTCATGACGTTGGTTTGATACCCGTCATTCGCGCGGAGTCCGCAGCCTTGGCGCGACGCGCTGTGGCCGCAGTCTGCGCAGGCGGAATCTCGATTGTCGAAATCACTATGACTGTTCCCGGTGCGATTGATGTGATCAAAGCGCTCGCAGAAGAGTCCAGCGAACGGATATTGATAGGAGCGGGGACGGTACTCGATGCGCGAACGGCGCGAGAATGCGTGCAGGCCGGAGCACAATTCATCGTAAGTCCGGCGCTCGACCTTAAGACGATCGAGGCGTGCAAAGAGATGGGCATAGCGATGATGGCCGGCGCATTGACTCCGACTGAGATTTACGCGGCTTGGTCGGGCGGGGCAGATATGGTAAAGGTTTTCCCCGCCGGCGCAGTCGGCGGACCAAGTTACCTAAAGTCCATTAAAGGCCCGCTGCCACACATCAAACTGGTTCCGACCGGCGGAGTATCTCTCAAGACCGCGGCAGCCTTTATCGAAGCCGGAGCGGAAGCGCTCGGCGTCGGTACTGATCTCATTGACATGAAAGTTCTAAGAGATGGTGAAGACACGATCATCTCCGACCGAGCGCGGCAGTATGTTGATATCGTGAGACAGGCTCGAAGCGGTCATTCCTCGTGCTAGCGTCGGACTAGCTTCGGACTAGCTTCGGGTTGGGATTCCGGATGCTTCCCTTCAAACTGGTTTATAGCGACGATTATTATCTTCCGATTGGAACGCATGTGTTTCCTGCCGAAAAATACCGGTTGGTGCATGACCGGCTCATCGAAACAAACGTTGCTGATCCCTCCGACTTTGTCGCTCCCGAACCTGCCACCGATAAAGATATTCTCCTGGTCCATACACCGGAGTATGTGAGCAAACTCGTTACTGGAACGCTTTCGCCTCGCGAAGAGTTAGAACTTGAAATTCCATACTCACCAGAATTGGTTCGAGCGTTCTGGCTGGCGGCAGGTGGTTCTATTCTCGCATCGAAATTGGCATTACAGCACGGTGTGTGCATAAACATCGGTGGCGGATTTCATCATGCTTTTCCTGATCACGGCGAGGGATTTTGCATGATTAATGATGTTGCAGTCGCAATCCGTGCCATGCAGCGGGATCAGAAGATTCGCACTGCGATGACGGTGGATTGCGACGTTCATCAAGGCAACGGAACAGCCGCGATATTTAAGAGCACAGCCACTTCGAGCCGGCCATTGCCTTCCAAATCGGCCCCGGTTGGGAATTCTGCCGCATATCCAAATACGGCCGCGCCTGACGTGTTCACTATTTCGCTGCACCAGGAGAGCAATTATCCGGCATGGAAGCCGCCGTCTTCCATTGACGTGAATCTGCCCGACGGCATCGGCGATTCTGATTACCTGGCGTGGCTCGATAACACATTAAGCTCGGGACTGCGTCAATTTTCGCCTGACTTGATTTGCTACATTGCCGGAGCCGATCCTTATCGCGAAGATCAGTTGGGCGGCCTGAGCCTGACTATGGAAGGACTCAAACGGCGAGATCTGTTGGTGTTTCAGGTAGCCAAGACCCGTGAAACTCCGGTAATGGTGACCTTCGCCGGTGGCTATGCCCGGCGTATCGAAGATACCGTGACGATTCATTCGAATACTGTGCTCGCGGCGATTGAGGTGTTTGCATAGAGCCTTGAAGGGGCGGGGCTTTCAGTCGCGACCGTCTAAAGATATAGTCAAGGCCTTCCAGGCGTCGGTTCCCTGCGGCCGCAAGTCGAGTTGTGCAAATCCGATTCCTGCTATACTTCCAGCCGCATTTGACTGTTCTCGAACTCCGGCCATCTAGCGGGGACAACCAGCCAGCTTCCGCCGAAGAAAGCACAATCAGATAGCTCACTCTGAGGCTATTCCCGTGAAGAATATTTTTGTAGGAAACTTGGATTTCAACACGTCAGAAGACGATCTGCGACAGCTGTTTGCCGCCTACGGACAAGTGGATCGCGTAAGCATCATGACCGATCGCGATACGGGGCGCTCTCGCGGCTTCGGATTCGTGGAAATGACGAATGCCGAAGAAGGCGAAAAAGCAATTGCCGCCCTAAATAATAGCCAAGTGGGAGGCCGAGCGATCAACGTAAACGAAGCGCGTCCCAAAGTAGAGCGTGCCGGCGGCGGCGGGAGAGACCGCGGAGGCGACCGTGGAGGACGCGGTGGTGGCGGCGGAGGACGTGGGCGTTACTGAGCAGTCTCTCCACACCGTAACCCCCGCCAATCTTCGCCGCGAACTGCCGCGCATTCCGTTCGCCACCTCTAACCCAACCCTGTCATCCCGAGCACAGCAGGATGGTTCGCTTGCGAGCCATCCTGCGGAGTCGAGGGACCTGCTTTCCCATCCGCCGTCGAAAAGCAGACTTCTCCCGGAATAGCGCCCACTTGGATTGGCAAATGGGCTTCGTTGTAAACTGGGCGGTCCCCTTAAAAGATGTCTCTCAGCCTCAAGCCGACTCATGCCTCCATCAAGGAGTATTACGAGACCCTTCACGAGCACGGCCAGCTTCTCTTTGATCACGAAGGCGCGGTGCGCAGGGCGTTTGCGGACCTGCTCGCCAAATGCGGAAGAAAGAGCAAGCCTCAGCTAACGCTGATTACCGAATACCTTATCGAACGAAAGCGCAGCTCCATTCGAGTTGACGGCGCGCTAGTTGATCTCTACCACCTCCCGCACGGCTACTGGGAGGCCAAGGACGAAAAAGACGATCTAATCCGCGAAGTCGAGCGGAAGCTCGCCAAGGGATATCCGCGCGACAACATCATTTTCCAGGCCCCGGAACGCGCCATCCTCTATCAAGGCGGAGCCCGCGTAATTGACGAAAACATCACCCGGCCGGAGGCGCTGGTTGATGTCGTCAACCAATTTTTCGATTACAAAGCGCCTCATATTCAGGAGTGGGAAGCGGCAGTCAGCGATTTCTCCGAACGCATTCCCGAACTGGCCGCTGCCGTAAAGAAGACAATTGATGAGGAGAAAAACGCAACCCGTCGTTCGTTCGCAGCTTTGAGGATTTGTATGCGCTCTGCCGCCAAGCCATAAATCCTAATCTGTCGGAGGAAGCGGTCGAACGGATTCCACTGTATCAAGGTATATATACCTTTATACAGCCAATATCGAAGACTTGCTCAACCTAAAGACTATTAACGACTTAACCTAAAGGTCATGTATTCGCTGTTGCGTAAGGTATATATACCTTACGCAAATGATATGAGTGTCGACTTTGGCTTGTGGTATATATACCTCAAGCCGTTAATCATATCGAGCGGTATTGGGAAAGGAACAGGGAACAGAATTGCCGCGAAAAGTTGCCAAGCTCGACCTCATGTCAAGGGACATTTTTCGTTCTTTCGACGAAATGACCGCTCATGTTTACACTGCAACCAGTTTGGCGCAGGTCTTAGGCGCAAATCGACAGGAATGGGCCCTGCCGGAATATGTCGGAGTTAGTAGATTCGTCGATTTTCTCGCCACCCGCGGGAAACTTTCCCAAGTGACCATTGAGGGGCAGCCAGGCCGCCCGCTAACCAGGTACGTCTGGGGAGAAGCGTCTCCCTACTCCATCGCCCAATCGATACGTGGCTCGGCATATTTATCGCATGGCACGGCTGTTTTTCTACACGGTCTGACCGACCAAATTCCTCGAACCATGTATGTGAATAAAGAGCAGTCCCCGAAACCTCGAGGCAATAGTGCACTCACACAAGAGGGGATTGACCGCGCGTTTAGTCGGCCGCAAAGGAAATCAACGTATCTGTTTCGATACCAGGACTGGCAAATCTGGCTTATCAGCGGCAAGAACACAGGAAACTTGGAAGTGGGGCAGCTCTCCGCTGACACGGGGGAGCAATTGGCAGTAACACGCATAGAAAGGACTTTGATCGACATCGCAGTCCGTCCCGCGTACGCTGGTGGCGTATTTCAAGTGCTGGACGCATACCGCAACGCGAAGGGCCGCGTATCTATTTCCACCATCCTGGCAACTCTTAAGAAGCTGGACTACATATACCCTTATCATCAAGTCATAGGCTTTTATTTGCATAAGGCGGGCTACGAGACTGACCGTTGGGAGCGGTTAAAGAAGCCCGGTCTCAACTTCGACTTCTACTTGGCGCACGACATGAAGGAGCAGGAGTACAACGCGGAATGGCGCTTATATCACCCAAAGGGCTTCTAGGCGCTTAACCTCGTTCAGAAGAAAATCAAAGTAGAAGTCGAATGTCTCCAAGGATCCCGCCACAGTATCCTGCACGGATGGCCAGTCTTGCCGATGGAACTCCCTGAAGTCGTGTATTTTCTGTATCAATACTAAAGGGACATCTTTAGCGGCGAAAATCTGCCTAGCCAGTTCGGCGTTCTCCGCCGTAACGAGGTCAATGCCTGCCTCAGTGGATACGGTATGTATATCGTAGAAATCCCGCGCTCGCGCTGATTTTGTGGTCCTGGCTGGATACTCTGGCATTTGTTGGCAGATGGCACGGATCTTCTCGATAACGATCATGGATGGCGTATACACGTATATCGTAAAGTCGCCCAAATCCGCTTCCGCCTTTCCCGAACAGAATTCGTGCCTGCTGATATCGACCGTGAAGATGCGCTGTTGCAATGGTCCAATCACAGCGGCATTGCGCCGAATGGCATCTAGGTCTTGCTTAAGGGCTTCGTATCTTCGCTTCTCGATAATCTTGAATTGCATTCTGTATCCACCCCACTTCCGATTTTGCTCATTCTCAACCGAGGGTCGCTTCGAGAAGTTGTGGTCGAACACAACATAATCGGCCGCATCAAATCGGTCATTCAGTCCACGCAGGATTCTGCGGGAAGCGTCGTCAACGTCCTCGAAATCTCCCTCGATTGAGAAATCAACATCCAATGAGCCCCTCGATCCGTAGCGATAGACCAAACTAATTGCATTGCCGCCCTTCAGGACAAGCCGCCGGAAGAGCACGTCGTCGGAAAACATGCTTGTGATTACGAGGCGGCGAATGTCGACCATATCCATGTCCAGTGCACTATACAACGATGCAAGGATGTGAATTGCGCTGGTCCAATCTCAGAAAGACAGCACTAACCCCCGCGAGAACATTACCGACTGGGCCCTCGACCAATTTCGCGTCCGCTGCGCACACCCGTCCATCAGCAAGTGGGACATCTTCCACTACATTTACGCCGTCCTGCACCATTCCGAATATCGCGAGCGCTACGCCGCCTACCTCCGTCGCGAGCTGCCGCGCATTCCATATGCCTCAGTGTCCTCTGCGCCCTCTGCGGTAAAAGACCTTGAAGTTTTCACGGCGCTAGCAAAGGCTGGCCAGCGCCTGGCAAAGATCCATGTCCACTACGAACAGCAACCGGAATTTCCGCTAATCAAGAAGGAAAAAGAAGGAGAAAAGCTCGACTGGCGCGTCACCAAAATTCGGCTCAGCAAAAACAAAACCACGCTCGCCTACAACCAATTTCTAACCTTGAGCGGGATCCCTCCCGAAACCTACGAATACCGCCTCGGCAACCGCTCCGCCCTCGAATGGGTCATAGACCAATATCAGGTCTCAACTGACAAACGCAGCGGAATCACCAATGACCCTAACCGCAGCGACGACCCGCAGTACATTCTGCGCTTGATCGGTCAAGTCATCACAGTCAGCCTTGAAACGGTAAAAATCGTCTACTCCCTCCCGCCGCTCGGCCTTCCCGTCTAGCAATGACCAGATATGTCGGCCGCCGTCCCCTGGTCCGCATCTCCGCTCACCCCTCACTGGCCCTGTGCCCGTGCTCTTTTGAGCCCTTTTCCCAATTTCTTGTCAATAGCCGAAAACGGGCCTAAAAGACGGAAGTCGTTGTTTCTAATCCAAATATAGTTGCTCGAAACGTGGCGCATTTACCCCCTCCAACCTGCTATGCTTGAAATATACTGATTTTTGAAGACGCGGCTCCTTCTGGGGCCGCGTTTTTTCTGACCCAGACTTACAAAACAAACGTACAAAAGGATTCTATGAAAAATACCGGGGGAAGCATTAAACACCCAAAGCGGAGGGGCGAATGGGCCGAAATATGTTTTTGAAGCGCGCCGCTGAGTTCGGGCTTGAGGTGAGCAAGCCTTGGGGCGACACCGCAAGTTACGACTTCATTGTCGAGAAAGCACAACATACGTCGCGAGTGCAGGTCAAATCCACCATACACCGCCGTAAAACCGCATACGTGTGCAAAATCCGCAACTACGGTAACCGCTGTTACGCAACGGCAATCCTTTCGACTTCGTGGCCGCTTATCTCATTCTCGAAGATATGTGGTACATCATTCCCGCCCGCTTCATCGTTGGAAAAACCTCCATCGAATTCTTTCCGGGGCGCAGCGTTCAAAGTACGATTCGTTCCGCGAAGCTTGGCACCTTTTGTTGCCTCCCAAATCCTCGCGCAACAGTTCTATATCCATTCAGGCTTGCGTAGAACCGGGACCAGGTTTTCCTTTGCCTATTCAACATTCTCAAGGGCAAAGTCTCCTGGACGGAATTTAGCTTCTGGCATGCTTCGGAGCGGTCGGCTCCGCCAATCATTTACAATACCCAATTCCTTCCACCTTAGGACCCCTAACTATGCATCGCTGGTCACAACTGTTTATTCCAACCTTGCGCGAAGCGCCTGCTGACGCTGAAGTCGCCAGCCATAAATTTTTGGTGCGTGCGGGATACATTCGCCAACTTGCCGCTGGAATTTATTCTTATCTTTTTCTGGGGCAGCGGTCTTTCAACAAGACTGTGGCCATCGTCCGCGAGGAAATGGACAAAATCGGTCAAGAATTCTGCCTGCCCGCATTGCATCCTCGGGAGATTTGGGAAGCCAGCGGCCGCTGGTCGGTGATGGGCGACAACCTGTTTCGCCTGAAAGACCGCAAGGGGGCCGATCTTTGTCTCGGAATGACAGAAGAAGAGGTCATGACCGAGATCGCTCGAAAAGAACTCCGTAGTTACAAACAACTTCCGCAAATCTGGTATCAGATCGCGCCGAAATTCCGTGACGAACCTCGTCCGAAATCAGGGCTGCTTCGCATTCGCCAATTCCTGATGAAAGATTCTTACTCTTTCGACATTGATGCCGCCGCGCTCGACATTTCTTACCAGAAACATCGCGATGCCTACTGCCGCATCTTCGACCGCTGCGGGTTGAAGTACATGGTGATTGACGCGCACTCCGGCGCGATGGGCGGATCGCAATCTGAGGAATTCATGGTGCGAACGCCAGCGGGCGAAGATCAGATCGTAAGCTGCGATTCATGTGGGTATGCGGCCAACATGGAGAAGGCGACTTCGAAACTGGATCCTGTGCCGGATCTCGCAACCGAGGGGAACGGGAATCCGGTTGAGGTGCACACCCCCGGCCAAAAGACGATCGAAGACGTGGCGCGTTTTCTGGGAGTCTCCCCGAAGAAGCAAGATCAAGACTCTGGCATTCATGGCGACCGAGAAAGATAGCAAGACGGGGAAGGCAACTCTCCGCCCAGTCGTCCTGCTGATGCGCGGGGACCATCAGATGAATGAGGCCAAGATGTCCACCGCCCTGGCCGGAAGAGAAACACGCCCGATGGAAGCCGCGGAGATCGAACAGCTTTTCCATTCTCCGGCGGGTTTTCTTGGACCAATTGGAATTCAATGGGCGAAAGATTTGAACAGCTCGGCGGCCCCATTTTGTTTGTAGATGATGCGCTAAAGGGCCGCACGAATCTCATCTCGGGAGCGAATAAAGAGGATTATCACCTTAAGAATGTCACGCCGGGCGTTAACTTTGAGCCCACCGCATACGCCGATTTGCGGAGCGTGGTCGCAGGCGAGGCTGTCCGAATTGCGGCTCTCCGCTTCGAATAGATACGGCCGTCGAAGTCGGCCACATT
>CAVPCG010000052.1:0-21426 GCA_963702325.1 uncultured Acidobacteriaceae bacterium | reverse complement strand
CTTCCGTGAGCGGAAGCTCAGGCTCAGCATGACAATACAAATAACGATTCGTCATCCTTAGCGCCTGTTCTTCTTCGCTGGTGAAGAAGAACCAAGTTGGAGGGACCCCTACTTAAGGAATTCCTACTGCGTTTTCCCGAGTTAGCTCGCGCGCTGCATCGGCTTATCGGTCTTCGAAAAAGTCGGCTCTGGCTTCGCCCGTTGACGACATGTTTTCAGCGCCGGTTCTGTCGAGGATTTCCTCGGCCTTTTTCGTCGATTTGGAATCGTCGCAGTGAACTCTCAAGGAAATCCCGCTCACTTAAACGCGGCCCTCATAGCGCTCGGCTTCGTACTCGCAGTGCGTGGAGCCACCAGGGCTCCCGTCAGGCCACCTACCGCTATGCGCCACGCCGATTCCTGCCAATGCGGCCACGATTGGCCCAGCGGCGGTGCCCCCGGACGCCCGGAATCGCCAGCGCCCCTCAACGCCCGCCAACCAGCCCAGCGTGCCTCCGATCACCGCGCCTATCCTGCGCCAGTCTGGCGCCTTCAGGTGCCTTGGTATTTTTCTCGTGGGCGAAGTCTTTGGTCCCCTCATTTTCAGGCAAGCATCACGGAAAATCCGTGTTGCGGAACTGCTCTGCGCGCAAGGCGCTCAACTGCACTTTCGGCGCCCGCGCGGTTTCATAATTTTCCAATGCTGCGTGTTTTTACCTGCCATGTTTAGCTCCTTTTCTTGTTGTGGTTTACTGCTTATTTAGTTTCGTCGTGCTTCATAGCCACCTGTAATTCGCGGGTAACCTCGTCCGAACCACCAGCCACCTCGGCAGCCTCAGCTTTGACGGCTCGCTTTTCGTCATCAGAGCGCACCGGCCCCTTGAGCGTCACAGCGCCGTCCTGGACTGATAACGGGAACCTCGACGTTGTGGGCGTATGTGGAAAGACCTTTGTCCTTTACGATAGCAGCGCCGGATCTGACGGGCTAACTCGCGGTCGGACGCGTTCTCTTTTTGCTTATCTGCTCTCGGTTCTGTTCGCGGCGGGCTCACGTTCGTTGACCTTCGTGTTGTCAGCAGGTTGTTCCTGCATTGGAGTCGAATCTTGAGCCCACAGCAAGCCTGCGAAGCTCATGAGCAGCAACTGCGCCAATATTGCTTTCGTTATCACCTCGGTTTCGTTTTTGATCGCCTTAAACAGAGAGAACTGACTATGCCGCGCGCGGGCCTCCGCGAAACAAAGTGCAGAACGAAAAGAATCACCGCCAGATCAGAAGGATGTGAATCAGGCCTGTTGGCTACGTGAAAAACCGTGAATCCCATCAGCCACGCGATCAAAAGCACTACGAACAAAATCGTGAAAATGCTCATGCCACCTCCGCTTATCGTCGAGACTTAGTTGCCAGATATGTGGCTTGGGGATGTGTTAGCGAGGAAATAACCGCTGCTGTTGGGCGGAATTGGTGAGGCGACTGTACTTGCCGGAAAATTTGAACTCAGTCCACGGCGCTCACTCTACGTCATGAAGCTCATACGAAGAATTTCCATGTGGGTTGCAGGGGTACTTCGACCATCTGAACATCCGCGACGGCTGAATGAAAATGGATCAGCGCGAAAATAAAATAAACAGATTCGTCTTCCTGAGCGCGTGGCCTTCTTCGCTGGCGAAGAAGAACCCAGTCGAAGGACCCCTACCTCACCAATACTGTCCTGGCGCGAGTCAATCGGCTTGACCTTATTCCGCCGCTGTGTCTGGCGGGGGGCGCCAGACGGGAATTGAATGGAGAACTTATGTTCAGCAATGCCTTTTTTGCCTTTATGCGTATGCGTGTAAGTGCAGATAATGGTGTTTGCCTCGTAAACGCATGCATCGTGCCGGTAGGCAGGTCCTTATTGAAAGGGGATGGATACATTCCGGGCACGATGTTCCGGGGTTAACGAAGCAATGTGAGTACTAAAACCGCGTATTTCATATGTCCCCCCAGAGCCTTTTCAGTGCTCGCTGGAGGCAACTGTAATAAAGCAGCCAAATGGGGCGCGCTTATAGGAATCAACGGCTTAAGGGCTCTCTAAATTAGTGTATGGGAAAGAGTTTTCCCAGCGAAAATCCGGGAAAAAGGGCTAGTAACCAAGGGGTAACCGTAAGTAACGCTTTCCTGGCTTGGGGGGGCGAAAGCTCTCGCTTCCCCAAAACGCCCACCGCGAGCGCTGACTTTTCGAAAACCGACCTGCCGATGCAGCGCCAAGCCAGCAGCGGTTCTGCCCGAGTGCGCCGGGTAAAGGTTCCTTCGACTTGATTCTTCTTCGCCAGCGAAGAGGAACAGGCGCTCAGGAGGACAAAATTGTTTTGATCAGGATGACAATTACTGTTTCAACTCATCGCTCCCCACGCTGAGCCCCATACTTTTCGCTTGTGGAAGCTCGGATAGTCGAAGCACCCCTACTTCTGTCAATCTACATCTTCCTCCCCCCCAAGAGCGATGCGGCGAAACTTCGCACGGTATCACCAGCATGCGCCCGTAGCTCAGCTGGATAGAGCGGCAGCCTCCGGAGCTGTTTTTTGGAGTTCGAATCTCTCTGGGGCGCACCATTTCCTACCGGTCGATTTCCTGACTTCCGCATTGGCTCACTACTCCCTGACAACGAAATCAAGTTCATCACGGCGCAAAGTCTCTGCTTCATTTGAACTGGAGGACCGCCAGGCCAGTGAATTCCTAAAATCCTACTCCGTCTTCCGTTCGAGATGGTAAACGCTCTCGGTGCCCTTGCCGTTTTTCCGCCAAGTCCAGTGTTCCACGATGTGGTCTTTATCGGGAAAGTCCATGACCAGCTTGTATTCGTGGCCAACGGTTATGTCCGGAAGATTGCCCGCGCCTTCGAAAGCAAAGACAAGCCGTTTTACCTCGCCAGCCGGCGGAGTCGCGCGCAGGCGCGGCTGGTTGTTCGTCGGACAATAATGAACCAGAGAAATGGAACTTCCATCTAATGCTATAGAGAGACACCATCGAGTCCATTCCAGACATCGCGAGAGTCTCCATCACGGCAGTATTGCCGGCAATGAGTTGGAAGTTGCTCTTGACCTTCATTCCGTCGTCGCCGGTTCCATCCCAGTTGCCGGCAAGGCCTTGCAGCTGATGAAATGCCGCCGTCGCTGGGCTCGCCGCGAAAGTGGGCGCTACGAAAATTGCTGCCGCCAGCGACAGAGTCAACATGAGGATTCGCTTCATGAAGTTTGCCTTCCTCTTTTCTCTTTAACCACAGCCCGGTGAAACCGAATTTCCGATTTTATCGCTGGCACTTGTGCAGCGCGTACCTTTTCCGCCACGCCATGAATTCCTCGCACCAACGATAATTTCATTTCAATCCTAGCCAGGTCGGATCCCCGTGGATTTCCAGCTCACAGGTAAGTACGGAAGATAAACCTATACAAGATTCGCATGGTTCGCCTTATTTCTGTTAGCCCTGACTATAATGTTTGAGCAACGAACAAATTCGATTATTCCAGTCGGATTTCTTCGATGAGAGGTATGTGAACATGAAGTCGCAGGCTGTAGCGTGGCGCAAGGCACTCACCCCGGGCGGGCATACTTTGCTGGCTTTGATTTTCATATATACGCTGGCGGGTAATCAGGCGCTGGGTCAGAATTCGCACGCTCCTAGCGCCGGTCCGTTAGCTCTCGATGGGCGGTTAACGATCCTCGTGAACGAAGATGCCCCGAGGCCGATTCAGCGCGCCGCTCAAGACCTCGCGACAGATTTCGGGAGGGTGCTCGGCACGAAACCTAAGATCGTTCACCGCGAGAAAGATGCAGAAGCGGTTACGATCCTCGTCGGGGAACAGTCGACGATTCCCGAGCCGATGCGTCCCACAGGCCTTACTGCGCCTGAATCGTTCTCAATCTCCGTGACCTCCGCGAATTGGAACAAGACACGGCCCACGAAGGTAGTCTTGCTTACCGGGGCGGACATGCGCGGAACCATCTACTCGGTATACGAATTCTCGGAACGGTTTCTGGGGACAGACCCGTTGTATTACTGGACGGATCGTGAGCCCGCTCGCCGCACCTCCATCGGTATTCCTGCAAGGTATGAGAAGGCATTTCCCGCACCAGTCTTCAAATATCGCGGCTTCTTCATCAATGATGAAGACCTCCTGACCGGATGGGCATCCGGAGAGAAAAGAGATAAGACAGGAATTTCGCTCGCCGTATGGGACAAAATCTACGAAACCATTCTGAGACTCAAAGGGAACATGGTTGCTCCCGGGACATGGATTTTCCCGGATGATCCGCAGGTCAAGCTCGCGGCGACACGCGGCCTGATCGTGACCCAGCATCACGCCATTCCGCTGGGCCTGAACGTCGCGCGCTGGCCCAAGGACGTGCCGTACAACTACACGATCCATCCTGAAATCCTAGAGCGTGCGTGGAAAAACGCGGTCAATGCGTACCTGCCCGATCAGGAAGTGCTCTGGTCGGTAGGCTTGCGCGGCCTGTCCGACGTCACTTACGCCTCAATGGATCCTAGCGTCAGAGACGACAACAAAGCCTTGGGAGAGCTGATCAGTAAAGCGATCGCCGATCAGATGAGCATCGTGCGTTCTGTTCGTCCAGATGCGAAGTTTGTGACCAACTTATGGCAGGAAGGTGCGAAACTCGTTCAGCAGGGCGATCTTAAAATTCCCTCCGAGATCTCCACTGTCTGGGCTGACGACGGATATGGCTACCTGCAAGACAATGGCGAAGTCGCGGCAGGCCAAGGTGCTTATGATCACGTTGCGATGATGAATGGCAGGGCCAATCAGCTCACCGAGATGGTGCCTGTCGAACGCAGCTTTTCCGAACTCGGCCGCTACATCAAAGCTGGAGCGACCAACTATTTTCTAGTGAACACGAGCGACATTCGTCCCGTCACGATGTCAATAAGGGCCGTGATGGATGTGGCATGGAAGGGGCTTCCGACCGGAGATGAACCGGCCAATGAGTTCTACAAGCAATGGTCCGTTGAGGAATTCGGAGAGAAAGCCGCGCCCAAACTGGCGGATCTCTACCGCGAATATTTCAAAGCTCCCGCGCATTTCGGCGATCCTTTGCACGAGTATGGCGACCAACTCTATCACACGGAAGCGCGGCGAATGTTACTGACCTACATGATTGATTCGCCGCTGTATGCAGATTCTGAGCCAGGCCCCCAAGTGGGAGATACCTCGTGTATTGGACGGTAGATCTGAATCGGGTTCGAATTGAATGGCAGGAAAAGATTGGTTGGATAGTGCTATAGCGAGAGAAATTCAACAGCGCGGTGATGCTCAACCTCGCTGGGATGCGGTGTGGAAGAAAGCACTTGCCATCGAGCCGCTGATTCCTGTTGCGCGGCAGCCATTCTATCGCGAGCAAGTGCTGGCGATGATCGCGATTAACCGCGAAAGCAACCGGATACTATTCCTCGTGTCGAAAGCCATTCAGGACGCCCAAGATACCCGAACCGCTCAAGCCCGTGAAGAAGCCCATCAGGCGCTCAGTGCGCTGGACGAAATTAAACAAGCAGAAAGCGCCGCAGAATACGGCAAATGGAAAACCTGGTACTGGGGGGACTGGCTGACCGGCGTTTATCGCACGCGCCAGATCGTCCAGACTTTCACAAATTTTCTGGACGACCCCCAGACTCACCTCTCGCCGCCAATCCTATGGGACGGGTGGGAGGCCTATTACCACATCATGCACTATGAGGGAGACCGTTCAGCCGATGTGAAATAGTTTCGCGTGGAGATTCAGCAAGCATTTCTGAATGGATTCTCGACAGAATGCCAGCGATCCGCCGTCCATACCGCCTCAGATTTTACCGCTCGTGAAGTTTGTCGCGCCCTACCAGAGTGGGACTGCCAAAATGAAAACCTTTATCCAGTAAGCCCCTTGCCTCATGGTCATCGTGTTCGTAGGCTTCTTCTTGACCTACGAGTATTTCAATCTGATCAGCCAATAGTTCGCTAACTGAAATTGAACGCCTCGCAGCCAACATATGAGCTTTCCTGATAGTTTGTCTGTCCAGGCTGATCGTCAGATACTGCTTCCCAGAAGCCTTCGCCGCTACCATAAGGAATGTCCTTTTGCTGGCAACCACTTATAGGGTAACTCGGTGTCTTAGTCTAATTCCCCATCCCCTGTATGTCATTGAAACTGAGGGGGGGAATCCTTATAACGGCTGCATTGCACCGGGATCCCTCGCGGCTCCGCTCAGGGCAGTTACCAGCGGTAACACTATAGCGATCTCGTTGCCACCGCCGGGGTGGTTCAATCTAAGGAAGAGGCATTCTGCCGCATAGCTTGCACATCCGTTTATGAGTGAGCCCAAATTGTCTTCGGCGGGCGCCGATTGGACGAAATTGCTGATGGATCAAGAACTTATTCCTCATCTGGGGACGCTTCTGCAAGCGTATCGAGACGCTCCGCCCGAGAAGCGTGAAGAAATTCTGCTCGAGACCTTAAAAAAAATCAAAAGCAAGTCCGCGAAAGCGAAGGAAGCTGCCCCCGTAGTGAGTGAAAAAGAAGCCGCTCCGGCAGTCAGTGCGAAAGAAGTTCCGATGCCGCCGCCTGAGGCTAAACCCTCCGCGACTCCTCCATTTGAGCCCGAAGCATTCACCAGACGCGCGGCGAGGATCGCCGCCGCCATGCCCGCATGAAATGTTTCGTCGCTGTTGAATTGCGGGTCCAGGCTCTCAGACTCCGGTGTGGGGGAATCTTTCCAATTCCAGCTTGGGCGGTTGCTTCGTCGAAACTCCCGCCAACATCGCCAGCGGAAGTAAATTGGAAATTGGATTATGGGTCGCAAGCGGCAAAATTTGGATAAAAGGCCTCGTGCTGAACGGAATCGTCACCCGCACCAATCCTTCCGTTGGAGCTCGCGTCAAGTTCGAAGACCTCGCCGGCCCTGAGCGTGAAACGCTACGTCAATTCATGAAGTTTGTTGACAGCACAACCCAAAGCTACCAGGCCGAGCAAGGCTATCTCGCCCAACTGAAGCGTTAAGACATCGACCCACAGTTCTCTATCTTCACTTCTTTGTTCTTCGCTTCTAATCCTGATCGCTTTCTCTCAAAAAGACTTTTGTCCCCAGCCGTTGTCACGAACGCGCGCGAATTTTATGAAACTTGGGACCGTGGCGCACGTCTCATAAGAACTTGGTAAACTTTAAGCGGACATTTTTCCGATGTGAAAGCAAACCGGGCGTGGGATAACGACCGCGAAGGAGATTTCCATGGTGGCGAGCGAGCAAACGTTGCTGACCAGCCAACAACTGGACACATTAAGCATCAATACGATCCGCACATTGGCAATGGATGCGGTGCAGAAGGCGAACTCTGGGCATCCGGGCACGCCTATGGCGCTTGCGCCGGTCGCTTATACCCTTTGGCAAAGCTTTTTAAGGTATGACCCGCAAGATCCCATCTGGCCGAATCGCGACCGTTTTGTGCTTTCGAACGGCCATGCGTCCATGTTGCTCTACGCGTTGCTCCATCTCACTGGCGTGCGCGAGGTGAATTCGAAATACGAAGTTTTGGATGAGTTGGCGGTTAAGCTCGAAGACATCGAAAAGTTCCGCCAGATAGACAGTAAGTGTCCGGGACACCCCGAATATCACCTGACTTCCGGCGTCGAGACGACGACCGGCCCGCTGGGTCAAGGAGTGGGCAACAGTGTTGGCATGGCGATGGCCGGCAAGTGGCTTGCGCAATATTTCAATCGTCCCGGATTCGAGCTTTTCAACTACAACGTCTACGCCTTCTGTGGCGACGGCGACATGATGGAAGGCATCTCCAGCGAGGCCGCATCTCTGGCGGCACATTTGAAGCTCTCGAATCTCTGCTGGGTTTATGACAACAATCACATCACGATTGAAGGCGACACCGATCTGGCTTTCAACGAAGATGTGGCCGTGCGGTTTGAGGGCTACGGCTGGAATGTCACGCATGTTCATGACGCGAACGATCTGAATGCGTTGAGCAAGGCATACAACTTCTTTTTGGATTCTGATAGTGGGCCGACGCTGATCATCGTTGATAGTCACATAGCGTTCGGTTCTCCGCATAAGCAAGACACGAAGGAAGCACACGGAGAAGCGCTGGGCGAGGAGGAAGTGCGGCTTACGAAGAAGGTTTATGGCTGGCCGGAAAATGCGCATTTCTTAATCCCGGATGGAGTTCGCGAAAACTTTCAGCAGGGCATCGGCAAGCGCGGGGGCGAGTTGCGGCAAGAATGGACTAAGCTTTTTGCAAATTATGGGAAGCAGTATCCCCAGTTCGCCGATCATTTGAATCGCATGTTGCGGCGCGACCTGCCGGATGGCTGGGACAAGAACCTGCCGACGTTCCCGGCAGATGCGAAAGGACTCGCAACCCGCGACAGTTCCAGCAAAGTTTTGAATGCGCTTGCGCAGAACATTCCGTGGCTGATCGGAGGCGCGGCCGATTTGTATCCCTCAACAAAAACGCGATTGACGTTCGACGGCGCCGGAGATTTTGAAGCGAACAATTATTCCGGCCGCAATCTACATTTCGGAATTCGCGAGCATGCCATGGGCGCGATCGTCAACGGAATGTCGCTCTCCAAGTTGCGGGCATATGGATCAACGTTCCTGATTTTCAGTGACTACATGCGCGCGCCGATCCGGCTCGCATCTCTCATGGAAATTCCTGTGATTCATGTTTTCACTCATGATTCCATCGGCTTGGGAGAAGACGGCCCCACGCATCAACCGGTGGAGCAACTGCCCTCGCTGCGGGCAATTCCTGGGCTTCTGGACATGCGTCCCGGCGACGCGAATGAGGTTGTCGAGGCGTGGAAGGTGATCATGCAGCTTCAGCATAAAGAGGCTCTGCTGATTCTGACTCGCCAGGCAGTTCCCACCCTCGATCGCACGAAGTACGCATCCGCGGGGGGTGTCGCAAAGGGAGCCTATATTCTTGCCGATGCGCCCGACGGTAAGCCGGAGGTTATCCTGATTGCTTCGGGAAGCGAGCTTTCGCTCTGTGTCGGTGCGTATGAGCAGCTAAAGACAGAAGGGATCAATGCTCGCGTTGTCAGCATGCCATCGTGGGAGTTATTTCAGCATCAGAGTGAAGAGTACCGGAACAGCGTATTTCCGGTGCAGGTCAAAGCGAGAGTTGCGGTTGAGCAAGCTGCGAAAATGGGTTGGGCTCAGTACGTCGGCTCGACAGGTAAAGTAATTGGAATGGAGACATTCGGGTCTTCGGCCCCGCTAAAAGATTTGCTCAAGAAATTTGGATTCACTCCAGAAAAGGTTGTGGAAGCTGCGAAGGAATCAATATCGCTCTCCAAACAATCTAAATAATTAAGATTATGCACCGCTAAACTCAATCCCCAGATTTGCGAGGCTAAAATGCAACCGACCGGAGTTCTCGAAGCCGCAAAAGCCACCAATCCTCTAAAAGATCTTCTTAACTTCGGACAATCCGTTTGGCTGGATTACATCCGTCGAAACCTTATTACCAGCGGCGAACTGAAGCGCCTCGTGGACGAAGACGGCCTGCGCGGAATGACCTCAAACCCTTCCATTTTTGAGAAGGCAATTGCCGCAAGCACCGATTACGCGGATTTGTTGGCCTCATTGAAGTCGAGAACCGATCTCGACGCTAAAGGACGATTTGAAATTCTAGCCATCCGCGATATCCAAGATGCAGCCGACATTCTGCGTCCGGTTTATGACAGCAGCAAACGCCGTGACGGATATTGAGCCTTGAAGTCTCGCCGTATCTGGGGCGCGATACGCAGGGAACGATTGCGGAAGCTAGAAGATTGTGGAAAGAAGTGAATCGCGAGAATGTGATGATCAAAGTTCCGGGAACTACCGAAGCTTCCGGCGTTCCGGCAGTTGATTGGCGAAGGCATCAATATCAATGTCATGCTTTTGTTTTCTCGCCAAGTCTATAAGAAAGTCGCGGAAGCCTATATTGCCGGGCTCGAACAAGCTGCGGCCCGAGACGCCGATCTCAGCAAGATCGCCAGCGTGGCCAGTTTCTTCATTAGCCGGATTGATAATTCGGTGGACGCTGAGGTTGAGTCGCGTATTAGGCATCGAAGGACGACCAGGAGAAAGAGCAGTTAAAGAGCCTGCTGGACAAGGTTGCGATCGCGAATGCGAAACTTACATACGAAAACTATGTCACCCGGCGACCGCTGGAGACCTGGTGCCCAAGGGCGCCCCAACACAGCGCCTCCCGTGGTCCAGCACCAGCACCAAGAATCCGAAATACAGTGATGTGCTTTAATGTCCAAGAGCTTATTGGTAAGGAGAAGCACCGGGACGACGATCCCACCCGCTCCGACGCGTTTCGCGATCATGGGCATCCTCGCGAGAGCCTGACCGAAAATTTGGACGCCGCAAAAAACGTAATGCAGACCGTAGCGAAGCTCAATATCTCAATGGACGATATCACGACAAACTGACCGATGACGGCGTCCGCCAGTTTGAAGATGCCTTCGACAAGCTTCTCGCTGCCGTGGAAAGGAGTTCGAAATCTGAGATCACTTCCAAAGTGAGCCAGCAGACTTACAAATTGCCCGACCCGCTGGCGAAGTCAGTCAAGGCGAATATTGACGAGTGGCGCGCTGCCGGCAAGGTGCGCAGGCTATGGCAACGCGATGCTTCGCTTTGGACCGGCGACGACGAAAAGCCGAAATGGCTGGGCTGGCTTTGTCCCACTATGCCAAAGCCAGCCCAGCCATTTGGCTTCCCGTCGTCGCCGGTCCAAAGCGAAGCATCGCGTTGCCATAGCCTGCGCACCTTGCCGGCAGCGCGCCACTCGTCAATATTCGCCTTGACTGACTTCGCCAGCGGGTCGGGCAATTTGTAAGTCTGCTGGCTCACTTTGGAAGTGATCTCAGATTTCGAACTCCTTTCCACGGCAGCGAGAAGCTTGTCGAAGGCATCTTCAAACTGGCGGACGCCGTCATCGGTCAGTTTGTCGGTGATCTCGTCCATTGAGATATTGAGCTTCGCTACGGTCTGCATTACGTTTTTTGCGGCGTCCAAATTTTCGGTCAGGCTCTCGCGAGGATGCCCATGATCGCGAAACGCGTCGAAGGTCGCGGGTGGGATGGTATTTACGGTGGATCTCTCTACCAATAAGCTCTTCGACATTAAAGCACATCACTGTATTTCGGATTCTGGGCGCCGGCGCTGGCTCACAGGCCTCCCCCTGTGTTTGGCCGCCCTCTGGCCGCCAGTTTCTGCCAGCGGTCGCCGCTGAAAATCTTGAGATAGCTTTCGTATGAAAGTTTCGCATTCGCGATCGCAACCTTGCCCAGCAGGCTCTTTAACTGCTCTTTCTCCTGGTCGTCCTTCGATGCCTTAATACGCGACTCAACCTCAGCGTCCACCGAATTATCAATCCGGCTAATGAAGAAACTGGCCACGCTGGCGATCTTGCTGAGATCGGCGCCTCGGTCCCCAGCTTGTTCGAGCCCGGCAATATAGGCTTCCGCGACTTTCTTATAGACTTGGCGAGAAAACAAAAGCGTGACATTGATATTGATGCCTTCGCCAATCAACTGCCGGAACGCCGGAATGCCTTCGGTAGTTCCCGGAACTTTGATCATCACATTCTCGCGATTCACTTCTTTCCACAATCCTCTAGCTTCCGCAATCGTTCCCTGCGTATCGCGCCCCAGATACGGCGAGACTTCAAGGCTCACATATCCGTCACGGCGTTTGCTGCTGTCATAAAACGGACGCAGAATGTCGGCTGCATTTTGGATATCGCGGATGGCTAGAATTTCAAATCGTCCTTTAGCGTCGAGATCGGTTCTCGACTTCAATGAGGAAACAAATCCGCGTAATCGGTGCTTGCGGCAATTGCCTTCTCGAAAATAGAAGGGTTTGAGGTCATTCCGCGCAGGCCGTCTTCGTCCACGAGGCGCTTCAGTTCGCCGCTGGTAATAAGGTTTCGACGGATGTAATCCAGCCAAACGGATTGTCCGAAGTTAAGAAGATCTTTTAGAGGATTGGTGGCTTTTGCGGCTTCGAGAACTCCGGTCGGTTGCATTTTAGCCTCGCAAATCTGGGGATTGAGTTTAGCGGTGCATGATCTTAATTATTTAGATTGTTTGGAGAGCGATATTGATTCCTTCGCAGCTTCCACAACCTTTTCTGGAGTGAATCCAAATTTCTTGAGCAAATCTTTTAGGGGGGCCGAAGACCCGAATGTCTCCATTCCAATTACTTTACCTGTCGAGCCGACGTACTGAGCCCAACCCATTTTCGCCGCCTGCTCAACCGCAACTCTCGCTTTGACCTGCACTGGAAACACGCTGTTCCGGTACTCTTCACTCTGATGCTGAAATAACTCCCACGATGGCATGCTGACAACGCGAGCATTGATCCCTTTTGTCTTTAGCTGCTCATACGCACCGACACAGAGCGAAAGCTCGCTTCCCGAAGCAATCAGGATAACCTCCGGCTTACCGTCGGGCGCATCGGCAAGAATATAGGCTCCCTTTGCGACACCCCCCGCGGATGCGTACTTCGTGCGATCGAGGGTGGGAACTGCCTGGCGAGTCAGAATCAGCAGAGCCTCTTTATGCTGAAGCTGCATGATCACCTTCCACGCCTCGACAACCTCATTCGCGTCGCCGGGACGCATGTCCAGAAGCCCAGGAATCGCCCGCAGCGAGGGCAGTTGCTCCACCGGTTGATGCGTGGTTGGCCTCTTCGTCTAAGCCGATGGAATCATGAGTGAAAACATGAATCACAGGAATTTCCATGAGAGATGCGAGCCGGATCGGCGCGCGCATGTAGTCACTGAAAATCAGGAACGTTGATCCATATGCCCGCAACTTGGAGAGCGACATTCCGTTGACGATCGCGCCCATGGCATGCTCGCGAATTCCGAAATGTAAGATCGCGGCCGGAATAATTGTTCGCTTCAAAATCTCCGGCGCCGTCGAACGTCAATCGCGTTTTTGTTGAAGGATAATACTTGGTGGCGCCTCCGATCAGCCACGGAATGTTCTGCGCAAGCGCATTCAAAACTTTGCTGGAACTGTCGCGGGTTGCGAGTCCTTTCGCATCTGCCGGGAACGTCGGCAGGTTCTTGTCCCAGCCATCCGGCAGGTCGCGCCGCAACATGCGATTCAAATGATCGGCGAACTGGGGATACTGCTTCCCATAATTTGCAAAAAGCTTAGTCCATTCTTGCCGCAACTCGCCCCCGCCTTTCCCGCCTGATGCCCTGCTCGAAAGTTTTCGCGAACTCCATCCGGGATTAAGAAATGCGCATTTTCCGGCCAGCCATAAACCTTCTTCGTAAGCCGCACTTCCTCCTCGCCCAGCGCTTCTCCGTGTGCTTCCTTCGTGTCTTGCTTATGCGGAGAACCGAACGCTATGTGACTATCAACGATGATCAGCGTCGGCCCACTATCAGAATCCAAAAGTAAGTTGTATGCCTTGCTCAACGCATTCAGATCGTTCGCGTCATGAACATGCGTGACATTCCAGCCGTAGCCCTCAAACTGCACGGCCACATCTTCGTTGAAAGCCAGATCGGTGTCGCCTTCAATCGTGATGTGATTGTTGTCATAAACCCAGCAGAGATTCGAGAGCTTCAAATGTGCCGCCAGAGATGCGGCCTCGCTGGAGATGCCTTCCATCATGTCGCCGTCGCCACAGAAGGCGTAGACGTTGTAGTTGAAAAGCTCGAATCCGGGACGATTGAAATATTGCGCAAGCCACTTGCCGGCCATCGCCATGCCAACACTGTTGCCCACTCCTTGACCCAGCGGGCCGGTCGTCGTCTCGACGCCGGAAGTCAGGTGATATTCGGGGTGTCCCGGACACTTACTGTCTATCTGGCGGAACTTTTCGATGTCTTCGAGCTTAACCGCGAGCTCATCCAAAACTTCGTATTTCGAATTCACCTCGCGCACGCCAGTGAGATGGAGCAACGCGTAGAGCAACATGGACGCATGGCCGTTCGACAAGACAAAGCGGTCGCGATTCGGCCAAATAGGATCTTGCGGGTCATACCTTAAAAAGCTTTGCCAAAGGGTATAAGCGACCGGCGCAAGCGCCATGGGCGTGCCTGGATGCCCAGAGTTCGCCTTCTGCACCGCATCCATTGCCAATGTGCGGATCGTATTGATGCTTAATGTGTCCAGTTGTTGGCTGGTCAGCAACGTTTGCTCGCTCGCCACCATGGAAATCTCCTTCGCGGTCGTTATCCCACGCCCGGTTTGCTTTCACATCGGAAAAATGTCCGCTTAAAGTTTACCAAGTTCTTATGAGACGTGCGCCATGGTCGCAAGTTTCATAAAATTCGCGCGCGTCCGTGACAACGGCTGGAGACAAAAGTCTTTTTGAGAGCAAGGATGGAAATACGGCGGTTAAAAATTGAGGATGGAGTTGCGGGATGGAATGTCTTAACGCTTCAGTTGGGCGAGATAGCCTTGCTCGGCCTGGTAGCTTTGGGTTGTGCTGTCAACAAACTTCATGAATTGACGTAGCGTTTCACGTTCCGGCCCGGCTAGGTCTTCGAACTTTACGCGAGCTCCAACGGAAGGATTGGTGCGGGTGACGATTCCGTTCAGCACTAAACCTTTTATCCAAATTTTGCCGGTCGCGACCCACAATCCAATTTCCAATTTACTTCCGCTGGCGATGTTGGCGGGAGTTTCGACGAAGCAACCGCCCAAGCTGGAATTGGAAAGGTTGCCCCACACCGGGGTCTGGGAGCCTTCAACCCGCAATTCGACAGCTACAA
Organism: uncultured Acidobacteriaceae bacterium; assembly: GCA_963702325.1. GTDB lineage: Bacteria > Acidobacteriota > Terriglobia > Terriglobales > Acidobacteriaceae > PALSA-188. Next base: position 6,675 of record CAVPCG010000052.1, on the reverse strand, counting down.
AACATTTCATGCGGGCGTGGCGGCGGCGATCCTCGCCGCGCGTCTGGGTGAATGCTTCGGGCTCAAATGGAGGAGTCGCGGAGGGTTGAGCCTCAGGCGGCGGCATCGGAACTTCTTTCGCACTGACTGCCGGAGCGGCTTCTTTTTCACTCACTACCGGGGCAGCTTCCTTCGCTTTCGCGGACTTGCTTTTGATTTTTTTTAAGGTCTCGAGGGAGAATTTCTTCACGCTTCTCGGCGGAGTGTCTCGATACGCTTGCAGAAGCGTCCCCAGATGAGGAATAAGTTCTTGATCCATCAGCAATTTCGTCCAATTGGCGCCCGCCGAAGACAATTTGGGCTCACTCATAAACGGATGTGCAAGCTATGCGGCAGAATGCCTCTTCCTTAGATTGCAACCACCCCGGCGGTGGCAACAAGATGACTATAGTGTTACGGCTGGTAACTGCCCTGAGCGGAGCCGCGAGGGATCCCGGTGCAATGCAGCCGTTATAAGGATTCCCCCCCTCATTTCAATGACATAGAGGGGTTAGGATTACTAAGACACCGAGTTACCCTATAAGTGGTTGCCAGCGAAAGGACATTCCTTATGGTAGCGGCGAAGGCTTCTGGGAAGCAGTATCTGACGACAGCCTGGACAGACAAACTATCAGGAAAGCTCATATGTTGGCCGCGAGGCGTTCAATTTCAGTCACGGAACTATTGGCTGATCAGATTGAAATACTCGTAGGTCAAGAAGAAGCCTACGAACACGCTGAACATGAGGCAAGGGGCTTACTGGATAAAGGTTTTCATTTTGGCAGTCCCACTCTGGTAGGGCGCGACAAACTTCACGAGCGGTAAAATCTGAGGCGGTATGGACGGCGGATCGCTGGCATTCTGTCGAGAATCCATTCAGAAATGCTTGCTGAATCTCCACGCGAAACTATTTCACATCGGCTGAACGGTCTCCCTCATAGTGCATGATGTGGTAATAGGCCTCCCACCCGTCCCATAGGATTGGCGGCGAGAGGTGAGTCTGGGGGGTCGTCCAGAAAATTTGTGAAAGTCTGGACGATCTGGCGCGTGCGATAAACGCCGGTCAGCCAGTCCCCCCGGTACCAGGTTTTCCATTTGCCGTATTCTGCGGCGCTTTCTGCTTGTTTAATTTCGTCCAGCGCACTGAGCGCCTGATGGGCTTCTTCACGGGCTTGAGCGGTTCGGTTATCTTGGGCGTCCTGAATGGCTTTCGACACGAGGAATAGTATCCGGTTGCTTTCGCGGTTAATCGCGATCATCGCCAGCACTTGCTCGCGATAGAATGGCTGCCGCGCAACAGGAATCAGCGGCTCGATGGCAAGTGCTTTCTTCCACGCCGCATCCCAGCGAGGTTGAGCATCACCGCACTGTTGAATTTCTCTCGCTATAGCACTATCCAACCATTCTTTTTCCTGCCATTCGATTCGGACCTGATTCAGATCTACCGTCCAATACACGAGGTATCTCCCACTTGGGGGCCTGGCTCGGGAATTGCATACAGCGGCGAATCAATCGATGTATGTCAGTAACATTCGCCGCGCTTCCGTGTGATAGAGCTGATCGCCATATTCCCCGCGCAGGATCGCCGAAATGCGCTGGCGCTTTGAAATATTCGCGGTAGAGATCCGCCAGTTTGGGCGCAGCTTTCTCTCCGAATTCCTCAACGGACCATTGCGTGTAGAACTCATTGGCTGGTTCATCTCCGCTCGGAAGCCCCTTCCATGCCACATCCATCACGGCCCTGATTGACATCGTGACGGGACGAATGTCGCTGGTGTTCACTAGAAAATAGTTGGTCGCTCCAGCTTTGATGTAGCGGCCGAGTTCGGAAAAGCTGCGTTCGACAGGCACCATCCGGCCAGCTGATTGGCCCTGCCATTCATCATCGCAACGTGATCATAAGCACCTTGGCCTGCCGCGACTTCGCCATTGTCTTGCAGGTAGCCATATCCGTCGTCAGCCCAGACAGTGGAGATCTCGGAGGGAAATTCTTGTAGATCGCCCTGCTGAACGAGTTTCGCGCCTTCCTGCCATAAGTTGGTCACAAACTTCGCATCTGGACGAACAGAACGCACGATGCTCATCTGATCGGCGATCGCTTTACTGATCAGCTCTCCCAAGGCTTTGTTGTCGTCTCTGACGCTAGGATCCATCGAGGCGTAGGTGACGTCGGACAAGCCGCGCAAGCCCACCGACCAGAGCACTTCCTGATCGGGCAGGTACGCATTGACCGCGTTTTTCCACCGCACGCTCTAGGATTTCAGGATGGATCGTGTAGTTGTACGGCACGTCCTTGGGCCAGCGCGCGACGTTCAGGCCCAGCGGAATGGCGTGATGCTGGGTCACTATCAGGCCGCGTGTCCCCGCTAGCTTGACCTGGGGATCATCCGGGAAGTAACCCATGTCCCCGGAGCAACCATGTTCCCTTTGAGTCTCAGAATGGTTTCGGGCACCTGTTGTTTATATGGTGAGCGAAATTCCTGTTTTATCTCTTTTCTCTCCGGATGCCCATCCGGTCAGGAGGTCTTCATCATTGATGAAGAAGCCGCGATATTTGAAGACTGGTGCGGGAAATGCCTTCTCATACCTTGCAGGAATACCGATGGAGGTGCGGCGAGCGGGCTCACGGTCCGTCCAGTAATACAACGGGTCTGTCCCCAGAAACCGTTCCGAGAATTCGTATACCGAGTAGATGGTTCCGCGCATGTCCGCCCCGGTAAGCAAGACTACCTTCGTGGGCCGTGTCTTGTTCCAATTCGCGGAGGTCACGGAGATTGAGAACGATTCAGGCGCAGTAAGGCCTGTGGGACGCATCGGCTCGGGAATCGTCGACTGTTCCCCGACGAGGATCGTAACCGCTTCTGCATCTTTCTCGCGGTGAACGATCTTAGGTTTGGTCCGAGCACCCTCCCGAAATCTGTCGCGAGGTCTTGAGCGGCGCGCTAATCGGCCTCGGGGCATCTTCGTTCACGAGGATCGTTAACCGCCCATCGAGAGCTAACGGCCCCGCGCTAGAAGCGTGCGAATTCTGACCCAGCGCCTGATTACCCGCCAGCGTATATATGAAAATCAAAGCCAGCAAAGTAAGCCGGCCCGGTGTGAGTGCCTTGCGCCACGCTACCGCCTGCGACTTCATGTTCACATACCTCTCATCGAAGAAATCCGGCTGGAATAATCGCATTTGTTCGTTGCTCAAACATTATAGTCAGGGCTAACAGAAATAAGGCGAACCATGCGAATCTTGTATAGGTTTATCTTCACTTATTTACCTGTGAGCTGGAAATCCAAGGGGATCCGACCTGGCTAGGGTTGAAATGAGATTATCGTTGGTGCGAGGAATTCATGGCGCGTCGGAAAAGGTATGCCTGCACAAGTACCAGCGATAAAATCGGAAATTCGGTTTCACCGGGCTGTGGTTAAAGAGAAAAGAGGAAGGCAAACTTCATGAAGCGAATCCTCATGTTGACTCTGTCGCTGGCGGCAGCAATTTTCGTAGCGCCCACTTTCGCGGCGAGCCCAGCGACGGCGGCATTTCATCAGCTGCAAGGCCTTGCCGGCAACGGGGATGGAACCGGCGACGACGGAATGAAGGTCAAGAGCAACTTCCAACTCATCGCCGGCAATACCGCCGTTATGGAGACTCTCTCCATGTCCGGGATGGACACGATGGTGTCTTTGTATAGCATTGATGGAAATTCCATTTCCCTGGTTCATTATTGCCCGGCGAATAACCAGCCGCGCCTGCGCGCAGACTCCGCCGGCTGGCGAGGTGAAACGCCTTGTCTTCACCTTCGAAAGCGCGGGGAATCTTCCGGTATCACGGTTGGCCACGAATACAGGCTGATCATGGACTTTACGGATAACGACCACATCGTGGAACATTGGACCTGGCGGAAAGAATGGCAAGGACACGGAGAGCATTTACCGTCTGGAGCGGAAGGGTGAGTAGGATTTTGGGAATTCACTGGCCTGGCGGTCCTCCAGTTCAAATGAAGCAAGTAGACTTTGCGCCGTGATGAACTTGATTTCGTTGTCAGGGAGTAGTGAGCCAATGCGGAAGTCGTCAGAAAAACGACCGTCAGGAAATGGTGCGCCCGGAGAGATTCGAACTCCCGACCTACAGCTCCGGAGGCTGCCGCTCTATCCAGCTGAGCTACGGGCGCATTGTTGCGTAAGTGTACATGGCGGGTTTCACCGCATCAAACGCGGGCTTTTTCCAGGCAAGAAAGATGGAGATTCGGTAGGAGTAAGGGTGCTTCGACTATCCGAACTTCCGCGAGCGGAACTCAGGCTCAGCATGACGACCGATCAGTATGAAACAATAAATGCAGTCCTGACAATAACAGATTTTGTCTTCCTGAGCGCCTGTTCTTCTTCGCTTGCGAAGAAGAACCAAGTCGAAGGACCCCTACCTTACCCATGCACTCGTCTTCCCCCTACTAGCTTGCGCTACATCGGCTGGTCGGTTTTCGAAAAGTCAGCGCTCGCAATGGGGCATCGGTTTTCGACGCTTTGAAGCGAGGCTTTCTGCTCAGCCCAGCCTGTCAAGCGTTACTTACGATTACACTCTTGAGTTACTAGCCGTTTCCTGGATTTTCCCAGGGAAAACTCTTTCCCACGCTCTCATTTCGAAGCCTTAAGCCGTTGATATCTATAGCGCGGCATTTGGCTGTTTTATTGCACATACCTTGAGCGAACACTGAAAACGCTCTGGGGGGACTTATGAAATACGTCGTTTTGATACTCACATTGCTCGGTTCGTCCTACGTAACATTCGTGCCCGGAATGTATCCCTGCCCTTTTGATAAAGAGCCTGCCTACCGGCACGATGTATGCGTTTACGAGGCGAACACCATTATTTGCACTTACACGCATACGCACAAAGGCAGCAAAGGCATTGCGGAACACAAGTTCTCCATTCAATTCCCGTACGGCGCGCCGCCGCCAGACACGGCCGCGGAATAATTCCGGCGGTTGACTCGCGGCGCTGGACTGGATTGGTGAGATAGGGTTCCTTTGACTTGGTACTCCCTCGCCAGCGAAGAAGGCCACGCGCTCAGGGGACTCTGTTTATTCTATTTTCGCGCTGCTCCATTTTCACTCAGCCCTCGCGGATGTTCAGACGATCGAAGTATCCCTGCAACCCATATGGAAATTCTTCGTATAAGCATTATGACGTAGAGTAAGCGATACGGACTGAGTTCCAATTTTCCGGCAAGTACAGTCCCTCACCAATTCCGCCCTACACCAGCGGTTATTCCTCGCTTACACATCCCCAACCTCTATCTCGGCAACGTAAGACCCGACGATAACGGAGGTGGCATGAGCATTTTCACGATTTTGTTCGTAGTGCTTTTGATCGCGTGGCTGATGGGATTCACGGTTTTTCACGTAGCCGGCGGCCTGATCACATCCTTCGATACTGGCGGTGATTTCTCTCGTTCTGCACTTTGTTCGCGGAGGCCCGCGCGCGGCATAGTCAGTTCTTTCTGTTTAAGGCGATCAAAAACGAAACCGAGGTGATGGCATGAAACGAGTAACGAAAGCAATATTGGCGCAGTTGCTGCTCATGAGCTTCGCAGGCTTGCTGTGGGCTCAGATTCGACTCCAATGCAGGAACAACCTGCTGACAACACGAAGGTCAACGAACGTGACCGAGCAAAGCTGAACCGACCGCGGATCAGCAAAAAGAGAACACGTCCGACCGCGAGTTAGCCCGTCAGATCCGGCGTGCGCTCGTAAAGGACAAAGGTCTTTCCACATACGCCCACAACGTCAAGGTCATCGTGCAGAACGGCGCTGTGACGCTCAAGGGGCCGGTGCGCTCTGATGACGAAAAGCCAGCCGTCGAAGCTAAGGCTGCCGAGGTGGCTGGTGGTTCGGACAAGGTTACCAGCGAATTACAGGTGGCTATGAAGCACGACAAAACTGATCAATAACGAACAAAAAGGAGCTAAACATGGCAGGTAAAAACACAGCGGCATTTGGAATTTATAAAACTCGCGCGGGCGCCGAAAGTGCAGTTGACGCCTTGCGCGCAGAGCAGTTCCGCAACACGGATATTTCCGTGATGCTTCCTGAAAATGAGGGGACCAAAGACTTCGCCCACGAGAAAAATACCAAGGCACCTGAAGGCGCCGCGACTGGCGCAGGATCAGGCGCGGTGATCGGAGGCACGCTGGGCTGGTTGGCGGGCATTGGGGCGCTGGCGATTCCGGGCGTCGGTCCATTCATCGCCGCTGGGCCAATCGTGGCCGCATTGGCGGGAATCGGCGTTGGTGGCGCGGTAGGTGGCCTGACGGGAGCCCTGGTGGGTATGGGGATTCCGGAGTACGAAGCCAAGCGCTATGAGGGCCGCGTTAAAGAGGGCGGGATTTTGTTGTCCGTTCACTGCGACGATTCCAACTGACAAAAAAGGCCAAGGAAATCCTCGACAGAACCGGCGCTGAAGACGTCTCGTCAACGGGCGAAGCCAGAGCCGACTTTTCGAAGACCGATAAGCCGATGCAGCGCGCGAGCTACTCGGAAAACGCAGTAAATTGGTTGAGTAAGGGTCCTTCACTGGTTCTTCTTCGCCAGCGAAGAAGAACAGGCGCTAAGGATGACAATCGTTTATTTGTATTGTCATGCTGAGCCTGAGCTTCCGCTCACGGAAGC
>CAVPCG010000051.1:0-94684 GCA_963702325.1 uncultured Acidobacteriaceae bacterium | reverse complement strand
CGTAGGGACAGCCGCCCTCGGCTGTCCAGGTGAGCGAAGCTCACCGTCGCCGTTCCAAGGCAATCCGCAAGTTCAGATCACAGACACGATAATCCAAATAACTATGAACCCACGAGTCGTACTCCCAATCCTGGCGCTATTTCTCGGTCTTCAAGCGGCCGCTACTTCCCAACAGAAAGACATACAGCCAAGCATTCGCACATACAAGACAGTTGGCGCGACCGACCTCAAGGCGCATGTCTTCATGGCTGAAGAACCTGTCAAAGGAAAATCGCGTCCGGCGATTATCTTGCTGCACGGCGGCGGCTGGAACGCCGGCAGCCCCTACTGGACCTACGACGACGCGAAGTGGTACGCGGGATTCGGCATGGTGGCGATCGCGGGAGAGTACCGCCTCTCGGATCAGAAAAATGTGACTCCGATTGAAGCCATGGCCGACGCGCGGGATCTAATTCGGTGGGTCCGGCAGAATGCCACCGAACTTGGGATAGACCCTCATCGTGTCGCCGTTTACGGAAGTTCGGCTGGCGGCCATCTGGCAGCCGCGAGCGCGGTGTTTCCTCATGCGGAAGAAAGCAAAATAAGCGCTGTGCCCGACGCCCCTAATTTTCTCTCGCCCGCCGTTTCGATCGTGGACGACCACTGGCCAGAAATTCTGTTGGGCGGCCGCGCCAAGGTGAAGGACATTTCCCCCGCAGAGAACATCAGCAAGCAGTTGCCTCCGATTATCATTATCGAGGGAGCGGCCGATACGGAAACGCCATTGCCTGGGGTCCAGAAGTTCTGCGAGAGAGCCAAACAGGTTGGCGGGACATGCGAGCTCCACGTCTATCCAGGCGTCGGCCACTTATTGTCACGGAACCTTGATCCTCACGCTCAGGAGCAGGGCCCATTTGACCCTGATCCGGCGGCAAACGGGGACGCGCACACAAGAGAGAAGGCGTTCCTGGCTGGACTTGGTTATATCAAATAGTTCGATAAGTGGATTTCGTGAATCGTCGCTCATTGATTCGTCAAGTATCGCATCGCAGCCCGTGTACGCGTCCCCTGCTTTTATTCTGTTGCCTTCAGTCTGTTACCTTCTGATACTTGAGACGAGGAGCATTCCTATTGCATCTAATGAACAGGTGATACTGCGGGCAGATGATTTGAAGAAGTCCCTTCAAACTTCAGCCTCGCAGCTTGTGCTCTTTGAAAACCTATCCTTCCAGATTGCGCAAGGAGAAATGCTGGCGATTGTCGGCGAGTCGGGAACGGGCAAGAGTACCTTGTTGCACATCCTCGGCGCGCTTGATAGGGCTTCTTGAGGTGACCTGTACTTCGCGCAATTGCGATTGAGTACGCTGTCGGAAAATGACGCCGCCGATTTTCGTAACCGCGAAATCGGTTTCGTCTGGCAATTCCATTATCTGCTGCCGGAATTTACGGCTCTCGAGAACGTGGCGATGCCGCTGCTTCTCCGAGGACGCTCGCAGCAGGAAGTGGAACCAGAAGCGTCGCGATGGCTCAGCGAAGTGGGTTTAGCGGCGCGAGCGCATCACCGTTCGGGCGAGCTTTCCGGAGGGGAACAGCAGCGGGTTGCCTTGGCCGGGCCCTCGTCACCAAGCCGAAGCTCTTGCTTGCCGATGACCACGGGAGATCTCGATGCCGCACAGCCGACTCGGTTTTCGAACTGATTTCCCGCTTGCATCGGGAGTATCAGTTAACTTCCTTGATTGCCACGCACAATTTTGCTTTTGCAAGACGTTGCCATCGCGTCTTGCGGGTAGGGTGGGCAGGTTGAGGAATCGCACCTGAAACTTTAGTGGGATAGCACGGAACGGCAATTGACAATTCGCCGTCAACGTGACGAAATAGTAAATGACGCGGGGCGGAAAACGATTCCGCAACCGGTTGCGTGAGAAAGTTTGCAATTAATTGGTTTTATGATCTTTATGAGGTTCTTTGGTAACTGAGGTTTCAGGTACCAACAGCCTAATTCCGTAGTCGGGGATCGTTGGCAGCCCGATTGCATCAATGATAATAGGGCCACAGGGTTCCGAAGAGGGCTACGGCGGTTTAGTGAGGGCAGGTTTTCGCGGAACTCGGGGGAAAGGGCTATATGTTTGAACGTTATACGGAAAAGGCAAGGCGCGTCATATTTTTTGCGCGCTATGAAGCCAGCCAATTCGGCTCTCCTTATATTGAGACAGAACACCTTTTATTAGGACTTTTGCGCGAGGACAAGGCCCTTACCAACAGATTTTTGCGCTCTCATGCTTCGGTTGAATCCATTCGCAAGCAAATCGAAGGTCATACCACTATCCGGGAAAAGGTTTCTACATCGGTTGATTTGCCCTTGAGTAACGAATGCAAGAGGGTTTTGGCTTATGCAGCGGAAGAGGCGGAACGGCTTTCTCACAAGCATATTGGGACTGAGCATTTGCTCTTGGGTTTACTGAGAGAAGAAAAATGCTTCGCCGCTGAAATCCTGCACGAGCGCGGGTTGCGGCTTTCTACTATTCGCGAAGAACTGGCACGCACCAGCCAGGAGAAATCCCAGCCCGCGCGGCAGCGTGAATCTTCATTGCTGAGCGAATTTTCCCGCGACCTTACGCAGTCGGCAATGGACAACCAGCTTGATCCTTTGGTCGGACGTGACGGCGAAGTCGAGCGCGTGGTGCAGATTCTTTGCCGCAGAACGAAAAACAATCCAGTTTTGATTGGAGAGCCTGGAGTTGGTAAAACTGCCATCGTTGAGGGACTCGCCCAACGCATTGCTGATGGCGAAGTTCCTTCGTTTCTTGCCGACAAACGCATTCTTGCTTTGGATCTTTCTCTGATCGTTGCGGGCACGAAATATCGTGGACAATTCGAAGAGCGCCTTAAGACCATCATGAAGGAATTGATGGAGTCGCAAAATTCCATCATCTTCATTGACGAACTTCATACTTTGGTTGGCGCGGGATCGGCGGAAGGTTCGCTCGATGCCGCCAACATTCTTAAGCCGGCATTGTCTCGCGGAGAAATTCAGTGCATCGGCGCAACCACTCCGGGCGAGTATCGCAAGTCCATCGAAAAAGATCGCTCGCTGGAACGCCGTTTCCAGGCGGTGAAAGTTCCGCCGCCAAACGAGGCAGATGCAACCAAAATTCTTTTCGGAATTAAAAACCGCTATGAGAAGTTTCACGCCGTCACCTACACCGACGACTCGATCAACTTCGCAGTCTCCCATTCCAACCGCTACATCCCGGATCGTTTTCTCCCGGATAAGGCCATTGATTTAATTGACGAAGCAGGCGCGCGCGTAAAGCTGCGCCAGACTTCTCTGCCGGAAGAGATCACCGAGGTGCAGAAGCGGATCAAGTTCATCGTGCACCGGATGGAAAATGCCATCGCGAATCACGAATTCGAGAAGGCGCGCTTCTATTCGGACGAGGAACGCAAGGAGCGCGAGAACCTGCGCGCTCTTCGCGAAAAATATCATTTGGATGAATCGGCCACTGGCGTCGTCGGTCGCGAAGACATTGAAGACGTAGTCTCGCGCTGGACCGGCGTGCCCGTGATGTCCATCAAAGAAGAAGAATCGGCGAAGCTGCTGCGTATTGAAGAAGAGTTGCACAAGCGCATCATCTCGCAGGACAAATCCATCGTCGCTCTGGCGCGCGCGATTCGCCGATCTCGTGCGGGGCTCAAGAGCCCGAATCGCCCCATTGGGTCGTTCTTGTTCCTCGGACCTACTGGCGTCGGCAAGACCGAAGTCGCTCGAACCCTGGCTCAATTCATGTTCGGGAGTGAGAAGTCACTGATCAGATTCGATATGTCCGAATTCATGGAGAAGCACTGAGTCTCCAAGCTGATCGGCTCGCCTCCCGGATACGTCGGCTACGAAGAAGGTGGTCAGCTCACCGAGCGCGTGAAGCGTGCGCCTTACTCAGTCGTGCTGCTGGATGAAATCGAGAAAGCCCATCCCGATGTCTTCAACATCCTGCTTCAGGTTTTTGAAGACGGACAGCTCACCGACGGCCTCGGCAACACGGTGGATTTTAAAAACACGATCATCATCATGACTTCGAACATCGGAGCGCGTCACCTGCAGCGCCGCGAAGGCCTGGGCTTCCAGTCGAGCAAGGAAGACATGATCTCCGAGAAAGTCGAAACCTGGTGAAGCAGGAAGTCAAACGCACGTTCAATCCAGAGTTCCTGAATCGCCTCGACGAGATCATTCTGTTCAGCGCGTTGAGCGAAGCCGATCTCATCCAGATTCTCGAACTCATGGTCACCATGTTGAATCAGAATTTGGCGCAGAAATCCATCACGGTGACGGTGACAGATGAAGCCAAAAAATGGATTCTCAGCCAGACTCTGGGAGATCGCAGCTACGGAGCGCGTCCACTGCGACGGGCACTTTCAGAAATACATTGAAGACCCGCTGTCCGAGGCGTTGATTCAAGGAACAATCACCACGCGGCCCGCCTTCATCGAAGTCTTCCTGGAAGGAAACAAACTGTTCTACCGCCCAGTAGACTCGGAGAAGACGGAAGGCGTGTTGCTGTACGAGAGCCGGTAGGGAAGCATTCAGCAGTTGGTATTCGGCAGTTAGCATTCAGCAATCAGCCGTCAGCGAAAAGCTGGCGGCTTTTGCTTTTGTGAGGGTATTTTGACTGTGTGGGGACGGGCACTCCTGCCCGTCCAAGCCGAGCAAAGCTCGGCAGGCTCTGTAACCTGATGTTACAGAGAGCCCTGCTTGGCCATGATTCATATTCCCAAACCGGTGCCCCCTTACTACAATCTGCGCATGAGATATCTTATGCTTGCGGTACTCGCATTAGTCTCTGCTCCCGCTCTAGCTCAGAACCACGATACGCGTCTCATGACGCTGACCGAGTACAAGGCCTTGCTAGCCCAGATCGACGCAGAGCTACCGATCTGGGAAGCGGCGCTGAAAAAAGTTGATCACCGGCAAGGCGAATATCTCATATGCAGTAGGGAAACAGATCGAAGACTCGAAGACACTAGGTCTGAGAGAGGCTGCATGGACGCGCGAATGGGCTGCGAAAGAGCGCGTCAAGCACACCGTCTCCGGTGAGTTGGGCCTGGGGGGATTCCTTCGCAGTTTGTATGACTACCTGGATTCCGTCAACTCGATTGAGGCAATCGCAGGAATGAACCCCTCGGGACTGGAAGGCTATGCCGCAGAGAGCAGCTCGCTTGTAATGCGCATTAACAACGACGTTGCCGCACGGGTGGAACAACTAGAGAAAGGCACGTGTCCGTAAGTAATCCTGCCAGCCGTTGTCGAATCGGGTGATTGTAGAACCACCATAGAGGCCTTGATACACGCGCGTTATCTGTTCGGCCCTCTCAGCCGCGTGCTTGTCCGTTTTATCTACTGTATCCACAATGGTTATCCGACCGGTTTGCGCGGCGACATGAGCATCCGCCACGAGCCTCCTGATACCTTGGTCACCGTCATTCATCGAGAAGCCCACGAAGATCACTTCCTGTGCTCGGCGGAGCGCAGCCCCGGCCTGGTCAAAGATGCACTGAATCAAAGGGGAGTCATAATTCTTGTTAGCGGGACCAACAAGGATAGGGGAGACTCCACCGCCGCAACGGCAGCGTTCACCAGCTAACGCGTTGTTCGCAGCATTTTTATACGTGGGGTGTAATGCCGCTTTTTTACACGTCGCGCAGCAATTCCAGCTAATCGAGCCGTGCAACTTAAGCAGCGTAATCGATCCCGGCACAGGGAATCCGCTGGCTAGCTTTTCAAAACCTCGCGCGAGTAAATTGGGCCATACCCCGTAATTCAAAAGGTCCCGTTTAGCGATTGGCCTTGAATCAAGTGGAATGGTGAGCTTTTTCGCGATGCCTCTCTCTAGTACATTGTGTCATTGGTGGTCACGATCACATCGCGACTCTCCGAACGCACCTCAGCCAAGCCGCTAGCAGTGTAGTGTCCGCTGCGTCTGGAAACCGCACGAATCGTACGGTGAGGCAAAACTGCAAGTTTAGATACGCGTACGGATGGTCCACGAAGACATGGAGGATATTTTCAAGCGGTTCTTCTTGTTGCTCTTCGCTAATTCCGTTCCGTGCGACAAATGACCTAAGCGTGCCAATGGCAGACGCCGGTGGCGTCTGACCTATGCCCTCGTATGTGTCGGCGTTTCCAGAGTCCCCTTAAAGACAGTTCTGAGGCCAAAGGCAGCTTCGGATAAAGTGCCTTCGATGCTCCCGCTCCTAGAAAATAAACACGCATAGATATCCAAGTTGAATTTGGTGCTACGCCTCGCTCCAATCCTCGATCCTCAACTTCTTCACCCTTCGAAAGCCTTGGTCATGCGTAACCAATATGCGTCCAGTTGCCAATGCCTGCGCTGCGATCATCATGTCCATGCTGCCGAGTAATTCCCTTCCCGCTCCAAGTCAGCCCGCAGGTTTGCATATGTCTTCGCGGCACTCGAATCCCATGGAAGGATTTCTACGCGCGACACGAAATCTTCGACGATGAACCCTAAGTGTGAAACATCCGGTTTGCGGGCAAGGCCGAACCGCAATTCTGCTTCCGTAATCACAGACACACCCAAGTCACTCATGGGAACTTCGCCCAACTTCTCGCGCAGTTTGGGAAACCTGTCATTGATGATGTAACTGGCTATATCGGTGTCAAGCAGGTATCGAACGGACATCAGAATAACTTTCGCTTCTGGGCCGGAAGGTCTGGGATATCAGACAAGAAATCCTGCGGAAGTTTTGTCTTCTTCACAAGCTCAAAAAAATCGTCCCATGACTCTGGCCTTCTTGAAAGAATAACGTCGCCTGTGGCAGAATCACGACGAACGTAAACCTCCGATCCCTCAAACCGATATTCGGCCGGGAGGCGGACGGCTTGGCTGCGTCCATTGCGGAAAAGTTTGGCGGTGCGAGCCATATATTTGCTCCGAGTGGTATATACCATAATATATCACAACTAAAACTTGCCGTTCCGAACGCGCATCCTTTCAAAGCCGCTTCGACACCTCGCAAACCGAGATTCCTCACCGCTAAAGCGATTCGCAATGACAAGGATGATGAGGGGAACGTCTCCTCAGTTACACTTAAGCAGCGATGCAAGTTACTGTCTATTCCGCCTTCTGGTGTCCCGACTGCCGGACTGCGAAACGCTTTCTACAGCAGCACGGCATTCCGTTTACCGACATTGACATAGAAAAGACTCCCGGAGCGGGTGAGGAAGTTATCAAGCGTACCGGCAAGCGTGCAATCCCACAGTTTGTGATTGACGGTGAGTGGGTGCAGCCGTATCGCGTCGGCGAGGGGTTTCTCTATGAAGAAATGTTGGAGAGGCTCGGCATCAACCAGCAAGAGGCTCCGCAACCATGATCCGCGCCTACAAGGGCATTACACCGACGATTCCCGCATCCTGCTACGTTGACGATTCGGCACAGGTCATTGGAGACGTCGTGCTCGGCGAACATGCCAGCGTTTGGATGAATGCCGTCGTCCGCGGCGACGTGCATTCAATTCGCATCGGCGCTTACTCGAATATTCAGGATTGCAGCGTCTTGCACGGAATGAAAGAACATACGGAGTTTTTCTCGGCGAGTACGTCACCGTCGGCCATACGGTCACGTTGCATGGATGCACCATCGGTGACCGCTGCCTCATCGGGATGGGCGTGATCATTCTTAACGGCGCGCACATCGGTGCGGGTTCGATCATTGCGGCGGGGACGCTAATTCCCGAGAAAACAGTAGTCGAACCAGGATCGCTATGGATGGGATCTCCCGGCAAATTCCACCGCAAGCTGGAAGAAAAAGATCGCGAAGCCATCATGCGCTACGCGAATAATTATTTGGGGTACAAAGAAGCATATTTGGCAGAACGCTGAAAAATATATTGTCATGCTGAGCGAGGCTGAGCTTCCGCTTGCGGAAGCTCGAAGAGTCGAAGCATCCCTACGACCGGTAATGTCCAAGCCCGCATCATGTGAAGCTGCGCAGGGGTCCTTCGACTTGGTTCTTCTTCGCAAGCGAAGAAGAACAGGCGCTCAGGATGACAATTTCGTTGAATGTCATGCAGGCCAGTGAAATGTCCGAGCTTATCCAGCAAGCAGCCCGCGAAGCTGGCTTCGAACTTTGCGGCATTGCCGCCGTTCGCGACCATCCTGACCTCGACCGCTTCCCGCATGGATTGATGCTGGCCGTGCCGGCGATATGAAGTACCTCGAATCGAAAAGTGACTCCGGCCGGCTAAAACGTGCATCCCTCAACAGCACTTTCCCCTGGGCACGCAGCGTCGTCGTTTGTGCAATCAACTACAACACGGCTGCGCCTTATTCGACCCACGAACACAGTCCGCACGCAGGATGGATATCCCGCTACGCCTGGGGCCATGAGGATTATCACGACGCCGTGCTCCGCCGCTTACGAACGGTGGAAACTGCGCTGAAAGCAACAGCGCCAGAAATAATCACCCGCTGCTACGTTGACACTGGACCTATCGTCGAGCGCGTCTATGCCAAGTATGCTGGTCTCGGATGGATCGGCAAGAACACCTGCATACTGAATCAACAGCTGGGATCGTGGTTATTCCTCGGCGTAATTCTGACCTCGTTAGAACTCGAACCCGATCTGCCTGCCACTGACCGTTGCGGCAGTTGCACGCGTTGCATTGACGCTTGTCCAACCCACGCCTTCATCGGACCTTACGAACTCGACGCCACTCGGTGCATCTCATATCTCACGATCGAAAAGCGTGGCAGCATTCCGCAGGACTTGCGTGAGGGTATGGGGCGTCATATATTCGGTTGCGATATCTGTCAGGATGTCTGCCCCTGGAACCGGAAGTCTCCGGTGACAAGCGCTCCCGAGTTTCAGTCGCGAGACGGTTTGGTGAATCCAGCATTGGATTGGCTCGCGAATATCGGCGAAGAAGAATTTCGAGAAAAGTTTCGAGGCTCGGCGATCAAACGCGCGAAGCGCTCTGGCCTACGCCGTAATGCGGTGATCGCGATGGGCAACAGCGGCGAACGTAAATTCCTGTCTTCTCTGGAAAAGTTGGCCAACGACGATGACGCAACAGTTTCTGAATCCGCGGGGTGGGCAGTTGCAAAATTGCAGGAATAATTTCGATGGAGAGACGCGAGTATCGCCCGTTATGCCGGGCGCGGACGCCCGGCGCTCCATCAAGAGTATGTTTGGTACTTTCCTGCTATGCGTCGCCCTAGTTCCCGCCGCCCATGCCGCTGCTGGCCAACCCTCGAAGCCCAAATGGATTCGTGTCAGTTCTGATCATTTTTCTGTTCTCACGGACGCAGATGAGAAGCATGGCCGCGAGGCCGTCGTTCGCTTAGAGCAAATGCGCTCGGTTTTCGGACAGCTTCTGTTCAGGAGGAAGCTGAACATGTCCGAGCCGCTGGAAGTCATTGCGTTGCGAACTGAGAAGGAATACGCGGACGTTGCGCCCGCTCGGCAAGCCTCGTCACCGGGCTTTTTTATCGCCGGACCGGATCGCGATTTCATGGTGCTGAATTTGTTCGAGCCCGACAGTTGGCGTGCGGTTTCTCACGAATTCGCCCACTACTTTTTGAACTACAACTATCCTCCGACGCAGCCATGGTTCGACGAAGGTTTCGCGGAGTATTTTTCGTCTATCCACCTGGACAACAATCAGGCAGCTTTCGGGAGCGACCCCGAACTGGGTGCGACATGGGATGAAGACGTTCTCGGGAACCAGAGTCAAAAGCGGAATCCTCCCAAGTCGCTCACCGAAATGCTCACGGCCCCAGTTTGGCTGTCAATTCCCGACCTCTTCACCATGCACGAATACAAAATCGGATATCAGGAAGGGACGCACCATACACTCTTCTACGCGCAGTCGTGGATGTTCGTGCATTACCTGCTCAACAAAAATAAATTAGCGGAGACTGGAACCTACTTCGATCTCGTTGAAAATCAGAAAGTGCCTGTGCCGCAGGCGATTCAGCAGGCATATGGCGTGTCCATGGCCCAGTTTGACCAGGCAGTGAAAGATTACTGCAAATCGCTGACCCCTCTATTCCTCGCGCTGGACGCATCAAAACAACCGGGCACGAACCCCTTTGATCCCAGTTCTCCTGCTTATCAGATTTACCACCTGCCCGCGCCCGCCGCGGAGGACATTGGGACAAGCTTTGCACAAATTTCCGATTCAGAAGCCCAGGCATCCGTCGCAGAAATGGAGCTTCGCTTGCCCGAGCGCCGGCAACAAGCCATCGCACAATTAAAAACGGTTGACGACGATCCAAAGATGGAAAATGCGATTGCGCATCGGGCGCTTGCCTGGTCTTATATGCAGAATAAGGATTACGAACAGGCCAATGCAGAATTGGGGCAGCATCGCTCATGGATCCGAAAGATCCATGGGTCCACTATTATTTGGCGCTGATGAAATACCAGCAGGCTCCGGCTGGCGGCGACCCGATTCCAGGACTTCCAAACATGATGCAGGACTTGCGGGCCGTCATTGATTGGAATCCGGAATTTGCCGAGGCTTACAACATGCTCGCCATGGCGCGGCTCGAAGGAGGAGGGAATCAGTCTGCGCTGGATGCAATAAAGCCCGCCATACAACTGAGTCCCCGCAGCGGAACATATTTATTGAATCTGGCGCAAATTGATATGGCGGGAAAGAAATGGGACGATGCCACGGCCTTGTTGAACAGGCTCAGCGGCAGCGCCGATCCACAGATTGCGCGGGCGGCGAAGAAAAATCTCGAGGATTTGCCGACGTTAAAGAAATACGGAGTTCTACCGCAAGCCGGAGGTCCCCAATCGGCGACCGTGTATTGGTCCAATCAATCCGGGTCATCTCCTTCCAATTCCAATGACGACTCGAAGCAGCCCGATGAGGCGGAATCTTCTCCACGCCAGGAAGAGCCCGTCCAACCAGACAAGCGCCCGGTGAAGTTCTTGAGAGGAACTCTAACAAAAATTGATTGCTCCCACCCTCCTGTAGCGATCCTAACCGTTGTCGGCAACGCGAAAACGTTGAAGCTGCGAACTGCGGACTTTAAATCTCTGGTTCTCGTGGGAGCAGATCAGTTTTCGTGCGAGTGGAGCCGACGTGCCGTAATCGTGAACTACAAACCAGGTGGAAAAGCCGATGGCGATTTAGTTTCGATCGAAGTGCATTAGATATAGGTCTGCCGCAGCATCGGATATCTCATTTTTCTTTTTGCAGTACGTCGTCCACGGACATGTGAAGCGCCGGAAACTGAACCGACCTCAACAGATCTTCAAAGTCCTGCGAGTAAAGCTTGGACACTTCGACCGGCGCAAATGCTAGAACGCGATAGTGCTGGTCCGCAACGGTGAAGAATTCGAGTATTCCCTGATATGCCACGCCCTTAGTTTTCCAACTAAGCTTCCATCGCGTGCCGGAAAATCCATCGCGCTTTACATCTTCATCCGCAGTATGTGTGAAATCATCCTGTTGGGAAAGAACCGATTCCACAATCTTTCGGTATAACTCAGGCGGAGCCACCACATGTTCCTCAAGAATCTGAAAAAATGCCATCGTCCCGACCTTATTAAACATGGCAAGTGCCGGCTGAGAATAAG
The DNA here is from genome assembly GCA_963702325.1 of uncultured Acidobacteriaceae bacterium. Classification (GTDB taxonomy): domain Bacteria; phylum Acidobacteriota; class Terriglobia; order Terriglobales; family Acidobacteriaceae; genus PALSA-188. The sequence continues at coordinate 83,099 of CAVPCG010000051.1, read as the reverse complement.
AGGCGGGTTTTTCTGATACCAGGCGCCAACCGTCTGGGAACGAAATGCGAACCCCCATCGCGGGATTGTCATAAGCGTGAGGATCTGGTAGGGAAATTTTCGCAACTGAGACGGGTGCACCGGACTGTTCGTCGCGGGAAACCTCGAGTGCCTCCCTTGCAGTCAGGATGACGAGTTTGCATTGACTTTGGTCCGCAACGCAATTCAGCCTGCCGCGCCGAACTACAGAAGATGAAGCTGTACTCGGTAATTGAAGGCTGACGCGGGCGTCTTGCCTCACCGCATCAACCATTGGCTTTAACGCGCCATCGCCATTTAGTTGGCTTACATCGGAAATCTTCCCTGGCGGTGCAATCAGAATTGCGAAATCCGCCGAGCCCCCTATCTTCTCCTGATTCTTGATCTCGACGGTCCGGGTCGCGGTCAAATCAGATTTGCCTCCCTCAATCAGCTTGGAAAGGTCGGCCGTGGTTCCAACAAGTTTTGCAAGTCTGTCCCGAGCCTCGTTAATAGTTTCAGGCGGGGTGTGAACTCTGGGGTTTGCGTTCTCCGCGGCCAGGGCCATCGCATACTCCCGGATCGCCTCATCGCGACGCCCAAGCTTCTCGTCAATTTGTGCCAAGTGACTGCCGACGATTGGCGAGGCATCCAACTGCCATGCGGCCCGGACATAGGGCTCGGCGGATACCGCATCCCCACTGACAAAGTAGATCCAGCCTAGCGTGTCCCACTCCATGCCAAGAGCCCGAACATAACCCATTTGTGCGGGCGAGAGAGGCTTCACAGAAATCTCCTGCAATCCGGCAGATTCGACGCGAATAGCTGTCTCCGCCCACTTCTTTGCTCGCTCCAACTCAAGGTCATGTGACGCAAGGTCGTAAGCCGCGTCATTCCAAATCGCGGCCGTTGACGCCATATTGGTCGCTCGGTTCAAGTCATCCAGACCCTTCTCTCCGTTTTTGAGATCGAGATTGCATTCTCCCATAGCAACTAGCAAACCTGGGTTGTTTGGCGAAAGGGTTAGCGCCTTCTCGAATTCCGGCAACGCCTCAGGGCACCTTTTCTCATCCCGCAATACGGAACCTAAATTAGCGTGGGCGTAGCGATCATCCGGATTGATGTTGATTTGGGCCTGAAACTGCTGCACCGCTTCGTCAAACTTCAACTGCCGCCAATACACTCGTCCCAGGTTGTTGTACGCATAAGGAGACCTCGGATCAATGTCGATTTGTCTTTTCAGCGCCGCAATCGCCTCGTCAAATTGATTTAACTCAAGCAGCGAGATACCAAGAAGGTTCCAGGCATTGCGATTCTGAGGCGATAACTGCGTAAGCTGGCGAGACAAGTCTGCTGCAAGGCGAAAATTGCGATTGTTGTAGGCGGCCTGCGCTGACGCTCCAAGATTCTCAATCTGTTGCTGACTGGTCACAGCGGCCTTGGGCAACTCATCATTCTTGGCCTGAGGTTCGGTCCTGGAGTAAAGGTGGAATGAAACTTCAACGCTGATCTGCACTGGAACGTTTTTGCCTTGATAAGTACCAGGTTCAAACTTCCATTGCTTGACCGCGGCAATCGCCTGCTTCATGAAGTCCCACTCCGAGCGACTTTGCGACGCGAATGCCGTAGGGCGAGCCGTCATCCCCGACCACAAGGCTGAGCATCACGGTACCCTCAAGCCTCGCTTTCCGCGCTTCTTCCGAGTACTCAGGGGACGGCGTGCTGATCACATGTGGAGGCGTTGCACAGGGAGCCAGCCGACGCGGGATGGTTCTGTCCGCATACAGGCATTGCATCGGTGACGTTGGCAGTAATCACGTCTTGGGCAAATGCGTGGGATACGAGAATGAATCCAAGAAGAAATAGGATGATCCGCATAGCTGAGAGGATACTAGGAGGCGCATTCTATCACTGAGCGAAGAATTTCCCCCCAAACAACAAACCCTCCCAGGGGAAGCTGAGAGGGTTTCTCCGACACTGCGGTGAGGCTATCCCCTGCTTACGTTTGACGCTTGGAATCCCTTAGGACCCTTGTTCAGTTCATACTCCACGGTCTCGCCTTCGTTCAGAGTGCGGTAACCGTTCTCCTGGATTGCGGAAAAATGTACGAACACATCTTCCCCCGTGGAGCGCTGGATAAATCCATAACCCTTGGCCCCGTTGAACCACTTGACTGTGCCTTTTTCTCTCACAAAAGTACTCCTTTCGCCAAATTGGAATCCTTCGCTTTTCCGTGAAGCTTTCGCTTCTTATACCCCCTCGGAAAGTTTCAGGAAGTGAACAGGTGGATGCAGCGTGGCGCCTTCGTATTAGGGCCAAAGAGAAAGGCCCCAGAGTTTTGCGCCGGGCAAATGCAAATGCAAATGCAAATGCAAATGCAAATGCAAATGAAAGTGCGGTGCAAAACTCCAGAGCCTGACGCGATTGCTGAAGATTCGACTGCGATTCACGGAACATCTACTCCAAAACATGCACATCGTTTTTCCCGAATTGTGCAATGAGCCAAAGATAATATTCATGAACACCCATTCTGGCAAGAAAAGAAATTAAATAAGAGCTTGCGCGAAAAACCGAATCGTGCGCTCGGCTCAAGAAATCGTCTCATAATGCGATTGCAACCCGGCATAGTCACGAACCTACGGGCGGATATCTACCTATTAACAACAAAATCCAAAAGCGTACGATCCGTCTCCAAATTAGCCCACACCAACGAAGATGACCATCTTTCAGGATATTCACTGCATCCACAACCGCGTCAATACCCTCATTCTCCGTGCTGTAACCAACAGTTTTGAATAGTGATGGAAGACCCAGCGCCATTGGCGACACGAACCCCTCTCCAATTTGCAACACGTGCTGGGAGTGGTCAGGACTCTCATAGGTCACGTGGCAAGCACAGCGCGCGGAATCCTTCCTGAAACAAATCACAACAGGGATACGGTTGCTTGCTGCAATCTGTAGCTCTATGCCCATCCCCGTGGAAGGGAAGCTTGCCTCCGCAAAAACCACGTCTGCCTGCTAACCAAGTCGCGGTCCCATAGATAACACAGTCGTGCTCGCTCATCGAAGGGCTTGTCAGCTAAATGAGAGTCGCTATTTGACAGCGCATAGGTCACGCGTGCGCACCCACGTGCGACAATCGCCTCCGCCAGGTTATGAATGAATAATACATATTCATTGAAATGGTCCCTCGGTACATGTGTCAAAGCACAGGCGATGTAGATTCTCATCAGTTTCGAACGCTCCCCGCCCTATTTTTGCAGCCATCCCGATTGAGTGCCCCCTGCGCCGCCGAAGAATGCAAAGGGCTTGAGAACGTCTATATGTGCAAGTGCTCAACTCCAAATACACCGCTGTGCGTTCGCCCCGACCTTGCGAAACAAATCGCTTGCTGACAATGGATGCCCACAGCTGCAAGTCGGGACGCCGCCGCGAGCAGGTGTCCGCCTGTTGTGAGCACGTCGTCAACAAGTACGACGGTGCCTTCGGGGACGGGCAGAGAGAGAAGCAATTGCTGACAGAGCGTCCCTGCGTCCCGCGAACCACCGCGATGGCTCGGTTTTTGTTCACGATTCCATGAGAGCACATCGGAGACCACGGCAAGGCGCTTAGACCTTGTTACGATCGCATTAGCGAGCCAAAACGTGCGGGACGCCGGGCTGCAAGGGCCGCGAGAAACCTGGTCGCTGCTCGGGATTGGAATAATGACGACGGGGGGACGCAAGTTTTGGGCCTCTAAGATTAGGGCGCCTAAACTGCCAAACCAGTCCAACACATGCTGAATATTCCTGACGTCAAGAGTGCAAGCCCTGCCCAACCTGTGGCTGCTGCAGGCCGGTTACCATGCATGCCCTTGATCGCCCTTATTAGTATTGCGACGTTGCGCCCGTCGGCAGGCAGAGACCGCGTGTTGGTATATCGCGCAAAGAAAAACACATTCATTGCACTCTCCTAGCCTTGCCCCTGCTAACAGAGGGCTTTTCGATGCCAACGAAAAAGCCAGTGTGAATGAGATCTAGAATCGTGCGCCGAAGGTCCACAGCCCGCTCGCGGAGCTTTTCAAGGACGCCCACGACAGCCATAGGGTTGCTTTGATACCAATCGCCAGGAAGCTTTACCACCGTTTCGCAGATCCGCTCCATGCTAACTCTCCCAGCACGCTGCACCCAGGCTTCAAGCTGCTTGTACGACTTAACGCTCTGCGCCGATGTTGAGTAAGCCACCCGTTCCCGATAGCTCGCCCTCTGGAAGCGGGGCCAATTAGCGTTCATCAAGCAATGTCGAAAATCAGTGAGTATGGGTTCCGCTCGTCCATTAGAGCACTGGAAAACACGCTTCTCCGAAATTGCGCTCAGGGTTAGCACATGAAACGTGACGACCCCAGCTATGCACGTGGCGCCGCGTGGGCCGAGAGGCAAGGGGGGCTTTCCCTGATGATCTACTTCCACCTCGCCCACACGCCGCAACCCGAGGCAGCAAAAGTCTGTAGACCCGGGGCTGTTTAATCCGCCACGCACCCGTGCATCGCCCAAAACTCCTAAACGCGCAGCAATATGTGGCTTGACTCGCACGGCGCGGATCGGGGGCACGCGCAAGCCCATTTCCTCTGCGAGAAGAAAGCAGATGACCTCAGTGACGAGCTCCATATCCCGCGGCGCACGCTGAGGGAACCTAACCCGGTAGCTATGGCCGTCCGCCGCTATAACCGTGGGCTCGGTCGACGTGGAAGTTCCGTCTAAATCCAGGGCATCGAGCGCCGGAATCCCTGTGGCCATCCCATCGCGCTCGCCAATTTTCTGTCTGAATTTCATCTGATGAGCCCAACACTGATGCAGGATTGCCGCTTGTATCATCCTTGTCCTGAGAGATCTCGGTACATGTGAATAGATCTCGTGAATGCGATCAGCGAGCCGAACGGAGGATGCCGCGAAGAGGACGCACATTTCGTCGCTCGGCACGTCGACACCTGAGACAGCCAACTCACGCTTGATCCAGTCGGCCCAATCGGAAAATTGCCCAAGAAGGAACCTCGGCTCGGTAACCGGACATCTCTCTCTCTTCTCAACTAGGTCTCGCAACATTTTTCAAGCGCCTCCGAAGTGACGGAGCCGCACTGACGGGATTGACAGAAGATATCGGACTTCCGGAGAGTTCACTGTGATAAGCGTCACAGAACTGAAATACATTCATGGCCCATCCGGTGCAAAAAAAGGCAGCCGCCGAAATATCGGCGTCGGGCCGCTCTTTCGGCACCGGGCCGCGTGAAACTATCGCGGCAAGGGCCATAAGCCTCAGAAACGAATGGCCATGGGACTCTGGAGATCCGCATGCCATTAATTGTTCAATGCTTGTCGCCGCCAGAGCCTCATTAAGCCTTGGAAGTAAGAGCCTACGATCGTTGCGGAAACATCTCGGGCTAACGATGCAGCAGGTCGAAGAAACAGGCTCAGAAATCGCAGAGCGTCGTAACAACAAACGGTTCCTTGTGCCCCCAGCCGGCTCTCGGAGATCGAGACCCTTGGAGTAATACCTACCATTTATCGCTTTTACTCCCTTGCCGTCGCGTATCACAAAGACATCCACACATTGATCTCTTGGTTCGGCGTTGACCTAAGTCTGATCGCCAGAGACATTCCACTGTCGACGCCGGCGAACTCCCACCTATGCGACGCCTTGACCGATATTTCGGCGGCTAACGGGCTAATACCACAGAGCCACGACTCCGGCGGCCAGGTCCCCGCACACTACAGCGAAATCACCCACGAATGGGGCGTTGTACCAATCACCTTTCTGAGCCACATGGCGGGCGGCAAATACACTTATGGCTATGTGGGCAAAGAGGACCTAATGATGTATCCATTCATCCTCCCTGGAAGTCTCGTGCAGGTAGACCAATCGAAGAATAGGATTCGGAAAGGGCAATGGAAATCAGAGTACGAACGTCCGATATATCTGGTGGAAACGCGAGAGGGCAGCACCTGTTGCTGGTGCACGTTGAATGCAGGAGAAATCATCCTGCAACCCCATTCCCTCTCCCCCTGTCCTGCGAAGGCCTTAAAACATCCGCAGGAGGCGGAGGTCATAGGGCAGGTCGTCGGCGTCGCAACGAAACTGTGTGCGGGAAGCGAAAGCGCCGAATCCGGAACGCGAACTCGACATCACCTAATGGCCGATGTTGCTTAAATCCCAATGGCGCGTTGGTCCCGGCGTACCGACCTAGTCAAGAAATCAGGCAACCCCTTTTGGGGCAAGATTTTACCCGCAAGTGTTTCATATCAATAGATCGAAGCTTTCGATGTCAACTAACTCTATGATTCTAATGTATCGCGCAATGGGGGGTAGCCATGGCTTACCATCCAAACATCACCCTGCGCACACATTTAAGCGGAGCGGAATCCCATGCGGGTCGCGCTCCGCCGATGGCGGATGGAATTCAAGACGTCGTTCTCAACGATGCTTCTACCGGAGCCAGTTCCACGATGACCGCCGTTTTGACCTACGGTGCTGGACCTACGGACGTTATCGCCTTGCTTCCAGGCCCGAATCCCGCCATTCCTGTAGGTGGGCAGCTGGTGAACCCGATTCGCGTGCAGGTGCTCGCTTCCGATGGCAAAACGCCTGTTGCCGGTGCCAGCGTTTTCTTTACATCCGCTCCGGCAGTCGCGTTTTCAGCCTGTGGTGGCACGACTAGTTGCACGGTCCTGACTGACCAAGCCGGACAGGCCGCCACCGGCCTGACCGTCTTAACGGCGGGAGCGATAACGATCACAGCTCAGCTTGCGCCAGCGTCATACGCGAATCCACAGCAGGTGCAAACCACGGTCGTAGGAAGATCCACAGCCCTGGATATTTCGCTGTCTTCATCTTTCGCGTTCATTGCACAGGGCGCCACGCTGAATCTGCCGATTACGGCAAGGGTGCTCTCGAATGGTTCTCCACTCAGCGGCAAGGCCGTCAATTATTCGGTGATGAAGGGATCGGGCACACTCAGTTCTTCTACCGTGAACGCGGATTCCAACGGATTTGCCACGACTACGCTCCAGCTGGCGTCGTTATCGGGAGACGTGGAAGTGAGTGCCTGCGTCGCCCCCGGGAATGCGCCATGCCAAATCTGGAGCGCTGTGGCCGTTCCTCTCAGCGCTTTGAACATACAGCCGGTGTCAGGAGACGTCCAGGTTGTTGCCGTGGGGAATAACTTTGCGCCATTCACAGTTCGCGTCACTGATCAGGCAACGCCGCCGGATTTCGTTCTCGGCGCGAGCGTGTTTTTCCAGTCGCTGGTTGGACGGGCGCCGAATGACGAACCGATTCTATGGATCTCACAAAGCGGAATCTCGCAGCCAACTATTCCGGTCATTCTGGCGCAGTCACAAGCGACAGTGTTGTCAGACTCGAACGGGCTGGCCAGCGTCCAGCCAACCGCAGCAGGAATAGGCGGAGCGGTTCTGCTTTTAGGATCGGCGTCCGTTGGGATGAGCACAGTAGATTTTGAACTGCAATCGCTGCTGCCAGTGAACTAAATACCTTTGTCATGTTGAGCGAAGTCAAGCTTCCGCTTGCGGAAGCTTAAAAAGTCGAAGCACCCCTACCGTCCCACGATCTTTGATGAGCATAAGTTCCAAATGGAACCTCGTCTGCGGGGAAACTCAATTTTTGCGCTAAACCGGGAAGGGTCCGACTTTCAGTCGGGCCGTAATCGTCACGAAATCAATAATCGGCCCGAGTGGAAGTCGTGCCCTTCCCGGCTGAGCCGTCGCAAGCAGTTGAATCAAGGCATTGGCAAGGCTGGGCGGACCAGGCGGTTTCCACCCTACGAACATTGTCACTTCCCGACCCACTGATCAACCCAGTCATTCACCGTCTTATACCAAAGCTGGCTGTTTTGCGGCTTGAGGACGAAATGGCCTTCGTCGGGGAAGTAGAGCATCTTCGACGGCACGCCCTGCCGCTGCAAGGTCGTAAGCAGATCGAATCCCTGCGACACATCGAGGCGGTAATCAAGCTGGCTGTGAATCACCAGCGTGGGAGTTTTGAAATTTGTTGCAAACAGATGCGGAGACCATTTGCGATACATTTCGCGATTCGTGTACGGAGTCCCTTTGAACTCCCATTCGTTGAACCATAATTCCTCTGTCGTTCCCCACGCGGATTCGGTGTTGAACATGCCGTCGTGCGTCACGATGCACTTGAAGCGGTTGGTGTGGCCGAGAATCCAGTTGGCCATGTATCCGCCGTAACTGGCCCCCAGCGCGCACTCCCGGTCCTTATCTATAAACGGATAGTGCGCCTCGGCATAATCTAACCCTTTCATTAAATCTTCAAACGGCGCGCCGCCCCAGTCGCCATTGATCGAGTCAATGAACTTCTGCCCGTATCCAGGAGAGCCGTGAAAATTAATGAAGATAACCACGTATCCGTTAGCTGCGAAGAGCTCAGCGTTCCAGCGATAACTCCACTCGTCGCCCATTGGAACTTCGGGGCCGCCGTGGATGATGAATTTCACGGGATATTTTTTGCTGGGATCGAAATTCGGAGGCCTGACCAGAAAGCCTTCGACCTTGTCACCGTGAGCGCCAGTGAACCAGAAGGATTCGAGCGGGGGCATGGAGACTTCGGAGAGAACGGAGTCATTGATGTGCGTGAGCTGATCGCCTTTCGGAAGATTGTTGAAATCGAATTCAGTCGGGGGTGATGCCAGTTCTTGTATCTCAGAAGGCCTCTGAAGGGACATGCGCGTGAATAACAGCGTCTGCCCGTTTTCGGTAACAGCCAGGTCGTCGTCGTAGCCACGCGTGACTCTCGATACAATTGAAGGCTCGGGTGCCTCGCTTATCGCAGCGCCGTTTTGCCCCTGAGATGTCTTAATAGGATCCCGATGATTGAACCAGATACGGTAGATCGTCGTTGATCCTTTTTCCTCAACCGAAGTGTAGATTTCCCAGGCACCTTTCGCAGATTGTGGCGCCCAGACAAAGCTACCTACCCATCCTCCAAACCTGTCCGGTATAAGATCTCTCCTCCGACCGGTCTTCCGGTCGTACAACATCAACCGAAACCTGTCGCTCTCGTATCCCGGACGCTGCTGGGCTCGATATGCGATGTACTTTCCGTCCGGCGAATAGAGCGGGGTCGAGTCGCTGGCGGGATTATCAGCGGTGATGTTCTTTGCTTGTCCTCCGCTAACCGGGACAATCCACAAGTCGTTGTTCGTCGAGATCGCCGGAAGTGGATCGTGATTCGAGGTGTAGCAAATCTCCTGCCCATCCGGCGAGAATGCGTAGTTGTCCTGCCCACCCAGGCTGAACGGTGGCGCATCGTAGTCCCCGGGCGTCAGGTCGTGAGGACGCCGGTAGAATTCAACTTTGTCTTCGTCAATCCCCGCAGATGTAGGGAGATCAGAACTAACCACAAACAGATGCGTTCGCTTCCCCTCCTTATAGGCGTTCCAATGTCGGTAGAGAAGATGGGTGAATACCAGCGCCTTGACTTTGGAATTCTTCAAATCCGCCAGCTTCTTCGCATTACAACCAACTTCTGACTGGGGTGTCCCGTCGCATTCCGGATAGACATCCGATTCGAAAAGAATGTTCTTCCCATCGGGCGACCACAGTTCGCCGCTGGCTTCGGTCGCGATCGAAGTCAGCTTGTGCGTGGCCGTCACCATTCCGGATGCACCGTCAAAATCAGCGATCCAGATTTGCGACCCTCCTTCTTTCGTCGAGACAAACGCGAAGCGCTTTCCATCGGGCGCCCAGCGCGGACGATCCGCGTCCAGGTCGCCGATGATTTCGCGCTCTTTCCCGCCGGCGAGAGGCACCACCCAGACATGCGGCGTTCTCGTGTTGGCTTTTAAATCCACATCCACCGCAGCAAACAATACCCATTTGCCGTCCGGAGAAGGCTCAGGCTCTTCGACGCGTTTGAGCGCCATCATGTCCTCGAAGGTGAAGGGATGTTTCTGGGCGAACAGGGGAAGGGCAAGCGAAGTGGACAGCAAAATCAGTAAAAGGCGTCGCATCGTATCTCCCGCGCGGAACACAGAAGTGTAAATCAAAAACTGCTTCCCTTCAGGCCGAGAGGCTTGCCGGGAATAGGGGTGCTTCGACTCGGACACATTCCGCAAGCGGAAGGTCTCATTCGCTCAGCATGACAGGAAATTAGGATTTTGGCGTAGCGACGCATTCCAGGATTTCCGCCTCGCTCAACGTGTGGTCCGAGGCTTTCGCGCGTTTATAAATCTTTTCCACGATCTCATCGGAACACGCCAATCCGCGCCGTTCCAGCCAGAAAAGCACGTTCGATTTTCCACTCATCGGTCCCACGTCAATGATCTGCTCCATGCCGAATACATGCGACGGCACGCCTGAATAAACACTATTCGCCAACTCGATATCATTCTTCTTGTATGCCTTGATCACCGCGGACGCATGAACTCCGGTTGCGGTGCGAAATGCATCTTCGCCAATGACCGGGTAATTTGGCGGAATCGGAACACCTGTTGCCTTCGACACGGCTTCACAATATTCGCGGAGCCGGGTCAAATCCTGTAAATCCCATGGAGGAATTCCCATCAGCTTGAGATTCACCAACATCAAATCCATTTGCGTATTGCCAACCCGCTCGCCGATGCCTAGCGCGCAAGCATGCACGCAATCCGCGCCAGCCATGAGCGCAGCCATTGAATTCGCCACCCCAAATCCACGATCGCAGTGACCGTGCCATTCCACGCGAATTTTCTCTCCTGATGGTTTCACAACTACATCCAACACAAACTTCACCAGCGCGAATGCGCCAGCCGGAGTGGAATGTCCGGCGGTATCGCAGATCACAATCGCGCGCGCTCCGCAGCCAATCGCACAAGAGTAAAGGCGCTTCACCATGTCCGGGTCGCATCGTGAAGTGTCTTCTGTGACATACATCACATCCAGGCCAAGCGACAAAGCATATTTCAGAGCGTTCTCGGTAGTCTGAAGCAGAAAATCGTCAGTCCATCCTTCCGTATAACGGCGAATCGGGCTGGATCCAATAAAAGTTGCCGCTTCAATGGAAAGCCCCGTCCGTTGCACGATCTCAGCGATGGGGCGGATGTCATTCTCGTGTGTGCGCGCGGCGCAGTTGGCGCGGATTTTCATCTTCTTCTGAATAATTTCTCGCGCGAGCGCTTCGACATGCTTGACCGCACGCTGTCCCGCGCCGGGCAAGCCGAGGTCAAGGGAATTGATTCCCAAGGCCTCCATCAAATGCAGGATCTGAATTTTCTCTTCGATAGAAGGATCCCGAACCGAAGGGGATTGCAGGCCGTCGCGAAGACTCTCATCATTGAGAAAAACCGGGCGGGACCTAGGCAGAGCCTCAGGATTGATCTGGTTCCAGTCGTAAATGAGTTGGGAGGTTTTCACGTCGGGTTTTGCAATCTCGATTCTACTCAGGTTTCGACAGCTACGACGGGCCGCTGCTAGTTTCGTTTGGATTCTTAAAACGAGCCCCGGCACCCTGCGGAGCGTGGATTTCCAGCAATCTTTACCCAGAGCTCACGCTCTGGGCTAAGGTATGCCGCTCCTACGGAGCTGAATTATGCCTCTCATTGTGTGTTGTGTTTGTGCGTGCCAAACCCAAATGCCTCGCCCACCAAGATTTGGTTTTATTTAAATTTCCCTGCCAGTTGCGGAGTTCAATACTCGACACTCACCAGATAGAGGCCGCTTGCAGGGGCCGTGGCCCCAGCCGCCGAACGATTACGCGCCCGCAGAATTCGGGTCATGTCTTCCGGTTGGAGAGTTCCCTTGCCTGTAAGCAAAAACGTTCCTACCAGATTCCGCACCATGTGATGAAGAAAGCCGTTGCCGCGAACCGTATAAATCAATTCTTCGCCTTGCTGCTCCCAAGCTGAATCAAAAATTCGGCGGACATTCGACACGCTCCCGTCTTCCCGCATGCGCTCCGCGTCCACTGCGGCGAACGATGTGAAATCATGCTCGCCAACCACCAAACCGGCGGCCTGTTTCATCGTATCCCCGTTCAGCGGATACGGGTAATGCCACACATAACGGGCGAGAAATGGCGAGCAAGTCGCGCCCCTATAATGCGGTACCGGTAAGTTTTCGCCTGCGCGGATTTTCGAGCGTGGAAATCGGCAGACTCCTCCGTAACGTCAAGCACGCGTATTGAATCTGGTAGTGCGTCATTGAGGGCTATACGAAGATTCTGCGGCGGTATCGGCGATTCCGTGCAGAATGATGCCGCTTGTGCAAGCGCATGCACGCCAGCGTCCGTTCTGCCAGAGCCCTGCGGCAAAACGTTTTCCCCAGTCACGCGTCCAATAGCCGAGGACAATTCTCCTTGAATGCTGGCGAAATCCGGCTGCACCTGCCATCCGCAAAAATCGGTGCCGTCGTAGGTAAGGACTACTTTCAGATTCCGCATGCAGGAACCCGCGATTCCATAAAATCTTGAAGCTTCTGGGACCCTTTACGAATCTGTACGGTTTGAGCAAGTTGCCATATTAGAACTGGATGCACGTTCAGCTATACTGTGGCATTCCAGTCATATCCTGCATGTCGAGGCACTTATGGTAGAGTCGCAAATTTTGCACCTCTGCAACCGTCAGGCTCTGCCGCTGCGTCCGACAATAAATGAAACCTGACCGTAGTGTTATACGTAACACGCTTGACCAGGGAGAAGCAGTCTTTATTTTCAGTCTTAATGTTTGGAGATGATCGAATGTCTTTGTTCAGTCTGATTTCACCGCGGCTCGCCCTAGCAGTTATTCTTGCGGGACTTGTTTCAGGCAGCTGTTTTTCTCAAGACGCGCAACAGGCCTCTCAGCCGGTCCCGGCCGCGCCAACGCCGCAGGGTCACTCCTTCGTCGTAAAAGATTATTCCAAGCCGCGCTCTTCATTTCCGAACATTCTCGCGCCTTATGAGTCCCGAACCGTCGAAGAGCCGAATCTCACCAACACTTCTCGCATTGATCAATTGCTTCACGACGGCAAGCTGATGCTATCCATGGATGACGCCGTTGCGCTGGCCCTGGAAAACAACCTCGACATCGCCATTGCGCGCTACAACCTCAACATCGCCGATACCGACCTTTTACGGGCAAAGTCAGGGGCCAATATTCTGGGAGTGAATTCGGGAATCGTGCAAAATACCCCGGGTGGCGGGGTCGGCGGACTGGGCGGTACTGTCGGTTCCGGCGCTGGCGGCACGGCCCCGGCTTCTGGCGGAATCGGCGCCGGAACCAACGGATTGGTGAATTCGACTCTCGGTATCGGCGCCCCCATCACGAGTTTCGATCCAATCATTACCGGTAACTTCCAGATGGACCGCGGCCACACTCTCTCCACCAGTGCTTTCAACGGTGTGCCGATTCTGAGTAACAATACTGGGACTGCCGACCTTACCTATCAGCAGGGATTTCGCTCAGGTACGGTCTTGATCTGTGGGATTCAATAATACGCATGAAACCACAAATCAGCCATTCAGTACCTTAAGCCCGGTTGTGAGTTCCAATTTCGAATTCAAGCTTACGCAACCTTTGTTGCAGGGCTTTGGTTTTCTACCCAACACCCGCTTTATCCGTTTGGCGAAGAATAACCGGGCAGATTTCTGACGTTGCTTTCCGCCTCCAGATCATCACGACGGTAGATCAGATCGAAAACATGTATTGGAACCTCGTGTACGCCTACGAGAACGTGAAAGTACAACAGGAGGCGCTGGCGTTTGCCCAGAAAACAATGTCAGACACGCAAAAGCAGGTACAGATCGGGAGCATGGCGCCAATTCAGGTGGTAGGCGCGCAAAGCACCGTCGCGACTGACCAGCAGGCGTTGATTCTGGCCCAAACCAATCTTGAACAACGAGAACTGCTGATGAAGAACGCGCTTAGTCGAACGTTGATGGATCCGGTTCTGGCGGAGGCGGAAGTCATTCCGACATCCGATCTTCAACTGCCTGCGCAGGAACAAGTGATACCCACCCAGGATCTGATCAATGATGCGCTGAACCACCGGGCGGAACTGGCGGAATCGAAAATTGACCTCACGAGCCGGGACATCAGCAACAAAGCAGTTCGCAATGCCTTGCGGCCAACCCTGAACTTGTTTGCCTACTATGGCGGATCAGGATTGGGCGGCGACATTAACCCCAACGCGCAACTGTGCAGTGCGTCGAATCCCAGCGCCTTTTGCCTGAATCCCTCGGCGTTGCCTCCGCAGTTCGCCAACTCGCGTGCCGTTGGCTATGGAACGGCACTCGATGACCTGTTCACGTCGGCAGCGCCAGATAAAGGTGTGGGCCTGACTCTGAATGTTCCTCTCAGGAACCGCGCCGCGCAAGCCGATCAGGTTCGGGCGGAATTAGAATTTCGCCAGGCCCAGATGCGGCTACAACAGATTGAGAACCAGGTTCGCATTGAGGTGCGCGTAGCGCAATTCTCACTCCAGCAGAATCGTGCAGCCGTGGAAGCGGCACGGGCCTCTGCGGAATATGCCCGGCAAACCCTCGACGCCGAACAGAAAAAGCTGGCATTGGGCGCTTCGACCTCAACCCTGGTATTGCAGAATCAGTCGGCTCTGACGACCGCAGAATCAAATCTAGTATCCGCAATGGCGGCTTATGAGAAATCGCGCGTTGAGATGGACCGCGCTACAGGTCTGCTGCTCGACCACGCCCAAATCGTCATTGACGATGCCGAACGCGGAGAAGTCACGCACATGCCCAAGGTTCCCGATATAGCTCCCCGCAAAGATGTGGAGTCAGTAATGCCGGCGCCACCGCCGGAGACGCAGCCGGCTCCGCCGCCGCAGCAATAGCGCGATTCCGGCGGCTGGTTTGAGAGATGGCTTGCGTGGGAATGAAGCTTACGATATGTCGCTTATTCTCCGCCCACGGTGAGGCCGTCAACGCGAATCGTTGGACAGGCCACCGAACCACGGAATTCGAGGTCATTGCCGATCTCGGAGATGTTGAAAAACAAATCTTTAAGATTACCGGCCACCGTGATTTCTTCTACAGGGAACGCAAGCTCTCCGCCGGAAATCCACATCCCGGAAGCTCCGCGGGAATAGTCGCCGGTGACCAGATTTGCGCCGTGTCCGAGAAATTCCGTTACGTAGAGTCCTTCCTTGATGTTGGAGATGATCTGCTGCGGAGTTTTCCCGCCGGCCTGCAAAAAGTAATTTCCCGGTCCGATTCCCGGAGTACCTGCCAATCCGCGCGAGGCATTCGCGGTTGTCTCAAGCCCAAGTTTCTTCGCGGTATAAGTGTTCAGCAGGTAAGACTTGAGCACGCCATTTTCAATGACGACAGTGCGCCTTGTGGGGATGCCTTCGCCGTCAAAAGGACTGGTGCCGAAGCCGCCGGGAATCGTTCCGTCATCAATGACGGTGATTTGATCGCCAGCAATCTTCTGGCCTAATTTGCCAGCCAAGAATGAGGCTCCGCGATAAACCGAATCGCCGTTGATTCCTTCGAAAATATGTTCGAGGATTGAAGTGGCGACCATGGGATCGAAGACGATTGGAACTTGAGAGGTCTTTGCCTTCTTCGCGCCAAGCCTGCGCAACGTCCGCTGCGCGGCGATTTTGCCGACTTGTTCGGGAGAATCCAAACGGCCGAGGCTTCGCGCAACAGAAAACCAGTAGTCCCGTTGCATCGCGCCGTTCTCGGACTGCGCGATGGGAATGGCGGCGATGGAACAGTAAGACCGTTTATATTCACCTACAAAGCCGTGTGAATTTGCCAGAATCTTATGGCCAGTCGCGGCATCGAAAGAACCGCCTTCGGAATTCTTGATGCGCGGATCGAAATCGAGCGCGGCTTTCTCGGCGCGACGGGCGTAATTGATTCTTTCTTCGCCGGGCAGAGAATAGACGTCGGCCGAATACAGATCGAGGTCGCCGGATAATGAACCAAGCTGCGATGGTTCAGGAATTCCGGAGTAGGGATCTTCGGATGTGATTTTGGCCAGCGTGAGAGCTGAACTCAACATTCGATTCAGCCCATCGCTGGAAAAGTCGCTGGAGTATGTGCTGGCAGAGCGCTTGCCGTGAAATACTCGCACTCCGATGGACTTCGATCCCGATTCCTTCAAGGTCTCAACCTGGCCTAGACGGACCAGCGTGGAAAACTCATCGCCTTCGCGAATGACACATTCGGCGGCCGTAGCACCTCCGGCCATGGCGCGAGCGACGATGTCTTGGGCTAGGGATTTCAGGTCGGTGGCAGATTCCGGGTTGAGAGCGTCGAGCTGGATGGATTGCATACCTCATTATTATCCCAGAGAACTCAGTCGGCGTTTTTCGGGCGGAGTGGCAGCGCTGGTTTGTGCTGTATAGCATCGGGAGCTGGAAAGTAAGGCGATTGTGCCTTACAATTAGAGTGGAGGACGATGTTATGGCCACGCTTACCGTAACCGCAAGAGGGCAGGTCACATTCCGGAAGCAAGTAATGGAGCATCTAGGCGTGAAGCCTGGCGCCAAGATTCAGCTGGATCTGTTGCCAGACGGACAGGGCTTGATCCGGGCGGCGCGACCGACGGGGAACGTGGAAACCTTTATCGGGATGCTGGCGGGCAAGACGAAAAAAGTCGCAACGATTGAAGAAATCAACGAAGCCGCCGCGGCTGGGTGGGCTGGCGTTCGCGTTTCCAGGAAACGTCCCGGAAGCAGGAAATCATGAAGATCGCTGTGGATACAAACGTGTTGGTGCGGGCCGTGGTTCAGGACGATCCCAAGCAAGCCGAGATTGCGTCCAAGACTGTCAAAGCGGAAATGCTCGCCGTCGGCACCTCCTGCTTGTGCGAATTTGTTTGGGTCCTCCGCCGGGTTTATGGATTCAGGCCTTCGGCAATTGCGGCTACGATAGGCGAATTGCTAGCCGCCCGGAACGTCGAAACAAACCGTCCGGCAGTCGAGGCAGGACTGGCGATGCTCGACGCGGGCGGAGATTTTGCGGATGGTGTTATCGCCTATGAGGGCAGATGGCTAGGCGGAGAGACATTTGTTTCGTTTGATCGGCAAGCGGTTGAGATGCTCAAGGCGCAAGGTGAGGCGGCGCGGTTGCTGTGAACGGAACCTCGCATTTAGTCGGTTCGTCGCTCACGATGGTTTCCTCTACGAAAGCCGAGGGCGGTGTTCCAAGCACGGTCCTTACTGCATATACCCGCCAACATCTTTTTTGGCGGTGCCGCCTACCGTCAAACGATCAATTTTTATAGTGGGGATGCCGACCCCAACCGGGACGGCTTGCCCATCTTTTCCACAGGTTCCGACCCCTTCATCGAGCTTGAGGTCATTTCCCACCATTGATACTCGCGTCAGAACGTCGGGGCCATTGCCGATCAAAGTTGCGCCTTTAATTGGAGCCGTGATCCGGCCATCCTCGATCATGTAGGCTTCGGAAGCGGCAAAAACAAACTTGCCGTTGGTGATGTCCACTTGGCCTCCGCCAAAATTCACAGCGTAAACTCCGTGCTTCACGGAACGGATAATATCTTCAGGAGCGTCGTCACCGGCGAGCATGTAGGTATTGGTCATGCGCGGCATTGGAATGTGCTCGTAGCTTTCGCGGCGGCCATTACCGGTATCAGCCATCCCCAGCAATCGGGCCGAGAGCTTATCGCTGAGATAGCCCTTCAAAATTCCGTTTTCGATCAGTACGGTATTCTGCGTTGGCTCGCCCTCGTCATCCACGTTCAGCGAGCCGCGCCGTCCCGGCATAGTACCGTTGTCCACGACGGTGCACTTTTCGCTGGCGACGCGCCTGCCAATCAGGCCGGCGAATGCCGAGGTTTGCTTGCGATTGAAATCCGCTTCTAATCCGTGACCCACGGCTTCATGCAACAGCACGCCGGGCCAGCCTGGGCCGAGCACCACTTCCATTTCTCCAGCTGGAGCCTCGCGAGCGTCTAATTGCAAGATCGCCTGCCGCGACGCCTCTTTGGCGAAGTATTCCGGCGTTTTTTCGCCGAAAAAGAAGTCCAGAGCTACGCGGCCGCCTCCGCCCGAACTTCCTCGCGCGGAATTAGTTTCGGTCTTGGCAATGCAGGATACGTTCAATCGGGCGAGCGGTTGAGAATCTTCGGCGAAAGCGCCGTCTGAGCCGATAACTAGGATGTTGCGAAGCTCATCCATGAAGCTGGCGCGAACTTCTTTGATTCGAGAATCGTACGCTCGCGCCGTCTTGTCGGCGCGCATCACGAGTTCAACCTTCGCAGATATTTCAGCATCCACGGAAGGCAATGCAATGGGATACAAACTCCGCGCCGGTTTTTCCTGGAAGCCAACAACCGGGGTCTTAGCCGGCCCGGTCGCAATCAGCGCCGCGGTTCGCGCGGCATGCAAAATGCGTTCCGGAGAAAGGTCATCGGTATAGGCATATCCCGTGCGCTCCCCGGAAATGACGCGAACGCCGCATCCAGCCGAAATGCCCTGGGATGCTGACTTGACCATGGATTCATCCATGCTCAGAGCAGTAGATGAAAGATATTCGAAGTAGAGATCGGCATAGTCTCCCCCGGCCGATAATGCTGCTGAAAGATAGCTCTCCAAGCCGCGCTCGGTTAGTCCGTAATGCTCGAAAAAGAACCTATTCTTGTCCACGTTAATTGGATGCCGCCTTGCCGGGAAAGACTCCCATGATGGTGTCTCTAGATTATCCCATATGAATACTTCTCAGCGGCTTGCGAAGGTGTCCGAAACCCCTGTGATCCTCCGTGCTCCTCTGTGGTTAATGTTTTCGGAGGTTCCAATTAAACATGGCGGCATCTGCGGAAAATCTGAACCACAGAGGACACAGCGGCACACAGTTTTAGAGAGATCAAAGACTGATGCGATGGTCACTCGTCACAGACATGGCTTTGCCGAATTGACACAATGCCGGCATGACTCCCGAATCGCTATCTCGCGAAGTGGAAGAATTTCTCCTGGCTACCGAGACCGCCGTCGTGGTCGAAGACGGAGACATTATTTTTGATCTCGCACAAACCAAGTACTCCGTATCGGGAGAGATTCATAAGTGCCTGCTGCACATGTGGTCGTCGGAACGGAATGTTGTGCGACGAGTGCTCGATGCCGAAGTCAAAAAGGATGTTCTGCTCCTGCACGTCCAAAGGTTGGGACAAAACAAACCTACTAAGCTGGAAATTTGCCGCAACCGCGACTGGCGAACTCCGTCGGCGAAAAAAGTGTCGCGCTTGGGATATCAGCGATTGCTCCAACGAGTGCTTCAAAGACTCTTCCCGGGATTCACCGTTTCACATGTGACTACTTCAACTGATCTGAAACATTCTTTCGGGCCGATTTACACGAGGGGGATTGTGCAGAGAGGCCAGTCTGCCTTCGCCGTTTTGGGCGTAAATGCTCAGGAAACTCAGGGGTCTATTGACGCAGCCCTCACTTTCGGTATTTTGTGGCTGGATTATTGCCGGCAAACACACGCGAAGCTAGTGATGGAAGGCCTTAAGCTCTTTGTTCCAGAGAAGAGTTCGGCCATCATCAAGGAGCGAATGGCCCATCTGAATCCCGATGCTGCAAAGTGGCAGCTGTACGAACTGAAAGAGCGAGACGCCGAACTAGTCGAAATAGATATCTCAGATCGGGGCAATATAGCCACCCGTCTTGTTCGCGCGCCTGATGAAATTGCCGTCCGTGAGCGTTTCGCAGGCTCAATCGCACAGATTCGCGACATTATGCCAGAGGCTGAAATCGCAATTTTGTCTTCGGCGGAAATTGCCTTTCGCCGGCATGGTCTGGAGTTCGCTCAAGCGCGGCTCGCCCACGATCCGGCATCGCTTCGTAGTTCTACCGAGATTGTTTTCGGCGTGGGGCGGGCCGAAAGAGTCCTCACCGATTTGAATCAGGAATATTTCAGGGCGCTGGTTCGAAGCATTGGAGAAGTTCGCCATCCGCAGGGGCCACGGGATCATCCCCTATGGCGAATGCACCCAGAGCGTTGGCTGGAATCTTTGGCGGTACTCGATCTCGCTCATCTCGACGGAGAACTTGGCGGACGTCTCCAATATTCCCAAGTCCCGGCATTCTCGGCCTCGGACAGGGCAATGATTGATGTGCTAACTACCACGCGGGAAGGACGCCTTGCGGTCGTCGAACTCAAAGCCGATGAGGACATACATCTTCCACTGCAAGGGCTCGATTACTGGTCAAGAGTCGCTTGGCATCACACTCGCGGGGATTTTGCACGATTCGGATATTTTGCGGGCGTCGAGATTTCGGGACGTGATCCACTATTGTTTCTCGTTGCTCCCGCCTTGCGTGTTCATCCCACGACTGACATCTTGCTGCACTATTTCTCTCCTAAAATTGACTGGGTGCTGGTGGGAATTGATGAGCGCTGGCGTGAGAATCTTAAAACCATATTTCGCAAACGCAGCGGAAAGTCCAATGCTGGTCAAGAACGCTCGCAGGTTGCTTGATTAGCTTCATGTCGCGCCACGTCATTTAACTTGACTGCCCTATTCCGGGCGGGTGAACCTTATCCCGACGTGCAATACTAGACATCCTAAGGAACGCCCTTGAAATTCTCTCATCTGCTAACCGCGCCCAACCAGCTTACATTGCTGCGAATGGCGTTCCTGCCATTTATCGTAATCAGACTGGTGGAGGGGCATTATGTCGCGGCGCTGATTCTATTCGTGCTTGCGGGACTTAGCGACGGCCTGGATGGCCTGCTTGCGCGCAAGCTCAAACAGCAGACGTTGCTGGGGCAGTATCTCGACCCCATTGCGGATAAACTTCTCTTGAGCACAATGTTTCTTGTGCTTTCAATCCTTCGCAAGGTGCCATGGAAATTTACGGTAGTGGTGTTTAGCCGGGATGTCTCCATTTTATTTGCCAGTGCCGTTCTTTTTGCCATTGCGGGCCTACGCGACTTTCGTCCCAGCATCTTTGGCAAAGCCAACACATTTGCGCAGGTAGCTGCTGTGTTTTTTGTGATGCTGCTCGAAGTGGACCCAAGCCGTTGGATTTGGATTGCCCGCACGACCTTTTTACGAGCCACTTTCCTTTTCACGATAATTTCCGCGCTCCATTACATCGTGCTGGTCGGGCAGCGTCTTCATGGCCCGCAACCGTCACCTTCAACAAAATCCGCAGGCAGCGTTTGACCGCATTTCCGCCGTCCCCCTAGAATTACTGATTCTGTGCGCTTTAGTTTTTAACCATGGCACTGCGCCTCTACAACACGATGTCTGCGGGTATCGAAGAGTTCGTTCCTTTGGAACCGAACCGCGTGCGGATGTATGCATGCGGTCCAACGGTTTATGACTACGGCCATATAGGTAATTTTCGAACGTTTGTCGCTATTGATCTTCTCGTTCGATTCTTGCGGCAGAGTGGGTACGAAGTGCGCCACGTGATGAATATCACCGACGTGGATGACAAGATCATCCGCAATTCCGCGCGGGATGGCGTCGGCGTGAGGGAATATACCGCGAAATATGAGAAGGCGTTTCTGGAGGATTTGGCCGCACTCAATATTAAGCAGCCGGAGTTGGTTCATGCGACAGACCACATTCCGGAGATGGCCAAATTCGTGGCCGACTTGCAACAGAAGGGGTATGCGTATCGCGCTGAAGATGGCTCTTACTATTTCAGAATCGCAAAGTTTCCGGGCTACGGAAAGCTCTCGAAGCGAGATTTTGCGGGTATGGAAGATGGCGCGCGAGTTGACCTCGACGAGTATGAGAAAGACAACGCCCGCGACTTTGCACTTTGGAAAGCCCCAAAGCCCGGTGAGGCCTTTTGGGAAAGTGAAATTGGTCCGGGAAGGCCGGGTTGGCATATCGAATGTTCAGTGATGTCTATGGAAGAACTAGGCGAGACTTTCGATTTGCATGCCGGCGGAGAAGACCTGATTTTTCCGCATCATGAAAATGAAATCGCCCAATCCGAAGCCCAGACGGGGAAGCCGTTCGCCCGCTTCTGGTTTCATGCGCGATTTTTGCTGGTGGAAGGCGAGAAAATGTCGAAGAGTCAGGGAAACTTCTATACCCTGCGCGATCTCGTGCTGAAGGGGCACAAGCCTTCGGCTATTCGCTATTTGCTGGCGTCGGTTCCTTATCGCAATCAAATCAACTTTACTTTTGATGGATTGCAGCAAGCGGCGGCGTCGGTGGAACGTTTGCGAAACTTTGAGAGTCGCATCTCGGCTGGTCGCTTTCCAGAAGGCTCGACTGACGCCATGAAAGAACTGGCAAAGCAGGCTCAAGATCGCATGCGCGCCGGGATGGAAGACGATCTGAATACGGCTCAAGCGCAAGCGGCGATCTTCGATCTGATACGCGCTGCAAACGTCGCCATGGATGCAGGGCAGCTCAAACAGAGTGATGTGCCACTTTTGCTCGCTGCCCTTGCCCAGTTCGATGAAATATTTGCGGTGTTGAAAGATGACGACGGTCCAAAGATGCAGGCTATTGCGGAATGGGCGAAGAAGGAAGGGCGCGAAGCCGAGATCAGCGGTGAACTCCGGGAATCCGTTTCGGCTCAGCAACTGTCTGATGTGGACATTGAAAAGAAACTCTCCGACATGGAAGCTGCCAGAAAAGCTAAGACTTTCGATATCTCCGACAAAATTCGCGGCGAGCTCGCAGCCGCCGGCATTGTTGTTGAGAACAGCAAAGAAGGCGTCCGCTGGCATCGGAAGTAGCGGATATTTGTCGTCCTGAGCGATTGCGCTCCTTCGCTTGCGAAGCAGCACCGAGTCGAAGGACCCCTACTGGCTCAATCGCCCTATCGGGGATAGGAGTTTCGGCTCTCTGTGCCTCCGCCGCGGAAGCGCAGCTTCGCTCAGCATGGCAACGTTTGCTGATCAACGATTCGGCGTAGCGTCTGATAAATCTCTCTCACTTCGAGTTCGGTTTCTTCCAGCGATCCGGAATTATCAATCACATAATCTGCGGCTTTGATTTTTACCTCGTCCGGCCACTGTGCGGCGAGACGCCTGGCTATTTCTAAACGTGCATGTTCGATACTTACTTTTCTCGAAGACGCCCAGCGTTCGGCGCGCTGCTCCGCACGGCAAGTCACGACGACAAGTTTGTCGAAATTGTTTTCCAGGTTCGCTTCCAGTATCAGGGCTGCTTCCACAATCGCAATGGCCTGGGGATCTCGCTGCCCTACTTCTTCCATCCACGCTTCCTGCTTTTGAATTACAGGAGGATGAACGATCTGGTTCAGCTCTTCGATGCGAGTTGCTGACGTGGATGAGCCCGATCCGAACGCAGCTTTGGCAAGTTTGGCACGATTGACTGTTCCATCTGCGTTAAGAATGTCATTTCCAAAGCGTCGGACAATTTCCTGGTGCACTGCCTCCCCAGGCTTCATGAGATCATGTGCGATATCGTCGGCTCGAATGACGTATGCGCCAAGATCAGCAAAAATCTTTCCGACAGCCGTCTTGCCTGACGCGATCCCCCCCGTCAAACCGATCTTTAGCACGCGACGCTCAGCCGAACTCCGCTGCCTCGTCGCAGCCGCGCCGCCCGCACCGTGTTGGACATTAACATCGCAATCGTCAGCGGCCCGACGCCTCCGGGAACGGGGGTGAGATGACCTGCGATTTGTGCTACCTCCGGATGAACATCTCCCACCAGCGTCGAGCCCTTGGTTTTGAATGTTTCTTCCCGTTTGGCATTCCCGGCAAACAGCCTCTCGAATTCGGATTGGTCGGTGACCTTGTTCATTCCGACATCAATCACCGTCGCTCCCGGCTTCACGTAATCGCGTGTAATCATTCCTGCGCGCCCTATCGCGGCTATCAGAATGTCCGCGCGCCGGCAAACGCCGGGCAAGTCGCGAGTCTTTGAATGACATACCGTAACGGTGGCGTTGCCGTTGATCAATAACATCGCTACTGGCTTGCCCACGATGTCGCTCCGGCCAACTACGACGGCTTCTTGACCAGCGATAGGGATGTTGCTTCGCTTCAAAATTTCAATGACTCCCGCCGGCGTGCAAGGAACCAGGCCCGGACGCTGTGTGGATAAGAAACCGACATTAATGGGATGAAATCCGTCAACATCTTTCGCGGGATCTACCATCATCAGCACTTTCTTCGAATCAACCTGCGGCGGCAGTGGCAGCTGGACAAGAATTCCATCAATATCGTCTCGCAGATTAAGTCCGGTAACGAGTTCCAGCAATTCTTCGGTCGAGACGCTTTCGGCGGGAGTATGTTTCTCGCTATAGATGCCGACCTCCTCGCAGCTCTTTACTTTTCCGCGGACATAAATCTCGGAAGCCGGATGATGACCAACCAGCACTACCGCCAAACCTGGACGAATTCCCGCCTCCGCCATCCCTTTCACTTCGGAAGCCACTTCGGTGCGAATCTGCGCGGAGATTTTATTTCCATCTAGAATCGTCGCGGCCATGAAATCTCAATCCTCGTTTTCAAAAGTATTGTCCCCGTTGCTCTACCGCGCCTTGCTTGAAATATCGTGGTCTCAAGTTTCGCACGAATCAAAACCAATCACCTCGGATTGCGAACATTTGTCTCGGCAAATTCGCGCACCCGGTCCAATGACGTTTGCAGTTGGGCATGAAATGTTTCCATCTGATGGTCGTCCGCGTTCGATGGTACGAGAATCTTCTGGCTTACCCGCATCAAACCACGCGAGAAGGGCTTGGGAATCATGCAGCCGTCCCATGTTTTTAAAATCCACGGGTTTTCTATCGCGATATGAAATGCCACCATCGGCGCGCCGGTTGCCTTCGCCAGCAACACGGGCCCAGGCTTGGCAGCATACTTCGGTCCTTTCGGGCCATCAATGGTAAACGCGACGGTTTTGCCATTTGCAAGCTCCCGCCGCATCTCCAGCAACGCGCGAACCGCGCGGCGGCTGCTTGATCCGCGAATTTTTACAAAGCCAAATTTCCGGATAATTCTGCCGGTATATTCGCCATCGAAGCTGTCGCTCGACATCACCCGAATGCCCAAGTTGCGCCAGACATAAATTGCCGGAAACACACAATTGTGCCAGAAGGAGAGCACCATTGGCCGAGTTTCCAACCCGGCTGGCCCTCCGTCTTCAAATGAAACCGTGATTTTCATCGTTGGTGCGATCAGCCGTATCGCCGCAACTCCAGCCCAAGTAATGAGCGACAGCAGCATTCTTTGCTTCAACGTGAATCGTGGAACGGAGGGAACCAGTGTCGGGGGGGCGGTGGCTGAGGAGGCTACGCTCACAATGGCTATTGTAGCTTCGGTCGAAGACAACAATGAATTCCTGACAGGGCTGGCGCTCCGAGTCGAGGTTTAAACTGGGGAAGGGACACTGCTACAGTGCATAAAATTGCATTCCTCTCTTTGGGGTCGAATATTGGCGATCGCATGGCCAATATCATGACCGCGCTCGACTGCCTGCGGGGGGTCGGGAAAATCATCGCGGTCTCATCAATCTACGAAACGGAGCCAGTCGAGTTTACCGCCCAGCCCTGGTTCCTGAATTGCGTCGTCAAGTTGGATACCGAGAAAATGCCGAAGCAATTACTCACGGCAATTCTCAAAATCGAGCAAAGTATGGGCGCCGGCGTCAACAGAAGAAAGGTCCTCGAATTATTGATGTAGACATCTTGTTGTTTGGAAATTCCGCAATTGAAGCCGAAGGCCTGAGAATTCCCCATCCGTCGCTGCATGAGCGGCGTTTTGTGCTGGACCCTCTGGTGGAAATTGAAGGGGGACTTCGACATCCCATCTTGAAACGGACGATGCGAGAGTTGCTTGCTGACTTGCCTGTAGGTCAAGCGGTGCGGCGAATTGAGATGCCACCAATTCCCGGAGACAACTCAGGCTAGCGGAAAATTCCTTTGAAAAACCCTTTTACTTTCCCAAAAATATTATGGTGCTGCTTTTCGGTTGTGATGATTGTGATTCTCGATGGAGGCGGGACTACCTTCTGAGGCGGGGCTGCCGGGTCAGATTCACTCGTTGAATTTTTTGCCTTTACTTCAGGTGCGGCCTTCGCCGGAGGCAAATCGGAAGCACGGAAGATCAGCGGCGCCTCCACCTGTGCCTGCACGTCATTTGGTTTCGATGGCGGTGGCGCCGAAGTTTCCGAGCCGGCGGGTTCTTGTGCTGGAATGCCCGCTTCAGGCCCGCTTCCTATCGCTCGCTGGGCTGTTGGCGAATTCGCCTGCGCCAACTGCACCGACGATGGCACTTTTGAATCTGGGATCACAGGACCAGTCGGTGCGGCCGCGCGCATCACCGGCGCTGGCGTCGGACATCCGCAACTCCCAATCATGTTGTGGTCCGCGGCAGACAGCCGCCCTGAATGAAACATGACTTGCTCGCTCGGCTTCACTTCGTAGCTGCCGGTTCCCATCAATTCAGAAACAATTGCGGAACGCGTATTTCCCGGCAGCGCGCTCACGCACGTGTTTCCGCGTGTGTCCGCGCTAATTGCATACTCAAAGATGCCCGGCCCGGCGAGAAAAATACGAAAATCCGGCGTAAGGACGGAGTCAATCGAGGCATCAAGATTGTAGTGAGTTTCCAGGGACCCCGTACTCATGCCTAGCATCAAATCATGGCCTTTTGACGATGTTGTGACTGAGGCCGTGGTTCGCGGGCAAAGATGAACTTCCCCGTTTCTTCCTAAACTAAGGACGGCGGTATCCGTCCCTGCCGTGATCGTCGAGCCTGGTTCGATCCGGTTGCCCGCGAATATGACGGCGCCAAATCCTCCGGGTGTGACCGGGACAAGTCCGACTTGTGCTCCCGAAGACAAGCCGGGAAGCGAAGGTGGCGCGGAAGAAGTTGTCGGCGGTTTCACCGGCGATGCCTCGGCGGCGAGAGGTGTCCCCGCAGGCTCCGCCGACTGAAGCCGGACGGTTAGCCGGTTGCCGGCTGCTTCCCACGTGTAAGCCAGAGGCTTACGTAGATCAATAACCATGTGAACGGCTTGATTTGCCCCTTTCTCTTCGTCCAAATGAAGGTCGCCAAGTTGTTCCGTGTTGATCGGAATTTCTTTATGCTGAAGCGACATGCTGGTGTTCGGAAGGTCAATCGTCAGCCTTGAAGGGCTATCAATTTTGTGTATGGAAGGCACCACCGGACGATCAGTGACGATTTCCAGCGCCGGATAATCTTTTGTAAGGAGCACTCTTACGCGCAACACTACAGCTGGATGTTCAGCAGGGGCATCTACCGCCGGTGACGGCGATGGTTGATTCGCCGTGCGTTCGCCTGGGCAAAACCTGAACCTACAAGGAATGCCGAGAGGGATAGCACGGCAAACGGGAAACGCATGCGCTGCAAGAACGTCATTGCTGGATAAGTAACCTATAGAAGAAACAATAACATCAGCGAGGCTACAGAGAAAAGTGACGGAAGGAACACGAAAGATCGGCATCTTTCGCGGTGAAGGAAAAAACGTGTCTATTGCGGACCAGAAAGAAATTCGTATTCATCAATCACCGCCGCGACGGCGACTTTATGGTTTTCGGTACCATTGTCCACGCGGACTACTTTCCCTTTACATCGCACGCGAATGCTTTCCGTCAAGGTAATCTCGGGTGGAAGGGTGAAGGTGAATTCGATCCCGGCCCCGACCGCGATATTCGACTCAACGTAGAAACAGATTCCCCGGGCGCTAACGTCTCTTGTCTGGGCGGCCTTTAAATCCGAGTCATTCTCGGAATCGGAGACAGAAACAGGAAGCCGCAGGGCAAAACGACGTGTGGCCCGCTTCTCAGGACTGCCATCGGCGGTGGTCTTATCGGCCAAATCACTGTAAGCATGGGGTCTGGGAGCGACGGTGTCAAGGCCGTTTCTCAAACTATGGGACAGCGGCAAGTAAGGGTCACGTTAGGCAAAAATGCAGTCTTCTAATCGAGATTCTCTATCGAAACCTCTCTTAGGAACTTTAGGATAAGCTGAATGCATGGTTTTCGTTCTCGATAACTACGATTCGTTTACCTATAACCTCGTGCAATATTTAGGTGAACTGGGAGCCGAAGTCGTCGTCCGGCGTAACGATCAGGTCACGATTGGCGAGATTGAAGCCCTGGGCCCCGATCGGATCGTAGTTTCCCCAGGCCCATGCACCCCACAAGAAGCGGGCATCAGCATCGAACTCATTCGCAGCTTCGCCGGGAAACTTCCGGTTTTGGGAGTGTGCCTCGGACATCAGGCTTTAGGCGCGGCATTCGGCGGAAAAGTAGTCCGCGCGCCAAACCTTATGCATGGCAAAACCAGCGAAGTAAAGCACGACGGCAAGACCATCTTTAATAGCCTCCCATCTCCCATGACGGCCACCCGCTACCATTCGCTGATTGTCGAGGAGCAAGATTTGCCGGAAGAGCTTGAGATCAGCGCGTCCACAATAGAACGCGACGGCTCGCGCACAATCATGGGTTTGCGTCATCGCAAATTCCAGGTGGAAGGCGTTCAGTTCCACCCGGAGAGCGTTCTGACGAACGAGGGCAAGAAGCTAATGCAAAACTTTCTGCAACTGTGAGCGCATGGAGAGACGGGTGTCCGCCCCCGTCAGGATCGAGCGAAGCTCAATGGCGGCGAAGCACATGTTCACTAATCGCAGTGACCTACGCTTCCGCCTTCATGGTCGGCATCTGCGATCCCACCAATTTCAGCCGCGGCTCCTTCTCGATCGCCGTAAGCAATTCCTTCATGATTTTGTCGTCAATTTCCGACGCCGTACCCATCTCAACCGGAAACCGAATACTCACTTCAATGCCACCCGCGGTAAAGTGCAAGTGGATTTTCGGTTTTAACTCGGTCGCGGAAATCGAGTTGAGCGTCATTTCCATTTGACGGCTCTGTTTTTCCATTTTTTCGTGATACTCGCCAAATGCCGCATCCACCGCGGCTGTGACTCGTTCGCGCACCACGTGATACTCGCTCTCGGGCGCAAAAATCAGCTCAATTTCATGCCACACAAAACTCGTTCCCGGAATCTGCTTGAATAAACCCGAGGCTGGCTGAAACACAATCGAATTCGAAAATGCGACCACCCGCCCGGTAGGCTGCGCATCGGACCCGATTTCCATCAGATGGAAGCGCACCAGTCCGATGTCCACAACCTCGCCGGTTACTCCCGAGACCTGCACGCGGTCCCCCACCCGAATTCCAAATTTTCCAATGAGAAAGAAGTATCCCACCATCGAGACGATTACGTTCTGCAATGCGACCGCAACGCCTGCCGTAATCAACCCGGCGAACGTCACGACAGAACCCAACTGCGTGGCAAACGTGAATGCGATAATAAGCGCAATCACCACCCATAGAACGATTCTTCGCAGAAGCAAGAACTGATATCTGCGCCGGACATCATGCACATACTTGAAGATGGTTCGCCGCCAGACTTCTCCCAATAGAAAGACGGTGAAAATCACGACAAGCAATACGCCCAGCCGAGCCAGCAGGTTTCTCATCTCTGACTTAAATTCGGCATGGGTCGAGTCCTTCCAGTTGGCAAGGCTGCGCTGATAAAGATCGAGTACGATTCCCTGTTTGCTGAGTGGCAGAATTGCGCCCGCCGCAGACCTGAAATCCGCGGTTAGCTTATCCAACTGCTGCCTTTCCTGGTCAAGCCCCGCCTGGGTGCTGGTATCCGCTTGCTTAGCCAGTTGGTCTCCAGCTTCAATCAGGGTCTTCAATTTTGTGACCAGCGGCGTGCGAAGTTGTTTCGAGCTCTGAATTAACGCGTCGGTCGCGGCGATATCCTGTTTTAGGACGTGCTCCTTATGGGAAAGCCTAAACAGATCAGCGCTCAGCCCCCATATCCCGGAAGGGGGTTCCCGGTTCGCGATGGGCGCCACTTTGACGGAGTCTTGCTCATCGTTTTGGCTCGAGGTTGTGTTTGAAGGATTGCTCAGATTCGAAGGAACTGACCGCGCTAGCTCTTCAATCTGCGCCCGCAACCCGCTCGCGCCTGCACCGTTCCCGCTCGCCCCGCTCGCAAACTCGGCCATGCTCCGAAGCGCGTCCCTGCGAGCGCTAAATAATGCGACTTCGCTTTGCGTCTCCGCAATTAGCGCGTTGATGCCCGCGCGTTTGCCGGCGGGAGCGGTTTCCAGCTTTTTCTGAAGCGGCGGAATTTCCGCCTGCGTCTCCTGGACTTCCTGGTCCGCTTTCTCCGCCAACTGAACCAGCGACCGATATTGCGAAGGGACGCCCTGCGCTTGCGTCTGAAGTTTCTGCTTGGCCCGCGCATCCGCTTGCTGCCGAGCGAACTCAAAGGCAAGCTGCACAACCTGCTGAGCCACACGGCGATTATCCTGAAAAAACGTTAAATCCGTAGGCTCGGTGATCAGTTGCTGTTCGGTTGCGGTCCGGTGATACCAATTGATCGTCGAACTGAGAAACTGAATGATTTCGGAACGATCTAAGGTCACCGGCGCGCTTTGGGGCAACGCAGTGGCTATTCCAATCGCGAGAACAATATAACGGCCGCGACGATGAAGTGTAATCGCTCAATCAGTAGATAGGCGTGTTTCTGAAAAGGAGACATTCCGGCTTTCGATGAGCTTCGCAATCGCAGAGGAACAGTTTAAATCAGTTCGACGGAGCAGAGGGTAAATCTTGAACCACCAAGGACACGAAGGTTCACAAAGGCAATCCCCTGTGAGCCTTAGTGGGTAATTATCCCTTGACAACAAGGCGAACACATGGCAAACTGTTTTTGCCATGAGTCAACGCCAAACCATTCCGCCCGAACTTCGCTACACCTTCCAGCAATTCGAGAAGGATTTCCCCACTAACGATGCTTGCCTTGAGCAGATCAAAGAACAACGCTTCCCGCAAGGGATAGCCGAGTGCCACAAATGCGAAAAACCACGGAAGCACTACCGCGCCCACGGGCGAACCGCATATGCCTGCGAGACGTGCGGAAATCACATCTACCCGTTAGCCGGAACGATCTTCGAGAAATCCAGCACCGCGCTTCGCATCTGGTTTTATGCTATGTATCTCATGGGCAGTACCCGATGTGGCATTTCCGCAAAACAGATTCAGCGCGAAACTGGTGTGACCTACAAAACCGCGTGGCGGATGTTTAATCAAATTCGCAAACTCATGGCCGAAGATTTGAAACTTGGCGGTGCCGATGGCGGCGGAGTCGAAGTGGACGAGGCTTACTTCGGCGGACGGCGCAAAGGACAATCGGGCCGGATGCTTCGCGGCAACAAAGGCGGACATACCACGGTGCTTGGAGTCGTGGAACGCAAGGGCCGTATTGCAGCCCGCATCACGCCCGATCTAAAACTGAGTTCTGCCAACGCGGTCGTGAAAGAATTCGTGATGCCGCAAACGATGATTTATTCCGATGACTCTGTGATCTACAACTCAGTCCCGCATCTCGCTGGCATGGGCTATCGGCACCAGCGCATCAACCATTCACAGAAGGTTTACGTCATGGGCGAAGTTCACACCAACACGATTGAAGGATTTTGGAGTCTAGTGAAGCGCGGAATCGGCGGCGTGTACCACTCGGTCAGCGCAAAGTACTTGCAGTCTTACCTCGACGAATACGCTTTCCGCTATAACCGCCGCCGTTCCGGGAATTTGATTTTCCCCGCGCTTTTGGACCGGGTAGGCGAGATGGCGTCTCGCAAGCCCGTTTCAGAAGTTCGGAAAACTGAAGCTTTGTAAAGGGCGCTTCATTGCCAGTGGTTTTCGCGGCCACTCTCGCAGTGTCGCGCACGATGTCCAATTCGTCAACGCTTAAATGCGGGACGGCAGGAGTGTGCGCGATGGCGATCATTGCCCCTAGCAAGGAATTACTCCAGATTATCTGAAGAGGATTCCTCATGGGCGGTTTCTGACCACAGCCGCGTTGCTGTTGGCAGTTCTCGCCATAATCGTTGGCGTGCTCGCCTATCTCTACCGCGCTGTTATCTTGCCCGCTATCGGCATCGTAATCACATTAGTCAAAACAGGCACGATCACGGGCGCTGATCTCGCTAAGACTATTGCGGGTATGATCTCTACCGTCCTCATGTACTCCGTCTGGAATGGTTGCATAGAGGCACTTCCCGGCTGATGCGGGAGATGCTGGATTCCCACAAAGAGATTTTAGAAAATAACGCCCGCGCGCTCGCGCTTGCGGAGAAACTCAATCAGTAAATGCGCGATGCCGCAAACATGATTCAAGGCCTAGAAGCCAGAGTGCCACACTCTAAAAAAGGTAACAGCAAAACCCCTTATCCTACCCCGTCACGGCGGGTTTAGTGTACCTTGTAGTCAAGGGATAATTACCCCTTAGTGTCCTCTGTGGTTAATTTGTTCTAGATGCCCGAAGACTGAGCCCGCGTTTTGATCTTTGGGGACCGCCCCATTGCCATATCCACAATTTCACCGATCAAGTCGGTATAACTGCGGCCAGACTTTTTCGCCGCCATCGCGAATTCGTGCCCACTCGCAAGCCATGGGTTTGGGTTGGCTTCAATGACATAAACTTCACCGTGTGCGGAGAGCCGCATATCAATGCGGCCGTAGTCGCGAAGCTTGACGGCATGGTAAGCAGCGAGCGCAGTTTCGGTTAAACGCGAGATCGTCTCGTCGTCCAGATTTTCCGCCACTTCAGACTTGGTCAGCTTGTGCGCCTGCGTGTCTTTTTCGAATTTCACATCATAGGTCGCAACGTTCGGCAGGCCCTTCGGCATTTTCGAAAAATCAAGCTCCACGAGGGGAAGCGCATGCGCCCGCTCGTAGCTGCCCAAGATCGCGGCGTAAATTTCGCGACCTTCGATGTATTCCTCAATCAACGCCGGAGAGTCAAACTCATCCTGGATATATTCGACGCGTTCCATCAATTCCTTAATACTGTGGACGACCGCGTTCGAATCAATGCCAATTGATCCATCTTCTGACATCGGCTTTACGATGAGCGGAAACGAAATATCATGCGCGTGCTCAATCCGTCCGCGATAAGCCGTCGCGAAGTAGGGCGTCTGAATCCCGTGGAAGACGAACATCTTTTTGGCAAGGCCTTTATCCTGCGCAAGAAAATGTGCGTGAGGGCCTCCGCCGGTGTAAGGAATCCCGACTAGATCCAGATACGCTGCAACGTTCGTCTCCTTCGTGTCGTCGCCCGCAAAAGATTCCGTTAAATTGAAAATTAGGTCCGCTTTGCATTTGCACATCGCATTGAGCGACTGCATGGAACCATCCAGCACGTGATAGGAAGGTTCATGCCCAAGTTGTGCCAAAGCATCAGAAATTTCTTCGCGGTCTTCTTTTTCTTCATGCTTAACTTTTTTTGAGGAATTCCTCACACGCCCTGCTAACTTCGGAGGCGTTGTCTCCCCGGAAGCCGGGTCTCCCCACGCGTCATAGAGCACCGTGATTTTCAGATGCCGGTCAGCCATTCAATCAAACCTCATGACTGTACAAAGTTTCCGCGCGCCACGTAATTCATAGCCAGCGCCGTCGCATAGACAGTGATATTCGTAAGGTGCTCCGATTCGCGACCGCGATCGGCGAGCAATCCGAGCTCGCCAGTTTTTTCTTCGATCACTGAAATGAGTTTTCTCACCAGCGGCCGTTGCGCCCCCGTCCAATAAGCAATCTTGTCCACAACTGACTTACGGTGTTGACGCAATAAATTTTGCGCCGGCACCGATGTTTTGCGCCTTTTCGACGCGTTGAAAATATCCCGCAAATCCGTATCCAGCGCCAAATCTCCCAGCGCCACTTCTTCGCTTGTTCGGCGATAGAACTCTCCAACCGTAGACTCCATCTCGTCTACGGTTACGTCAGGAACGCCTCGCCGTCGAACGGGATCAATGCCGCCCAGTTCGCGCGCGATGCGATCCATGTATCGCAGTTTGATAATCGCGCCCCAATTCTTGTAACGCTTGCGCCATCCTGAACCAGGCGTAAGCCACACCGCAAAAGTTTCCGCGAAGTCTTCATCGGGATGCTTTTGTGCATACCATCCCGCTAAATGCCGCACATAATTCCGCGAAAACGGAACCGGCCGGTAGTTATCGCGATAAGGCCGCCGAAACGATCCAAACAATTGTTTCCATTGTGGCGTGCGGTGCAGCCGATACGCATAGTTGAAAGCGTGTCCAGCCTCATGGCGCAAATACATCATGATCTCGCGAGCATCCTCAAGATCATTCACATCCTTTTCCAGCATGGAAAGATCTGGGCTGGCGAGATAAAAAGGGATTCCGATCACGGGTTCGCCGGAGGGGCATCCCCACTCGTCGGATAGGTAGCAAACAGGATGAAACTTGGTAATCTTTTTGCGTTCCAGCTCGCGATAAAGCTGCTGAACGAAGCGACTGCAACGCGGAAGATTCGATCGCGAGACCCAGATCGCTGATCTTTTTATCCAGGATTTCCTTCAGCCGAATTTCCCGCTGCTGACTCTTATCCAGCCGGACTTCGCGAACGGGGTTGCCCTGAATGTGGGCTTCCTGCACTCGTATTGGTTCAGTGCTCATACTGGTTTTTCGAGTTCGCGCAGGAGATCTCGCTGAATGAATTTAGCGTTAAGCGCGACAAATTCGGGGAAGAACCGGGACAAAGTCTGCTACATGTACAACAGTAGCAAGGGAGATGGTCGCGGCCGAAGGTCACAACGGGCCACGAACTTTAGTGCGCAACGTACTTCCGGCAGGAACGCCTTACCGAATGTTCGGAAGGTCAAGAATTATTCTGGTTTCGTAGGGGGTCGCAATACTGGATTCTCGGAAACAAGCAGAATGCCATGTTTTGAAAGTTCCGTGATGAACTCTTCTGCGTCCCGCTCGGCTTGTTCTTGCTCCACGTCGTATTCCTGGCAAATTCTCGCAGCGATTTTCGACAACGGAGTTTGTCCATCGGCCGCTTGCCATATCAGAGTAGCGACTCCATCGAGCGTGAAAAAAGTGGAATCCGCGGCCGACATAATCATCATCTCGCCCCCGAGCATGCGGGCTGCGATTGCGTCGCTTTTCGAAACGTATTTCTCACTCAACGGAACTTCTCCACGTCAAGGTTTCTATTGAGGCAATCAGGAATTCATCACCCGGAAATGGCAGGAATCTTGCAAGCGGCTGACCTTTCCACACGACAAAGCCCTGGTCTCGAATACACGCTCGTAGCGAAAGCTAGGCTTATGATACGGCTTTTTTTCGGCCTGACTCTTGGCCCCATCACTTTCCTCGTCAGCGGTTCGATCTTTTTCAATCATAGAAGTTCAAGCGTACAGCGAAATGGCTTCCAAACTCAAACTATCTTCAAAAATCCTTTTGTGTGTTCCAGAATACTCCAAATCCCTTGCCGGATGGGCTAGGCGCGTCCCTCCTCTGCCGGGCGGCGTGATTTCGCGCTTGAGGGTAGTTTGACTTTTTCACCCTTCAACGATTAAATTTTGCACTCAAGTTTGTTCTTTCACAATTTATTGGTTCGCGCACTCTCATCATGCGATGAGATGGGAAGCGGGTGCAAATCCCGCGCTGCCGCGCAACTGTAAGCGAGGAAACGTACAGCCGCCACTGGAGAAAACTCTGGGAAGGCCGGTTGTAATGACCGGATGCTGACTCTGGAATAATTCCAGCGAACATCCTTACTCGCAAAGCCAGGAGACCGGTGCGAGCCGCCAACGCCAACCCCTTTCGCGTGTCAAAGGAGGAGTGCCATGACGTTCGCCCAGTTATTCGCTTGCTTGCTTATTCTCTCTGTCGCCGCGTCCGCGGCAGAAATCAAAATCAGAGTGTTAGATCCTCAATCGGCAGCGGTGTCTGGCGCTCAGGTTGAGCTGTTTGGACCCAACGATGCCAGGCCTGACTTGCAAACAACATCCGCCGAGGGAATTGCGGTGTTCAAGGATGCGACATCTTTTCCTTATCGAATTCGCGTACTGGCTCCGGGATTTGCGCGAGAGACTACCAGCTTGCCTTCGCCGCCAGTTGACTCTGTCACCGTGCAACTGAGACTGGCTCCAGCGGCGGAGACCGTCGTTGTGACGGCAACTCGCACCCCGGTGCCAGTCGAAGCCTCCGGCGCCGTAGTTGAAACCCTTGGCACTGGCCAATTGCAGCTCATGAATCCAGTTGCTGCCAGCGACGCTCTTCGCTTTCTTCCAGGTGCAGTCGTGGACATGGCCGGTCAGAGGGGTGGGCTCGCGTCACTCTTTGTTCAAGGCGGCAACTCGAATTACAACAAAGTTATCGTAGACGGCGTCACCATAAACGAACCGGGCGGGACTTTTAACTTTGGCACGCTTCCGCTCACTGAGGCCGATTCCGTCGAGTTCATGCGCGGCTCCCAAAGCACCCTCTATGGGTCAGATGCGATGACTAGCGTGGTGCAGGTATCAACGCGCACCGGCAGCACGGAGACTCCCGAATTGCGCTTCGGGGCGGATGGCGGCAATTTCTCGACCGCCAATGGCTACGCGTCATTGGCCGGCGCTCGCAACATTTTTGACTACGACGTTTTCGCGGATCAATTCAATACCGGCGGGCAGGGCATCAACAACGAATATTCCAATTCGCTACAAGGTGGGAATATTGGCGTGAAGCTCAATGACGAAGCCTCGCTCCGCCTGCGCGTCCGCCATGCGAACAGTTTCAGCGGAGTTTCGGACGAGTGGAATTTCAATGGCGGTCAAATTATTCCGCCGGACCAGTTTGAATACAACCGGCTGAATAACCTGTTGGCGGGTCTCACGCTCACATTAAATGCCCCCTCGGGCTGGCAGCATCAGTTTACCGGCTTTGAATACCGCTATCGAACGAACAATGCTGACCCGGAACCGACCGATGGGCGAATTTCACCAACCTTTGGCAACATCAATTTCGTCTACGACGACATCGCACACATCAATCGCGCGGGTTTCGAATATCAAGGCGATTACTCGGAGCGAAGCTGGGCGCATACCACCGTTGGCTACCGGTTCGAGCAGGAAAATGGAAATGTTGGGCCGGTTGGCGCAACAAGCACCGGCCATCGTCAGAACGACGACGTTTATGCGCAACAGATGCTGACCCTGGGCCGCCTGTCGGTTATCGCGGGCGCACGCTTTGTACACAACAGTGCATTTGGCGATACTGGCGTGCCGCGAATTGCGCTAACCTTGCTGGCATTGCGGGGCGGGAATGTTTTTTCCGGTACGCGATTGCGATTTACTTATGCGACGGGATTTAAGGAGCCCCGCCTGGAGGAAACATTTGCAGGGCCTCCATTCAGCGTTCCCAACATAAATTTGCAGCCGGAGAAAAATCGCTCTTTCGAGGCGGGGTTTCAACAAAACTTGTTCGCCAGCAGATTCGCCTTGAGCGCCAACTACTTTAATAATCTGTTCCATAACTTGATAGACGGGGCCACCGATCCAACCACATTCATCACGCAGTACGTCAATATTGATAAATCTTTCGCACAGGGCGTCGTAGTGGAACTCAACGGAAAGATTTGGTCCAACCTGACTTTGAGCACAGCCTACACCTACACCTCTACGCAAATCCTTCAGGCTCCGCTCTGTACGCCAGCGAATTTCTGCGATCCTCTTTTAGCCGCTGGACAGGCTTTACTCCGGCGTCCCAAGAATTCGGCGACGGCCCTGTTCACCTATATCAAGCCGCGATGGGAAGCGAACCTGGATGCCAGCTTTGTGGGGCGGCGGCCGGACTCCGATTTCTTCGGCTTTGGCATTGACCACAGCCCCGGCTACGTGCGTCTGGATCTGGGCGGATCGTATGCGCTGAATTCGCGGGTTACAGCCTACGTGAATATTGAGAATGTCACCGATAAATTCTATGAGGAAGTGACCGGATATCCCGCGCCGGGCGTGAACTTCAGAGCAGGCATGAGATTCAGAATCGGCGGAGAATAAACGGATAGAATGTAAGTCTTCACCGATATGAACAATTCGGCCGTCCTGCTCATTTCATGCCCTGATCGCAAGGGTCTGGTTGCGATGATTTCCGACTTCGTTTTCCGTCACAATGGCAACATTCTGCACGCGGATGAACATGCCGACGAGGGATCGAATCTTTTCCTGATGCGCGTGGAGTTCGATCGGCGGAATTCGATATTGATCTTGCCGAATTCCCTCGATATTTTTCGCCAATTGCCGCCGAAGCCAAAATGGAATGGCGATTGGCTCGGTCGGATCATCGTCCCAAGATAGGGATACTGGTTTCCCGCTACGATCACTGCCTTGTGGATTTGCTCTATCGCCACAAGAGCGGAGAGTTGGCTTGCGATATTCCTTTGGTCGTTTCGAATCACCACGACAATCAAGCAATCACTGAGTTCTACGGCATTCCTTTCTTTTTCGTTCCGACAAAATCGGGGAGAAAGAAAAAGCCGAGAAACAAATTACGGCGCTACTCAGCGAACATAAGCCGGATTTAATCGTGCTGGCGCGCTACATGCAGATTCTTAGTCCCGATTTCGTGAACCAGTGCGCTCACCGCATCATCAACATTCACCATTCATTCCTGCCGGCATTTGTCGGCGCCAAACCCTATCACCAGGCGTTTGCCAGAGGAGTAAAGTTGATTGGGGCAACCAGCCACTACGTTACCGAAGTTCTCGACGACGGTCCCATTATCGAGCAGGATGTGATTCGCATCTCCCACAGCGATTCGCTGGAACACCTTCTACAAAAGGGACGCGATCTGGAAAAAATTGTTCTCTCCCGCGCCGTGCGCTGGCATATTGAGAATCGCATTTTGCTCTATGGCAGCAAGACCGTCGTATTTCACTAGCCTGAGCAAAGCCAATCCCTCGCCGACTCCCCTATGTAACTTTAGTGTCCACCCTTAAGAGAGTCTTGTGGATGCAATCAAGTTAGTCTTAACTTGAGTATTACCTTTTTGTTACCGGACCTTCAGGGAGAAGGCCCAAGGGGAGACGTTGGCCGAAGATCCGAAATGGGAACTTGCCATCCTGGCAACCGTGCAGGGCTTCTCTGAGAAGCTTTTACAGGAATCAGTAGGAGGAGAAGTTCCCGTCCCCGCGGGACTAGAGGCGGTTTCGCTTCAGCAAACCGATGGCGGCGTAATGGAGACTCTATCTTCCATGCGGCGCTGGCTGCGCCTGCTGGATATGGCGATCACTCCCGCCATGTTGCGGCGCGCATTTACCCCTGACACCGACCCCGAGATTGCCGAAGCTATGCTGCGCTACTTTACCCGCAAAAAAGATCTCAGCGATGTGAATCGCGAAAAGACCGACCTGATTGCGACGTTTCTTTATCGCCGCCCCAGAGTGCCCGGTCAATGGGAGCGCACAGGATACGGTTTGGACGGTTCGTTACCTCTTGCGCCGTTTGAAATCGCGCTGATTGAAATTCTCGCAGATACCGATGTTCCATCGTTGCCTGAGGAACATGTTCAATTGCTGCGCCGATTCGACTCCCTGCAAAAGCAGGTTGAAGACTACCGCGATCTCTACTCGCTCCTGGATTCTGGCACTCTTCCGATGGTTCGCCAGATCAAACAATCCTTCGATTCCTCCTTTTATCATCCCGGCGTACTGGCGACCATCGCTCCATACAATGTTGCCTTTGGCCGCAAGTTCGACGATCTCTTTCTCGCTGCTACAGCCGAGATTAAGAACTTCGCGGAGGCCTTGCAGCAGCAGGGGGGCAGCATCCTTGGGACCGTAGATGGAGTTGATGTCACCGTCGAAGACGTTGGCAGCTTGAAAGAACCAGAGTTGTTGAGCTTGGATTACGGTCTGGCGCTGCAAAAATTCTGGAGGGTTTCGCAACTGAAAAAGGTTTTGGACCGCAGGCCTCCTCTGCGCCGGATACCGCAACTGGTAAGGAATCCAGTCAAAGTTCAGAGTGCCCCGCAGCAGAAAGCCGAGCCTCGCCCGATTCTGAAGCCCATCCTTGATGTCGCGGCAATGCGAGCGGCGCTCACCCCGCAGCAAGTTGCCGCGGAAGAGGCGAAGCTTCTTCAAGTTGAGGAATCCATCCGGGTGTTTGTTCGTGTCGCCGATCCGAAATTCCGCCAGATTGTTCCCATGCGTTTCTTCAATCTGGCACTGACCTCGGCTGAAGCCGATGCCTATTGCGCCGGTTATTTAGAAGAAAAAAGTTTGCCAGCCAGTATTGCGCGGGTGCAATTGAGGCTCGTAGCCGTGACGGCCCGCATTACCACCGAACTTGAGGAACTGAAGCGGGCCGGAAACTCGCCGTCACTGTGGAAGCTGCATGTGGACTCCTTAATTGCGCTGCTCGAAGTTTCCCGTTCAACCTGTGAGAATGCGGATCGAGTACTGGTCTCGGCAAATCAACATGGCAGCAATGAAGAACCAGACGCCCTCTCGAAATCCATGCAAAAACTTGTCCACTGTTCCGATACGGCGCTTAAAACCCTGACCGGATCTCCACAGGAAAAAAACGCCACCGCATCCACGTCGAATTAAAAGACCACTAAGCGGTGCGTAGTACAATTCACCCTTCATCCTTCCATGCGCAAGGCAGTTCTTCTCTACAATCCACTCTCAGGGCGGCATCCAAAGCGCCGGGGCGCCGAAATTGAAGCTGTACTTGGGGTGTTGCGTTCAGCGGGACTCGATGCCACCGCAGCGGCAACCGCATCGTCCGCCGGGACGAGCGAGCAAGCCCGGCAGGCGATTGCAGAGGGATGCGACACGATATTTGCCTGTGGAGGTGACGGCACCATTCACGATGTCTTGCAGGCACTCGTCGGAACACAGGTTGCTCTCGGTGTCATTCCCCTCGGTACTGCCAATACTCTTGCCCACGATCTTCGCATCCCGCTGTCTGCCGTACCGGCAGCTCATTCGGCGCTTGCTTCCGAGCCTCGACGGGTCGCAGCTGGGAGAATTAGTTTCCAGGACCTTTCCGGTCATTCCTCCTTCCGCTATTTCACGGTGACCGCAGGAGTAGGCGTGGATGCCCACCTGTTCTACAAACTCAACGTGCTCGTTAAAGGCCGCTTTGGGATGCTTGCTTATTATCTGAAGGCCACACGGTTGTGGCTTACCCATGACATGAGAAGGTTCAAGATAGAGATGCCCGCTGCCGGGGGTGAATCCGCAAACGACCAGATTCGGATGGAACAGGTGTCGCAGCTCTTGGCCGTCCGCATTACACAATTTGGCGGCGTGCTCAGGGAACTCGCGCCCGGTGCTTCTCTCGCCAGAAATGATCTGCGGCTGGTGTTGTTCAAAACGCAAAATCGCTTGCTGTATCTCGCATATATCTTGCGCGGATTGTTTGGCGCGCAGTGGGCCGTGTCCGGAGTGGAATTGGCCGACACGCAGAAAGTTATGTGCACCGCATCAACTCCTCCGGAAAAGGAATCAAGGATTTTTGTAGAAGCTGACGGCGAACTGCTTGGTACTTTACCCGCCGAGATTTCTATCGTGCCCGACGCTTTCACCCTGCTCGCCCCTCATAACTGAGATCTGGGAACTAACAACCGAGAACTGAACTATCCACGCCTTGATAGCTAGAATCCCAATCCGCGTCATATACTGACCATTGGAACCAATCACTCAT
The DNA here is from genome assembly GCA_963702325.1 of uncultured Acidobacteriaceae bacterium. Taxonomy (GTDB): domain Bacteria; phylum Acidobacteriota; class Terriglobia; order Terriglobales; family Acidobacteriaceae; genus PALSA-188. Next base: position 41,641 of record CAVPCG010000051.1, on the reverse strand, counting down.
TTCTTGACCGGCGCATGCCTCGGACGCGCCGGCCTCAATCGCAAGTCGGCACTGGCTACGGCTACGGTCACACTTGCTGCCGAAGCTCCTGACATTGACGTCCTTGGCCGGTTCAAGGGCCCTATATTCGGGTTCGCTCATCATCGCGGATTCACTCACTCTTTTCTTGGACTGTTCCTCGTTTCCGCGGTGGTGGTCGGATTGATGTATTCAGTTTGGCGTCTCCGGGGACGGAAGACCAACAATCCGAATCTTCGCCCCAAATGGGGATTGCTGTTTTTATTTGCCTACCTTGCAGGTCTTACCCACATTCTTCTCGATTTCACTAATAATTATGGTGTCCGTCCATTCTGGCCTTTTTCCGAGAAATGGTATTCGTGGGACATCGTTTTCATCTTCGAGCCGGTTCTTTGGATCGTCCTGACCCTGGGTTTGCTGTGCCCCTTGTTGTTCTCGCTGGTAAATCAGGAAATCGGCGCCCGGACCAAAGGGCCGCAAGGACGCGTTGCCGCCACTCTCGCGTTGCTGAGCATGATCGCGCTTTGGGGAGTCCGTGATTATGAGCATCGTCGCGCGGTAAATGCTCTCGAAGCCCGGCTTTATCACAATGCCGATCCTATTCGCGCCTCGGCTTATCCTTATTGGTGGAATCCGTTTCGCTGGCACGGAGTGGTTGAAACTCAAGGTTTCTTTGCGACTATGCCGGTGGATTCACTGGCTCCGGAAGTTGATCCAGAGGGCACGATGCAGATTCGATATAAACCCGAAGAGACCGCTGCATCCCTGGCCGCAAAGAACTCTTATCTCGGCCGGGCTTATCTGGATTGGGCAAAGTATCCCTTAACTGAAATCGAGCCTAATGCTGCCGGACTGACGAATGGAGAATCGGGACACATCGTGCGCTTCGAGGATTTGCGCTACGCCTATCCTGAGATGAGTGGACGCGGCACGCTTTCCGCAACCGTCGAATTGGATCGAAACTTGAACGTCGTATCAGAAACATGGGGTTCGAGAGGCCGCTGAATTTAGTACTCTTGAACCGCCGGACTGTGGAGTCCTCGGAAGTTCGCGAGAGCCGTTTGGCCGCCAACTTGACGACTTCCCCGACAAGAGCCACAATCATATTTCGCATATTCTGAGGTGACCATGCTGCCATACCTGTTCATTCTGTTTGCATTCCTGTTTCGCTTTATCCCGTCTCATCCTTTGGGATTTACTCCTGTTGCCGCTGCACTGCTTTTCTTTGGCGCGAGAGGATCCGCGGCAGTTTTGGATTCCGTTGCTCTTGATGGCCGTTTCGGATGTAATTCTCACCAAGTTCGTTTATGCGTACCCGTTTACATGGGACCACTATGTGACGTTCGCCTGGTACGCGGCAGTCTTATCGTTGGGAACGAATCTTCGCGAGAATGCGAAACCAGTCCGCGTGATCGTCGGAGCACTAGCCAGTTCGGTTTCCTTTTTCCTGCTGAGCAATTTCGCTGTTTGGGCATCGTGGCCAGACCTTTATCCCAGGACCGTGGCGGGATTAATAACGTGTTATGCCGTCGGCGTGCCGTACTTTCGCCGCGCCGTCGCGGGGAGATTTGCTCTTTACCACAGTGAATGTCGCAGCCCCGTTCGTTCTTCTCCACTTGTCGAAAGCGTTCCATCACGACGGTAACCACATCGCCGCCGCGTAAAGCCGACGAAACACGCAGCTCGACGCTAGACCTAAACAGCAGGCCGTCTCCCGCCTCTTCTCTTTGCCATAATCAAAATAATGACCAACACCGCGGCTAACACAATCGATATCCAATAAAATCGAACGGAAAATCTCTCCCAGCACGTGAATAAATCCAGGCCCGAATTTTAGAATCAATAGCGCTAGAATTAAAAAGCGCACAACCCGTCCCGAAAAAATCGCCAGCAGGAATTTCCAAAATCCCATCTCTGATGCTGCCGCCGCCACACAAACAACTTGAAAGGGGTCGGCGGGGGCAGCATTGCCGGAAACATCAAACTCCAAAATGGATGCTTCTCAAACGTCCCATGAATTTTCGCAAAACGCTCGGCTGGAATGCGCTTCCGAAGCAGTTCTTCGCCGCCTTTATATCCGATCACGTAAATAATAATGCTTCCGAATGCCGAGCCCGCCGAGGCATTAACACATTCAACAACAGCCGTGCGTGGTTCTGATAGACATATCCAGCAACCACCACATCTACCGGAAGCCCCACTACAGAACCATCCAATGCCGCAATGACAAATATTCCCCAAGCGCCCAGCGGTTTGAGCAGCGCCCAAAGAAATGCCGTATACCGGGAAAGAATATGTTTGATGGTTTTCAAACTTGGAACTGGCAACTAAGAACTGAGTTGCAGTGTACGCGAACTAATGATGCCCAGTACTCCCAGCGATTAAATGTAAAGCATGCGGCAACAAATCAATCACCGCTTCCAGGGATTCGACTGCGCCCTTGGGGCTTCCAGGCAAATTCAAAACCAGCGTCCGCCCATACACTCCGCACAACCCACGGCTAAGTGCTGCAAGGTGAGTTTTCTTGCTGCCCTCATATCTCATGCGTTCCGGTATTCCCTCAATCAGTCGGCCACAGACAGCGCGAGTGGCCTCCGGAGTAACGTCGCGCGGCGCAATTCCCGTTCCTCCAGTGGTCACGACGAGCGCTGCTTTTCCCGCCAAATCAACAATTGCTTTTTGTATTGCTACCTGTTCGTCGGGAACGACTTCGGCGGCGACCAGCGCAAACCCGCGTTCTTTCAGGAAATTGGATACGGCAGGGCCAGATTGATCCACGCGCTTTCCCTGCGAGCACGAGTCGCTGACCGTGATGACGGCGGCGGTCGGTTCAGGAGTCGAGGAGGACATCTTCTTCCTCTTCGTGCTTGGCCCCGCCATTCTCGCGATTGGATTCGTCCAGCAGGCGCAGGCCCTCCATCAGCAGGCCTTGCGTATTTAAAGTGGTTGTTTGCTGCGACGTTTTGGCCTCGAAATTAATCTGGAAGCTGCCGCCCGTCCACTTCAGAACTTTGAATACCGCCGCATCACCAGTCTGGTTGCCGTACGCCGCGTGCATGACCTGGCCTTCCTGAAAAAACATCTCACATTTTTCTTTTGCGTTGACCATGGTGAGCGAACAGCTCTTGCGCCCCATTTCGAGCGACTGCACAAGATCAATCACATTCATTTGCGAAAGATTGCCGCGAACCACTCCATCAGAGGCGGTGGACTTCGCCATCTTCTCCAGCGCGATCTTGTCGATCAACCGCTTGATGCGGTGCGTGGCTTCTTTCAAGAAAAACGGCTTCTCCAGAAAATCGTCCACCGGATATTCGTGCATGGAAAGCTTCTCCGCGATATCGGCTTTGGTCGCGACCAGCACAACGGCGATTCCCGCGGTCGCCGGACGGCTCTTCAATTTCTCAACCAGTTGCCGCCCGTCCATTCCGGGCATGCGGAAGTCGCTAACCAGGAGGTCGGGGATATCTTCGACTGCCTTCAGCAGCGCGTCGGCGCCATCGCTCGCCGTGCTGACAATCGCCAGCGGAGTCAGCGCATCGCGCAACATCCCGAGAACCATGGGATTGTCATCCACGAGCAGCAGCTTGACGTTATTTGCCATGCGATAATTTTTTGGCGGGGCGAACGTAGTCGCCGGACTTGCCGCCGGATTTGCGCTCCAAGACCACTTCGCGAATCTCGATTCCCTTATCGAGCGCCTTGCACATATCGTACACGGTCAGCGCGGCAATACTGACCGCAACCAGCGCTTCCATCTCCACCCCGGTGACGGCGGTCGTGGTTACTTTTGAGTGAATGACGACGCCATTTTCGCATAGCCGAAGACTCACATCAATGTGCGAAAGCGGTAATGGATGGCACATCGGAATCAGTTCTGAAGTCCGCTTCGCCGCCATAATCCCCGCCAGCCGCGCAACTTCCAGCGGATCGCCCTTTGGATTCTGCGGCAGCGCTTTGAGCACCGCAGGCTTGAGAACGACGAAAGCACTAGCTTCGGCCAGCGCTTCGTCGCGGCCTTGGCAGAAACGTCAACCATGGAGGCGCGTCCGGCGCGGTCGTAGTGAGAGAGCTTCTTGGGCATCGCGGAGAACCATCTTACTAGAGGGTACCTTAGCGATTGGGTTCTTAAATTTTGGACGTCGGTGAAGGAAGTTTAGAAACAGCGGAGAGCAGGGCCGCCGCACGTTCATCACCCCGATCACGCAGTTTCTTGTACTGTTCCAACGCTGCGTCTCGGCTGCCGAGCTTTATATGGACCTCAGCCAGACTATGAATAATCTCTACTTCATCGGACCTCAATGCAGCGGCTCTTTGAAGAAATAACCGAGCTTCCTCAAGTTTCCCCAGTTCAGAAAGCGACTCGCCCTTGTTCGCCAACGCTTCCACGCAATTCGGTTCCGTGCATAGCACGGATTCGTATAGCTCAATGGCGCGTTCATGATCCCCCTTTTCGGCCGCCAACATGCCTGTAAGGACGAGGGCGTCTGAGTAGTGGGGCTTCAACTTTAGAGCATGATCGAGCGCTTCAAGCGCCGCATCAAACTTCTTCAGATGGAAATTCATGAGCGCGACATTAAAATATCCTTCCGCGTAATTCGCTATTCTCGCAATCGCATGCTCGATAGCAATGATAGCTTCGGAAAATCTCTTCTGATGGCCTAACGCCCAGCCTAAACTAACCCAAACTGTGCCATCGTCAGGTTGAAACTTCGCTACATGCTGCCACACGGGATTGCGGGTTCGTATTGCTCCGATGCTGAGTACGAAACGGCAAGATTCCGCCAATTGCTCAAGTCCTCAGGATTGAGTTCGATTGCCTTTCGGTAACACTTCTGTTCTTCGAGGTGTTCTCCGAGTTCCCCATAGGCGATACCGAGGTTGTAGTACACTTCGGCGGCATCCGGTTTAAGCGTTAACGCTTTTTCGTACGACTCTATTGCCTCTCTGTAATCCTTGAGAACGTAGAAAGCGAAGCCTAAAGCCTTATATGTTTCGATGTGGTCAGGCCGGAGTCTCGTTGCATTATTGAGGTGTTCAAGTGCCTCCCGATTACGCCCCATATTGCCCAACGTTAAGCCAAGCTGATATTGGGCTTCTGCGTCCGTGGGCTTGAGCTTGACTGCATTCCGTAGGGCGCTTTCGGCTTCCCTATAATTTTCGAGCATGAGGTGTGCCCAACCAAGCCCAAGTTGTGCGTCCGCATCTTTCGGGTCAAGCAGCGTGGCCTCTGTGCAGGCTTCGAGCGATTTGTCAATTTGTCGCAGTTGGCCGTAAGCTCTGGCAAGCGACGTTTGGTATTTGGCGTTTTTTCTCAGTTTTGGATCAATTCGGAACGCACGGGCGAATGCGTCCACTGATTCTTGAGGCTTTCCGAGATAGACAAGCAGCCTGCCGAGTTGAGCGTGGGCATATGCCATATCCGGCTTGAGCTGAAGTGCGCGGTCGTAAGCTGCGACGGCGGCTTCGTATTGTGTCAGTCCGCAGTAGCAATATCCGATGTAGCATTGGGCGTAAACACTCTCCGGGAATAACTCGACAACGCGCTGGAAATACTTCAAGGCCGAGCTGTAGTCGCCACTCTTGGACCTATTTCGGCCCAGCCATGTCCACCACTTAGCTTTCAGTTTGTTGGACATCGGGTGGGAATCGCCGCCCCCTTGAACGATGATATTCGATCGGATTGAAAACATGAGTGAATTGCGCAACTCCTTACGTATTTCATTCCTATCTTCAGGAAAATAGCGAGCCCAGGTGCAGTAGCATAAATCAGGCATTGGGCAAGACGTAACTCATTGTCACAAAGCCAGCCTAACTCGGCTGAAAGTCCATTGACCTCATCGCAACCTTCCGATATTGTTTAGTTGTTTAGTCAATATGCCCAACCAAGATACTCGTCTCGAACTCTTGCGCTCCGCACCGCTGGACTCGTGGATTGCTTTGTCTGAGGATGAGAGCAAAATTGTGGCCGTTGGCGCAACCTATGAGGAAGTCGTTAAGAATAGCGAGAGCGCTGGGTTCCCGGATCCTCTTCTGTTAAAAACTCCCAAGGTCTGGATGCCAATTTCAGTTTGAGCCTAAGGCTGCCATACAAGAAGTACCCAGCTTCTCACGGTTACGGCTTTTACTACGTAGCCGTCCTTCCGGTAAGTATCGCGCTGCCCTCGGCAAATTCTCCACGATCAAAGCGCTTTGAAGCAATCATTGACTCAGGCGCGACATGTTGCCAATTCCAAGCTGCAATCGGTAAAGCAATGGGATTCGACATTGAAAGTGGAGAGGTTGAGGAAACCCTGGGCATCAATGGCGTCAATAAAATTTACATGCACGACGTCTCGTTATATTTGCCGGGCGGAGTTGTAACCACACGTGCTGCCTTTTCCAATGAATTGCCGGTGCCTGGATTGTTGGGGATGGAAGGCTTCTTCGAGCATTTCCAAGTTATGTTTGATCCGGTTGGACGTCAAGTAGAACTAGATCGCATCCATCAATCTTAAGGTCTTTTTGACGCCTCAGCGCTCGCTTCCTTATGCGTACCGGAACGGCCGGTCTTCTTTGCTCTTCCAGAAATAGGCGAGGATGATCACGCTGGCGATTGCTGCGTAGGCGCACCAGAGCGACGTGAAGGCCGAAAGCTGTGCAATGCAACAAAATGGTTGCAATTTTTCCTGTTTCGGTAGTAAAGTACAACATGGACGCGGCAATTGGCGTTCATCTCGTCGTAAGTACTGCCAATCTTCCTTAAGTACTAGCTTAAGTACTAGAGTCGTAACGAGCTATCCCCCGTTCGAGGTAGGTTCTGCCTCGAAGTAGGTTCGGAGAGACCCTATGTCGTGGTACGCGTACTGCCTTACTGAGCACCAAGCCCTACAAAATGGAACCCGCAGCCGCCGTCCTTTCCTGATGGAAGGGATTCAAGGCGTGAACGGCGCCCCCGTCCTCAGCTATCCTAGCGGCGATTTTGCCGTGATTGTCACGGAGTACGACAGGGCCGCCGCCAATGGCGAGCTCGAAGAAAAGCATGTCATTGAGCATGCCAGGGTGGTAAGCGTCTGTTTCCGCACCGGGACCGTCCTTCCCTTCCGCTTCGGCACAATTTTTGACACCGACGACGCCCTGCGCCAGGCCGTTCGCGCCAATAAGCGCGCTTTCGGAGAGAGCGTAGCGAAACTTCGCGGCAAAGCCGAAATGCACCTTAAATTGCTGGTTCGCGACGGATCTCTTCGGCCCCCGGTCGCGGACGTTCCCCTGCCTGACACAGTCGGCGGCGACTATCTGATGAAGTTGCGCGACAAAGCCTTCAAAGATCGTGAGCGTCAGACCAAGGCCCGTGCGCTATCCGTTCAAGTTCACAAGCTATTCAATCCGCTTGAAGAAGAAGTAAGCTGCAAGCGCGTCAATACCAATGGAATGTTAATTGACATCGCCCACCTCATTGACTCCAAGGCGGTGGAAAAATATCAGAACCGCTACACCAGCGCCGCCAAGCAGCTGAAGAATTGCGAACTGGTGATCAGCGGTCCCTGGCCGCCCTATCATTTTCTGCCGGGTAAGCTGCGCACAGTAGCGGGAAATTCGTAAAAAAACTTCCCTTATCGAGTTCTATCCGCGAATCCGGTGGCGAGCGGCAGTTCACCAAAGGAACGCAGTTATTCGATTCAGGCTAGATAGTAGACCGCAACGTCGAGCTTTGAATAGTACTTCTTGACGTCGATTGCCCCGTACTTGTCGCGGAATTTCTCGACCACGGACTTAACCTGTGTGGCGTCCTTAACAATCACAGTCTGCACTCAGTTTCCGCGCCGCCAGCTTCGATCTGAATGGTTCTTGAGCACGTTTTTGTACCACTGTGTATTCGACCCCTGCACCGGCCAGAGGTAAAGCTTGTCGCCTTCCAGAACGAACCAGATCGGGATGGAGATGGCGCGTCGTGATTTTCTGCGGATTACAGTGATGGTAATTTCGGTGGATCGCGGGAGGCGATCTTTTAGAGATTCCACTTGCCCACCTTATTGCGCAGCATCAGGCGTCCACTCCCGTCGTAACCACCCCAATGCCAGCGTCAGTATTCGCCGCGCAAACAAAAATGAGCCAGCAACCGTGACCATCGGCCCTGAAACTAAATCCCCCTTCCCGCCATCTAATTATCAATAGATTGTTGGGGATTCCGGCCATCAATTCGCTGGTGTATAATTCGAGGTTTGCGCTGATGAGCAACTCGCCGTCTCCCGTTCCCACAGTCCTTTAAATTTCCACGTCCTCCGCGAGGACGATGAGGTTATCCATCTTTGGCTCTCGAAGACAAATTTGATGAACTTAAAAAGCTGATTGATACAGGTAAAGAGAAGGGATATCTGACCTATGACCAGGTCAACGACCTTATCCCGCACGACGTGCACTCTCCCGAGGACCTGGACGATCTGCTTACCACCATTGGTACGCAAGGAATTGATGTGCTCGAGGGGCCGAAACTTCCCTCTTCTGCGCTCGATAAAAAATTCGATGATGAAGAAGTCGGGGAAGACGTCGAACTCGATCTAACTCCCGGCGCACTGGAAAAAACTAACGATCCCGTAAGGATGTATTTGCGGGAGATGGGCACCGTGCCGCTACTCACGCGCGAAGGCGAAGTTGAAATCGCCAAGCGCATTGAGCGCGGGCAATTGCGCGTGCTGAAATCGCTGTCGCGTTCTCCGATCGTCATCAACGAACTTCTGGCGATGGGCGAGGACCTCAAGAAGGGCGTCCGCTCCATCAAGGAAGTAGTGACGTTCGATGAAGAGGAAATCACCGACGAGATTCTGCAAAACCGCCTGACCGAATTCACCGGAAAGATTGACGACCTGGCGAAGGCCTACAAGAAGGCCAATCAAGTTTTAGAAAAGTTCGCCACGGTTTCGCAGAAGAAGCGCCCCAAGGATTTTCGCCGTTACCGCTTGGCTTCCGCTCGCGCGATTGTGAAAGTTTCATTGTGCGTCCGCAAGCTGGGATTCACTAACAACGAACGCAAGCGGTTGATTGAGCGTGTCAACAAAACTGTTGACACCATGCGGTCGCTCGATCGCCAGGCTCTGAACCTCGAAAAAAAAGCCGAGGCCACGCGCAGTGAAGATCAGCGCAAAGAATACAAGCGGCAATCTCGAGCAATTCAAGGTGAACGCGAAAAGCTCGAACTTGAAGCGGGCGTGTCGTTCCAGGAACTCAAGCGCACACAGCGCGAGATTATCCAGGGAGACATGGATGCCGAGCAGGCGAAGCGGGAGCTCATCGAAGCTAACCTGCGTCTCGTCGTTTCGATTGCGAAGAAATACACCAACCGCGGATTGCAGTTCCTCGACCTGATTCAAGAAGGCAACATCGGCCTGATGAAGGCGGTGGACAAATTCGAATATCGGCGCGGCTATAAGTTCTCCACTTATGCCACGTGGTGGATTCGGCAGGCGATTACTCGTGCAATTGCCGATCAGGCGCGTACGATTCGTATCCCGGTCCACATGATCGAGACGATCAACAAGCTGATCCGCACTTCGCGTCAGCTTGTACAGGAACTGGGACGCGAGCCGACTTCAGAAGAAATTGCGAAGCGCATGGACATTCCGGTCGCGAAAGTCCGGAAAGTCCTGAAGATTGCGCAGGAGCCGATTTCACTCGAAACTCCAATTGGCGAAGAAGAAGATTCGCATCTGGGCGACTTCATCGAAGATCGCGCTGTCGTTTCTCCGGCGGAAGCGGTCATCAACGTCAACTTGAAAGATCAGACTTCGCATGTGCTGCGAACTTTGACTCCGCGCGAAGAAAAAGTCATCAAGATGCGCTTCGGCCTCGAAGACGGCAGTGAGCATACTTTGGAAGAAGTAGGACAATCGTTCGCGGTAACGCGAGAACGAATCCGGCAAATCGAAGCGAAGGCGTTGCGGAAGCTAAGGCATCCATCGAGGTCGCGGAAGTTGAGGGCATTCTTGGATGGGGTTAGGGACTAGGCTATCTCACCACGGAGACACTGAGTCACTGAGGAAACGAGCGATAGAAAGCACGACTTCGGTCGTGCCTTTTTCCCAAATCGGCATCTCTTCCGAGATATTTCGCGTCGGCAGCGAGAGACATCGCGGTGCGGAATACAATCGAACACGCAGCAGGGTCGTTTGGAGGGTGGTGCCAGTGGGTACTGGACGACGCCTGTCACGCGTTCGAGTGGCTTTCAGCCACTAGGGTTCGATTCCCTCACCCTCTGACGTCACACGAACCTCGAATATGCGCTTGACATGACCGTGCGGTTTGTTAGCATCAGTTTGACAGGCGTCGTTCAGTATCCAAGTACAGCCCCGGATGACTTCCGGGGCTTTCGCTTTCTGTCTAACTGGAAGGCATGCTCCGAAAATGTCTGTGGTACACCGCTAAGCCTTTGACACAACGGCCTCTGATTTCGTCGGGAAAGTTTCTCCCACCTGTTCAGACATTCTGATTTTTATCGGGGCACTGTATCTTGCTTTCTTTCGAACAATGATGCCACCTTGAACTGGTTCCCATCCAGGTCTTGTGACGGTGTAGCGGTATAGTCCGTCGGGAAGCCGATCGAAATCGAATCGGCCCTTTGCGCCTGTAGCACCTTTCAGAACCTCGCCGGAGGGGCAACGGAATTCGAGCTGGGCATTCGGCAAAGAATTCCCGTTAGTGTCGTGAACCGCACCTTTGATGAATCGCACTATGAATGGTTGGTCGCCGCGTTCTCTGATTTGCGGGGCAACTAATAACAGTATCAACGCGACCGCGCTGCCGGTAGCGAATCCGCCAACATGTGCCCAGAATGCTGTCGATGAGAACCGGAAGCTCTGAGTCAGCAGTCCCAAAAGAGCTTGCTCCGCAACCCAGACACCGATCGCCCCTTGTGTATGAGTTGGAATAGAAGTGACGTGAAACCTGAGAAAGAAGACTTCCAGATCGAACCTTGACTTTGGAAAGAGCACAAAGTAGCAGCCCATAATTCCGGAAATTGCGCCGGAGGCCCCTATGCAGGGAAGCGTCGAACTTGCATTAGATAGATAGTGAAGCCCGGCGGCTCCGAATCCGCACACAACGTACACCAAGGCAAACAGCCACATTCCGAATGCGTTCTCGATGCGGGTCCGAACATCCAAAGAAAGAACATGTTGCCGACGTAGTGCAAGATTCCAGCGTGAACGAATATGGAAGAAAGCACGGTTATCGTTGTTGGATGAGCGGGAACAAATCCGTAATGCGAAAACACCGTCTGCGGGGATGAAAGAAGATAGGTGGCAGCGAGCACCAGGAAATTAACGATTGCGAGGGTAAGATTACATACGGTCTCCCTTCGACATAGCCGTCTTCGTTGATGGGCAGTATGAACAAGAGTTTTTAACTACCGCTCGTTTCCTGAGCAGCAGTGTGAGTAGGAATTGAAGTTTTGTCAATTTCATTAATGCCGCCGTGTTCTCAACCGCATTGACTGTTTGACCCTGATTTCTGGGTCCCATAGACTGAATTCAAATCCATGGCTGATGACATTCATGTGAAGCTCCCGGATGGGAGCGTTAAGGAAGTTCCTGCGGGGACGACGGCGCTCGATATCGCGAAGTCTATTAGTCCGCGGCTGGCGGATGCGGCCTGGCGGCGAAGACCAACGGAAATTTGATTGATCTGACGCGGCCGCTGGAGAAGGACACCGATCTTCGTATACTGACCGATAAAGATCCTGAGGCTCTCGAAGTTTATCGCCATTCCTCTGCGCATCTTTTGGCGGCGGCGGTGCTTGAGGTTTTTCCGGAAACCAAGCTCGGACACGGCCCCGCGACTGAGAGCGGTTTTTTTTACGATTTCTATCGTCCGACTGCGTTCACTCCCGACGATCTCGAAAAGATCGAGAAGAAGATGCAGGAATTGGTGCAGCAGAATCTTCCATACGCGCGCGAATTTCTGCCCCGCGAACAAGGGCTCGCGGAGTTCAAAAAAGAGGGCGATTTTATGAAGTGTCATTTCATCGAGCAGTTCACCAAGCCCGATGAAAAGATTTCCATCTACCGCACGGGCAAGTTCACGGATTTCTGTCGCGGTCCGCATTTGCCTTCGACGGGAAAAATAAAAGCGTTTAAGCTGCTGAATATCGCCGGAGCGTACTGGCTGGGAGACGAAAAGAATCCGCAGCTCCAGCGGATATACGGGACTTCATTTTTCTCGAAGAAAGATCTTGAAGATCATCTGCACAGAATTGAAGAAGCGAAGAAGCGCGATCACCGGTTAATCGGGCAGCAGCTCGATTTGTTTTCGATTCAGGAGCTGGCTGGGCCGGGGCTGATTTTCTGGCATCCCAAGGGCGGGATTATCCGCAAGGAAATGGAAGACTGGATGCGCGCGGAATACATCAAGCGCGGCTACTCGCTGGTTTATACGCCGCATGTGGCGCGGCGGCAGTTGTGGCAAACGTCCGGGCACGAAGGCTACTACGCGGAAAATATGTTCGACATTATGGAGCTGGATGACGCGGAATATCGGCTCAAGCCGATGAATTGTCCGTTTCATATTTTGATCTACAAAGACTCGCTGAAGTCGTATAGGGATTTGCCGGTGCGGCTCGGGGAATTGGGAACGGTTATCGCTACGAACGCTCGGGAGTGATGCACGGGTTCTGCGGGTGAGGGGATTTACTCAAGATGACGCGCATATTTTCTGCACTCCCGATCAAATCGAAGCGGAAATCGAAGCCTGCCTGGACTTTGCTCTCGACGTGTTGAAAGATTTCGGATTCGATAAATTTCAGACCGAACTGTCCACCTGGAATCCTGACGACCGCAAGAATTTTGTGGGCACGGAAGACCAGTGGAATAGTGCGACGCGATCGCTGGAGAATGTACTGAAGCAGCGGGACATCGAATATAAAACGATTCCCGGCGAGGCCGCCTTTTACGGTCCGAAGATTGATATCAAGCTGGTGGACGCAATCGGGCGGCTGTGGCAGCTTTCAACCGTCCAGTTCGATTTCAATTTGCCTCAGCGGTTTGCGCTTGAGTACGTCGCCGAAGATGGAACGCGCAAGCAGCCGCTGATGGTGCATCGCGCATTATACGGATCGATCGAGCGATTCTTCGGCGTGCTGATCGAGCATTATGCGGGCGCGTTTCCAGTGTGGTTGTCTCCGGTGCAGGTGGTGATGATTCCGATTGCGGAACGCCATGTCGAGTACGCCCAGAAAGTCGCGGCTCAATTGAAGGAAGCGGGCGTCCGAGTCGAAGTGGATGGACGCAATGAAAAGATGAACGCGAAAATCCGCGAACATGCGATGCAGAAGGTTCCGTTCTTGCTGGTTGTCGGGGACAAAGAAGCGGAGGCGGGCAAGGTAAACGTGCGGACCCGCGGGAAAGAGAAGACGGAGGATATGGGCGCGGAGGAGTTCAGGGAGCGGGTGAAAAGGTTGATTACGAGTCGCGCGTCGAGTCTATGAGCGGTGCCAGGGCCAATGGAAGAACATCCTGACACCTCCGCGTACCCACTTTTCGGGCTGTGCAGCCTTGTCAACATCATCTTCCAAAGCCACTAGTTCAGGAGGACACAAGCCATGGAGGAGTTTCTGAACGGCATTGCTGTCCCGGCGGAGGAGCCATGCGGCTTCGGTGGTCACCGGCCAGCGTGGAAAAGCGATTGGCGCCTGAATCGGCGGTCAGCGCTCATGAAGTAAAGACCCGATAGGCGAATGTGGCTGTCTTGGGCGACAATGGAGCGGATTAGAGCAAGGCTCAAAACTGTGATGCCGAGGTGAACCATGAATAAAAAAGTCGAAGGCGCTCCACAAATCGGCCCCCATGATCCAGAACATCTGGGCAGCCGCCGTGACCCGGAAGAACGCCACACTCATCATGAGAGTCAGGAGCAGGAAAAATCGTTCGATAAGACGCTCGCAGATTCCTTTCCCAGCAGCGATCCTTCATCGTCAATTCCTGATCCCGACGGGAACGAGTCTTCGCAAGCCTCCCCCGCGCCAGTTGACGGCGCGTTGCTCGTTGGTTTGAAGGAGGGAAGCTGGGCGGCGCTTTCAATTGATGAACACAAGTTAGTGGGAACAGGTGAGACCCAGGAAGAGGCCGAAGCGGACGCGAAGAAGCATCACCAAAGCCAGATTCAGTTACTGCAAGTCCCCGCGGCGATGGAGACGAGAAAGGCAGGGTGAGAATCGAATTGAAAGCTTCTCATATTAGGTGGCCCGGAACAAAATGCTGACTTTTGTTCTAGTTTCCGCAGTGGGAAGGAACGCCATTTCCCGGTTCCATATTTATGGCAGATCTGAAATAATATAGATGTGAAGCGCGAATCAATTCGGACAACGCTAGATATTCCCGAGCCTTTGTACCGCAAGCTTAAAGAACAAGCCAACGCCCGGGGCGGATCTATTCGCGAGTTGGTGCTGGCTGGGGTTCGCAGCGTGCTGCTCCAAACCCACCGCCCGCGGACAAAAAGGATACAGTTTCCTCTCATCAACTCCGCGGGTCCACAAGTGGACATAACCAGCGAACGCATCTATGATCACACTGAATTTCCTTGATGCGAATGTCTGGCTTGCGCTGCTCTGGCGTCGCCACATTCATTCGCAAAAGGCGAGGGAATGGTTTGAGCAGGCGGTTGAAGAACAATTCTTTTTCTGCCGGTTTACCCAACTTACAATTTTTCGGCTCTTGACCACTGAAAAGATCATGGGAACAGACACGAAAACTATGTCGGAGGTTTGGAATTTATGGGACAGAATTTTGGCCGATACTCGAATAGCCCTTCTGCCCGAACCGGATCAACTGGAAAACCAATTTCGCGCGCGTTCACGGCTAGCCAGCGCATCTCCCAAAGTGGCTGATGCCTATCTCCTGGCATTTGCTTCCGCGTCCGGGCTGAAGCTTGTCACGTTTGATCGCGCTCTCAATCGAAAACCGGGGATGTGCTCGTCCTGTAGTCGGCCGCAGCCCAAGATGCTGCCCCGAAAGGGACCTAAATATCCAGGTTCTTCACATCCAGCGCGTTCTCTTCGATGAACTTCCGGCGCGATTCAACATCTTCGCCCATCAGCGTGGTGAAGATTGTTTCACATTCGGCGATGTCTTCCAGCTTGACTGAAAGCAGGGTTCGCCGCTCCGGGTCCATGGTGGTTTCCCAAAGCTGCGGCGCAGTCATTTCGCCGAGACCTTTGTAACGCTGCACTGTGAAGTCTTTGCGGCCTTCGGCCAGAACATATTCGAACAATTCGCGGGCATTTTGTTTTTCGACGACTTGCGCCTCGGCTGGCTTCTTTTTTGCGCCAGCTTTCCCCGATGCTTCCGCTGAAGCTTTCTTAGAGGTGTCGGCGTCTTCATTCTCGGCAGACTCGTCGGCTGCATCTGCCTTGGCGCCTTTGCTGATGGTCTCAACCATGAACGGAGGTTCCATGTACGGCTCAATCTGCTTGAACTTCGAAAGCAGTTGCCGATATTCCGCCGTGGAAGCCAGTTCCCAGTTGATTAAATGCTCGGCACCCTGTGAATTGACGTATCGCACTTCCCACAGACTGTGCTCTTCTTCAAAGCGGCTCTCGACTTCTTTGAAGGCGCGGGCTTTCTGTAGCTTCTTCAATTCTTTTTCGAGCTTTTCGATTTTCTTTGGTGGAGAGTTCTTCTCTCCCTCAAAATCCACGCGCTTCGAAAGATCAAGCTTGGGAAGAAGTTCAGTGACCTGTTCGTCGCGCAGGCGCTTTCCGACCTTGTCGAAGAATGTCAGATACTCATTCAGCACGGTGATGAACCGGGCGAGACCCGTGCCTTCTAACTTCGCAGCGCCTTCACCATAGCGAACGATCAACCCGTCCGACGCGCGCTTCACCATTACTTTGACAAACTCGCGATCGTCTTTGATGTACTGCTGCGACTTGCCTTTTTTGATCGAGTACAGCGGCGGCTGAGCAATGAAAACATTGCCGCGCTTGATCAGCTCCTGCATGTGCCTGAAGAAGAACGTGAGCAAGAGTGTACGGATGTGGCTTCCGTCCACATCGGCATCGGTCATCAGGATGATCTTTCCGTACCGCAGTTTTGACGGATCAAAATCTTCCTTCGAAATGCCGGTGCCGAGCGCCGTAATCATAGCGCGAATTTCTTCATGGCCGAGCATCTTGTCGTAGCGGGCTTTCTCGACGTTAAGAATTTTTCCTTTCAATGGCAGGATGGCCTGGAACCGCCGGTCGCGTCCCTGCTTCGCCGTGCCCCCTGCCGATTCACCCTCCACCAGGAACAGTTCGCACCGCTCCGGCTGCCGTTCAGAACAATCCGCTAGTTTGCCGGGAAGCCCGCCGCCATCAAGTGCGCCTTTTCGACGAGTAAGATCGCGTGCTTTCCTCGCGGCTTCGCGTGCGCGGGCAGCCTCAACAGCTTTATTGATGATTTTTCGTCCGACGGTTGGGTTCTGTTCCAGATAAGCACCGAGCCGCTCGTTCACGAATGCCTGAACGATTCCCGCGATATCGGAGTTCAACTTGCCTTTTGTCTGGCCTTCAAATTGAGGCTGCGGAAGCTTTACGCTGATCACCGCGACCAGACCTTCGCGCACGTCGTCTCCAGTCAGATTTTCCTTTACATCTTTGAAAAGCCCCATCTGCTGACCGGCGTAATTGATGGTGCGTGTCAGCGCGGTGCGAAAACCCGAAAGATGCGATCCGCCATCCACCGTATTGATGTTGTTGGCAAAACTGAAAACGCTTTCGGAATACGCGTCGTTGTATTGCAGCCCGATTTCCATCACCACGCCGTCACGATCGGCTTCCATGTAGATCGGCTTGTCGTGCAGAACCTGCTTGCCGCGATTCAGGTGCTTGATGAATTCCGCAATGCCGCCGTTGTATTTGAAGTCGGCAGTCTTTGGGCCGCCAGTCTTGGCGTCCGTGGCGCGCTCGTCAGTAAGCGTAATCAGCAGGCCTTTGTTCAGGAACGCGAGCTCGCGCAGCCTTTGGGCCAAGGTGTCGTAGTTGTATTCACTGACGGTGAAAATGCTTTTATCAGGAAGGAAGTGAACTTTTGTGCCCCGCTTCTTAGTCGCGCCGGCTTTTTTCAGTTTGCTGGTGGGATCTCCCTTCGAATACGTTTGCTCCCACGTGAAGCCGTCGCGCCAAATCTCGAGATCCAGATCTTCGCTCAGCGCATTGACGCACGAGACGCCCACTCCGTGCAATCCGCCTGAAACTTTGTACGAGGAGTTGTCAAACTTTCCTCCCGCGTGGAGTTTGGTCATGACGACCTGAGCAGCCGGGACTTTCTCGCCGTCAATATCCATCGAGTCCACTGGAATGCCGCGGCCGTTGTCCACGACGGTAATGGAGTTATCGAGATGAATAGTAACTTCAACTTTGTCGGCATGACCGGCAAGGGCTTCGTCTACAGAGTTGTCAACCACCTCGTAGACCAGATGATGCAGGCCCATTTCGCCCGTGGACCCGATGTACATGGCAGGGCGCTTGCGAACGGCCTCCATGCCACCCAGGACTTTTATGGAGTCGGCATTGTAATCGCCGTTTCCGTTAACCTCGGCAGCGGGGCGCCCATTCTTGTTTTTTGTGTTGTCTATTACAGGCGCAGTGATCTCTTTAGTGGCCATTCAACTCCGCGTGAAAAATTGCGTCTTAAAGTGTCTCGATAGCGTTGTTTGCAGATCGCCGTTTGCTCACTCAAGCTACTGAAATTACTGGCACTTACAGCAATGAAGGATTTCAATAATTATAACACAGAGAGGAGCGTTTTCGGAGGCGGTAGCCAGCTCTATAAACGCCGTATTTACAACGTGAATCTCCTCTGAAACGTAGGCCCGGACCCCCCCGATACGCGAGATGGGCTTAGTCTTTTGGATTCACAAGATCAGAAATCCCTCTGTGATCCCTCTGTGTCCTCTGTGGTTGATGCTCTTCGCCGGTTTCATTTGGGCAGAGTGCATGGGGATGACGAAAGCCTGAACCACAGAGGGCACAGAGTACACCGAGTAGGGGTCCGAAGGTTTGCAGGTTCTTGAAGAATTCTTTATTTGGCTCGCAGAGTTCATTCCGCTGGGCGGATGAGGCATCTAACTCTACTATCAGTCCCAACCTGATAAGATAACCAGACATAGGAGAACTTTCTAATAATGGGTGTTCCGGTTTCGCAAATGTGGACGGTGGTGACCTATGTCCTCGGCCAGAAACTCGCGCGGCGGAAGCAATACCCGCTCGTCCTCATGCTCGAGCCTTTGTTTCGCTGCAATTTGGCTTGTGCGGGATGCGGCAAGATCCAATACCCGGCGCATATTCTGAAGCGCGAACTGACCCCGGAAGAATGTTTTCGCGCGGTGGACGAGTGTGGCGCGCCGATGGTTTCCATCCCCGGCGGCGAGCCGCTCATGCATCCGGAAATCGGCAAGATTGTCGAAGGCCTGGTCGAGCGCAAAAAATATATTTACCTCTGCACCAACGCTTTGTTGCTGAAAGAAAAAATTCACCTGTTCAAGCCAAGCAAATATCTCACGTTCAGCGTTCACATGGACGGCCAGCGAGAGCATCATGACTTCTCCGTATGCCGCGAGGGTGGGTACGAGATTGCCGTAGATGGAATTCGCGAAGCTCTAAAGCTCGGATTCCGCGTGACGACGAATACCACGTTGTTTGACGGCGCTGATCCCAATAGCGTGCGCGATTTCTTCGACGAAATGATGAACCTCGGAGTCGAAGGAATGATGCTCTCGCCCG
Source organism: uncultured Acidobacteriaceae bacterium (assembly GCA_963702325.1). GTDB lineage: Bacteria > Acidobacteriota > Terriglobia > Terriglobales > Acidobacteriaceae > PALSA-188. Next base: position 22,896 of record CAVPCG010000051.1, on the reverse strand, counting down.
GATACTCCTACGATAAGGCTCCCGATCAGCAGCATTTTCTCGGACGAGCCCGCACCCGCAGATTGTTTCGCGCCATTCTTTCTAATCGCAAGAAGACTTGGAAATTTAATCTCTCCCCGCTATTCCAGGAATTTTTGATGGGCAAGCGTCAGTACGCCTGCACCCCGTGGGGAATGCCGACCTACAATATTTTTGGCTGGCAGAAGCCCTGTTACCTGCTTCAGGATGGTTACGCCGATACCTTCCAGGAACTGCTCGACGAGACCGACTGGTCGAACTACGGCACTGAGTCGGGAAATCCCAAGTGCGCGAATTGCATGGTTCACAGCGGATACGAAGCGTCGGCGGTTAACGATCAGTTCGGATCTTTGCGCGGTTTCGCGGCAACCGTGAAAGCCACGCTTTTCAGCCGTTACCCCGATCGCGGAGCACTCCGGTTACTGGATGAAGCTTCCGAGTCCGCGAACACTCCCGCCCTCGTGCAGATTGAAGCGTCCGACTCTTTGCAGGAAACTAACGCATGAAGGCCGACCGCCTCCCCGGACCGGAGCCAGAGACCACGCAACCTTTACCCAATCCGGATACTCTAGAAATCGCTCCCGGACATGCCCGCGAAAAACTCGAAGGCTGGATCCCGCGTCTAGCCACAGAAACGGAAATCCGGCACGCGTTGGAAAAGGCGTTCGACTTTCGTGGCGACATCACGATCACACGCAAGGACGGGACCAAAATCGAAGGCTACCTCTTCGATCGGCGAAGCGGATTGACGCTGGCCGATTCGTTTGTCCGTATTTTCGAGAAAGCCAGCAATCAGAAAATTTCGATCTCTTACGCCGACATCGGCGCGCTGGCGTTCAGCGATCGCGATCCGGCAGCCGGAAAAAGTTGGGAAGCCTGGCTGAAAAAGTATCGGGAAAAGAAAGCTGCTGGCGAGAGAAATATTGCGTTACACCCCGAAGAGTTGGACTAGCTAGCCATAGATCGTAACGACTAGGCATTTTTCCTTCGACCCTTACTCCTCCGGCACAAACACTAGGCACACGGGCCAGGGAGTCTTTGCAACATCGCGCATTCCGTCCAACTGGCCGGTAACGGCATCAACCCGATATTCGACAATGTTTCCGCTATCCTGATTGGCCACCAGCAGGTGAGTGCCATCCGGATCGAGCGCAAAATGGCGGGGAGTATGGCCTCCGCTGGGCACTCGCTCAACCGCAGTGAGTTTCCCGCTCTCGCGATCAACGGAAAATACAGCGATGCTGTCATCTCCCCGATTCGACGCATACAAGAATTTTCCGTTTGGATGAAGGACAATCTCCGCGGCGCCATTAGCGCCGGTGGACCCCGGCTGCCGAGTTGATATTTTCTGTACGGCGCGAAAGGTTTCTTTGTCATCATTCGCAAAGACAGTCACGGTAGAATCCAGTTCTCCTATGACGTACATAAAGTTTCCATCCGCGGAAAAAGCAATGTGGCGCGGGCCGGTTCCGGGGGCCAGAGTCGCAGAAAAGGAATCCCCTCCATCCGCGGCGTGGCTTTTTGTTTCGGGCTGCCCAGCAGTTAGCGTGCCCTCGGTCGCGTCGAACTTGTAGACCAAGACGCGATCCAGGCCGAGGTCTGAGACATACACAAACCGGTTATGCGCGGAAGCTTCGATAAAGTGCGCGTGCGGCGATTCTTGGCGAGCCCGGCTGGGGCCGAGCGGACCGGCGTCTTTCAGGACAGAAGACGCCTCGCCAATGCGGCCGTCGAGCGACAACGGGAACACGGCCACGTTTCCCCCCGTATAATTCGCCACCAAGGCGTAGTTGCCGCTGCGGTCGAACGCGATATAGCAAGGGTCGGCACCCCGAGAAGCGACTTCATTCAGTTCCGTCAGCTTTCCTGTTTTGCGATGAATCACAAACGCCGTGACTCCGCCACTCGCCGCGCCTTTATATTCGTGAATCTCATTTATGGCGTAGAGAAATTCCCCCCCCGGCGCGACGGCCAAGAACGAAGGGTTATCGGTTTTGGCAGCCAGTCCCAGTGACGTCAGCTTGCCCGATCTCTCGTCGAACCGATAGGAATAAATCCCCTGGCTCCCGTCCTTGGTATATGTGCCCACAAACAGAATATATTTGCCGCTATGACCTGCTGCGAAACTTACGCTCAGGAACACAATGAATGCGAGCAGGACGCAGATTCGGGAAACTTTTTTCATTTTCCTTCCTCCAACTTTCGTGAGACTGGCTTTCGACCGGCGAAGCTCAGTTTTTCGACCAGTTCCGTTACTTCGTCCTCGCTGCCGCCGAGAAATGTGAATGACACAACGTATCCCTTTTCGAGAGTCACCAGGGAGGTCTGTAGCATTTCGAGTTTGCCGCGTTCTTTGGTGAAGTCACCGCGAACCATTTGTCTGCCATCTACAATAAAATCGTAAGGCTGGTTGCCAACCTTGAAGCCTTTGGATTCGGTTAACTCCGTCAGCGGCCCAAAATAGTCGGCAGCGGCATTGAGTCCGTGATAGGAATCCATGCTCTCGGCGGCGATGATTACCGCAGAATTAATCGTTTCGCCGCTTGCCGCCGGAGGCCTTTCAAAAATTGCCAGCAACACTCTTGATTTGCCAGTGTCCGTATCCTCGCGCATATCGGGAGTACGGTCTACCCATCCAAACGGCAGTTGGTAAGAAAAATGAAAATAATTATTGCGATAGATGTTGTTGGTGATTGAACCAGGTTCCGGCAGAGCTTTGCTGGTCGGCGAATGGTTGGAGGACGAATCGGATGAATGAGATGAGGACTGTTGACCGAACAAGACTACGCAACACAACCACGAGGCCATCCATGCAATAGCAACTCGGGACCGTCGCATGAATGGATGTTACAGGATTGCCTCGAGGCTTGATTGAAAGGGCGTGGCTTTCAGAGTCGCGCTGTCACAGTCCGATGGCGTGCCTGAAACAGGCTACGGGAAACCTCTTTTGAACCGGGAAGGGCCCGATTTCCAGTCGGGCCGATCATGATCGGTGTGGGCATTTACGGCCCGACTGAAAGTCGGGCCCTTCCCGTCCTAACACAATCCCGCGTTTTCGACCCGTGAAAACATGCCCGTTCAAAGCGCTTGCTTACTTCTGCGTCATCACCAGTTGCCCGTTTTCAACTTTCATGTCGCCAACGTTTTCCGGCAGCTTCAGGCGGTCTTTCTGTTCTCCTAGCCTTTTTTGCAGCGCGTCATTCACTAGCGAAACCGGCACGTTGAGATCGCCGACTTTGAACTCGGTTGGATCAAACGTCGCGTAACCGTCCTTCGATCCCAAGTGACCCGCGAGCGTCACATAAACATCTTTGCCGCCGATCTTGGTGACGAACTGCCCGCGCGCAACGTCCCCGTCGAAATTTACCTGGTAGTCCTTAACGTCCGGTTCTCCCGGCGCAATCGGCGCATCGGGGGATGACGGAACCGTGCTGGGAAGTTCTGTGCCTGTTGCAGCCTGCATCGCAGAAGCGGGAATGGTTGACGCAGCTTGCATCAGCGCAGCGCTCACCTCGTCGGAATTAAGGCGAACTTCGGTTGGAGGTTGTCCTGGCTCCTTGGGCTGCTCAAATTGTTGGACCTTGGTTTGAAATGACTGTGCATTGGCTGCGGCTACCGCCGGTGGCTGCGGTTGAGCTACGGGCTGAGGCTTCTTCAGAACCAGGAACAGCGCCAATGCCGAAGAGACAAGCGTAGCCACACTGATGATGCGGTCAATCTTCCACTTTTTCATTGGTGTCACCCCCATGGCGTCGGTATTTGGGGAGGATGCCTATATGCTACAGCTCAATAATGTAGGTCGGGCATGACCGAGGTTGTTGGCCATGCGGCCCGCAAAAGATACTATGGGGCGGGTGTTGCGGCTCATCGCTGGCAGCAATGGGGTTGATGGAATGGATCTGGCACAGCTCGAAGTCTTTTTAACCGTCGCGCGCGAGGGCCGCTTTTCCCGGGCCGCCGAAAAACTGCATCGTACGCAGTCCGCGATCAGCCAAACGATACAAAAGCTCGAACAGGATGTGGGCGAGCCGCTACTGGACCGCTCTTCTCGCGGAGGCTTGCTGACGGATGCCGGCAAAGTGCTTCTTGACTATGCCGAACGCTTACTGAACCTTCGAGTGAGCGCACAGGAAGCTTTAGTCGAATTGCGAGAGCTGCAAAAAGGCAAGCTGGCAATCGCGGCCAATGAATTCACCGCGCTTTACCTCCTCCCGGTCCTGGCCGAATTCCTGCGCCTGCATCCCATGATCAGGGTGATGGTTCAGCGCTCGCTCGGCAGCCATATTCCAGATGACGTTCTCGCCCACAATTGCGAACTCGGCATGCTGACTTACGATCCGCAGGAACCTCTGCTGCGCTCAACCATCGTTTATCTGGACGAACTCATTTTTGTAGTTCCGCCGCAACATCCCCTGGCAAAGGAGACTCAGGTCAGCATCCGCCAATTGGGCACCGAATCGTTCGTGGCCCACATCGTGCCTTCGCCCTATCGCGAAAAAGTAATTCAGGCTTTCAAGCAACACAAGACTCCCTTGCACATGGATATTGAGCTGCCCACATTGCAGGCGATCAAGACATTCGTGGCCATGGGAAACGGCGTGGCGCTGTTGCCCGAAATCAGCGTGGAAAGCGAACTCGCGCGAGGCGAACTGGTGCGGATTCCGGTAAAGGAATTGCGCCTGCATCGCAAATTGCGGATGATTTATCGCAAGTCCGCGAGTCTTTCACACGCCGCACGCGCTTTTTTGCAGGTCGCGGAAGCTATCGCAACAGAAAGAAAAGGCAACTACCGCTTTCAAAGGGAAGGCGCGGCATCTACCAAAGTGACGTAGTTGTTCTTATCTTCGAAATTTTGCGATTATATAAAGCAATATCGAAAGCACGACACTCACCAGGATCGAAGTCGCCAGCGGAAAATAAAATGTTGAGTTCTTACCGCGATAGATGAAGTCGCCAGGAAGGCGTCCCAGTGGGACTTGGGCGCGCCCGAGCAGAACCAGGATGATCCCAACGATGACGAGCGTTCCGCCCAGAAATATCAGGGTCTTGCCAAGTTCTCCCATGAAGTAGAGTCTAAATTAGCGGCGGGAAGGAATTTGCAGTCGAAACAAGTACGGTACATTACCGCCTCGCGAGAATGTCCCGGTTGTTTTGTTCCAGCTTCCTTCTTGACAAAAATGTGCGGTGTGCCTAGAGTGCGAATTAACGTTTGTGCCGGAAAATATTTCTCACAGGTGCCCAGGCTATGAAGAATGTTTACGAAGTTTTGAGACAAAAAGAACTCGAACTTTCCAGACTGGAAAAAGAGGTTGAAGCATTAAGGGTTGCCGCTCCGTTGTTGTCGGACGAGAAAGAAGCTGGCATGGAAGCGGGTAACAAGCCAACACTGGCGACTCCCGCACCGGCGCAAACGCCTATTCGGATACCTCAGCCCGCTGCGGTGAACGCCGTCCCTCCACAACCCGCGCGTGCCGCCGGGTGGGAAGATACCGCGAAGCGCTGGCCGTAGGATTTCGGCATGGAGAGCGCCTGACACTGTTGCCCGCGTTTCCATTGGCAATCGCGAAACAGCGCGCTGCTCCGTGCTAAGTTAGGTTGAAATTCCATCGCGAGCGAATCCCCGCAACGATTCCCCAGTTAATAACATCGAACGCCATTCGTTTCTGAAATCCGCGCCAATGCTCTTGTAGAAATCAATGGCCAGTTGGTTCCAGTCCAGTACTTCCCACTTCACTCCGTAGCAGTTTTGCTTGGTGGCCACGGCTGCGACGTGTGCCAGCAACCCCCGGCCAATTCCCTTGCCCCGAAATTGCGGGCGCACGAATAAGTCCTCGAGAAACAGCGCCGCACGGCCCCGCCACGTTGAATAGACTTCGAAAAACAGAGCGTATCCGGCAGGGTTTCCGTTCCATTCGGCAATGACCGCACGAAACTTTGGCGACGCACCGAAACCATCCCGGACGATATCCGCGTCGGTGATGGAGACGTGTTCGAGTCCATGTTCGTAATCGGCTAGCTCGCGGATGAGTGTTCTGAGCAGCGTCGCGTCTTCGACCGTCGCGGGACGAATCGTGAGCATAAAAAGTGCCTCCAGGCGCTCATCATACGTGAAGCTGTTTCTTGGCGCGGCCGAGCCGTAGCTTCGACAAGAACGAATAGGCGGGATAACATTCCTACGATGTTTCACGTGCTTAGCCTGCCCGCAAATGAAATTGCGGCACTATTCGTTGCGATCAGCTTCGCCGCCGGACTTAACGCGTATGCGACGGTTGCGACCTTGGGACTGCTCTCTCATGCGCATTTGCTTGAGCTTCCTCCGGGCCTTCACCCGGTCGCTGACTGGTGGGTCATTGGAGCCAGTATTGGTTTATTTGCGATCGAATTTGTGGTGGACAAGATTCCGGTTGTGGATTTGATGTGGAACGCCCTGCATACTTTTGTGCGGGTGCCGGTCGCCGCACTGCTTGCTTATGGCGCCACCTCGCAACTCTCTCCGCTGAAGCAATTGCTCGCAACTCTCATTGGCGGCGCCATTGCCCTCGCCGCTCATAGCAGCAAAACAACATTGCGCGCGCTGGTAACGCCATCCCCAGAGCCTTTTTCAAATGCAGCCTTAAGTTTTGGAGAAGATGCCTTTGCGATAGGGTTAACCTGGTTCGCAACCGCGCACCCCTATTCCGCAGCAGCCATCGTGCTTTTGTTTCTGACGATCATTATTCTTCTCGTCAGAAAAATCTCGCGTGCCGTGGGTAATATGATTCGCGGTATGGCTGGCTCACCGAGTTGAGATGCCACCCGGAGAAATTGCTTTGAGATTGCTTTGAAAGGGCGGGGCTTCGGCCCCGCCGCTATCAGTCACGTGACTTACGGCGCGGCTGAAACAGGTTGCGGAAAAATGAAGAGAATGCGCGGAAAAGGGAAGGGCCCGACTTTCAGTCGGGCCGTAAATGCTGCAAAATCAGTAATCGCCCGACTGAAAGTCGGCCTGAGTCTCTCAGGGCTTTTTTCTGTTCTTGGGACAGTTACGATTTCAGCGAGGGCTCTGAAAGAGAAGTAGTTGCGTGCTTCTTTGGTCATCTCAGGTTGAAACGCAATGGGTGGTTGACCCCACCAGGCCGCAACGTCCCACCAGATACTGAATTCGCTCGGCTGGATCACACAAGCGCCTTCACAATCTCTTTGAACGTCTTGCCGCGATGCTCATAATTTTGAAATTGGTCAAAGCTCGCGCAAGCCGGGGCTAAGAGTACAATGTCGCCCCGCTGGGCGGCCTTTGCGGCGTTCTTTACGGCTGCATCCAAAGTTTCGGCGTGAACGATTTCTGCCGCGCCCTTAATTTGCGATTCAATCTTGTCCGCTGCCGCTCCAATTGTGTAAACGCTTTTCACTCTCTTCCGCAGCAGGTCGTTCAAAACCGAATAATCGCTTCCTTTATCTTTGCCGCCCAGAATTAAATGAATATTTGCCGGGAAAGATTCAATGGCTTTGATGGTTGCGTCAACATTCGTCGCTTTTGAGTCGTTGTAGAACTCCACGCCCCGAATGGTGGCGACGTATTCCAGACGGTGCTCCACGGCTTTGAACTCGCGTATCGCTTCGCGAATCCTGGCGGGATCGCAGCCCATGAGCATGCCCGCCGACGCGGCCGCAAGCACGTTTTCGATGTTGTGCGAGCCTTTGAGTGAAATGTCGTTGATTGGCAGAATCTCTGTTTCTCGCTCCGAATCACGAAACAAAATGCGAGCGTCGCGAACGAAGGCGCCTTGAACGGTTTCCTTCTTCCGGCTAAACCAGAAAAGCCTGGACTTGACGGACCCCGCCAGATTCATACATGCAGGATCATCGGCGTTCAGAACTGCGAAATCACCCTGCCGCTGATTTTCGAAGATACGAGCCTTGGCAGCGGCGTACGCTGCGAATGTGCGGTGGCGGTCCAGATGATCGGGCGTGATATTCAGCACCATGGCAATATAGGGCCGGTAACTCTGGATGGTTTCAAGCTGAAAGCTGGAGACTTCCAGCACGGCAATCGTCTCCGGCGTAGCATCCTTCACCAGCGATATAGCCGGGGTGCCAATATTTCCGCCAACCAATGTATGAAAACCGCTGGCGGAAACAATTGCGCCAGTCAGCGCCGTTGTAGTGGTTTTGCCATTCGATCCGGTGATGGCGATCATGCGTCCCGGGAAAAATTGGGAGGCGAGTTCAATTTCTCCAACGACAGTCTCGCCCATAGCGCGGGCTTGTTGCAGAAGCGGAGCGTCGAAGGGAACGCCGGGACTCACGACAATCAAATCCTGCTCCCGAAAAGTGCGCTCGCCATGTCCTCCGGTTTCGACAGCGATGCCGCGATCGAGCAATAGAGAAAGTTCGTCGCCGAACTGCTCTCGCGGCTTCGAGTCCGAAACCGTGACGTGAGCCCCTCTGGACTTCAAGAACAGCGCTGATGCGATGCCCGATTTTCCAAGGCCGACGACCAGAACATTTTTGTTGGCAACTTCCATAGCTGGTTTGCTCGCAGCGACGGGCATTTTACCGAATTTCAACGTGCCGTTGAATTTTGTAGCGGAAGGGCTCGCCGCAATTTGTGGCGGTTTCGTCGGTGCAGTCACGCTCCAAAACTTCCAAAGGATTGTCGAGGCTGCCCGAGATCATCCGTCCAGTTTTTAGATCTACTTTTATTTGCACTTCGAACGTTTCTTTCCCGACCGAAGCGGAGTATTTGTCGGCGGCAGACTTCGAGGCAAAATTCCGCGTGAGTTCGACCCAGTTGTTCGGAGTATCGGCGACCGGCGCCTGCATCCATGGAGCGGGAAGCTTTACCTCTGGCTGCGACGGAGGCACGTGTCGCACGGTCAATATGGCAGTTTTGTTTGTCATATCAATGGAGTCCAGGGTTACGTCGAAGTCAATCGAATCTTCTCCAATCAGTGCATAGTTGCCATCTGCCCACGAATTTGGAGCAGCGTGTTTGAAATAGAAATGATCGCCCGCTCGAGTGAGATTGCCTTGACTTGTCGCGACTGTCATGTCCGCATAAAAGGTTAGCAGGTCGGTAATTGGGCCAATCAGAATCGGATCAACCTGACTTAGATTCGGAACCGTCAGAGTGTATCCGGGCTCAAGCGACAGGTTCTGCTTGAAATTTGCGCTCGCATCGGCAAGCGGCTTCGGCGTGCCGTTCACCACCAAATTCGACCAGCCGAATTCTTCGACGAACTGACCGCCAGCATTTTTTCTCACGACGCCATCGGCTTGAATTTCGTAGCGTAGCGTGCCACGCCGGTCCTGGTTCGTAGTCTTCATGTGATAGGAGAGTTTTTCTCCTTCTTTGTAATGGCGGGTCAGAAGCTTTTGCGGCTCGGCATGGCTACCACCGCTCCCGGCCTCGGCTTGTGCCACTGCGAAGGCCGAAACTAACGCAATTGAAACCAAGGATGTCAGCAACTGGCGCAACAAGTGCGGAAACATATAGTTCTCCATTTCAAACGGAAGATTAACTTCGCGCTGACCTCGAGCCCATCCCCCCGGCGAGCAACTTCATTTGCAGCCTTACGACCTTTTCAGTTTCACGGAACGGGGGTCCCTCCATCGCCCACAATCCTGTGATTCCCAATTGAAGAGTTTTGAAGGCAAGAACGAGCGCGGGAACGTCCGCGTCTGAGCAGATTTTGCCACGCCCTTGCAGTGTGCGGAACAACGTCTCCAATGGTGGATCAATGACCTGTTGCATTTCGATTATGTAAGGTAACGAGCGCTCTGTCCTGCTGAAAACTTGCCCTAAAAATACCTTCACAAATGGGTGATACTGCTGCTTGAGCTGAAGTTGAAACAAAACAAATTCTGCAAGCAGTGTCTCCAAGTTCTTTTTTGAGTGAGCGAACCGCCGCAGCTCCGCTTGTACTTTGCGTTCCACGCCCACCATGAACGCGACGACAATATCTTCTTTGGTTTCAAAATAGTTGTAGATTGTCCCTTTTCCAATGTCTGCGACATCCGCGATGTGTTCGACAGTTACTTCTCCGAACCCGTGTTTCGAAAACAATCTGAGCGCGGTTGCTACTATCCTTTCGCGGACGTCAGTTTTCTTGCGTTCGCGCCTCGATCTTATGACTACAGTCATATATGACTATAGTCATACTGTCCGATAGATGTCAAACTACCGGCTCAGCCTGGCGGTATTTGTAGACCAGTGTCATATAATGGGCCGTTGGCAGCTGGACCGGACGGTCGCTCTCTGCACGTCAAGTGTCGAGGGAGGAAAGTCCGAACTCTACAGGGCAGTGTGCCGGATAACGTCCGGGAGGATGGATTTAAGTCCATTCGACGGCTAGTGCCACAGAAAATATACCGCTCTGGCGGCAACGTCAGGGTAAGGGTGAAAAGGTGCGGTAAGAGCGCACCGCTGCCGCAGTAATGCGACAGGCATGGCAAACCCCACACGGAGCAAGACCAAATAGGGAGGGACGTTTCGCCGTCGCTGCGGATTCTTGTTCGATCGAGAGTCTGGAGCGACGGCGGAACACGCACCGGCTCGGCGCGTCACAACCTCCGGGTAGGTCGCTTGAGCCTCGCAGTAATGCGCGGCCCAGAGGAATGACCGTCCCGCGAAAGCAATTTCGCGGACAGAATTCGGCTTACAGGTCCAGCTGCTTACGAAAGGTACTATGCTGAGTTCGCTGGTCACCCTGCCGGGGGCGGCGAATATATTTGTCGGCGTTCTGCGCCGTTTGCCGTGATGACCGCCTTTCTCACGTCAACGGCAAAAAAAATCAAAAATGAAACGTTGCGAGAACTGCCTCAATCCGATTAAAGATCCCGACCCCATGTGTGGCTCTTGTGGCGAGCAAGCGCCGCCGCAACCCGATCGGGCGAGATTGATGTCTGTTGTAGTCGACGCGGTGCTCAAGGAACTAAACTTGGCAGGTCAAGTCGCCCCAGACGAGGATGCTAGGCTCGTCGCGGTTGAAATTCTCGTGGCGCTTAAGCAAAGCTCCGCGTACTCAGAATGGTCTAGGCAATTGACTAAGTTGGAGCTTACGTCGGCGATTTCAAGCGCGGTTCACCTCGGTTGGTCCCTGAGGGAGGCCGTAGAAAGCAACTGGTGGGATAGCCTTCCAAGAGCGTCGGACCCAGGATTTACAAAAGCACTGCGAGAACTAGCCCGCGAAATTTATCGAGTCAGATAGTGGCTTGATTCAAGGTCTCGTCGCTGTAACGATTCCGTTGGCTTCGATGAGCTGAAGAGGACACTCCGTCAGGCCGCAGTCTTTAAGCCCCGGAGAGCCGTGTCGGGCAAAACGATGAAGCGTTGACATGCTCAAGCTTCTTCTCGACGAGCATATCTCGCCGGATATTGCTGCCGGCCTGGTCCGCCGCAATCCGAAATTGCTAGTTCGCCAAATGACGGAGTGGGAGAGTGCCGACTTGACACTCAGCTTGCTTTTTTCCGTTCGAACTGTTTTTCAAAGTGAGAAATTGTTTCGATCAATGTTTTCATGTCCTCAGCGTGCTCTTCCTCTTTCGCGAGAATTTCTTCCATCACCCGCCGGCTAGTCGGGTCCTTATCTCCGAGGTAGCGAATGATCTCGCTGTAGGATTCAATCGCGATCCGTTCCGCGACCAGATCTTCCTGAATCATATCCACCAGACTGGTCCCTTCCACATACTGGGAATGGCTACGAGATACCAAGGTAGCCGGATTGAAATCGGGCTCACCGTCCAGTTGCGTGATTCGTTCTGCGAGCTTGTCGGCATGTTCCTGTTCCTCCTGAGCGTGCTCCAGGAACTCTTCAGCCACGGCCTGGGCGTGAATACCGGACGCCATGTAATGGTGCCTTTTGTAGCGAAGCACGCAAACGAGCTCAGTCGCCAGAGCATCATTTAGCACACGCACTACAGTCTCCCGGTCAGCGCGATAACTTTCTGTAACGGCGCCATCTTCAATATGCTGCCGCGCCCGCTTGCGAATGGCTTCGAGATCGGAAATAAATTGTCCCTTGTTGCTATTTTTTTGTGGGGTATCGCTCATAGAATCCTTTCTAAGCTAAGGCACGGCAGTCGGCCCGGTGCATTGGGGGTGGTGGTGTGACGATAACGGAATGTTCTAGATACGCCCCATCAAAACCAGAATGAGCAAAATAACCACAACGAGTCCCAGCCCGCCGCTTGGGTAGTATCCCCAACCGGTGCTATATGGCCAGGTTGGCAAAGCGCCAACGAGGAGCAGGATTAAAACGATCAAAAGTATAGTTCCCATGTTAACTTTCTCCGTTCTTCATAGAAGTCACTGGCGGCACTGCCAGTGCGATTAAACTCTCCGGTACCAATAGGCTTGACTCGCGCATCCGGCCGGTAACAAAGCTCGGAATTTCCGAAGCATTCATCGCAGAGCACATTACAGCACGAGCCTTAGCTCACCAATAAGGTTAACCGTGTAGGTGTGCGCGAAACTCAATGTAGCGATCGAGTATCTATGTTGGAAGGAACGGCGCAGATGGAAATGCGGAGGCTTTTCTGAATTTAAGCGAATGGAAATCTTAAGGTTGGATTCCTCAACTCAAGCAGTGTGGGGGCTTGTTTTCTCCGACCGCAGTCGTCCGGTTGCTGGTAGCCGGATCAGCCTTGCCGCTAGCCGGAACATTCTCACTACTTGGTAAAACGGAAAAAGCCACGCTGGCAGGGAGACGACAGACCATTCACCCGCGCTTGGAGTCACCAGCAGTCGCCATGAGAATCGGGCGCGATCTCGCCAGCGTTCCCTCAGTTCGAGCATCAGCCGAAAATAAGAGACTGATTCCGTATCCACCTGCTCACTCTCGCGAATGATAGCCAAAATTCTGGAAGTTACCTCGCGGATGTCACGGCTAGTTTCCGACCGCTTCGGATCGGCCGGCGGGAATGGATTTCCGAGCAGGGTTCGAGCAAGGACAAGATTCACATCCAGTATCCGGCGCATCCCCAGCCGATCAGCCTGTTCGTACACGCTATGCCAGTTTATTGGTCGCGATTGGATAATCTGAGAGATATCCCATAAGAGTGACAATTCCGACCATGCGTGTTTGGCGGCATGCACGCATAAAACTAGCAGCAAATCGTCCGGGCAGAGCGTTCGCACGGCGTGGCCGCCGACTTCAATCGTGATTGCTCGATCAAAAAATGCCGCGACATTGAAATCAATGGAGTAAAAACGCGGCAGCACACGCCATTTGAGCTCCATGACATTCTGCGCGTCTGGCAGATCGAACGCATACTCGTATCCGGAATGAATAAAACTTTCTTCCTGACGATCTGTGAATGAGCATTGTGGCGTGTATCCCAGTTCAGCGAGTGCGGCTTTAGTTTTCTGCACGGCCCGCGGATGGACCAGCAGATCAATATCGGCAAATTGGCGCCCACTGACACATCCGTTAAGGATGGTCGCGAGGGCGGGTCCTTTGTAGGCGAGCACGGGAATTCCGCGAGATTCCAAATGCTTCAACGCACGAACCAGGTCACGGGTAAGGCGTAGCGTTTGGCGGGCATTGGCCTGATAGCGGTCGTAAAGTTTCCTTAAAGGTTCAACAGGAACAAGATCAGCAACACTGCGAAGAGCGTTGTAAACCTGGGGAATAAGGCGATGGTGTTCCGTAATCCGCAGCAGGGTTGGCCAATTCAAATCACTGCTGACAGATTCGCGAATATCTTGGGTTCGCGAGCCGTTATTGCTTGCGGCACACAGAAGAAGGAAATCAAATTCGCGATTGAGTCGCCCAGGATGCTGTCTTGCTGCTGCGTGGGGAGGAGAATCAGGGACGCTGAAGGAATCAACGTTGAGGGCCCGCGAATGAATCGTGGAATCGCCGGTCTCAACATTCATTGATAGCGTTCCCGCATTAATTCCGCGATCGCCTGATATGCTTTTGCCAAAGTCTTTTCGTCGGGCAGGAAAACGATTCGGAAATGTTGTGTGCCTGGCTTCTGGCCGAAGCCGGACCCGTGAACGACCATGACGTGTTTCTTGCGAATTAGTTCTTTGACGAAGACCTCGTCGTCCTCCGGAATTTCGAGTTTAGGAAACGCGTAGAACGCCCCTCGTGGCGCGACGCAGCTTATTCCAGGAATCGAATTGCAGGATTGGACGGTGAGATTACGGCGCGTGCGCAATTTGTCGCAAAATTCAACCAGGTGATCGTGGGGCCCATTCAATGCTGCGGGAATTGCGTATTGCTCGGGGTGATTTGCACAGAGTCGAGCCCTGAGCAACCGGTGAACACCTTCGGTGTAAGGCTTCACGGCGGCGGCATTTCCGCTGACTATTCCCCAACCGACGCGCCATCCAGGAACGAGATAATTTTTGGAAAGGCCGCCGAACGTCACTACCGGGACGTCAGGCGCGACGGCTGCCATGGAAATATGCTCGTCGTCGTCCAGCATCAGTTTGTCGTAAATCTCGTCTGAGAAAATTACCAGATTGTGCTGGCGCGCAGTTCGGCAATTTGCTCCAGCATTTTCTCGAGCAGACTGAGCCTGTCGGATTATTCGGATTAATGATGACGATTCCGCGAGTGCGCGGTGTGATTTTCCGCTTGATGTCGTCGAGTTCAGGCTGCCAGGCGTCATCTTCGTTCAGGAAATACGTGTTGAGGCCGATTTCCAGTTTGCAGAGAACAGCCGAATATAGAGGATAATCCGGGCACGGCGTGAGAATGTCTTCACCTGGATTCAACAGCGCGGTCAGACAAACGTCTACCGCTTCGCTTGCGCCCGACGTGACGAAGACGTCTTGCACCGTCGTGATTCCTTTGCGGACGGCTTCCTCACGAATAGCTTCTAAGGCCGACGGAATTCCTGGCGAGGGCGCGTATCCGTTCTTGCCGTCACGCATGGCTTTATAGGCTGCCTCGATGACGTGCATTGGAGTCGCGAAGTCGAAGTTCAAAGGATCGCCGACGTTTAGCGGCAGGACTTTGTGTCCCTGCTTGGTGACTTCGTCGGCTACGGAAGCCAGGTCACGGATGGCGTAGCGGACATTGTCGAGCCGGGTGGCGGCGGCGATTTCGCGAGTTTGGGTTATCGGCATCAACAAAGTTTAACCGCAAAGAACGCCGAGGGCGCAGAGAAAATCGGTCTGGCGGAAAACCCCAAATGAGATCAAAAATAGCCATCTGGTCGTCAAGCGTTCCAATCTAGGCGATCTCCGCGTGCTCGGCGGTGAAAATTCTTATTCTCCCCGGTCAATCTGCGCTCGCTGCAGGCGATCGGAATAATCCACGTATACGGCTTTCCACTCGCAGTAAAAATCAATGGCGCCGATTCCGCCTTCGCGATGGCCGTTGCCGGTGGATTTTACGCCGCCGAACGGAAGGTGAACCTCTGCGCCGATCGTCGGAGCGTTGATGTAAGTGATCCCGGCATAAAGGTCGCGCATGGCGACGAAGGCCTTGTTCACGTCCTTCGTGTAGATCGAAGACGACAGTCCGTAGTCGACATTGTTGGCGATTGCTGATGGCGTCTTCGAGGTCTTCACATGGGATGATTGAAACCACGGGACCGAAAATCTCTTCCCGAGCGATGCGCATCTTGGGATCAACATCCACAAATACGGTTGGCTCGACGAACCATCCGCACTGGAATCGCCTTGCGTTATGCGATTGCCGCCGCATTTGATCTTTGCGCCTTCGGCGCGTCCGATTTCGATGTAATGGAGGTCGCGATTCATCTGGGCTTCGTTGATGGCAGGGCCCATCTCGCTGGTTTCGTCTAAGCCATTTCCGACTTTTAACTTGCGAGCGCGCTCCACGTAGCGATCAATGAAATGATGATAAACGCCTTTCTGCACGATGATGCGGCTGGTTGCGGTGCAGCGCTGGCCGGTGGTTCCGAAGCCTCCCCATAATCCGCCTTCGATGGCGAGATCGAGATTGGCGTCATCGAGGACGATCATGGGATTTTTGCCGCCGAGTTCGAGCGAACAATGTTTGAAAGTCTGCGCTGCGGTGATGCCAACGGTACGTCCGACTGCGGACGATCCGGTGAAAGAAATCGCGCGGACTTCGGGATTGTCCAGCAACGGCGCGCCGGCCTCGGGCCGAAACCGGTGACGACGTTGACCACGCCCTTCGGAAGTCCGGCATCGGTGAGCGCGCGCACCAGATTGAAGGTTGATAGCGGAGTATCCTGCGCGGGTTTGATGACGCAAGTGTTGCCGCAGACCAGGGCGGGCAGCAGCTTCCACGACGGAATCGCCATGGGAAAATTCCACGGCGCGATCATTCCGCAGACACCGAGCGGCTGGCGGATCGCCATGGCAAATTTGTTGGGCAGCTCGGAAGGAGTAGTGGGGCCGAACATGCGGCGCCCTTCGCCGGCCATGTAGTATGCGGTGTCAATGGCCTCCTGCACGTCGCCGCGAGTCTCTTTGAGGACTTTGCCCATCTCGCGTGTCATGTCGCGGGCATATTCTTCTTTGCGCTCCAGCAGGATTTCGGCGGCGCGGTAAATGATTTCCGCACGGCGCGGAGCCGGGACTAATCGCCACTTCGTGAACGCGTTTTTCGCGGCCTCGACGGCGGCATCGGTATCTTGTTTCCCCGACTTCTGGAAGATGCCGACTAGGTCGCGATTGTCCGCAGGATTGCGGTTCTCGAAAGTTTCTCCGGTCGCAGATTCAACCCATTCGCCATCAATGAAGTTTTTATAGATTTTCGGGCGGGATGCGGTTCCGGCGATCACCGGCGCGGTCAACGTATCTACAGCCATGACGTTCTCCTGACATTGTTGATATTTACATGCTACAGGCGTGGGGTGAGGGGCGGCAAGGTGGCATTCGTCCGCTGTAGATGCTCCAAGGGAAAGGTTAGCGAGGGATGGCTTTTTCTGAGGTGCCGCAACGATAAAGGCTGGCTGGAGTAGGGATTCTTCGACTATCTGAGCTTCCGTGAGCGGAAGCCCCGGGCCCAGATTGCTGACGAACCCCACCTGATTTTTTGGTGGGGTTTGTTTTTGCGATAATTCCTCGACTGCGTGATTACGCCTTCGAAAGCCCTATCCAGCGATCTGCTTGAATCAGGAAGTAGCGAAGCAGAAAGAGGCGTTGCTGCGGCGGAAGATCCGGTCCGGCGCGGCTCATCAGCAGCGCGATTTTCTTGATGTTCTGTGCCACGGCCGCCAGCAAGCATTGTTCGCGCACATTCACCAGACCGCGCATTCTGGCGTAACGATGCCCGTGCAGTTGTTTGGCATCGGCGAAGCTGCGTTCCACCGTCTCTTTCCTGCGCCTGTAAATATGCTGTCCCCGCGGCTCCAGACGATGAGCGTCCACCTGATCTTTCGCTGCCTGCCAAACATGTCGGGTCACGACCTTCACCATGTTTCGGCTGCGCGTGCACTGAGCCCGCAGCGGGCAATCGCGGCACTGACGCGCATCGGACTGATATTGCCGGAAGCCTTCCCGATTGGTCGTGCGATATTTCAGCAACTGCCGGTTGGGACACACATACCCATCGCGCTCCGCGTCGTAATGAAACTTGCGTTTGGGAAATAATCCTTCGCCATGGTTCGGTCGCCGATATCCTGTAACCCCGTAAATCCCGCGCTCCTCAAGGCCTTTCGCGATTGCCGTCGTCGCATATCCCGCATCCAGTCCCACCGCCTGTACCTCAAACCCAAACCGCTCGCGCTGCCGATCCAGCCGCCCCAGATATGGCACAGCATCGTTCACCGTCGCCGGCGTCGCGTGCGTGTCGGTGATGATCGCGTGCTTGGCATCCACCGTGCGATGGTCGAGATAGAAAAATCCCTTCGGCTTGCCCTCGCGCACCATGTAGCCGGCCTCTCCATCCGTGCGGCTCACCTTGATTTCCTTCGTCTTCGGCGCGCCGCCCGTTGCCGGCTTCAATTCGCGCTTGCCTTCCGCCGCGCGGTCTTGCTCGATGGCCTGCTCCAATTGCTCCAGGTACTGTTGCGGCTTCACTTCCACCCGCACCACGTCGAATTTATTTTTATTCGCGTTCGCCTTCAGATGCGTGGCGTCGGTGTAAAGCACCTCGCCCGACACCATGCTCCGCTTCATCGCCAACTCCACGATCTCGTCGAACAGCTTCTGATACACATCGCTGTCGCGGAAGCGCCGCCGCCGGTTCTGGCTCAGCGTCGAGGCGTCGGGAACCTTGTCGGTCAGCTTCAGCCGCAGATACCACCGGTAGGCCGCGTTGCACTGCACCTCGCGCATCAGTTGCCGCTCGCTGCGGATCCCGAACAGATATCCGATCAGCAGCAATTTGAACAGCACCACCGGATCCAGCGCCGGACGCCCATTGTCCTCGCAGTACAGGTGCCGCACCCGTTCCCGCACGAACTCCAGATCAACCGCTTGATCGATCTTCCGCAGCAGATGATCCGCCGGCACCAGCGACTCGATGGTCACCAGCTCCATCTCCTGCTGCCCTACTTCAGGATTTTTCAGCATGCCCCATAAAAGCACAAAGCCCCCGTGGAAAACGAGAGCTTCGGAGGTACTTTGTCAGCAATCTGAGGGGCCCGACTTTCAGTCGGGCCCTTCCCCTTTTCCCGTATTCTCTTCATTTTTCCGCGGTCCGGGCGCGCCGGAGAGTGTTTCGTTTTGAACGGCTGCGGGGCTTGAACCCCCCGCCCTTTCAAAGCTACCTACGCTTTAGGGGCTACTTTGTTAGCACTCTCGGCGGGGCTTCAGCCCCGCCGTCAACCGAGCAGAGGATTCACGGCCCGGTCCCCCAGGTTCCCGCCCCGGTTTTTGGGCGGTAACCTGGGGGCCGCGTGGGTATTGCTGACTCGGGTTAGCGTCAAAAACCGACGCGAACCCTGGGGCAGCCAGCCAAAAAAGAGCCAAAATAGTGCAACCTGAGGGCGATGGCGTGGTACAATTATGGATTAAATGTGGAATAAGAATGGAGTTAATTGAATGGGCGGACTTGCACTGTTTGAGACTATTCCAAAGGAAGATTATCTCAGCCTTTTTCCTTCTGGCGGTACCGACTACGAAAAGGTCATAGACCTTCTGGATTTTAGGAAGAAGGACGTGGCAAGGGCTTCGCACATCTCGCTGCATCGGTCCGGTATGACCCGCCCAAGATGCCGAGGGAGCTGCAGGACCGTATTCAGGAGTGGGCTGTTGCTCTTAACCTCGTTGCGCAGTTTTTTTTGGACGAGCAAAAAACAATATTGTGGTTCAAAACCCCGAACCCGCTCTTGGGGGACATCGCGCCACGAGACATGATAAAAATCGGGAGATTCAAGAAGCTTCGCCAGTTATCCTGCAAGCCTTGTCCGAAAATGAAAAGCGCAAATGACCCGCCGATGGGAATTGCTTGAATCCGGGGGAATTTCTGACATCGTCAGATCAAAGAAATTCTACGAAAATCTAGTTCGGTTTCATTGGCGCTACCACTCCGAGCTGGCATTTCAAGAAAAAAAATCCGCGAACAACTAAACAGCTCACTTCGGGTCGCGGCAACTGGTTTTCAATTTTCGGGATGGCAAAGAGTCGTCAAGTACAAATATTCTCTCGATCCCCTGAGTGCAAGGGGCAGTCTCAGCGATCCGGGCGGCCGATTCAACATTGGCGCGATAGATCCTACACGTTATCCAATGTTCCCCGCCCTGTACCTGGCATCTGATAAGGGCACAGCTCTCGCGGAGGTCCTCGGGCGCGACAAGAACGTGGGATCGCTTACGCCGGAAGAACTGGCACTCACCAAGCCGGATTCGATAAGCGCTGTATCAGTCAGCGGAAAGTTGGAGTCCGTTTTGGATGTTCGTAGGTCAAGCAATTTGTCGGCGTTGGTTAGTCTAATCAAGTCCTTCAGGCTTTCGAGGTCTCTGATTATGGAAGCGCGAACGGCTGGCCTTCCCGTTGCAACTAATTACGACAGAAGCAGAGCTGAAACGCGTGCTGATGTACAACAATTGGAGGAACTGGCCAATGCTTTATGACGTCCCTGCCGCAGGTCAGATTTTCGGGGGTATTGCGGCGGATGCAGGAATTGAAGGCGTTTTGCACGATTCAGCCTTGACAGGAAAGGAATGTCTCGCAGTTTTTCCGCAGAATTTTGTCAACTCCACCTCCTATATTCAGCTCGATGATCCAGCGCCGAGTGACGATGTTCGCACGCGACTGGACTCTACCAACTTCGCTGATTTTATCTAACCGATGGTACCAAAAGCGGTTTCAAAGTTGATGACTGCAACTGGGCTGCGCTCCCGATACCATCCCAGCGCCGTCAGGTATTCCTGCTCCGCTTGGGGATGAAATCGAAGCGGCTTACTTGCCATCCAGAAGCGTACGCCCCTTCTGCTGGACCTCTTCCCAAGAGATAGTTCCCACTTTGCCGGACTGGACCTCATGCAGACGGCGCGCGACTTCTTGCTGCCAGGCGGCGTCGACGCCCGGATCCACGGTGGCGTCCAGGCTGGAGATGAGGGTTCCGGCCAGTTCCGCTCGTTCGTTATCCGGCAGAGCCAGAGCCTTTTGCAACAGTTCTCGGGCTTCTTGAGTCATAATGAAATTATAAGCCCGGCTCAACCAATGTCCGGCGCGGCGTTGCCCTTCCGGCCTTTGATTTCTTCTGGGGGGCCTTGAAGCGTGTCGCCGGCACGGTGTCGGATAAACTCCAAGCCTTTACCGTACATGGGCTGGTCCAGTGTGATTCGACTTCTGGCCCGACTTTATTTTCTTAGACTCTTCCAGAGGTGCGCGCCCAAGGCAGCCATGGCCGCGCCGATGATAAAAATTAGAACGCCGAGCCAGCCCATCCCTCGATAATATTCCCCGAAAACTATTGCGACGATGAAGGCGAGAATCATGAAAACGAACGTCAGCAGCCGTCGAATGAGTTTCTCAAGGGCTCCATCTGGCGAAGAATATATCAATGGTCATGGAAAATGCATTTGGAACGAATGCACGGGATTAAATCCATCTCCCGGCGGGCGTTGCCCACCCGGCGCGCCGTAAATGCATGGGTTCCTCGCTTCGCTCAGGATGACAATTTTATTCGGGGATCGGGGTGAGGTGGTGCGGAATGCGTCTAGAGTTGGGAGCAGATTTTAGAAGCAGATTCCTCGCTGTATTGTGTCCGTGGAGAGCCTGTTTATACGCTCGGAATGACAATGTTTACAGGGTCTGCCGTGCGAGAAACATTTTACAAATAGCGTCTCACTTTAGTCAGGTAGGCTCTATAACTATCTCCAAACTTTTCGCTTAGATATTTTTCTTCTGGACTAGCCAGAAAATGCACTACTAACAGGGAGACCGGCGATAGCAGAGAGATCGAAAGATTGTTCAGCGCCATCCCAAGCCAAGCTGAAGCAGAGTGATGCTTACATACATCGGGTTGCGCGTGAACCGTATGGTCCCTGAAGGAGTAGTTCCGGAGACGGCTTCCACGGTATGGGGCTCTGGCCGGAGCGAGAAGAAAAGAATGCGCGCACTGGTTGCAAAAAACAATCCCATGGAGAGAACAGCAATGCCCACCCAACGGTCAGTGCGGAGATGCGCGGACGCCGCGATTGGAAAGAGTGCTCAGATCCATGTCCTGGCGCGGCGTTGCCGCCCGGTCTTCGATTTCTTTTGGAGCATCTCCACAAGTTATTTCCACAGCCCTATTGTGTGACATCTACCTGCGAACCACACCAGAATCATTTACTTATTGCCCCAGCACAGGACCAGTACAAGGAGAAGAGTTTGGGCCGTCCAAATCCATCTAAGCGAAAAACAGGGCCCTTAGCACAAGATTCAAAAGAACTAGATACCTAATTTCTTTAGAAACCACTATTTGCCGTAAAAAATCCGCAAAATTAATGATTCTAAAGCCTTTGCAAAACGGGAGGAGGGGTCCCAAGTGGCCAGTTGAAGAGAACCATCGGAACATCCCGAGTCCCGCTATGCCAGCACTGGATGGACAACACCACCCGCTGCGGCTCCCCCGCCATGAGGCTGACGCAGTACTGCTATTCCCATCACCGGGAGCGAGCCCGGCAAAGGAGAATGATTGCTGAGCGAACGCGGCAGCGATGGTTTGAATCCGCACCGCTGCGGGATGCGGCGTCTGTGCAGCGCGCCCTGATGCAAGTCATGACGCGGCTGCTGTCGGGAATATTGGTCACAAACAGGCGGGGCAGATCCTCGATAAGCTGCAGACGGCGAGCCTGAATCTGAGGAGCGCGGCGCCCGGCTTCAGACAGGGAGAACGAAAGAAAGGCTGATGAGGAATCCAGGTTTAGCTCATTGAATCTTTGTGCATCTCGTCGAGGAGCTTGGCTAACAGCGCGGCGCGATCAGGGCTGCCGAGTTCGCGCTGTAGCTCTTCGAGTGCGAGCGCGACGATGTGATAGTGATGCGCGCCGGCATATCGTGGGGCTGAAGTAATGTCGAGCCAGACCCGGTGCATCAGTTCGAGATCTTGGGGACGCATTCGCGGTGTGTGCGGTCCCAGTGGATACTCGCGCACTTTTCCATTAGGCTCGTGAACTTCGATGATCAGGCGGGGACGGGGCTCGGGCAGACGCTCCCAGGCGTCGCCGGTGAGTTTTGCCTGCTCGTCGCTGGTGAGTTTGTTCGATAACCCACAAACAATCCGGCTCGAATCCAATCTTTGTGCGGTTACGACGATTGCATCAAAAACGTCTCCGGCTGGAACGACGAGCAGAGACACGGTCGCCCTTCTTTTTCCGCAACGGTTACCGCTGCGGTGAAGAGTTCCTGCTCGTAGTGATCGAAAATTTCTGTAGCTTCGAAAACGGTTCGAGCGCTGAATGAATGTTCGCGCTGATAAAGGCGGGCGGTCAGACTACTAAATCCTGCTTGGTGGTGTCGGTACGCCGCAAAACTTCGCGAAGGTAATAAGAGATTTCTGGGATCGCCAT
>CAVPCG010000050.1:0-154559 GCA_963702325.1 uncultured Acidobacteriaceae bacterium | reverse complement strand
ATGTATTGCTAACTGGCTAAAAGCAATTTACGTTTCCGACATGACGTTCGGGCCGCTGCCACGCATGCGTGGGAACTGGCTCGACCGCTTGCCCGCGATGGATGATGACATTGCTCTAATGGCAAGAAAACTGGAGACGCTGGGGGGAGCCCAGGGCCAGTCCGCGCGTGTCCGGTCGGCAATCCAGGAAGCCCTGGGGCGGCCGCTGCGAGGTTCCGTGGCATGCTTTCATACGCCTTCTCCAAGATTCCTGCCGGGAAAGGATTTGGAGATTCTTCTCGCGATCAAACAGACAAACCAGCCAATTTCTGTTCGCCTGCATTATCGGCATGTAAATCAGGCCGAGCGTTATGAGGTCGCGGAAATACTAAGACGGCGCGGGGAGTATCGAGCCAGTTATTCCGCGAGCTATACCGCTTCAAAATATTCGATTCAGTATTACTTCGAGTTGAGAGAAGGAGCGGGAAAGGCCTGGCTGTATCCAGGCCTCGACGCGGACATGGGGAATCAGCCATACTTCGTCGTGCCGAAGACGATGTAGACCAAAATACGAATGCAGGCGTTCAGAAAAATCTTGAGCTCTGAGGCGCAAGTGGCTTTGAAACGGCGGGGCTTTCAGCCTCGCGTTGTTTAGATCAAAAGCTTTACGGCGCGCCTGAACAGGCTGCGTTCTAATCGGGAAGGGCCCGACTTTCAGTCGGGCCGATTATTGATTTTGCAGCATTTACGGCCCGACTGAAAGTCGGGCCCTTCCCTTTTCCCCGCATTTTTCTTCTTTATTTTTCCGCAGCCTGTGAAAAGTCAGGACCTTCCCGCTGGGAATGATTTCTCCCGCGGCTTGTAAGGACGTGTATGGGAACGCTGATTTACTTCTCCGGCGAGGCGAGATGAAGTAGTTTCTAACCAAAAATTAAGAGTCCCGAAGTGATGTTGAACCTATTCGTCTCGGCCAGTAGCTCGCTTTAGACCCTTGCCGACCTGACCTCAATGCTTCCCTTGCGGGGTGCGACGAGCGATCTGTGCTTGGGCTCCGGGCTTACCGCCAACCGGACAAACCTGTTCAACGCCTCGGGACTCTACTTGCCTCTGACTTGTGTTCATGTTCGCCTCAACCAGCACTTAGCTATTAGACCCTTGCTGACCCTCCCTGTTCCTGATCTTGCGACCCGCAAAGTGATCTCGCTTGAGCCCCGGACGCCGCGCCAACCGGGTAAACTTCGGAACGTGTCAAAGAACGATTATGTTTTTACTCTTTCAATGATTTTCAGAGTCAACGAAAATCCGTGCGATCTTTATCTCGTTGCATTCAATCGAGTGCAGCCCGTCCACAAGCCCGTGACCGGATTTGGTGCAGATCGTTTCATCAGCCTACATTCCGCAGCGAAGTCAGTGGGAATTTGTTGGCGCGTTCGCGGATGATGTGAATCGGGCGACGAAGGCCACGGTGTGTAAAAGGCGTTTCTGCCCAGTGTTTACAGCCTTATGCGAGAACATCATTTTCTTGCTGATCGTCTCATATCTTTTTTCGGAGGGGGAATCGGATATTCGTGGTCCTCATCGTAGAACCGTCTCGGGCCGTGATCCGATTTTGCATTGGGAACAGGGCTTTCCCGTTTGGAACTGAACCTCCTGCCGGATTTCTCCTCAACTAGCGGCGACGGCGTCGTATAGATTGCCTCGTTAAGAACGGTTCCATTGGGCGGATTCGCGACCGCAAATACTCCGAAGGCTTTGCCATTTGCGTAGGAGGCGGAAATGTAATCGGCCACCATCAGCCCCGAAAATGTATTTGGCAGCCAGGTGAGACTCATACCTCCGACCAATTGAGTAGGGGCACTCCATGTCTGCCCGCCGTCTTGAGAGGAAACGTAGCCCAGTCCAAGGCTGCAAGTAGTTCCGCAATTCGAGACTGGATAAAAATAATAAGTCAGCGTCAGATGAGCGCTCGTGCCAGACGTTGCGGGACTAACTCCCAAACCCGGGATGAAATGATCCGCCGTGCTTGTCGTTGCATCAATCGGAATGCGCGCTGGTGTAGTCCATGTAACTCCATCGGTTGAAGTGCTGAGCACCAGATCGTTGGAGGCGCAACTGGTTCGGAAGCGGCAATCCTGCCATGTCACATAAACCGTGCCCGTAGCGTCCAGTTGAGCCGAGGGCAGGGCGGAAGTTCGGAGATTGCCGGCAACCTGATGATCGGTGACCGGCGAAACCATAACGGCTGCACTCCAACTGACGCCGCCGTCGGTGGAAGTAAAGGCAGTTATCAGTTCAGAGTTCCCAGAAATTCCAAGAATCGGAACGACCACGGTTCCATTGGGTTGAACCAGCGGGACGCCCCCGATACCCTGCGCCAGATTGGCCGTGCTCTGGGCGGGGCTCCAGGTGAGGCCGCCATCTTTGGAGGTGCTCATTTCAATGATGTCCTGATTCGAGGGATCGTCCCACTCCACGTAACAATGACCGTAGAAGGGGCTGGCGGGCGTGTTGTCGCAGACGATCCAATTTTTGTCGGTGTCTCCGCTTGTGCTGACGGCGATTGGATTTCCCCAATTGATTCCGTCCGGCGAGCGGTTTACGAGCACTTGAGCCGTGGCATTGATTCCGAGGGATGAGATCATCCACACGGCATGGGCGGCGTCGAAGGCAACGACGGCATCGCTGGCTGCGCTGAAGGAGCCTGCTCCCTGAAAAGTTGTAATGCCGGAGGTAACCGCTGTTCCACGTTGTTCCGGCGTCGGTAGAGGTAGCGAACCCGATATCGGCGCCGCCGCCGCTCGAAATTCGTCCGACTTGAAACGCGGTTACCATCGTCGAGCCAAACGCGTATAAACCCGGCTCGACTTCGGTGGCATGCTGGCTACTGACGTTCGTGAACCTATCCTGGCTTAGTCTCGTGAGAGTGACAGACTGAAAATTATTCGATGGTGGCGTGGTGGTGGTTTCTGAAGGCGTTCCGGAACCGCAGCCGAGCATGAAAAGCAGAATGCAGGCCAAAAGAAATAATCCAGAGAAAGCCGCCCACCCGCGAGGATAACAATTCTTCATATAAGCCTTGCTCACGTAGGTGTCTTCACCCGCCCAGCGGAGCACAGCTCCGCGAGCCAATCATTTTGCCGAAGCTAAATTGAGACGTTGTGCCAAGTCAATCAAAGATTTCCGTTTTGTCCCTGCTACGATAACCACGTGCATTCGTTGCTTGAAGTGCGCGGTTTGACCGTTGAGTTTCCATCTCGCGGATCAGCGTCGTCGGGCCGCACGGCCACCGCGGTTCGAGAGCTTGGTTTCGAGATCGCTCCCGGAGAGGTTCTTGGTCTAGTGGGGGAATCTGGTTCGGGAAAATCTGTCACCTCCCTGGCTTTGATGTGGCTGCTGCCGGTGGACGCCCGGGTGACTGGTCAAATTATTTTTCGGATCCAGATCAGGATCAGCGCGACCTGCTTCAATTATCCGAAGAAAATATGCGGCAATTGCGCGGTACGCAAATCGCCATGATTTTCCAGGAACCGACCACGGCGCTGAATCCCGTAATGCGAGTTGGGGACCAAATTGCGGAAGCCGTCCGCGCGCATAACAAAGTCACGGAAAGAGAAGCGTGGGATCGTGCCGTAAGTGCGATGGACGACGTCGCCATCGCCGATGCAGGCCGGCGCGCCCGCGACTATCCTCACCAACTTTCTGGAGGGATGCGGCAGCGCGTCATGATTGCGATGGCCATCGTTAACCGGCCACAGTTGCTGATTGCCGACGAACCCACGACTGCACTCGACGTCACGATTCAGGCGCAAATTCTTGAATTGCTGGCGAATCTGCGAAAAAAGTTTGGGCTTACGATGCTTTTCATCTCGCACGATTTAGCGGTCGTCTCGCAGGTCGCGGATCGGGTTGCCGTGATGTACGCGGGAAGCCTCGTCGAAATGGGATCGAAGGAAGATATATTCCGTGTCCCCGCCCATCCTTATACGCGAGGTCTTTTGAATGCAGTGCCGACTCTCGCGACCGACCGCAGTTCTGCATTGCGAACCATTGAAGGAACAGTGCCGTCCGCCGACAGCATTTCGGCAGCCTGCGGATTCGAACCGCGATGTACTTTTCGGATTCCGGCCTGCGCCCAAAAATTCCCGACGCTGGTAGAAGTCGGCGCGGGCCATTGGGCCAGGTGCCCAGTCGTGAATCCGAGGCCCGGCATCTAGGCGCGCCGCCTGCTGTTCGGCGAGGTCACTTCCGAAGCACAACGACATCCTATCCATTACAATTTGGGCACTCGACCGTAGGGCCGGGGAAAAAACCATCACGACGAAGAGGATTCTCAATGCACCGCGCGCTACGCATCGCACTTATGATCACGCTGATTTCCCAAATAAGCTTGGCGATGGCTCAAGCGCCGACACACGCGAGACCGGCTCCGCCCACGCGCGATCCCAACACGCCCGGTTACGTCACGGCCAAGGAACTACCTGACGGCACGAATCCCTCCGGCGAAGCGCCGACGGAAACTTTATTATTGGCCCCACGCATAACCCCGCCCCGGAAGGCATCTGTGCAGGCGGCGTTCCGCAGGGAGCGGTGTTTGAGTTCACGATGAATTCTGCTGACAGCAAAATTTATCCTGGCATCGCGAGAGAGCCGGGTACGTTCGGCACGGTCAATCCCTGCCGATCCCGGGAAGTTAATTGTGACCACCAGCCATCCCGCTCCCTACACTCGGCGGGTGACCGTTTACGTCCCCAAGCAATACGTTCCGGGCACGGCTGCGCCATTTATTGTCGGGCGCGGACGGACCCGATCGAGGTCCTTTTCACGGCACTGGATAACTTGATCGCAGAGCACAAGGTGCCGGTGATGGTCGCCATCTCGATTAGCAATGGCGGCGGCGATGCGCAGGGCAGCGAGCGTGGACTGGAATACGACACGATGTCAGGCTGTGTATGTGGAGTTCGTAGAGAAAGAAGTGCTGCCGCTCGTGGAAGCGCAATCGCATGTGAAGCTGACGCACGACCCTGACGGCCGGGCTACCATGGGTGGAAGTTCCGGAGGTTCCTGCACATTGATTATGGCGTGGTATCGCCCTGATTTATACCACCGCGTCCTCACCTATTCGGGCACGTACGTCAACCAGCAGTGGCCTTATAACCCGGAGACTCCGCACGGCGCGTGGGAGTTTCATGAACACCTGATCCCGAATAATCCCGCCAAGCCGTTGCGAATCTGGATGGAGGTCGGCGACCGGGACCTTTTCAATCCCAATGTGATGAGACGACCACATGCACGATTGGGTCGTCGCCAATGAGAACATGGCGAAGGTGCTGGCTGCGCAAGGGCTATCATTACCAGTTCGTCTTCGCCCGCAACGCCGGACATGCTGGACCGAGCGGTGAAACAACAGACCCTGCCCGAGGCGCTTGAATACGTCTGGCAGGGCTATCCCATCGCGGGACGAAATTGAGGAATGCAATTGGCGACCAATTCTTTCGGCCGTGATCACCGCCTATGAGATGACCGTCGTATCATAGGATGCAAATGGCTTTCCCCGTCAAAATCTGCGCTGTCTGTGGGGAAGAGTTTGAGCTGAAGCCGGATAGCCTGGCTTCGCCAATCGCTGCCCTCAGTGCAGCACGCCCGAAGCAAGCCTTCCCGAAACTGGGCGGCGAATGGACGCCGATGAGCGCAAGACGGCGCGCGAAGCGAACGAGGCTCGAAGGCAAGCGACGCGCAATCTCCTGTACCGCAAGGACAGCTGATGCCTGAGATCACTTCTTTTCTTCTCACATGAATGTGTGAAAAACTCTTCGCGAGAGAATGGCGTTAGGCCAATGGCTTTAATGGGATCATTGCCATTCTGACGTAATACACGGAAGAAGATAGAAACCTCCCCATCAATGTCGTTGAACGTTTCGACAGGGTGACGGTGGCCGATTCAGGAGAACAGCAGCAGAACCGCCGAAAGGCTCGCAGTAGCGATGGCAAGAAGGCAAGAGGGGCAGAAGCCAATCGAGATGACTGAATTTCCCTCCGTACCAGCCGAATGCGATAAGCCTTCGTCGGCTTCGAATCGCTTCCACGCCGTTCTTCCTCGCTGTATGCCCGAAGAGATCGATTTGGTCGTCGTCGAGATAAATCGGTGAAGGATTTCCCGGCATGATTCTTGATTGTGCTTCATTTTTCGCAATTTACGGCTGTGAATTTCAAAGATTTAACTTTGGTGAACAAGACTAGTTCACGATTCGAGAATCGTTCCTGCAAAGTACGCACGGTTGCTGATCTGACACCCTACAGGCTGCTTCCTCACTGCGTAGCCAACACAAACACTGGAGCCTGGGCGGGCGGTAGTCCCGCGGCGGCTGGCGAGGGCGGGAAAGAACTGACTGGGGATTGAAGATTCGTAATGACCGTGTTCGGCGGGTACGGCTCGCTGCTGGTGGGAACGGCGCTGATCACGGTCGTACTTCCGGCGTCACAATTCGCCACATAAACTC
This sequence comes from uncultured Acidobacteriaceae bacterium, assembly GCA_963702325.1. Taxonomy (GTDB): domain Bacteria; phylum Acidobacteriota; class Terriglobia; order Terriglobales; family Acidobacteriaceae; genus PALSA-188. The sequence continues at coordinate 148,083 of CAVPCG010000050.1, read as the reverse complement.
TCGAGCTGTCCCCGGCCGCATCTATCGAAAGGCGGAATCGAACTGTTCCTTGGGAGCCTACCGGACCTGGGGCTCCGCAGACCGTCGTATTGGTCATGTCCACAGCTACGCTTGCCAAGGGAATCACGGAAGAAAGGCTGTTGCTGGTGGCGCTGATCACAGAGACTTGGGACGTGACGCAGGGACCCGAAATGCCAGCGCATGTTGAGCCGATTTGATAACTGGCTACGTAAGCGGCGCTACCATCCGGCAAGGCAGTCACCGAAACCGGAGCAAACGTTGTGGGACACGGGAGGAGTTGAGCCCGACACAACGCAATCCGTAGCCAGAAGGCTGGGAGGATCCGCAGACACATCAACAATGCTCACACTGCCATTGACTGGATTGGTCACGTACAGCCGGTTGCGCTTGCCATCTAAAAACATGAAATTCGCGCCAATACCCACCGATACAGGATTCGGCAGAACTGCGTCGGTGGATGTGTTAATCGCAGACACGGTCCCGGCGCCAGAATCGAGGACGTAGGCGCGGGCGCTGTCAGATCGCGCCAAAACCCAAACTGGAGATGACCATGAATTCACCACTGGGGGATTGAGCGAACTGTCCGACGGATTAATGCTGCTGACTGAGCCAGCAGCGCCTCCACTGCCCTGGTTCGCGACGTAGAGCTTGGTTCCATCCGGCGTCTCCGCCATGGCAACCGGCCCGATGTTAGGATTCGGAACGGTCGAACTGAGCGGGATCACCCGCACCACACCATTTTGAGCCGTGGAAATAGCGGCCACAGTCCCCGTGCCAAAGTTTGCCGAAAATACAGCGTCATTTTGCGCGGTGGTAACGAAGACAGGGTTCGACCCCGGCGGCAAACTAATCGTAGTCAGAGGTCCCAGGTTATTGACGTTCGGAGAACCGGGTGGAAACTCAGAAATTGTATTTTCCGCTTTATTGGCGACGTATATCTTCGAACCGTCAGGGGTCAGGACGGCGTGTACGGGTCCAACTCCGGTTTTCACTTCTCCCAACACCGTATCGCCGGAAACGTCAATTTGAAAACTGCTGCCGGGATTTTGCGGGCCGTTATCGTTAATCACGAAGACAGCCTTGCTGAAACCTGGATTCGGCGAGGTGGGGACGATTGGGGTTGCGACCGGCCGATATACGTCTCCGCATCCGGCACAAACCAAAAACAAGAAAAACGCGCCTGCTGAACGCGCGATACGCACCAACTTCATCGGCACCCCGGAATAAAAGTCATGACTCGCAAAAGTTTAATCTTGAGAGGAGCTTCCCATTCTAAATGTGCGAACGGTGAAGCGCCAGTGAGGGTAAGGGCGGGTACTGGGTCAGTTTCCTTTTCCACAGGGGAAGGCTATGCTAAAGCGGGGCGAAATTGAAGCCCCACAGGGCTAGGTTCCCTTAGAATATTCCCCAAGAAGAGACGGCGGCGCATGACTATATGCATCGGAGCATTGGCGGCAAGCGAGAAAGCCATTGTGGCCGTGGCTGATAGATACTTAACTTTCTCTTCCGACATTCTCGGAGAGACCGACTCGGTAAAGATAGTTCCCGTCAAAGAGAATGGGCCACATTCATTGATATCTGGATCGGATAACGCGATTGTGCGTGTGCTTGGGAAGTTGAAGGAACATCCGGATATTGGAGCTGACAGAAAGGAAACTGAGCGGCGGAGCGAGACTGCGTATCAAGAAGCGGAAAAAGAGATTCTGGAGAAGAAGTTTCTAAGTCCTTTCATAGTTATGAAGGACTATCAGACAGCTTTACTGAAACCAAAAATTAACCGCACCATCCGTGGTATCGCAGAAAGGATATCGAAAGATCGCGAGGACGAAGAATCTACGTTTAGTTGTGAGATGGTGCTCTGTGGGTTTGACAAGGAAAAGCATCCTTACCTACTGGAACTGAGAAGATTCGGTGTCTGTACCGATACAACTCTTACCGGATTTAGTGCCATCGGAAGCGGTTCTGGGTATGCCTTACAAAGGCTGCTGTCTGGAGAGTGGAAAAGAACGTATTCAATTGATCGAGCGCTTTTCGAATTGTTCGACGCCAAGGTCCAAGCCGAAAATGACATGAACGTCGGATACGACTGGGATGCTGTCGTTATTACAGCGCATGGTTGTACGCTTGTACCCGACAACATAAAGGAAATGATTGATAGAGCATGGATGAAGGTTAACCGATCCCCCTATGAGATCTTTAACCCAGACGAGCACAAGCCACTCCCGCCGGACGATTGGAAAGATCAATTAAAGGCGTTTGCCGATTTAATCAAACTCTAAGAGATACGTAAGCGATCTTCGAGTGCCGCCGTCGTAAGATTCTTCTCAATCGCAGAGGCCTTGACCATTGGCCTAGGAAGTAATACGCACAATTCCTCGATTGTCCAAACGTGATCCGTCAAACCAGCTTCCATCGCCGGAGTGCAGCGCAAGGTTTGATGGACTCGGCAGAAGTTATAGAACATGTAATGCAACGCAACTGAATGCTGATGATTCTCTACTTTCTTGCTGTGGGCATTCGTCAATCGCGTAAAGCGTCGCATGTGCATGCGCATGGTGAGGTTCTGGCGCTCAACGTAAGACGTGCTCACGTGGTTCGGGTCTGGATTCCCGCTAACGGTTTTCATGTCGCAGCCAATACATTTCGCCGGGGAGTAGCGAGTCTCATTGTCGTTCGGCGCTCCGTAAATCTTCTGCAATTGCGCGTAGTCAATATCCGCTCCGAAAGCGTTCTCAACCGCATCAAGGTAAGCGCGATGACCGTCTGTAGTGATCTGTACGCGATTCTTAATGCGGCTGGCGCAATCTTCCATAAACTCTTTTGCCGATCCGCCGTCACGTCCGCCGACTAAATACGAAACGACTAGCTTTGTGTCCGCATCAATTCCTACCCACGTCCAAATATCTCCCCAGCCTTCCAGTTTTTTATCAGCCCTGACGTTCTTTGCTTTCGCGCCAACAAAGCACCAAATCTCATCAGCCTGTAGGCGACGGACCTTGAGATTGCGGACCGTCCGATTGTGATATCCAGCGCAAGCGCAGCCGATGTCTGCCAATAGTTTTACTATCGTGTTCTTTGCCACTCCGGTCATGCGAACTGTGGCACGAATCGAGCAGCCCTCAATCAAGCAGCTAATCACTCTGGCTTGGGTTTGGGTGTCTAGGCGATTCATATTGACTCTTATACCATTGCCGCTTTAGCATGTCAAGAGTTAGGTTATTACTGGAGGCACCCCATGACAGACTTTCAATTGGTGTTTCTATTTCATTGCTCATTGTGTGGCGAGTCCATTGCTCTCCGCATCGAAGCCCATTAGGAATATACGCAGGTCAGGACTATCAACCCACGAGTATGTGGCCAATAGCTTTTCTATGTATGCGTAGCGGGCACGTGTGCGAATGTTCGGTTGGAAGCATCCAGTTCGATCCTGTACAAATGCCTGACCCGTCCAAACCTCAAATATCTCTGTGGGAGATTGAATGCAAATGCGCCCACGGCAACTGCGGATTGTCGCACTATATATATGCCAAGTACCGACCAGATAAAACCACGCAAGACGTAATCGAGAGATTGTTAAGAACCAACCCCATAATTCCATGTGCTGGTGATCACGATGCGCTATTGCGGGCTGAGAATATGCGGGTGCGGGAGCTTGCGTTTTGATGGTTTGCATTGGACACACTCCTGTGACATGATCTGTGTGTCTCGACGCAGACCTTAGCGGCTCAAGGAGTGACATCCTTGGGCTGTTTCTATCTGCGATTTAATCACGCCTGTCAAGGAGGTTAGATGCCATGCCGGAGCTATTTGACGGAATGTGGAGTTTCAACTGGGGAGTGTTTTGGGCAGTATCCGCCGCACTCACGATATGGAGCGCTTTGGCCGCGATAGTCAAAATTTTGATCTCCGTACACTTAGATAACTAAATTCATTTAGGACTTCTTCCATCGCGCTCGCGCTGCTTTGGCTGCGACCTTTGACCGTTCTGCCTTCGTCATGGTCTTGAGCCTACGCTTGCCGCCGATCTGACCGCCCTTGCGCCCGATAGCGGCCATGTATGCGGATAGGTCTGGCGGGGCTGAGGCTTCGGCTGGTTGTACTTCTTCCGGCTTTGGCACATCGCTAGTGGAGCGATCTACAATCCACTTAGCAAGCTGGTTTGGGTCACGCGGACGTTTGCCCTTGCCGATGGTCACGAAAGCTATGATGCCACAGGCCAGATGCTAAAGCGAGACTGTGAATATTGAAACTGACCCAGTACCTAAGGGCGAACTTTATTTTTTCCCGGAGACTTCCTTATGAGGGATGCCGCTCGCATCACCGTAGTTGCTCACATACGTGGGAGGCATCCGTTAAAGGCGGGGACGATGGAGACCTCACTGAACTCAAACAGCGGGAGTGCAGAACCCGCAAAAGTTGCAGTTACCCACGCCCTCGCGCTTTTTTGCCAGACGCGGCGGCGGCGCGCGGGGCTGTGGCGGCTGGCTTTTTCTTGCCTTCCATCTCGGCAAGGCTTTGTTTGAGCGCGGACATGAGATCCACGACTGGGGCCAGTTTCTTTGGTTTTTCTACTTCGGCGATCTTTCCACCTTCGAGCTTCGTCTGAATCATTTTCTTCAGATTCTCCTGGAAGGTGTCGTGATACTTCTCAGGATCCCATTTATCCGCGAGCGCCTCGATTAACTGATGTGCGACTTTGACTTCCGCATCTTTGAGTTCGACGTCGGGAGCGCCGAATCCTTCCACTTCACGAACTTCGTCGGCGTAATACATGGTGTGGAGCATCATTCCGCCGTCGCGGGGACGCAAAAACACTGTGTATTCCCGGTTGTGCATGGTCAGCTTGGCGATTGCAACGTAGTTGCTTTCTTCGAGCGCCTTCGTGAGTAACGCGTAGGGGCGGCGGCCGGCTTCTTCCGGCATTAGATAATAAGAAGACTCGAAAAATACGGGATCAACCTCGTCTTCTTTCACGAATTCCAGAATCTCCATCGTCTTGGCAGTTTTCGGCTCAATCTTCTTGATTTCCTCCGGTTCGACTACTACGTACTCATCCTTGCGGTATTCGTAGCCCTTCACGATTTCGCTGCGCTCGACGACGCGATTATCAGCCGGACAATAAAGCTGCTGCTTCACGCGCTGAAGGTCGTCGCGATGCAGCATGTGGAAAGAAATGCTTGAGCTGCGTGCGCCGGAAAATAATCGCACCGGCATAGAAATCAGGCCGAAGGTAAGATATCCAGACCAAACAGAAGCCGCCATAGGTTCACTCCATGCTTTTTTAGCGCTCGCAGAGCGCCAAGGCGTTGAGTTTAAACTACAAACAACTGTTTGATGCATGTTGAGTGAGGGGGTAATCTCGCTGTAACCCGCAGAGTAATGGACTATGCTGGAGCGCAGCCCAACATATAGTGGTCTATATCCTCAATGTCCCCCAGTATGGGTGCCATGCTAGCTCAACTGTTTATAGCTCATGCGCGCTTGGCCGGAGGTTATGGGCCATCGTTGTGGTTTTGCCTTCTCGTCACCCTCACCTTTGCCCTTCTGGCATTTTCGGTGCGGGCGGTCACTTTATTTGGCGCCGTCGCCGGGGCCGCGGTTTGTTTCGTGCTTTGCGCCGCGGCTGGTGTTCCCGCCTTGGCCGCCCTGATTGCGGTATTTGCCATGGCGTGGTTAAGCACGAAAATTGGATATCAAGAAAAATTGAAATTTGGCACCGCCGAAAAAATTGGCGGTCGCAATGCTTTTCAAGTGCTCGCGAACCTTGGCGTGGCCGCCATTTGCGCGATAGTCTTCGCCTTCACCGGCAGGCCAGTCTTCCTGCTCGCCGTCGCGGCGTCGCTATCGGAGGCTGCCGCCGATACCGTTTCGAGTGAAGTAGGACAACTCAGCAATGAAAAAACCCGCCTCGTTACCACGTGGAGAGAGGTCCCCGCCGGAACTGACGGTGGCGTCACCGCTTTTGGCACAACCTCAGGGCTGGCAGCAGCGATAGTCGTGAGCGCGGCGTGCGCCTGGGGTGGAATGGTTCCGTGGAAGCGAATCGCTATTCCGATTCTTGCGGCGCTATGCGGAACGCTGGCCGACAGTTTCCTGGGAGCTTTATTGGAGCGGCGAAAACTCTTGAACAATGACCTGGTCAATTTTCTCGGAACCGTGGTTGCCGCGCTGATTGCGATCTTGGCGTAACTCGAAGGCCCATGTCCTCCTGTTTGTTGAGCCGTGATTCCGCTAATGCAACAATGGAAGGAATCGAAACATGTAACTTCTGTTTCTGTTTTTTTACCGCAGTTTAATAAATTGGCCCGAACTTTTCCCTCTTGCGAGCGTCTAAATAAAAAGAAAACAATTCAGATTTAATATGAGAACCAAGTCTTTGATTATCGGATATGTTTTGGCATTGGCACTATTCCTGTTTGGGCAGCGCCATTTCACCGTGCCGCCGCAGGCCGTGTTCCACACCGTGGTGGACTTTGACGTCTCCGAGCGCGGCGGTGTTATCGGCAGCGCGGAACTACGGAGCAACTGGTTCCACCGGATTGAAGAGTGGCGTTTTCGCAGAGGCTTCACCGCACACGTCTGCGGAGACTCGACTGGACGCGCCCCGCAGCATTAGGCACCGGTTTGTGGACGGCGGATCAGATTCCTCCGGAGCGGTTGGTTGCGCCGTTGGTGGTACTGGATGTAAGGGATGGCGCGAAGAAGAATCCCAATTATCAGCTCTCGGTCATTGATATTGCGAATTGGGAGCGGATGCACGGTGAAGTTCCTCCCGGCTCGGTTGTGATGGCCCTCACCGGTGACACTGCGCGAGGAAATTATTCGGGTCAAGACCGGGCCGCGGGTTCTTCCGGATATTCCGCTGACGCGGCGAAGTTCTTAATCGAAGGGCGCAATGTGGTCGCTCTCGGCACCGATTCTGGAAGCGTGGACGCTGGAGTGTCCAGGGATAACGATAAAGGTAAAGAAGCTGACCACCCGGTCGCTAAGTACACGCTGTCACGCGACGCCTACCTCATCGAAAACGTCGCCGATCTTGATCGGGCGCCCGCCGATGGCGGAATCGTTATGGTTGCGCCGCTGAAACTTGAAAACGGTGCCGAGGCTTCCAGTGCGCATCCTGGCTCTCGCGAGATAAGCGCTCCAGGCCTTATGGTTCGCGGAAAAACCTGCCCATCGGGCTATATAAGCCGGGATCGAAATTCCCACAAGAGCAGCTTCACACTTTTGCAGCCTTCCGGCTCTCAATCTCGTCTATCTTGTATTGAGTCAAACGGAGGCGCAAAGATGAGCGACGATCCGCGATACCCCATCGGCAAATTCAAATATCAAGGTTCCCCAACCAAAGAAGAGCGGCAACCAATGATCGCCGATATCGAGCGGACCCCGGCGGCACTGCGTTCCGCAGTCGCGGGCTTGTCGCCCCAACAACTGGAGACGCCGTATCGCGACGGGGGATGGAACGTGCGCCAGGTGATTCATCACCTGCCGGATAGCCACATGAATGCCTATGTGAGATTCAAGCTCGCATTGACCGAGGATGTGCCAATGATTAAGCCTTACCTCGAAGATGGCTGGGCAAAGTCGTCGGACAATCTTGCGACGCCGATTGAAATCTCCCTGGTACTGCTGGAATCTCTGCACCACAAGTGGCTATATCTGCTGCGTTCTCTGAACGAAGACGATTGGAAGCGCAGTTTCCGGCATCCGGACGCCGAGCGACTGGTGCCGCTAGAAAAGAATTTGGCCATCTACGCCTGGCACGGAAAGCATCACGTCGCGCACATCACGGAGCTGAGGAAGAGAATGGGTTGGTGAGGGGGGCCGTGACCGCTTGAGGGAAAGCTTATTCTCGCTGCTCTCAGGAGAAGCTCCCTCTTGAACCCGTGATGGAATGCAGTCCAAGCGGATTTCCTAGGGGTTATGCTTTAATATGGAATCATGAGCACGGCCAAACATGACGTCGAGCAACTTCTTAACAAGCTTCCAGACGACTGTTCAGTGGAAGACATTCAATATCATCTTTATGTACTGGATAAAGTAAGACGCGGATTGGAAGACGCCCGATTAAATGAGACGATTCCGCAAGAGGAGGTGGAAACCCGCCTCAACAGATGGCTAGCCGAGTAGTCTGGTCGCGTCGCGCCTTCCGGGACCTTGAGGCTATAGCCGAATACATTGCGCAAGACTCCCGGCTTACGCAAGCGTTGTCGTCAAGACAATTGTCAGCCAGACCAAACCTCTCTCTCGTTTTCCGCGATCTGGCCGGAAGGTTCCGGAGTTCGATGTCGAAGATATCCGCGAACTTCTTGCCTACAGTTATCGAATCATTTATAGAGTGCAGCAAGACGAGATTCTCATTGCAGCGGTAATCCACGGCAAACGTATTTTGGAATGACGACAGTCGAAGGATCCTTGCACGTAAGGTCCCGAAAATCGTAGCCCGGGAAGCCGACAGCCTAAGTCACCCACCAAATTACTCCTCGTAGAAAATCCGAGCGGCCCAGTGTTGCGGCACACTTCTACAAGATTTAATCCGCGCGGTTTAATCTTCCGTAACACGCATACCTCTTCCCCGATTTCGCGTCTGGCTTTATCCTGTTTAGAGAAACCGATTCGATCCCACTCGTCATGATTCCTTTTCGACTCTATGCATTTGCCGCAGGCAGCGTTGCCGCGGCGCTCACTGGTTATTTTCTGTTCCGTCCGAAGGCTAAGACCGCAAAAGAACTGGAAACCAAGCGCCGGGAATGGCTTGATCAGGTTGGGCGCATCACGGATGGCACCGTCATTGACGTACAAGAGCAGAAGGCCGCCGAGGAGAACTTCGCGACCTTCCTGATCTTCCAATATGACGTTGCGGGTGTTTCCTACGAAGCTTCGCAGGACGTGACCTATCTAAGGCAGCGAATCAACCTTCATTCCTGCCGCCTCGGCGTGCCGACCTCGGTCCGCTACGATCCCCATAATCCGGGCAACTCGATCGTGGTTTCGGAGCGCTGGATGGGGTTAAGGCAGTAGAGCAGCGAGCATTCGGCTCTCAGCGTTCAGCACTCAGCATTTATCCCTGGACGAGCCTTCATTTTGCCCCCACACATGGGAAGGGCGCCTTTTCGCACCAAAGGCGTCAGGTGGGATCACTCCAGAGGTGAATGCTGACTACTGAGTGCTGACAGCTTTCCTCAGCTTCCCGCCGGGAAACCGCCGACATTCGCTACAGTCATCCGCAGGTACTTGTAGGGATTCACCGGGGTATCGTTGATGCGGACTTCATAGTGCAGATGAGGGCCGGTGCTGCGACCGCTCAATCCAACGTATCCGATCGTGTCTCCGCGACGAACGTGCTGGCCGGTAACCACAGCGAAGTTCGACAAATGTCCGTAGCGGGTCGTGATTCCATGGCCGTGATTAAGGACGATGGCTCGGCCGTATCCACCCATGAAGTCAGCGAACTGCACCACCCCATCTGCCGGAGCAATGATGGCCTGCCCATAAGATGAACCAATATCAACGCCGCTATGGAAAGCGCCTTCGCCGTTAAATGGATCAATCCGCTCTCCGAAAGAACCAGTCACAGGGCCCTCGACCGGCCAAAGGTTCGGGGCAGCGTTGGCGCGAAGCCATTCCGAAGTGGTGGCGTCGCGGGTCAGTCCGAGGGAAATGCCAGTAGTAGTTGCACCGCTCAAGGCCGAAGTTTTCAACACATAAAGACGATCCAGCGAGGAGGTGACTTGCGCCTCCTGAATGTTCTTTGAGTCGGAAGAACCTGGCATCAAACTGGGGTCAGATTTCAGTCCATAAAGAGTGGAAACTTCGCTCGCCAGAGAACCGAGCGAGGCCACTTGAACATCTCGCTCCTGGGCCACCTTTTCCAAGGTTGAATAGCGGCTCGTAAGCGCCTCTTTTTGGGTGCGTAGTTCGTTATCATGCGAGACTTTCAACAGCATCCGCGTGTATGAACTGGCAATGCCGGTAAGGCTAAAGATTCCAATCGCCATGCCTGCCGTCAGGATGTAAAGGTAGGTAAGCGGAATCGGAATCTTCCGAAGCTGCCCATCTTCACCCCGCGCGACGAAAAGAATGTAACAACGCTTACTCAATAATTCCCTCTCTCGCTAAAAATTGAATCCAGCTACCGGGCGGCGGCTTTCGACGGAAAGCCTTGCCCAATGTGGAACCTGGCCTGGTTCCCATTCCGGTAAAGAACACGTCCTTACAAATTCACTGGCCAAAGGATCACCGAGATCATGCTTTCTGCTGCAATCCAAACTGGATACAGCACTTAGCCCGGCAAACCAAGTCTGGGAGACTGATGGGCAAAGGTAACAAAGTAGGTTCCCCGTGTCAACGAGGCAAGACGGCCAAAATTTGTTACCAAGGATGAGTAATCGGCCATGTCCTTTAGCCGGATTACTCCGTTGTACTTTGCCAGACTCATTGTGGCGGTGGAACGCCCGTCCATGGCCGCTCACGGGAGGAGCGGCGGACGCAGTTTGAAGCATCGGGGCGTAAGCCGGATTCTATTCTTCGTGGCTTAGGGATTTCCCGTCCGGACTGACCTGAACCTCTGTTCTTCTCGCGCCGTTCCTGACTTGCGCTTCGTATGCCACGAGCTTGTCGTGTTTGGTGATGGACTCCACTTTTATAAGTTTCCCTCGTCCCGCCTTTGTTTGGAGTCCATCTCTAACGACTGGAGGAAGCGAAGCGAGGGCGATCTGTTCTTCCACTTCGAGCACCGTTCCGCCAGAATCCATGAGGACGTCTTTGCTATGGCCGTCCACCGCCATCTGAACTTCGTAGTCAGTTTGGCCATTCTCTCGTTCCTTTGAAAAACCGAGAATCGTTGTCCCCTCACTCAGGGTGGCGACCTTTTGCTCGACCTTTGGCGGCAGGTCCGAACGCTCAATTGTCCTTTCCTGCGCTACAGCCATGCTAGCGAACCACAGGCCTGGAATGAGTGCCAGAGTAACGATCCGAAAAATATTCATTCTGTTTCTCCTTTCAGAATAAGGCCGTGCCGGGGCAAAACCGAGGCCGGCCGAACTACGCGATTCATTCTGCCCGTCAAATTTTAACGGAACAGGTTTTCCAAACATAAGCATTTCCTCATATTCGACCTGTACGGCCGAAACGCTTTTCCCCACCTACAGCAAAGGTTAAGATTATGCGTCATGCGGTTCTGGTTTCCTCGATGAAGCAAAGTTGGAATCCGCGAACGGCTTGCAAAATGGATCGGACAGGGCGTCGGCTGCCCTGCGTCCGAATCGGGATAACGTTATGTCTTCCTGTTCAAGACTGGCCGATAATCTGTCAGATATCATTAGCTTGCCTTGCCTCTTCCCGAAAAAGCCCTCATCCGTCGTATACGCCAGCGTGCTGGCCGGGTGCGGGGAATCATCGGAATCGGGGACGACTGTGCGTCCGTTCAAATTCCGGCCGGCCATGAAGCATTGGTCACCACCGATTTCAGCCTGGAGGAGGTTCATTTCCGTCCGGAACTTGCAATCCAGCGGCTTCAATTGGGCATCGCTGCCTCTTGCGAGGACTGAGTGATATCGCGGCCATGGGAGGAATACCGCTAGCTGCTTTTCTGTCTCTAGCGCTTCCCGGAACCCTGTCCCAATCGTGGGTAGACGAATTTCTCCGTGGATTGCTCGAACTTGCGGATGAGTTCAAGGTCACCCTGGCGGGTGGCGATACGACTAAATCTCCGCGGAAAAATCCTCGCCGACATCATCGTTCTCGGCTCTGTTCCAAAAGGAAGGGCCATCCTTCGCTCAGGTGCCAAGCCGGGGGATCGCATCTACGTAACCGGAACCTTGGGTGGGGCAGCTACCACGCTGCGGATGCTGCTTAAAGGCCACAAGAGAAGTATTCCGTCCGAAGATTTGGACCGATATTTGTATCCCATCCCTCGTCTCGAAGTCGGACGCATCCTGCGGGAAAGAGGTTTGGCGTCATCCATGATTGATATAAGCGACGGGCTTTCCACCGACCTTAGCCATATCTGTGAAGAGAGTGGCGTCGGAGCGGAGATAACTGCGGAGGCGATACCTCGTGCCCGGCACGGAAAGTTGCGGGAGCCGGTAGATATCCGGGAGGTATTACACGGAGGCGAAGACTACGAACTGCTTTTCACTGCCCCACTCAGCCGCCGGGTGCCAACCCGTATCGCGAATATTCCGCTCACGGAAATCGGACGCATTATCCGTGGACAAGGGATGATCTTGGCAAGTCATCGTAAATCCCGAAAACTGACACCCAAAGGCTGGGAGCACTTCCGGAAGTAACACAGCATCTGTATTGCCTCTACCTTCGTGCGTGGATCAGAGCTAGAGTAGAGATCATGCAGTCACCTCGCTTTCTATTGCTTCTGAGTTTCATCGTGCTTGTTCAGCCGGTAACTTTTTTGGCTCAACAAGATGCCGCCAAACCGCCGTCCCCTGGTTCTGTAGTTACCAACGACTTTGTTCAAAAGGAATTTGGATTGAGTTGCAGCCTGATGGGGATCCAACCGCTCGTGGCCGACTTCAATGGAGATGGCGTGGACGACATTGTGATTCCGGCGCGCTGCAAGAATCCCATGGCGGACCAGGCAGACAAAGATTTTGTTGTCCTTGACCCTTATTACACTTTTTTTGGTTATGGAAATCCAAAAGTCACCACCGGATTCTCGACTGACATCCCAGAGGACCGCGCTCTGGCGCTCCTGATAATTCACGGTTCGGGAAAGGACGGATGGCGGTCCCCTTCTCCGGCATCGAAATTCGTCATCGTTAACTTGCCGTACAAAGGGGTCACCGTAAAGAAGTATCAGATCAGAAAAAAGAAGATGATGGCCATCTACGTCGAAGAAAAAGGCGGCGATCAAATGACCGCTGTACTTTTCTGGGATGGCAAGAAGTACCGCTACGAGCCTATGGGCTCAAGCATGGAATAGCAAAATCACGACGCACGCGTAGGACAGCCTCCGGCTGTCCAGCGCAGCAACGCTCCGCATCCACCGTAGCCGCTTCCCAACCCTTCCTGCCGCTATAATCGTCCCGCAATGAATCTCGAACAAAAACTGGCTGAACTCCAGAAGCGCAACCATCTCGCCGAAGATGGCGGAGGCGCGCAGCGCCGAGACCGGCAGCATAAAGCAGGCAAGATGTCTGCCCGCGAACGCATCGAGTTCCTGCTCGATGACGGCACGTTCGAGGAGACCGATAAACTCGTCACCCACCGCTCCAACGACTTCGGCATGGCCGAACAGAAATATTATGGCGACGGCTTCATCACCGGCTACGGACGCATTGACGGCCGCCTGATTTTTATTTTCGCGCAGGATTTTACGGTTTTTGGCGGATCGCTCTCCGAAGCCAACGCGGCAAAGATCGTGAAAATCATGGATCTCGCGGCCAAGATGGGCGCGCCATTAATTGGACTCAACGATTCCGGGGGAGCCCGCATACAAGAAGGTGTCGTGTCGCTGGCAGGCTACGCGGATATTTTTCTGCGCAACACGCTTTACAGCGGCGTGATTCCGCAAATTTCCGCGATCATGGGGCCTTGCGCGGGAGGCGCCGTTTACTCGCCCGCGATCACTGATTTCATCCTCATGGTGGACAAGACTTCCTACATGTTCATCACTGGGCCCGATGTGATCAAGACGGTCACGCACGAAGACGTCACCAAAGACCAGCTCGGCGGAGCCACGACTCATAATGAAATTTCAGGCGTCGCCCACTTCATGGCCCACGATGACGAAGAATGCCTGGCGATGGTGCGCGAACTGCTTAGCTTTTTGCCGTCCAACAATCTCGACGATCCGCCGCGGAAGCCTTGCACGGATCCCATTGACCGCGCCGATGCCGCTCTCGACAGCATCGTTCCCGAGCAATCCAATCTTCCTTATGACATGAAAGACGTGATTCACGGTGTCGTGGATGATGGATACTTCTTCGAAGTCCATGAGCACTACGCGAAGAACATCGTAGTGGGATTCGCGCGGCTGAATGGACAGCCCGTCGGAATCGTGGCCAACCAGCCAGCGATGCTGGCTGGGACGCTCGACATCAATGCGTCGGTCAAAGGCGCGCGGTTTGTACGCTTCTGCGACTGCTTCAATATCCCATTGATCACTTTTGAAGATGTTCCAGGATTTTTGCCCGGAACAAATCAAGAATATGGCGGAATTATCCGGCACGGCGCGAAGTTATTCTTTGCGTTCGCCGAAGCCACAGTCCCAAAATCACCGTGATTACACGAAAAGCATATGGCGGAGCTTATTGCGTGATGGCGTCAAAGCACATCCGCACGGATGTGAATTATGCATGGCCGACCGCCGAAATTGCCGTAATGGGACCAGAAGGCGCAGTGGACATCGTCTATAAGCGCGACCTGGACGCCGCCGCGAATCGCGACCAGCTACGCCAGGAAAAATCGAAGAATTCCGCGAGCGCTTCGCCAACCCCTACGTAGCCGCCGAACGCGGATACGTGGACGCCGTCATCCAGCCAAGGAACACGCGAAAAAAGCTTATTCAAGCGCTGGCGATGCTGGGAACCAAGAGAGAAAAGCTCCCGCCCAAGAAGCATGGAAATATACCGCTGTAATGGCTTGAATAACACTGTCATCCCGACCGGAGCGAAGCGCAGTGGAGAGACCTGCTTTATTTTGATTTGCCGAATTCCCGCTGACTACTCGCCGTTTTCAATTACTCATCCGGCGGTAGCAATGGGAGCATGGATCCATGGCGAATGTGCAATATGTGGACGGATTTGTCACGAACAACGAATAGGAACCGATAGATACCTCGATTGCCCCTGCCAAGAAGTAGCTCACGGATGGGTTCGTCGAATGAACCGCTCTCCGGAGCCAGTGGGCAGCGCTCTGGATGATGGCTCAGACTATCAACCGCTCGCTCGGCACGGTCCAGCCAATGATCGGCTGCGTCCGGTGCTTGCTTAAAGATGTGGGCATGAATTGTTCTGAGATCGTGCTCTGCTCTCGGAGTCAGGACGATGAGATAGCTCATTTCCTCGATCGCGTCTCACGCCTTATCTGGTCGAAAACCTCTTTGGCGGGTTGACCCAGGCCCCGCTCGGCTTCCGTCAGTCCCTGACGGATGTTTGCAATCGCGTCGAGATGCTCAGCCACGTGCTGGTAATCCTTGGCATCGAGCAACACAGCTTCCGCTTTGCCATTCACTGTTAGCACCAAAGGCCGTCCGGTTTTCTTCATCCGCTTCATCAAGTCCAAAGACTTGCGCTTGAAAGTCGTGAGCGAATGAATATCCTGCGCGACATCAATCATGGTGCTATTTTAGCATCTTTTTAGCATTTGTGATGTCGTTTCGTGATGAACACACTTCCCGCGCCTCAACGGACCCCCCGACAAATCAAACTGCATTTGCCTTCGCGGACCCGATCGCCCGTCCCAAATCCGCGTATACGCTAGAATAATCGCTATGGCGCAAGCTGCATCAGTGATCACGCGTTCCCCGGCGGAAGTTGTCCGGCAGTCTCCCGTTTCGCAGGCTGCGAATGGGATTTCCTTTGCTTCATCGGGCGAAGTGTCCGTGGCGAAGTCAGATTTGGAGCGGATGGTGGCGGCTGTTCCTGACTCAGCAGCGGCTGCGTTGCGCGGCAAGGCTTATTACTTTGTTCCGCTCACGGTGAATCAGGGCGAGGAAACGGTGATTGCCGACCGCTACGACGTGGCGCTTAGCGACGATGCCGTCTGCCATCGCAATCTGGAATTAGGCGGTTCGCAGTGCGTGTTTATTTCGACGCGGTTGATGGATGATAAGTTTTCGGTGGCGTTCGAGTTCTATATCAACGTAGGACATGCGGTAGTCGAGAAGGCGGGCGTTTCGCGGGAATTCGCCGATCTGGTTTGGAAGCAGGCGGAGAGCCGCGTCCGCGGAGAAACGTCGTTGGATGCAACTGAGTCACGCAAATTAGCAATGGAGCCGGGGCCGAGCGCCGAGAAGCACAAGAATGAATATTTCGCGGCGGCGTTTTCGGACGCGATTTCGATCTACCTGCTGTCTTTATTTATAGATGTGGATTATCAGGACTTGCGAGAGCGGGATTACACGTTGTTGACGCCGGCGGCGATGGCGGAGCGCTTGAGGAAGGTGGCGGAATTGTTTCCACCGAATCCGGGGTTTGAGTTTGCGGTGCATTATAAGCGGCGAGGGTGAGGGTTAGGGTTGTACGCGCGAGATCCGTCTCTCGGCTATAGTACGCCGAGCTTCGGGATGACGTCTAAAAGGGAAGCGGATTGGGCGTTGGCGATTTCTGGGGGATAGGGGTGCTTCGACTCTTTGAGCTTCCGCGAGCGGAAACTCAACTTCGCTCGGCATGACAAATTTTGGTTTGAGCTCTTCGGTGTCAGTATCCCAATCCGCCGCCGGTCGGTCTTCTTTTAGTGGGTGGGGCAGGGGAAGATCAAGTACGGCGATCGAGGTTCGGGCGTAACGCTGACGCGCCAAAGCGTGGTTTAATGCAGGGGCATGGCTGTCGCAATTCGATCGTTCGCGAAGATTAATCTTGGGCTTTGCATTGGGGGGCTTCGTCCGGATGGATTTCATGAGCTTCGGACTGTTTATCAGACTATTGCTTTGCATGATGTGATTCGCGTGAAGGAGAGTCGCGGGACGGGGATTGAGATTCGTTGCGATGATCCGCGGGTTCCGAAGGACCAATCGAATACCTGCTGGCGGATTGTTGAGCGTGCAATGGAAGCGCTTGGGGCGCGCGGGCGCGTTGTAATTGAGATCGAGAAGCGGTTGCCGGTGCAAGGTGGATTGGGAGGGGCGTCCGGGAATGCTGTGGCGGCTTTGTTGGGGTTGGAGATTGCGTGGAAGAAGCGGTTGTCGCTTGCCGATAAGTTGCGGATCGCAGGAGAAGTTGGATCGGACTTGCCGTTGTTTTTTATTGGTGGGACGGTGCTGGGAACGGGTAGGGGAGAAGAGGTTTATCCGTTGCCGGATTTGCCGCCGGTTCATTGCGTGGTGGCTTTGCCGGAGCTCAGCGTGTCCACTCCCCAGGCGTTTGCGGATTGGGATTTGGGAATGACTGGTGCCGCGAGATCGGTATCGCGGCAAAGTGGCAAACAAAATCCTCCCGAGCAAAGCTCGGCTCCGACCCTTCGACTTCGCTCAGGGCAGGCTCACAAGAGTGCCCGTCCCCACAAGGTGAACGACGACGCCGAATTGACCGGCTTCGATCCGTCCGATAGAATTGATTTGTTCAGCCGTAGGATGTCTGCCTGGCTGAGTAGTGCATCCGGTGTCCCTGTGAGTAAAGGCAGGGGCCGGGCCGAGACCCCGCTTCTCGACCTCGTCCGTACCGGGATTGGAAACGACTTCGAAAAGGTTGTTTTCCCTAAATATCCCGAATTGCGCGAGGTGAAAAGTGTGCTTGAGCGCGCCGGGGCGGTCTATGCATCGTTGTCTGGGTCGGGATCGGTAGTTTATGGACTGTTTGGGTCCGGCACCGCCGCAGCGAAGGCGGTTGGGAAACTGGCACAGATTGGCGTTAAGTCCGAAGCGACCATGACGATGTCACGCCCGCGATATTGGAAAAAGTTCCTGGTTCCCAGTTCTTAGTTTGAAGTAAAGTGTTGACTGTTCCCAGAACTAGAACTCTGAATTGCGAGTCAAGGGAAAGTACTGGGCCGTCGACTAATGGTAGGTCAAGTGCCTTTGGAGCACTTTGTCTAGGTTCGAATCCTAGCGGCCCAGCCAGAAACGCTATCAGCTCTCAGCCGTCAGCTCTCAGCTTGGAGCACCGGAGTCGAGCTGAAAGCTGACAGCCGAGAGCTTACTTATGGCAACTCTTGCGACAGCGACGGAAAAGAAGGCTCACGTGACGCCTGAAGAAAAAGACCGCAAGCCTCAGCGAGCCCGCGTGGACGAGAAGTTCAAGATTTTCTGTGGCACTGCCAACGAAGCGCTTTGCGACGAGGTTTGCGCTTTCCTCGGTATGACCCGTGGCCAGGCGCTGATTACGCGGTTTGCCGACGGCGAGGCCTACGTTCAGATTCAGGAGAATGTGCGGGGCGCAGATGTTTTTGTCATGCAGCCGACGTGCTTTCCGGTGGATGGCAATTTGATGGAGTTGTTGCTGATTCTGGATGCTCTGAAGAGGGCTTCAGCGAGGCGCATCACAGCGGTGATTCCTTATTACGGCTATGCGCGCCAGGATCGCAAAGATAAGCCGCGGGTGCCGATTTCGTCAAAGCTGGTGGCCGATTTGTTGACGACTGCGGGCGCGCATCGGGCGCTGGTCATTGACCCGCACACTCCGCAGTTACAGGGATTTTTTAATATTCCGGTGGACCATTTATTCGCATCGCCGGTGCTGGTGGATTATTTCAGAAAACTGACGCTGCCGAATTTAACTGTCGTTTCGCCGGACGCGGGCGGCGTGGAGCGCGCCAGATTTTTCGCGAAAAAGATTGATGCTCCGCTGGCAATCGTGGATAAGCGCCGCGTGGAGATGAACGTTGCCGAAATTATGAACGTGATCGGAGACGTGGAAGGCCGCACTTGCCTGATCATTGACGATCTGATTGACACGGCCGGGACGCTGGTGAAGACCGCTGCCGCGTTAATGGATGCGGGGGCCAGCGCGGTTTATGCATGCTGTTCGCATCCCGTGCTTTCCGGGCCGGCGGTGGAAAACATTTCGAAGTCCTGCATTCAGGAAGTCATCGTTACCAATACCATCCCGCTGACCACGGATGCGAAGGCCCAATCGAAGATTAAAGTGCTTTCCATTGCGGGATTGATTGGACGCGCAATTCAGTCCATTCACGAAGAGACATCTGTCAGTAAATTATTTTTGTAAATAGGATTCTTACACTATGGCGACTGCAACGGAAACGAATCTATTAGAGGCTCAATCGCGGGAATCGGGAAACAAGAATGATGCCCGGCGCGTGCGGCGTGGCGGCAAAGTGCCCGGAGTTCTTTATGGCGCGGGCAAGGACTCTCTGTCCGTCAGCCTTGATCCGAAACAGGTGTTGCGCATTCTTCATTCGCAAACCGGACACAACACAATTTTCGATCTGGCGCTGCATGGCGGCGAGCGATCGAAAGCGATGATTGTGGATTGGCAGTACGAGCCCATCAAGGGCGCTTTGCTGCACATTGACCTCAAGCGGATCGCGATGGACCGCGCGCTGACGGTTAAGGTGCCGATCATCCTTAAGGGCGAAGCTGCGGGCGTCAAGCAACAGGGCGGAATTCTGGAGCAGATTTTGCGTGAAGTGGAAATCGAGTGTCTGCCTGCCGATATCCCGAGTTCGATCGAGGCGGATGTCAGCGAACTGGTGATGGGAAAAGTTTTGCGTGTTTCCGATCTTCCTCATGGCGAGAAGCTCACATTCCTCACCGATGAGAATCAGCCGGTGGCTCACGTCGTATCGGTCAAGGAAGAGGTTGTGGCTGCTCCGGAAGTTGTGGCTGCGGAAGCGGGCGCTACGCCGTCGGAACCGGAGGTCATCAAGAAAGGCAAGCAGGAGACAGAAGAAGGCGCCGAACCTGCCGCCGAGAAGGGCGAGAAGAAGGAAAAGAAATAATGGCAATCGTTTATGGAGAGACGGGCGTCCCTTCGACTTCGCTCAGGGCAGGCCGCGCCCGTCAGGCTCGAAGCGTTTGCCGTTTGAGCGGATGCTGAGCCGTCGTGAAGCTGATTGTGGGACTTGGCAATCCGGGAATCGAATATCAGTTCACGCCTCACAACGTCGGCTTTCTCGCGGTGGATGCGATTGCGAATGACTTTGGCGCGGAGATCAGAAATCGCCAGTGCCGCGCGCTGACGGCGCGAATTGAAATCGGTTCGGAGATGGCGTTGTTGGCGAAGCCGGAAACTTTCATGAACCTGAGCGGCATTTCGGTTCATGAACTGGTGACGAAGAATGAGATCAGTCCGGAAACGGATTTGATCGTGATTCATGATGAATTGGATTTTCCCCTGGGAGCGATTCGGATTCATCGTCGTCGAAGTTCGGCGGGCCACAACGGGGTGGAGTCCATTATTGGCGCGTTGGGCACTCAGGATTTTTTGCGAATTCGGATGGGAGTTGCTCCGAATCGCAAAGTAGAAGATGGGATGAGTTATTTGTTGTCTCCGATGAAGAAGGCGCAACTGAAGACGGTGGATGAAATGGTCGGGGCGGCAATCGAAGCGGTGAAGATGATTTTCGCGCAAGGGGAATCTGCGGCGATGAACTTCTTTAACCGCAAGCCGGAAGGGCAAGATCAGGGCGGGAAGTAGGGGCTCTCGGCTTTCGCGGATGACAAGCGCTCAAGAATTAGGATTTGGAGAAGAATAAATGAATCGTACTTATGAACTAATGTTTATCGTGCGGCCGGACATGCCGGAAGAAGATCAGGACAAGCTGATTTCTACGCTGGAAACTGCGGTAACTTCGTCGGGCGGAGCGGTCAAGAGCGTGGAAAAAATGGGCAAGCGCCGACTCGCCTACATGGTGCGCCGTTTTCATGACGGCCTTTACATGCTCCTTACAGTTGAGGGAAGCGGGGGACTGGTCCACGAACTCGAACGGCGGCTGAGGGTCACGGAGCCGGTGATTAAATTTATAACCGTGCGCATTGACGAAGAGCAGAAGCGTTTGGACAAGATCAAGGCGATCAAAGACGCCCGCCGCAAGGCTCCGCCCGCGCCGATTACGCCGGAAGAAGCCGCGCCGGAAGCGCCTGCGGTAACGGCGTAGGAACCCCGTCGTTGGTCGTTGGTCGTTCGCAAAAACGTTCGACCCACGCCAACACCAACGTTAGGAAGCCAACGCCTTAAGCCAACGACCAAAGACGAACGACCAACGACATCTTTTAAGGAGCAATATGGCTGACGAAACTAGACCAGCACCAACTGCAACTGCCGGGTCCACCGGCGAACGTCCTTCAGGCGACCGTCCGGCGGGCGAACGCCCTTCCGGAGAGAGGTCTTTTGGCGGTGACCGTCCTGATCGCGGTGAGCGGCGTCCTCCACGTCCCGGTGGCGGCGGGCGGGAAGGCGGAGGACCAGGCGGCCGGAAATATTTTCGCCGCAAGAAAGTTTGCAAGTTCTGCACGGAAAAAATTGAGGCCGTCAATTACAAAGACGTGCGCCTGCTCGCGCAGTTCGTGGCGGAGAGCGGCAAGATTGTCCCACGGCGGCTGACGGGGTATGCACGCCCCATCAGCGGCGTTTGTCGTTGGCAATCAAGCAGGCGCGGAATATTGCCTTGCTGCCGTTTGCGGGACGGGCGGGGTAGAAACGGATAGCTGAGAACTGCCTCTCATCACCAACAAAATTTTACTGGGAGTCTTATGGAAGTCATTCTGAAAGAAGATGTCGCAAAGCTCGGCTCACGCGGCGATGTGGTAAAAGTCGCCGAAGGTTTCGGACGCAATT
The DNA here is from genome assembly GCA_963702325.1 of uncultured Acidobacteriaceae bacterium. Lineage (GTDB taxonomy): Bacteria > Acidobacteriota > Terriglobia > Terriglobales > Acidobacteriaceae > PALSA-188. The sequence continues at coordinate 126,649 of CAVPCG010000050.1, read as the reverse complement.
ATTTACTGCCGCGCAAGCTCGCGATTGAAGCGTCCCACGGCAACAAGGCCGTCATCGAACAGATGAAGGCGGCGACCGTCCGCCGCACTGCAAAGGAAAAGTCGAGCGCTGAAGCCTTGGCCAAGCAATTGGAAGGCGTTTTCGTCTCGTTCCAGCGAAAGACTGGCGAGCATGACCAGCTTTTCGGATCAGTCACGTCCGGTGACATCGCGGATGCGCTCGCCAAGAAAGGCTTCGACTTGGATCGCAGAAAGATTCAGGTTCACGAGCCGCTGAAAACCGTGGGCGAGTTTACCGTCCCCATCAAGCTGCACAAGGATGTGACGGCGCACTTGAGAGTTGTGATTGAGAAGGAAGCTGCGGAGTAAAAAGCGGCACCCTGGATTCCGGACGAAAATGGGACTATTGGCCTGCTGCCAAATACAATTCTGGCAGCACCTTCCCGGTGAGAAAGATGAAACCGGTGCTCGCGTTCATATTTCATCTAGTCATCGCAACACTTACCATTCCGATGCTGGCGCTCCTTATTTCATCGGCAATCGTGTATCCGATGGTGCGCCGTATTGCCTTTTCCACAAGTCCGCAACGGTTTTATTCTGACCACCTGTTCTTGCTCGTCTTCACTACTGGCCTGTGGGTCGGGTATCTCGTCTGCGACACGTTCACAAAGAGATCCGCGGTATGGGTTTGGATTCCAGCATTGATTGCACTCGTCGTGCGAGTGCTGATGTGGCACTCAACAGGAAGCGTTCTCTTTCATTCAAGTGTTGTCGAGCACTTCTTTACGAGAGACTGTCAGATCCAGAACTGGCGTGACACAGATTTCGCATCACAGTGCGGCGATAAGCTCTTCTTCATGCAAGTAATAATTGGCACGATCGGCTACTCAGTAGGTGCGGCGATTCAACGCATGGTGGAATTGCGCCGTCGATCTGACGCAGGTCGTCCTAATTATTAAAATGTCCACCGAGCGGTTCCGGGAGGAGACACAATGCAAAAGCGCAAACTTGGAAAAAGCAATCTGGAGGTATCGGCCATCGGTTTCGGCTGCATGGGACTGAGCTTCGGCTACGGCCCTGCTGTGGACAAGCAACAGGGTATTTCTGTGATCCGGGCGGCTGTCGAAAACGGCGTGACGTTCTTCGACACCGCAGAAGTGTACGGTCCGTTCACGAACGAAGAACTTGTAGGCGAGGCTCTTGCTCCGTTTCGAGGCAAGGTCGCCATCGCAACGAAGTTTGGATGGCAAGCCAATCCCGATGACGGCGGCAAGTGGAACTCTCTGAACAGCCAGCCGGAGCACATCAAGCAGGTCGCTGAGGAATCGTTGAGGCGGTTGAAGGTGGATGCGATTGATCTTTTCTACCAACATCGCGTAGATCTGAACGTTCCGATCGAGGATGTTGCCGGGGCTGTAAAAGACCTGATTCGCGTCGGCAAGGTGAAGCACTTCGGTTTGTCGGAAGCGGCTGCAAAGACGATTCGCCGCGCCCACGCGGTTCAGCCGGTCGCGGCGCTCCAGAGCGAGTACTCGCTTTTCTGGCGAGAGCCGGAAGAGACGGTGATGCCAACCCTTGAGGAACTTGGGATTGGTTTTGTTCCCTTCAGCCCGCTGGGCAAGGGCTTCCTGACAGGCAAGATCAATGCGGATACGAAGTTCGATACTACGGATTTTCGCAATATCGTACCCAGATTCAGTACAGAGAATCTCAAAGCGAACCAGGCTTTGGTAGATGTGATCACCTCCTTCGCAGAACAGAAAAAGGCCACTCCCGCGCAAATCGCACTGGCCTGGCTGCTTGCGAAGAAGCCGTGGATCGTTCCGATTCCTGGCACAACGAAGCTGGCGCGGCTGGAAGAGAATCTTGGAGCGGCGGCAGTTGAACTAACCCCCAACGATATTCAAGCCCTCGAAGACGCCTCGTCAAAGGTCAAGCTGGAAGGGGCAAGATACCCAGCGTTTCACGCGACGCTGGTCGGTCGCTAAGGCCCTTCACGGGTCAGATCGCACGAATCGCAATGGTATTGTGGGATTGCTATGCCGCTGTTCTATACGGATTCACTGACACTAGTCTACGCGGATGTTGAAGGGGCCAAGCGTTGGTGGACCGATGCGTTTGATTGCAAGGTGGCAAAAGTTCCGCCGGATTGGGACTGTCAGCTGCCGTCCGACATTGCCCTCCAGCTTCCGGGTCACGATGCGCCCACAATTCTATTGAGTGCCAAAGCGGAAGAGGAGCAAGCGGGCTTCGATAGACCGTCGCCAGTCGCTTCCGTCATTTTCTGCAACAAGCTGAAGAAAGGGCACGAGCACCTCACCAGTCGTGGTGTTCTCCCGGGACCGATTCAAGAGGGCGGTGACATGCAGTTCTTCGAAATCCGCGACAGCGAGGGGCACCTCATCGAGGTCTGCAAGGAATCCTAGGGCATCGGAGTTAATGATGTCAGGATAAGAGACCGTGGCCTGGCCCCCGCGGAAAGCAGGTCCCTCCACTCCGCTGCGCTCCGGTCGGGATGACAGATTTTGGGTGGAGTTCGTAAATACCGCCCGATACAGGGGCTTACCGCTCCGAATCCCCTGGGCCAGCCTCCTATTTACCCTATAATTCCTGCTTACTCTCTGGGTTCTGGCACGTCTAAAACTACGCAACGGGAGAACGGCTAAGGCGCCCGGTTTGCGACGAAGTTTAGACGAGGTTCAGGACAAATATGCCGGCCGATGCGTGGGCCATCCCATTAACGATTGGCAGGTGCTCCCCTCCAAATACAATCCGTGAGCGGGCGGGAGATAACGGCAGAACGTGGGACCCCCGGACGCGGGGCCAAATGGCTGGACAAAGTCTGAGCCGCATTGACGATACGCAGTTAGTCCGCGAAGCGCAACGTGGCAATCGCGCGGCGTTCGAGGAACTGGTGCGGCACTACGATCAGGCGGTGCTGCGGCTGGCGATGCACCTGACCGGCTCGGCCCACGAAGCGCAGGACATTTATCAGGAGGCCTTTCTCAAGGCCTATAAGAGCGTGGGAAGTTTTCGTTTCGAATGCTCTTTTTATACCTGGATCTATCGCATCGTGACCAATCTTTGCCTTGACCATTTGCGCAAGAGGCAGGTGCGGAAGGAAGACGCGCCGGTCGCCACGGATTCTAGCGGCGAGCAGTACGACGTTCTCGATCGAGTGGCAGACGGGCGGTCCGGGGCGAATCCTGAGATGGACCTGATGCGGCGGGAACTGGGCGGGCGCATCAATCGCGCGCTCGATAAGTTGACTCCGCGCGAACGCATGGTGTTTGAGTTGAAGCACTATCAAGGGCTGAAATTGAGAACCGTGGGCGAGATGTTGAACACGACGGAAGAGACGGCTAAGAACACCCTGTTCCGGGCGACGCAGAAATTGCGGGGGGCGCTGACTGACTTGCGGTGAACGGTGCTGTCGGTGCGGGATGTGGGTTTGAAGAGGGAAGCGAACTATGAAATGCGAATGGGTTAAAGAAAACATTCTGCTCTACGTTTACGACGAAGTGGCGGACGATGCCCGCTATGAATTGGAGCAACATGTAGCGCGCTGCACGAATTGCGCGGCTGAACTCCAAAGTGTCCGGCAATTCCGGACTTCGATCTCGCAATCTGAAGTAGCCGAGCCTTCTCCTAACCTGCTTGCCTCTTCGCGCATGAAACTTCAAGAAGCGCTGGAGACGACCGAACAGAACCGCTTTTGGCGGCGCTTCATTATTGATCCCACTGCATGGCTCCAGCAGATGCGATTCTCCCCGGCCCTTGCTGCCATGCTCTTAATAGTCGGTTTCGCGGGTGGCATCGGGGCGACTTACAAAATTGCAGGCGGCGGTGCCGGGAACCTTTCCAACTCCGCAGCTGTTACAAGCCAATCGCCATCAGAATCTTCCATCAGCGGGATCCGCTCTATTACCCAACAACCGGGAAGCAAGCAGGTCAGCATTCAATACGACACGGTTTCGACCCAGCAGACACAAGGGTCGCTGAACGACGAGCGTATACAGCAATTGCTGCTTTATGCGGCGCGCAACAATTACAACTCCGGCGTGCGCATGGATTCCGTGGATTTGCTTACGCAGCAACCGAGCGACCCTCATGTTCGCGAAGCGCTGATGTATGCGTTGCGCTATGACTCGAATCCTGGCGTGCGGCTGAAGGCGCTGGATGGGCTGGGGCCGTTCGTAAAGGATGATCTTCGGGTGCGCGACGCTGTGCTCGAAGGATTGATGTCAGATTCAAATCCTGGCGTTCGAACCGAGGCGTTGCGCTTAGTTGAACCCGTCCGTGCGGACAGCAGCGTGCGCATTGTCTTGCAAAAGCTGGCAGCCAGTGATCACAACGTGTATATCAAGTCGCAAGCTCGCACACTTTTGGCGCAAATGCCGGAAATAGATTGAAGGGTTTCGGGGCAGCGGCTGGCGCCGACTGCTCTGGTAGTAGGCGCGAGATCCAGCGGGACTAAAGTCCCTCAGGATGACGTCGAGGAAGGGTTGGGGTTGGCTTGAAAATTTGTTGAATTTGAATTTTGCTTAACTCCGAAAAGGAAAAACATGTTGAACAAACTCACTAAAATCGTCGCGGCGCTGCTGCTATTCTTGCCGCTGTTGCACGCGCAGGAAACCCGCATTTACCGTGACGGCGCGAATTGGACTCGCGAAATGACCGGCTCGTTGCCGGCAGCACGCAACCTCCGGGTCAGGGTGGACATTGGCTCGGTCCGGATAGAGGGCGGCTCCCAGCAAGGCATCACCTATTCGATTCGCAATCGCGCGCATACTTCGTCCGAAGAATCCGCGCGTCATCAGTTCGATTTGTACAAGATTATTGCCTCGGTAAAAGGCGACACAGCATGGATTGTGGGTGAATGCCATGGAACGGACTCCCACAAATTCTCGGGCGAATTTGTGATTAAGGTTCCGCGCGATATGGATGCAGTCAAAATAGAAACCCAAGGCGGAAATGTGACAGCAACGGCAATCGGTGGACGCCTTGATACCCAAAGCGGCGGCGGCAGCATTCATCTCGATGATTTGGGGGGCGCAGTCAATGCCGAAACTGGAGGCGGAAACATTGATGTTGGAAGCGTAGGCGGAGACGTCAGGCTGCAAACGGGCGGAGGGAGCATTCGGGTCGCGTCGGCGAAAGGCAAAATCAGTGCTGAAACCGGAGGTGGCAGCGTGGTGATTGTCTCCGGCCTGCAAGGAGCGGTTTTGGAAACGGGTGGCGGCAGCATACAGGTACAGCATTGCGATGGAAATTTGAAAGCGACCACCGGTGGAGGCAGCATTGATCTGGGAGACCTGGGCGGACCGGTCGAGATCGAGAGCGGCGGTGGCGGCATCCATCTGGCGTCGGCGAAGGGATCGGTCAATGCCGATACCGGCAGCGGCAGTGTCGAGCTTGATGGCGTTCCCTCAGCCCGAGTCGAAACTGGGTCTGGCGGAATCATTGCGAAATTCGTTTCGTCTAACGGCGTGCGCTCCGATTCGATATTGCAAACGGCCGTTGGAGACATCACGGTTTACCTGTCACCAAGCATGAACATTACGATTCGTGCCTCGATTGACGTTGCCAACGGTCACACCATTCGTTCGGATTTTCCGGAGATTCGCGTCGCCAGCAACGGCGGAGAATGGGGAGCAAAAAGCGTGAGCGCCGAAGGCTCTCTGAACGGTGGCGGGCCGGTGTTGAAGATTAGAACCAGCGTTGGCAATATCATGCTTCGGCGCGCCGAGCAGTAATTGTGAAACGCTAACTTTGAAACACTGGTTTTGAAATTTTGAAAACTGGTTTTGGCAAATTGGTTTGAGAAATTGGTTTTGAAAACTTGTTTGAAAACTTAAAGATAAGAGCGAAGAGGGTACGCCGATGCGGAAATTTATGATCGTCAAGAAATCGCTGATTTTGCCGTTTCTCGCCATGGCGATGATGGCGTTGGGATCCGGTTTTCTCTGTGCGTCGGAAGATACCGTCCTGGGATTTTCATCTGAAGGGGCCAGCGCCGAATCGTATCTAGGCGTGGACACTCGCGACATCACTCCCGACCGCCTTGCTCCGCTTCAACTGAAAGACGAGAAGGGCGTCGAAGTGACCATGGTTGACCAGGACGCGCCCGCGGGAAAAGCCGGCCTAAAAGATCATGACGTGATTCTCAGCGTTAATGGAACAGAAGTTGAGAGCGTTGAGCAATTGCGCCGCCTGATTCATGAAATTCCCGCGGGCCGGGTGGTCGCGCTCGGCGTCAGCCGCAACGGACAGCCTCTCACCCTGAAAGCGCAGTTGGCGGCACGCAAGAGTGGAGTTGCTATGGTGTGGCCTCAGGGAAATTTCAGAGTGAACATGCCTGCGATTCCACCTGTACCGCCAATTCCCCAAATCTCTGAGATGGATATTCCTGTGTCTATCGTCGTTGTTCATTCCTCCACGCGAAGTGGATTGATGGTGGAAAATCTTACTCCGCAACTGGGGGACTTCTTCGGGGTGAAGAATGGCGCGGGCATTCTGGTGCGATCCGTCGAGAAAGGCAGCAGGGCGGAAGCAGCGGGATTTCATGCTGGAGATGTGATCGTCCGCGTCAACGAGGAGAGGGTTGGCGACAGCGGAGACTTTACTCACGCACTAAATTTGCGGAAAGGAAATAGCGCGAGTGTGTCCATTCTTCGCGACAGGAAACCGTTGACCCTCACGTTGACGCTTCCAGACCATGGGCCTTCCGGAGTCATCATCAACGAGAGTTCCAATAAGCCTATCAGTGATGCCCGCACGCGGGTAGAGATCACGCGAGCCCAATCGGAGATTGCGCAGCTTCGGCCTGAGATTCAATGTGAAATGGCAAAGCATGCGGCGGAACTACAACGCGTGCAAAAGGAAATTCAATTGCACACAGCGGACATGAAGCGCATTCAGCCGGAGGTTCAACTCGAAATGGCAAAGCACGCTGCTGAAATACAACAAGTGCAAAAGCAAATTGAAATGCGAACAGCTGACATCCAACGGATTCAGCCCGAGGTTGAGCATGCAACGGCCGCCGCCCGCGAAGAATTGAAAAAGGAAATGAAAGAGTTGCAACTCCAGATAAACCAGAAGAATCTGGAGATCAGGAAGTCACTCCGGAATGTATTGCCGAGCCAGGCTGACATCTAGTCTCGTCGAGATCGGGATTGAATAGGCCATCATGAGGAATAGGGGTCCTTCGACTTGGTTCTTCTTCGCAAGCGAAGAAGAACGGGCGCTCAGGATGACAAATCTCAGATAGCGCAGATCAGAGGATTACGCGCTCATCTCCTACTCTGCGGGTTACGCGTTCACGATCAAGATATTCGAGCAGTGGAATCGCGTACTTGCGGCTCACGCCTGTCAAGTCTTTGAATCGAGCTACATCTATCTTGGGCGCTTTCTTTTTCTCGGCGGCCAAGGATTCCTTTAGCTCTGCGAGCGAGCTGGAATGAAACACCAGATCATCAGAAATCTTCACCAGAATTCTTTCCCGCAGAAGCAGCGTCACTATCTTTTGCGCTCGGACTTTATCAACCTTCAATCCAGTTAAAACGTCCTTCAACGCGGGAACTTTCAATCCCGCCGCAGCGAAGGCGTTTTCGATGATGTTTTTGGATTCCGCCTCTTCATCCTTCATGGCCACGCCGCGGCCGGGCAGGCGAACGAGGTCTTCTATAAGCTCGATCTTCTTCGAGTTCGAAGCCTCTTCGATCACTCGCTCAAAGACTGCTAACGGGTGAATAGGCAGCCGTTCGCGCAATTCTTCTTTGCTCATGCCTGAGACAAGGTGATTCTGTTTGTGAAAATCATCGAGCCTTGCAACCATGTTGGCACTGATCTGTTCTATGGCAGATGCGCTGATCAGCGAGTCACCAATCTGAACAATGGTGGGAATTGCCGATGCGGTAATTATAATTTCCCCGCGCGTCCACCCGGTTTGCGCCACGGCGTCGGCGAGGGTCATTCCCTGCGTTTCCGATCGCATCACGCGTGCACCCAAAATCTCCGCTGATGAACCTGTTTTCAGAACGTTAAGGAAATCCAGATGTGCAGCCATCTTTTTGACCTTAGCAGGGGTATTGTCCAGGACGATGCCTCCGCCAATGGTGATGAGTGGTGAAAATTGGCGGATGATAAACCGGTCTCCCGGCAAAAGTAATGTCGAGTCTGCCAGTCTCAATTGTGCGAACGACTGCTCTCCGGCAGCCAGTTTGTTGTCCTGATATAAGAAGACCTCAGCAATGCTCTCCATCGTGTAACTGTGAAAGTGCACGCGCGACCGTTGTTTTAGCGGCTTCACGGAAGAAAGAAGCGAAAGGGAAACATCCAGACGATTGGTAGGACGGAAAGTTGCCGGCGGCGCTAAAACCATTCCTCGCGCGAGTTCTTCGACGCTGACTCCAGCCAGATTGAGCGCTGTTCTCTGTCCGGCGGTTGCTTCGTCCACGGACTGCCCATGCACGTGGAGGCCCCGCACTCGGGTTTTCTTTTGCTGCGGAAAAACCTCAAGCTCATCTTCCTTTCGGAGCGTTCCGGAGATGAGAGTGCCGGTTGCGACGGTGCCAAAGCCCTTCATGGTGAATACGCGATCAATCGGCAGGCGTGGATAGGCGCGTGAATCCCTTGCGGCAGCATCCTGGGCAAGCTTGCCAAGCTGCTGTTTCAATACGTCAAGACCTGCGCCAGTCCTCGAACTCACTGCGACAATCGGCGATCGGGACACATCCAGAAACGATCCGCGGACGAATTCCTCCACTTCGAGGCGCACTACATCGAGGGTTTCTTTATCCACCAGGTCTGATTTGGTCAGGATGGTTATGCCGCGGCGCACCGAAAGCAATCGGCAAATATCGAAGTGCTCGCGGGTTTGAGGCTTGATGGATTCGTCCGCCGCGATGATCAGGAGCACGAGATCAATCCCACCGATGCCAGCCAGCATATTTCGCACGAAGCGCTCATGGCCGGGGACGTCTATGAATCCGATGCGGACGGTTTCGCCGTTCGCGGCGGCCAAGTCGAGATGAGCGAAACCGATATCAATGGTGATGCCACGGCGCTTTTCTTCTTCGAGGCGGTCGGCGTCAATTCCGGTTAGAGCTTTAACCAAGGCTGTCTTGCCATGGTCAATATGCCCGGCCGTGCCGACGATCACAGATCTCATGGGTGGACAGTATAAGCGGTGGTGATCACGCTTGGAAGTAAGCTAGAATTCTTCATCGTGAAACCAGTCTGTAGCTTGAGGGCCGTCCGCTGGCGCGTATACGCGGTTGTGGCTTTCATTCTCGCGGGCCAAAGTTTATGCTCCGCGCAGGATGCAACAAAACCTCCGAAAAATCAGCCTGAACCCAGTTCCACGATCAAGGTGCATACGCGACTGGTCACGGTGGAAGTGGTGGCGCGGGATCGTCAGGGTAACGCGGTCCCGGGACTCACGGCCAAGGACTTTGAAGTTTTCGAAAAGGTGCCGCCCAATAGAAACCGTCGGCCACAGAATATTTCCGCCGTTCAGTTTGTAAGCCAGGCGGATTTGAACGGTAGCGTTCGCGTCCGTGGGGCAATGCCGCCGGGGGTTTACAGCAATATGGTGGCAATGCAAAAAGTGGCCGTACCCCCCACCATCCTGCTGATGGACGGGCTAAATACCGACGTCAGCGTTCAAATGCAGGCACGGCGGCAGATGTTACGCATGCTGGCTTCCGTTCCCCAAGATGTACCCATGGCGATCTTTGTCCTCGACCGTCAACTCCATCTGTTGCAGAGTCTGACCAATGACCCAAAGCTGTTGCTACAGGCGGCAGGGAAATTTGTCTCGAACCAAGCTCCGGGTCCGGAAACGGATCCACTCGATGACCCCAATGCGGCATCCGCTTTCATGCAAAACCTGCCGTCCAATCAATTGCCTCCCGGCGGTCCGGTGAGCGACAACGATCCCACGAATCTGCGGGTTTACAAAGAACAGGTGGACGAAGTTGCGAATGCCCTTGCGGACGCCAAAGTGGCGGTGTATCCGATAGATCCAGCGGGGGTCACAATGCCCGGCGCATTCCAGGCTTCTGAGAAGATAAAACATGAGGACGTTCTCGGCAGCCCCAGCGACACGATGGACCGGGAGGACAATGCACGCTTTTACCAACAGGACACCATGAGGGAAGTGGCAGACAAGACGGGCGGCCGCGTCTGCGTGAACAACAATGATCTCTCGACCTGCGTTAAGACCGCGATAAGCGATGGCACCTCGTACTACGAACTTGGCTATTATCCAGATTCCTCGGACTGGCACGGAGAGTTTCATCAGATCACAGTGAAGGCTAAAGGACGAGGGATTCAATTGGCGTACCGCGCAGGATATTATGCGACCGCTGAAAGTCCTTTAGAGACTGACGCGAAAGGGCAAACCACGGGATCTGATCCGGCGGCGCAGCGGGCAGCCTGCGAAGATGTGCTGGTCTCCACCGGAATTGTTCTGGCCGCAAAGATATTGCCTGATAAGGGGCAGAATGAAACGAGGTTTCTGCTGGCGATTGACCCCAAAGATATGACTCTTCCCCTCGGGGAAGCTAATAGCCGGACGTTGTCCATGATAATCGGCGCATGTTCCTTCGACAGAACCGGGAAGGTCCTGAACTATACCCAAAACCGCTATGGAGCCACGCTGACCGAGAAGCAATATGCCACAACGTCGGTGGAAGGGATTCCACAAATCTTTGCCGTACACCTGCAACCCGCAGCCGCTCGGGTGAGGCTGCTGGTGCGGGATGGGCTCAGCGGGCGCATGGGATCCGTGGAAATTCCAATCGAGCAAAGGCCGAAGGCAGTGCCGCCGCCCGCGACCGCTCCAGATAAGGCAAAGTAAACCAGAAAGCCGCGAGGCCTGAACGATTCTATGCATAAACCTATGCGGCTTTTTCGATGCAGCCGCGCCCTTAAATAAATGCGACAATAGAGGTTCCTCATGGCCTCTTCCCCGACCCTCACTATCACCCCGGAAGTCGTCCGGGAGCATGGAATCACCCCTGACGAGTACGAAAAAATCAACTGGCTGTTAGGCGGACGCGAGCCCACAATTACCGAACTCGGAATTTTTAGCGTGATGTGGAGCGAGCATTGTTCGTATAAATCCTCGCGCGTCCATTTAAAGAGATTGCCGACGCGCAGCAAGCTCGTAGTTCAAGGTCCAGGAGAAAATGCCGGCATCATTGACATCGGTGACGGATGGGCGTGCGCCTTCAAGATTGAATCGCATAATCATCCTTCGTTTATCGAACCCTTTCAGGGCGCGGCGACTGGCGTGGGCGGAATTTTGCGCGATATTTTCACCATGGGCGCGAGGCCGGTTGCGGTAATGGATTCGCTGCGGTTTGGGCCGATTGAACGGTCAAAAGCGCCGGGCGCCGCCCACGCCTCGCAAGGCGAGATTCATAAGAATCATTCCGTGATGGAGGGTGTGGTTAGCGGAGTGGCTTCTTATGGCAATTGCTTTGGCGTGCCGAATCTTGGGGGCGAGACGAAATTTGAGCCTTGTTATTCCGGTAATCCGCTGGTGAATGCGTTTGCGCTCGGGCTGGTGCGGCGTGACGAAATTTTCTATGCGAAGGCTGCGGGCGTTGGCAACCCGGTGATTTACGTTGGCTCGAAGACCGGACGCGACGGAATCCACGGCGCAACCATGGCAAGTGAAGAATTCAGCGAGGGTTCGGAGGCAAAACGTCCGAACGTGCAGGTTGGCGATCCATTCATGGAAAAGCTCTTACTCGAAGCCTGCCTTGAAGCCATGCAGACGGGAGCGATTGTCGGAATACAGGATATGGGGGCAGCGGGGCTGACATGCTCCACTTGCGAAATGGGCGCCCGCGGACATGTTGGGCTTGAAATTGAACTCGACCGCGTTCCGCAACGCGAGACTGGTATGAGCGCTTACGAAATTATGCTGAGCGAGTCCCAGGAGCGCATGTTGCTGGTCGCGCAAAAGGGCCGTGAAAGTGAAGTCTTCCGTGTATTCGAGAAGTGGGGACTCGACGCGGTCGAAGTTGGGCAAGTCATCAGCGAAGACACAATGCGCGTGCTGCATCATGGGAAAGTTGTGGCGGAGATTCCGAATCCGGCTTTGACCGATGATGCGCCGGTTTACAAACGTCCGATGGAGCGGTGGGAGCCGCCGGTGTCGCGGGACAAACCGGAAGACATTCAGTTAGGGAGTACCGCCGATCACACGGCAAATTTGAAGCGATTGCTAAGCAGCTCGAATATTTGCGGCAAACGCTGGGTATGGCAGCAATATGACCACATGGTGCAGACAAACACAGTCGAGGGTCCCGGTGCCGGAGATGCTGGAGTCATCCGCATTAAAGGCTCCAATCGCGGGCTCGCTATGGCGCTCGATGGCAATGGGCGCTGGTGTTATCTCGATCCGAAGCTGGGCGCGATGCATGCCGTTGCCGAAGCTGCGCGCAACGTCGCCTGTTCGGGGGCGACGCCAATTGGCGCGACAAATTGTTTGAATTTTGGCAATCCCGAGAAGCCGCACATCATGTGGCAGTTTTCGCAGACGATTGATGGCATCACCAAAGCTTGCGAAGAACTGGAAGTGCCGATCACGGGCGGCAACGTAAGCTTCTACAACGAGACTCTCGGAGAGGGCATCTATCCCACGCCGGTGATTGGAATCGTCGGAACGTTTGACGACGTTCACAAAGCGGTGTTTCCGCATTTTCGCAATGCTGGACGTGCGGTCATACTGCTGCGAGCATCGGAGTCTGGCGATGCGACCGACGCGGAATCCGAGTTCGGATCCTCCGAGTACGCCAAGGAAGTTCTCGGAACCACGTGGGGTTTCCCGCCCGCACTGGAGCTCGAGGCGGAGGCTGCGCTTCAGAAGGCGGTCATCGAAATGATTCAAGCGGGATTGCTGGAATCCGCGCACGACTGCTCGGATGGCGGTATCGTGGTTGCCTTGGCAGAGTCGGCAATGACGCAAGGTATTGGAATTAAAGTAGATATTGCATCACAAGGACTTCCGTCCGAATTCGTGCTATTTGGGGAAGATGCCAGCCGGATTGTGATCTCTTGCGACCCAAGTCATCTATTGGGAATCCAACAAGTAGCGGTAAAATACGGCGTATCGTCAGAAAAGATCGGGGAGACGATTCCTGAAAAATTTGAAATTTTGCTTGATGGCAAGGTAGTAGTGTCGGCGGCCGTGGTTGAATTGCGCGAAGATTTTGAAGGCGCGTTGGAGAAGGTATTGAAAGCCGACGTGGGTGTTGTTGCAGTTTAGGAGCACTTGTCGAGCATTGCTCGACTGGACAGCCGGGGCGGCTGTTCCTACATGGGTTAGCTAGAAGCTAAGAGCCAGGAGCCAAGAGCCAATGCCCGACAAATTTCACGACGAGTGTGGAGTAGTCGCAATTTACTCCAACCCTGAGGCGGAAAAACTCGCCTACCTGGGATTGCACGCGCTACAACATCGGGGACAGGAATCCGCCGGCATCGTGACGTCCAACGGCATGGCGCTAAACATGCACAAGGCGATGGGCCTGGTCGCGGATATTTTCACCGAAGAGGAACTCGCCAAACTTCACGGCACGCTTGCCATTGGCCACACGCGCTATTCCACCGCGGGCGATTCGTCTTTGCTCAACGCGCAACCCATCATGGTGCAATCGAATAAAGGCATGATGGCGCTGGCGCACAACGGCAATCTGGTAAATGCTTCCGAGCTTCGCGGGCGCATGGAGAGCCAAGGCTCGATTTTTCAGACTAGCAGCGACACGGAAATTATTGTCCATCTGATCGCGTTCTCGAAAGAACAAACGCTGCCTGAAGCCATGGCCGATGCGCTGCGCCGCGTCGAAGGCGCTTTCTCGCTGGTAATGATCAGCCCTGACCGTATTTTTGCGGCTCGCGATCCTCGCGGCTTCCGTCCGCTGGCCATGGGGAGGATTCCCGCGCAGCCCGGGCAGAAACAAGACACTATCGTGTTCGCCTCCGAAACTTGCGCGTTCGACCTGATCGGCGCGAATTACGAGCGCGAAGTCAAGCCGGGCGAATTGATCGTCGTGGGCCCTGAAGGCGTTACGTCGCGGTTTTATGCGACTCCATTGCCGCAGTCAAGCTGCATCTTCGAGCATGTTTATTTTTCCCGTCCCGATAGCCGCGTCTTTGGCCGCCCCGTGCAGCAGAGCCGCGAGAATCTGGGATGCCAGCTTGCCCGCGAGGCTCCGGCGGACGCCGATGTCGTAGTTCCGGTACCAGACTCGGGAGTAACGGCTGCTTTGGGGTATGCCGAGGAAACTGGAATTCCTTTACGTTTTGGCCTGATCCGCAGCCACTATGTGGGACGCACATTCATCGAGCCTCGCCAGGCGGTTCGGGATTTTGGAGTGAAGCTGAAGTTGAATCCCGTGCGCAGCTTGTTAGAAGGCAAACGCGTTGTTCTCATTGATGACTCGATCGTTCGTGGAACCACCAGCCGCAAAATCGTTCGCATGATTCGCAGCGCCGGGGCAAAAGAAGTTCATATGCGAATCTCGTGTCCGCCCACGATTTCACCATGCTTCTACGGGGTAGATACGCCGTCGAAAAAAGAATTGATTGCCGCGAATAATTCAGTCGAGCAGATTCGCGAATTCATCGGCGCGGATTCCTTGGCCTATCTTTCGCTCGAAGGAATGAAAAAAGCCTGCGGCGACGGCGAAAAGACGACCTACTGCACCGCCTGTTACACCGGGAAATATCCGACGAATTGGGTTGATGTCGAAGAGATTCAGCCAGTCGCAGTGGCCAAGAGTTAGCCTTTGAAGTCTTGCGAGCGAGGGCCCGCACCATACTATCTCCTAGTAGTGGTCACTCTGAAAAGATGGCGTCATCCCGAGCTTGCGAGGGATCTCGCGTGTAGTGAAAATTCGCTAAAAGGAGCGACCCGCTCGACGCGCGACAGATTCGTCGAGACTAAAGTCCTTGAGGCCTGACCGCCAGGCAGGAAGAATTTTTCAAGCTTACGTTTTCCGGGCTGACACGACTCGCGGAATGCCCTGGAGATCGTTCGTGATTTGGACTTCCGTCCATTCTGTTAGCAAACGCTTTACTTTCTCGGCAATCGTGCCGCTGATTTCCATTACCAGCCAGCCTCCCGGTTTGAGCACAGCCTGGGCTTGCGGAATCAGGCGCTCTATGACTTCCAACCCTGTGGGTCCGGCGAACACGGCATTGCGAGGTTCGAATTTGCGGACTTCGAGTTGGACCTCGTCTTCTTCCGATTCGCCAACGTAGGGTGGATTGGAAACTACAAAATCTAAACTGGATGGTTCGAATCCTTGCAGCAGATCGGCGTGGCGGAAATGAATTCGATTTTCCATCTGATGTCGGGCAGTATTGGCGCACGCGACTTCGAGCGCAGCGGCAGAAATATCGGTCGCGTGGACTTCGGCTTCTGGGAATTCTTTGGCGAGAGTGATTGCGATGCATCCCGAGCCAGTACCGACGTCGGCGATGCGGAGACGTTCGTTCCCCGGATCGAGTTTATTCTTTCGCCCCCATAGGGCTCGCTCATCGTCCACGTTCAACCCACGGCTACCGCCGTGGGCTGCAATCTTCCGCCGCATCACGGCTAGGGATGGCAACAATTCTTGCCTGTCAGTCCGATAACAGTTTCGATCAAATGCTCGGTCTCTGGGCGCGGAATCAGGACCGCTGGCGAAACGAGGAAGTCCATCCCCCAGAATTCCTGATGGCCGGTGATGTATTGCGCCGGAACGCCACGGGCCCGTTCCGTCAGGGCATTGTTGTAGCGGGCCGTTTCGTCGCTAGTCAGCTCGCGCTCGGGATGTGCGTAAAGATACACCGCGGTCACAGCCGAGTGTGAACATCAATAGCGATTCGGCGTTCAAGCGTGGTGAAGGAGTTTTTCCCACAGTCAGACAGACGGTAGCATTCAAGGTAGTCGCGGAGTGTCACCCGCTTATTTCAACACAGCCAGCATTGGGCACAGATATATAATCCGTAAAGGGATCCAATCGCGGGAACCTTGCGCCAGAATTGAATGAAAACGACCCGGTATTTTCGGGAGCAGGTCTTGCGAAAACGACCATATATAGAAGTCGAATGGTGCGAAAGAATTGTTGCGCGGCCGATTGAGCGAGAGGTTCAAGCCGATGGGCGAATTCGATTTTGGGGCTTTGTGCCGGAGTTTGGCGGACGAGCACTGCGAGTCGTCACTCTGACGGATGGCGAAACGGTGCACAACGCATTCCCTGATCGCGATTTTTCAGGTTCTGTCACTTGAGCGAAGTACTTTATGAAACTGCATTATGACCAGGAAACCGACTCCCGGTACCACTGACCTGAACTCACGCCCCAGCGCCGATTCCCGCGAGATTCAGGAGGGAGTGGTCATTGATCTTGACGCCAAAGGCAAGATTGTTGGAATTGACATTCAACACGCGTCGGAAGTCCTGGATTTAACCACCCTCGAAACAGATGCTCTGCCAACCACAGAATTGGGGGCACCGAGAACATCCTCAATGTAGTCCCGCTCCATCCCCGGCACCCCTATTGCCGTTTGTTTCGTGCTTCAACTTTTCTTCCTGGTAGTGCGCTTCCAGCGCCTCGAACAGCGGCTGGAGCTTGCCGTCCATCACTTGTTCCAGCTGATGGATCGTCAATCCGATCCGATGGTCGGTGACGCGGTTCTGGGGGAAATTGTAGGTGCGGATTTTTTCGCTGCGGTCGCCGGAGCCGACCATGGCTTTGCGTTCTTTGGCTAGAGCATCCTGCTGCTTTTGCATTTCCATTTCGTAGAGTCGGGCCCGTAGAACGCGCATCCCTTTTTCGCGATTCTTGATCTGCGATTTTTCATCCTGGCAACTCACGACTGTGTTGGTTGGAAGATGTGTGATTCGCACGGCGGAATAGGTAGTATTCACCGACTGTCCGCCTGGACCGGACGAGCAGAACGTGTCTATGCGAAGGTCTTTGGCTTCGATTTTTACGTCTACGTCCTCGGCCTCTGGTAGGACTGCAACGGTCACGGCGGAAGTATGCACGCGCCCCTGCTGCTCGGTAGCGGGGACTCGCTGAACTCGGTGCACTCCGCTTTCATATTTCAATTGCGAGAAGACGCGCTTGCCTTCGATGATGGCGATGACTTCTTTCAATCCCCCAACCGATGATTCGGACGTGGAAAGGACCTCGACCTTCCAGCGCTGGGTCTCAGCGTAGCGCGTGTACATCCGAAACATTTCTGCCGCGAACAGAGTGGCTTCGTCGCCTCCGGTGCCGGCGCGGATTTCGAGGATGACATTTTTTTCGTCGTTAGGATCCTTGGGAAGCAAAAGTACCCTGAGATCCTGCTCGATTGTAGTGACTCGAGATTGCAGGCGTTCAAGTTCTTCCCGTGCGTAAGCCAGCATTTCGGGATCTTTTTCGTCCACAAGCATGGCGCGGCTTTCTGCGATGCCACGAGTCAGATCTTTGTACTCGCGATATTTCTGTACGACCTCTGAGATTTCGCTGTGCGCTTTGGCAGTCTTCTGGTATCGGGACGAATCGTTAACGATGTCCGGCGAGGACAGAGCCTGCGTCAACTCGTCGTAGCGGGATTCGATTTGGTTAAGTCGTTCGAACATAAGAACCGTCGTTGGTCCTTGGTCGTTGGTCGTTGGCTAACGACCAGTCGTTGTCGTGCGTCGTTGGTCGTTGGCTAAACCCTTACGCGGCCTTCCCTTGCAATGAGTTGATTAAGCCGCTGAGAGCGCGCCCGACCGCTTCCGCCAAGGCCAATTGGCGACCTGCTTCTTGCTTCGTTAGATATTGTAATTCCTCTGCGATCATTATTTGAGTTTGCAATTCCAAAAGGGAGCCGCGAGCGTGAAACAAGAAATGCGCAAACTCTTTGTCGGAATGATGGCCCTTTCCCTCCGCGATATTGCTCGGAATGGATACAGCCGCACGACGCATCTGCTGGCTCAATCCGTAAAGTTCGTGTTTCGGAAAGTTGGCCGTGCTCTTGTAAATTGCTGAAGCAAGCCTCATCGCTTCTTGCCAAACCCTTAAATCCCGGAACGAAGATGATGGCATAGAACCTCCATCTGTCTTCTAGTCCTTCCGCGAAAGTTTGTATGTGATGAACGAACTAACGCGAAATAAAGTTGGCCAACGACCAAGGACGGACGACCAACGACGGGTTCTAAGCGATTACCAATTCGCCGCCATGTTTCTCTTCCAGCGACATGGCGAGATTCAGCGCGTCAATGGCGCATTGCGCTTGTGCATCCGCGGGCGGCTTGGTCGTGACTCGCTGCATCCATAATCCGGGGGCGGTCATGACTGCGAAGAGTGATCCGCGGTGCTTTGCGGCGAAGCGAATGATCTCATAGGAAAGCCCGGCAATCACCGGAAGCAGGGCAATGCGAACGGCGAATCTCGCCCAAAAAGTTGTCACCGGAATCAGCGTATAGACGCCGATGGAAATGATCATCACCGTCATCAGAAAACTTGTGCCGCAGCGCGGATGAAACGTCGAGTAACGCTGCACTGCGCTGGTTTCCATCGCATCGCCATTCTCGAAGGCGAATACAGTCTTGTGCTCGGCGCCATGATACTCGTAGACACGGCGAATGTCGGGCATTAAAGACACTCCCCAAATAAAGAGCAGGAACAGAAGCAGGCGGATTATGCCATCCACTAAGTTGAACATGATCTGGCCGCTGAAAATTGGATCAACCTTTTTCAGTTCGGTGGCCGCGACCAGAGGTATGAACTTGTACATGAAGATGAAGAAACCGACCGAAATAATAATGTTGACGGTAGCCATCCAACCGCTGATTTCGAATTTCTTTTGGCTGGCTTCTTTCGGCTCTGGTTGCAATTCGTCCAGGGCAACATTCGCGGAAAAACGCAGTGCGCGGAAACCCAGAGTCATCGCGTGTCCCAAAGTCATGACGCCGCGAACGACGGGCCATCCCATCCATTTATGCTTCTCAGAAAGTCTTTCGAGTGGCTCGCTGTGAGTCGAGATTTCCCCCGAGGGCTTGCGGCAGGCGATAGCCCATGCGTGAGGAGATCGCATCATAACCCCTTCGAGCACGGCTTGGCCGCCGACGAGCGTTTCTTCTCCGCCTTCGAGTGCCGGCAGAAGCTGCACTGCGACCAGAAAATTCCACCATGTTATTAAGAATTTCTTCAATGAATGCATACCGATTGGATGATCCTTCCGCGCGGAACAGCGCACACATTAGAATATCACGGGTGTCCACCATCCTCCGCATCCCTAACTCGCTGGAAACAATAACATTAATTCGGAGTCGGGCATGAAATGAGAAGACTGGCGGCTATCTGTGAGCAAGTAGCAGCCACTACCAAGAAGCTGGAAAAGACCGCAACTGTCGCAGCGTATTTTTCCTCGTCTTTGGTGGAAGAAGCTGCGGCCTCGGCGATATTTCTCTCGGGCCGCGCGTTTCCGGTGTGGGAAGAAGCCACGCTACAGGTCGGAGGGTCGCTGCTTTGGCGTGTGGTGGGGGAATTGTCGGGAAAGTCCCAAGACGAGTTAACGGCCTCTTACAAGCGTCACGGTGATCTCGGATCGGTGGCGGCGGAGGTGTTGACCGATATCCGAAGACATGGCGATTTATCTGTTCTCGAAGTTCAGAAGCGATTCAGAGAGATTGCCACTGCGCGTGGCGTGGCGGCCAAAACCGCGCTGCTGCGTGACCTGCTCTCCCACGCGACTCCGCTTGAAGCCAAATACATTGTGAAGATTATGACGGCTGATCTTCGCATTGGACTGAAAGAAAGCCTGGTTGAAGAAGCGATTGCCAAGGCTTATGGAGCAACTGCGACCGAGGTTCAGCGGGCCAATATGTTGTTGGGCGATATCGGCGAGACGCTGCGGCGGGCGGCGGGCGGCAAGTTGGCCGAAGCGCGCATGCGGTTGTTTCATCCGCTGGGATTCATGCTGGCCAGCCCTGCCGACTCGGCTGAGGCCGCGCTGTCGTATTTCGAAAATGCATTCGTGGAAGACAAGTATGACGGCATCCGGGCGCAGGTCCATTGCTCGCGGGACAATGTAAAGATCTTTTCCCGCACACGGGATGAGATCACTGAATCTTTCCCTGAATTGGCGGATGCGCTGTGCGGCTTTTCGCAGGATGTAATTCTCGATGGAGAAATTGTTGCGTGGGGATATCTAGCTTCTGATTCTCAAGAACCGGGCCGGGCGTTACCTTTCAGCGCGTTGCAGCAGCGGTTGGGAAGGAAGAAAGTTAGTGAAGAGATGATCCGGCGCGTGCCGGTCGCATATCTGGCTTTCGATATTTTGTATGCGGATGGGGAGTTGTTGCTGGATTGTGCATTGGGTGATCGCGGGAAAATTCTGGACGGCGTCTTGGGGAAGGTCAAAAGCTTTAACCACAGAGGACACGGAGGTACACTGAGGAAGACTAACCCTGGCTCGCAGTCGCTTCTTGCCTTCGATTCTTCCAATGAGAGTATAGAGACGCACCTTATTCGCGCTCCTGTTTTTCGCGCTGCTTCTCCCCGGGAACTCGACGCGCTGTTTGAAGCGGCTCAAGCGCGCGGCAATGAAGGGCTGATGATCAAGGACCCTGAGTCGCCATATACTGCCGGGGCGGCGCGGCAAATCCTGGCTGAAGCTGAAGCGCGAACTCGCGACTCTGGACGTGGTTGTCACTGCCGTCGAATATGGACACGGTAAGCGAATATCGGTATTGAGCGATTACACGTTCGCGGTGCGGGACGGAGAAGAGTGGTCAATATTGGCAAGGCATATTCGGGATTGACGGATGTCGAGATCGCCGAAATGACCAAATGGTTTCTTGAGCACACAATCGAAGATCAAGGATTGAGATTGGTAGTCGAGCCGAAGATCGTCGTCGAAGTCGCCTTCAACAACATGATGAGATCCGACAGGCACAATAGTGGCTATGCACTGAGGTTCCCGAGGATCGTCAGACTGCGTCCCGATAAGCTACCAGAAGAAGCGGACACGATTGAGAGAGTGAAAGAGATTTTTGGAAAACAGAGCGGCGCGATTTACTGATTCGCAGCTCTCGCAAGAACGGCAGACCTAAGGCCAGCCGAAGGATCAATCTAACTCTCAGTGGCTATGCTGGTGCTCTTCTGCGCCGACCGGAATCACGCATCCATGGGCCACTTCGCAGACTTCGTGCTCGAACTGAATTGTCGTATGGTCAATTTGAAATTCGTGGTGCAGGCATTCTTTCACGTCGCGCAGAATGCGTTCGCTCACGGACGGTGGGATGTCAGCAATCGAGATATGGCAAGACAGTGCGCGCGTCTCTGAGCCGATATTCCAGACGTGCAAGTCGTGGACATCGTTGACCCCATCCACGGCTCGCATCGCTTCTTCGACGCGTTCAAGTTTCACTCCACGCGGCGTGCCTTCGAGAAGAATGTTCAGCGTCTCGCGGACGATCCCGAATCCTGACCACAGAATCAGCGCGCCGATTCCAACCGACAGCGCGGAATCAATCCATGACTGGCCAGTTGCCATAATTGCCCAGCCGCCAGCGATCACGGCGGCGGTAGAAAGTGTGTCGCCAATTTCGTGAATCAGGGCGCTGCGAATGTTTACGTCGCGGTCAGAGCGCAAAAGCATCAACGCAATCGCGCCGTTCATCACCACGCCGGCGGCCGCCACAACCATCATGGTTCCCGCGTGAACGGGTTCCGGGTGCTGCAACCGCCGAAAGGCTTCGTAGAAAATCAGGAAAGAAACAGCCATCAACGAAGCTGCGTTCACCAAGGCGACCAGCACTCCGGCGCGATGGTAGCCGTAAGTCTTGGTGGCGCTGGGAGGCCGCGATTGCAGGTAAACCGCAACCCATGAAAGTAGAAGCGCCAGAAAATCCGAGAGATTGTGCCCGGCTTCAGAGAGCAGTGCCAGCGAATGGGCGCGGATTCCCGACACGACCAGCAGCACAATGTAGGCCAGCGTGACGCCGAGCGAAATCTGGAGGATTCGCGACGTGCGATGCTGTCCGGGGCTGGCATGGATATGCACTGTATTAAGTTTACGGGGATGGGCAGGCGGGTTCAAGCAAGATGGGCCGCAATCCCTGCGCGCGAGATCGCTCGCAGTTCCGGAATGCCGTTTCTTCAAATGAACCAGCGGGCGGGCGAAACTCTGAAGAAGCGCCTACCTGCCACTGGCTTGACCCGAGATTTTGATCGAGTCCGGCGCCTTGAATACTTGATTGCGTCCGGCTTGTTTGGCGGCGTAGAGTCCCGCATCAGCCGCCTTCACCAACTCGTCCCGCGTGGTGCCGTTGTCTGGATAGCTTGCGGCTCCGGCGCTGATGGTGACCGGGCGCGGCACGCCGGGGAATTGCCATTCTTCAACCATGGAGCGCAACTTTTCCGCCACCGTGAGCGCGTGCACTGGATTCGTTTGCGAAAGCAGGATGGCGAATTCTTCTCCCCCATAACGGCAGACCACATCAATCTTTCTCAACTGCTGATGGAAAATGGACGAAACCTGGCGCAGAACCTCGTCTCCAATGAGATGTCCAAATTCATCATTCAGGCGTTTGAAGTGGTCAATATCAACCATGATGACGGCCATGCCGGCGCCGAAACGGCGGGCTCGCTCGAGTTCTTCAGCCATGCGAAGCTCAAAGAAACGGCGATTGAAAATTCCCGTGAGCCCATCCAGATAAGCGAGTTGCTTCATGCGCTCGACGTAGTGAGCGTTCTGAATGGCCGTAGCGCAGATGTCGGCGACCGATTCCAGCGGCTGCTTATCCTGTATGTTGAACGCGCCGATTTCAGAGCTATCGAGAACGAGAACACCCAGAGTCTGTCCGAACGAGACCAACGGAATGCACATCCGGGAGGCTGTCTCCAGATAGAAACCAACCGAGCCAGGGATTTTGCTGACATCATTCTCGATCAGCGTTGCCGCGGACGCGAGCGTCCTTCCCCAAAACCCTTCGCCAGCCAACACCCGGCCATCTTGCGGGATGCATGGCGTCAAGTTTCCATGATGGGCTCGAACCACCATGTCTTCCTCGTCTTTCAAAAGCACTGAGACATGGGAAACGTGAAAAGCCTTCTGCACCAAAATGCAGACCTTGGAAAGCAACTCCTTCAAATCGAGAACGGCGGTTGTCTGTTGAGCAATGGCGTTGATGGCTTCGAGTTGCAAAGCGCGGCGTCTTTCGAGTGAATACAACCGGGCATTTTGCAATGCCATGGAAGCCTGAGTCGAAAACAACAGCAGCAAATCAATCGTTTCGAGATCAAAGTGATCGAGGTTCTCGCTCTGGCAGTCGAGTACTCCTACGACTTCTTCACGCACCAGAAGCGGCACCGCGAGTTGAGACTTTGAGTTCTTGGCCGACACCCGATAACGGCTGTCCTTAGTTACGTCAGGCACGTAAACCGGCCGCCTCTGTTCGGCGGCCGCGCCAGTAATGCCCGCGCCGATCGGCACCCTAACGCCGTCGGTACCCGCGTCCCAGCCGATTTGCGATCGCAGATAAAGCTCTTGGGTTTCTTTGTCAAACAGTAGGATTGCGACATTCTGCAAGTGAAAGTATTCGCGGGCGATCACGAGGATCTGGCTTAAAACTTCATCCAAATCGAAGGTAGACAACACAGCCTGGCTGGCGTCGTAAAGAATGGCGATTTTCTGCATATTTCCAGCACGATTTTATCGCGTTAGCTCGAGTTACCCATGTTCCGAAAGTAACCTCCGCTCTGGCTATCCCCCGCTATGCCTGCGACGGGCAAGCGCGTCTCTGCCCTGCTAACATTCTTCAGGAATGCTGGAACCCCACACTTCCGTGCAATACGTGAAGGGTATTGGCCCAAGGATCGCGGAAATCCTTGCGTCCAAAGGCATTCGCACCGTGGATGACCTGCTCCACTACCTGCCTTTTCGCTATGAAGACCGGTTAAATCCCAGGGGAATCGCAGAACTAAGGGCTGGAGAGATGGCTACTGTGATCGCGGAAGTGCGCAATTCAGGGCTGTTCCGCACCCGCCGCATGCCAATCTTTGAAATGACGGCAGGCCAGGGAAGGACAAAGCTGAAATGTATTTGGTTCAATGCCCGATACCTGGAAGGCAAGTTCAAGCCGGGGCAGATGCTTGCGCTTTATGGCAAGGTTGAAGAGGATACGCGCACTCGTGAATTGCAGTTGGTTCAACCACAATTTGAAATTATTTCCGATCCCGAGACGGAAGCGAGGAACAAGAACGCTGGTGTTTCAGCGGAAGACAAAGTCGCCAGTTCGCTTGAAATTGGACGCATCGTCCCCATCTACGAATCGGCTGGACAGGGCAAGCTGACGCCACGCTGGTTTCGCCGAGTCATCCATGCGGCCCTGGAAGATCTTGCGCCCGACCTTCCCGATCCCATACCCGAACCGGTTCGCCGCCGCATGAAACTGATTCCGCCACGAGAAGCGTTGTGGCGAGTTCATTGGCCTGATCCGGGAGAAAGTTTTCACGATCTGCAATCGTGGCGCACTCCCGCGCATGTCCGACTCATTTTCGAGGAATTATTTTTTTTGGAGCTGGGACTTGAAATGAAACGCCGGCAACAGCGAGCGCAGACCGGCGTTGCCTTTCACCTCGACGAACGCGTGCGGCAGGCGATCAAGAAAATATTGCCGTTCCATCCCACCGCCGCGCAAAAACGTGTATTGAAGGAAATTGCCACCGCCATGGCTGAGCCGTTTCCCATGCGGAGGCTGTTGCAAGGCGATGTTGGCTCGGGCAAGACCATCGTGGCTTTTGAAGCGGCGATTATCGCCATGGAAAATGGCTATCAGGTGGCGCTGATGGCGCCTACGGAAATTCTGGCGCAGCAGCATTACTTTTCCGCGCGAAATATTCTTGAGCCGGCAGGTTACCGAATCGTCCTGCTCACCGGATCGCTCGAGGAAGACCGCAAGCGCGATGTCCGGCGCCACATTGCTCAAGGCAATGCCCAGCTCGTGATCGGGACGCACGCGCTCATCGAACAGAAAGTCGAATTCGCAAAACTTGGGCTGGTGATTGTTGATGAGCAACACCGTTTTGGGGTCCTGCAACGGTTCCGATTGATGAAGAAGAGCGGCGACGATCATCCGCCGATCAGTTCGCATGGACGCGATGAAAACATTTCGGTCCCCGAGCCTGACGTGCTGGTGATGACGGCGACTCCGATTCCGCGCACCCTCGCGCTCACGTTATACGGCGATCTTGACGTCAGCGTCCTTGATGAAATGCCTCCCGGACGTACGCCGATTGTCACGCGCCGCGTATCCGATGAGCGATCGAGCGACGTGTGGGAATTCGTGCGAAAGCAGGTTTCCGCGAAACATCAGGCTTACGTTGTGTATCCCGTGATTGAGGAGAACGAAGAAAGCGAGCTGAAAGCCGCCATCAAGATGTACAAAGAATTGAGCAACAAGATTTTTCCGGACTTACGTGTGGGACTTTTGCATGGACGCTTGGATTCATCTTTGAAAGAGCAAGTTATGAGGATGTTTCAGAATGGCGGCCTGGACATCCTTGTCGCGACCACGGTGATCGAAGTTGGCGTGGACGTTGCCAACGCGACAGTAATGGTGATTGAACATGCAGAGCGTTTCGGATTGGCACAACTGCATCAGCTAAGAGGACGCATCGGTCGCGGCGCCGCCAAGTCCTTTTGCATTTTGATGACCGGAGGCAAAGTCTCCGAAGACGGTGAGCGAAGATTGGACGCCCTGGTGCGCACTACCGATGGCTTTCAACTTGCAGAGCTCGACCTCGAGCTTCGTGGGCCGGGTGAATTTTTCGGCACGCGCCAGGCCGGTATGCCAAGCTTCCGAGTGGCAAGCTTGACCAGAGATCGCGATTTGCTGGAGGCTGCCCGGCGCGAAGTCTCTGCTGTGCTGGATGATGCAGCAATACCTTCCGACGAGGTCAGTCGCGCCCAGCTTCATATGAGAACCCGCTGGCAAAAGAGTTACGGACTCGTCGAAGTGGGATAGTGTTGCGTTTTCTTAATGGCATAATCAGTCTGTGAAAATTGACTCCAAATCGGACCTCTACCGAAGAATCCCTTCCGTGGACGAATTGCTCCGTGAAGCGCGGCTGACTCAATTCATCGCGCGGGAAGGCGCGGTTGTGGTTACCGCAGCGGCTCGAACCGTTATCAACCGTTTCCGCGACGAAATCGCCGATGGGCAGTTCGATGAGGAGAGCATTGCGCATGCCGTCTCAGAATTAGCGGCCAATGTGGTGAAGGAAGTCGGGCAGGCGATCGAAATATTCGTTGCGCACAGTGATCAACGCTACAGGAGTGATCTTGCACACGAACCTCGGAAGATCACCCTTGTCCACTGACGCGCTGAATCATATTCTCAACACGGCAGGCGTTTATTCGAATTTGGAGTTCGATATCGAGACTGGAGAACGCGGCAAGCGCGATGTCCACGTAGATCGCCTATTCCGCAAGATTTTAAACGCCCGCGCAGGGGCGGCCGACCCCAACTGTCCACCCGAGCAAAGCTCGCCAGAAATCTCAACAATAGTCGTCAACAACAACGCCGCGGCAGTACTGCTGGCCTTGAATTCGCTGGCTGATGGCGCCGAAGTTATCGTTTCCCGCGGAGAACTTGTCGAAATCGGCGGATCATTCCGCATCCCCGACGTCATGGCGAAATCCCACGCCTTCCTCCGCGAAGTGGGAACGACCAATCGCACCTCGCTCGCCGATTATGAATCCGCAATCAACGACAAAACGAAATTGCTGCTGCGAGTTCATCGTTCAAATTTCGAAATCACTGGATTCACTCAGCGCCCCAAGCTTGAAGAGTTGGTCACAATGGCTCGCCGCCGGAATATTCCTGTGATGGAAGATTTGGGCAGCGGATGTCTCTTCGATCTGCACTCCATTGGCTTGCGCGATGAACCGGGCGTTTTGGACAGTCTTCATGCAGGTGTGGACGTCGTCACCTATAGCGGAGATAAATTGCTCGGCGGCCCTCAGGCAGGAATTCTGAGCGGATCGCGAGAGCTGATATCAAAGATGCGCGCGAATTCCCTGTTTCGTGCTTTGCGCGTGGACAAGCTGACTTATGCGGCGCTGGAAGCGACGCTACAAGCTTACGTAAAGCAGGATTACGATTCGATTCCCGCGCTGCGCATGATGCGCCTATCGAAAGATGAAATTCAGGTGCGAGCGGAAAAAATGGCGGGCAAGATACGCTCCCCAAAGATTTCCGTTGATCTCATAGATGGAGACTCGGTAATCGGAGGAGGTGCGGCACCGTCAGCAGTTCTGCCAACATGTCTGCTCGCGGTTGCCTCTTCGGATTTGAGCGCTGATGAACTTGCCGCGCGCCTTCGCAAGTCCGATCCGCCAATAATTTCTCGCGTGCAAGAAGATCGAGTTCTGCTGGATTTGCGAACGGTTTTCCCTGAGCAGGATGAGTTCGTGGCGGTGGCTTTAGCCTAACTTTAGGTCCCATCGTGCAAGGGTCCGGCCCTTGCCTCACTCGCCTCGGCGATCTCTTCTGATAGGCTTTTGTCTCTGCGCCTCACCAGAACAATTTC
Source organism: uncultured Acidobacteriaceae bacterium (assembly GCA_963702325.1). Taxonomy (GTDB): domain Bacteria; phylum Acidobacteriota; class Terriglobia; order Terriglobales; family Acidobacteriaceae; genus PALSA-188. The sequence continues at coordinate 99,071 of CAVPCG010000050.1, read as the reverse complement.
GCTAGTCTCTTTGCTTGGCGCGAGTCTGCTTACCAGTTGCGGGACGCCTGGAGTTCCCCTGCCTCCTTCTCTTGAACTGCCGAAACCAGTCGCTGACCTGCATGCAAAGCGAAAGGGCGACAAAGTTTATTTAACCTGGACCGCGCCCGCCCGAACCACAGACCGCCAGCCAATTCGTCACTTCGGACCGACTCGCATTTGCCGCACTGCTGGCCTTCTTGCAACGTGCGGGGCCGCGATCGCCGAAGTGCCAACTGTCCCCCCAAAGATTCTGGCCAAGAATCCAACATCGCAGCCGCAAACTTATACGGATATTCTTCCGCAATCCGCGCAGACGAACCCGTCTGCAAATCTCACGTATGCCGTTGAAGTCATGAACGATCGCGGCCGAAGCGCTGGCCTCTCCAACAAAGTGCACGTCCGTGCCGCGCCCACGCTGCCGCCTCCGGCCAATTTTGCCGCTGAAATCACGGCTGACGGTGTCGTCTTAAGTTGGCTGCCAGTTTCAAATCCGGGCGAAATTTCGGGAGTGCATTATCTCTATCGCATCTACCGGCGCGAAGAAGATAGCAAAACAGAAACAGTGGCGGGTGAGTTGCCTTTGGACGAAACACTGCATCCGCGCTTTGTAGATCACAACTTCGAGTGGGAAAAGAAATACTTCTACCACGCTGATGTGGTCACTCTGGTTGCCGGTAAACCGGGTAGTGAGACTAAGGTCGAAGGAGACGACACTCCCGAAGTGGCTGTCTTCACGCACGATATCTTTCCGCCAGCGGTGCCCTCCGGATTGCAGGCCGTGTTTTCCAGCGAAAGCGAAAAGCTCTTCGTTGACTTGATCTGGAATCCGGATACGGAAAGTGATTTGGCGGGTTACAACATTTTCCGTCACGAGGAGGGCGGTTCGTCTATCAAGATCAATTCCGAATTAGTGAAGCTTCCGGCTTTCCGGGATATGAATGTGTCCTCTGGGAAGAAATATTATTACTCTGTTTCCGCCGTGGACGTTCGCGGGAACGAAAGCGCCCGGTCCGAAGAAGCGAATGAGACCGTGCCGTAAACAATCCTCTTTTTCCCTCCGAAATATTCGAATCTTTGTGTTTAGATATCGCTATGAAATATTGCTGCTTTGATCTCGATGGGAAGTCTCACTGTGGCTTGGTGGAATCTGTGGCCGGACGCGAAGAAATTACCCGCCTGCTCTTGACCGCGCCGGAAGACAGCAGTGGTGACATCGAAGACTTACCCACGAAGCGCATGGATCGGGTGCCGTTAGCAGACGCCGCGCTGCTGGTGCCGGTGCGTCCCTCGAAAATCGTTTGCGTCGGGCGCAATTACCGGGAACACGCCGCCGAACTCGGCCACGAGGTTCCCACCGAGCCGCTGATTTTTCTCAAGCCGCCTTCATCTTTATTGCCGCCGGGCGGAAATATTGTTCGTCCTAAGATGTCGCAGCGGGTGGACTACGAAGGCGAGCTTGGCGTGGTGATCGGGAAGAAATGCCATCGCCTTGCCGCGGATGAAGACGTCGCACCATATATTCTCGGCTACACCTGCGTGAATGATGTAACCGCGCGCGATCTACAAAATAAGGACAGCCAATGGACCCGCGCCAAAGGTTTCGATACTTTTTGCCCGTGGGGCCGCTGGTGACTGACGAAATTGATCCTTGGACTGGAGTCGGGGTGGAGACTCGCGTGAACGAAGAAATCCGCCAGCAAGGCAATACGCGGGATTTCATCTTCGCTTTGGATGTTGTAATTCGCTATATCTCGCAAGTGATGACGCTGTTCCGCGGTGATTTGATTTCGACAGGAACGCCCAGCGGGGTCGGGGCTGTTGTGGCGGGAGATGTGGTCGAAGTAACGGTGGAAGGGGTGGGAACGTTGAGAAACGCCGTGGCCGACGCTTAGCCTCAACCGTGGCACAGTGAGCGTAGGGGTCCTTCGACTCGGTTCTTCTTCGCAAGCGAAGAAGAACAGGCGCTCAGGAAGACAAAGTTTTTATTTTTATCGTCATGCTGACATATTTTTTATTGTCACGCTGACATAATTTCATTGTCATGCCGATTATTTTTATTGTCATGCTGAGCCTGAGCTTCCGCTCGCGGAAGCTCAGATAGTCGAAGCACCCCTACCCCGATACTTAGTTGCATGGGCCCATCAGTCACTTCTTGATCCGCACCTGCACCTGTGTTCCTTCCGAAAGCTCGCCATCCAGCAGTTCGATCTTCCCTCCGCGAACCACTCCGTTAAATTCCTGCCTCGCAGCGGCTGAAATTGATGAACTTGCCATGCCAGCAACTCGAAGCCGTCCCATTCCTTTGTCCATGGCGGCATTTGCCAGGTCGTCGGCTTCTTGATTGTGTCCGCGCAGCACGTGACCGATTGAGAACCAATCCAACTGCGCGATCAAATCTTTCGCGCGGCCATGAAGCTCCTGCAACTTGGAGTTCTTCACTTTATAAATGCCCTTGATTTGCCGGACGAGAAGTTCGGAATCGCTAATGACTTTGAGCGCTTTATGGTTGTGGTTTACGGCGTATTCGAGGGCTGCGATCAAACCCTGGTATTCGGCGACATTGTTAGTCTGGTGCCCCAGGTATTCGCTAAGTGCGGCGACTTTCTTTCCGGACTCATCTTGGATCACAACCCCGTATCCCGCCGGACCCGGGTTTCCGCGCGCTCCACCATCGCTGTAGGCAACAAGATGGCGTACGGGGGCGTTGTCACGATTCGTGCCAAACGACGGAGCCGCCGCATTTCTCGGATTCATCTTCCCGCCGCCAGCCGCGTGGCGAGCCGCATGGGTAAGTTAGCCGCCATGATTCGCTCCTGCGCGCTCTTCAAATTGTACGGAGTGCGGCAAAAAGTCACGACCCGCGACTCCGTGTTATAAAGCGCAAACGCAGCCCGCCAGTTCCCGTCGCGCGGCTGCCCGACCGAACCCGGGTTAATCAGGTAGCGAACGCCCTCCTTGAGAGGAAATTCACTGGTCTCAACCTGCCCCACGGTTTGGTATTCCGGATAAGCCAGGTCGCCCTTGTTTTCCGCGGTAACGGAAAAGCTGCCTTGAAGATGGGTGTGCCCAAAAAGTGAGCGCACTCGAAGAAACCATCAATGGCTCGATCGCGTCGTGCATCGTTACCAGGTATTCGTCCTCATCCATCGGCGATCCGTGGACGAACTGCACATCGTCCAGTCCCTCGATTTTCGCCGGTCCAATGGGCAACGCACGAAGCCATTCCAAATTTTCCGGAGGAAGGTGCTCGCGAGTCCATAGCGCCGCGATCCCGGCTACGGGATTGAAATCCTTCAGATCGGTGATTCCGCACACCGCTTTATCGTGATTTCCGCGAACGAAGAACTCGCCCAATCCCTGAACCCGTTTAATCACTTCATTGGGGCTGGCGCCATATCCCACGACATCGCCGAGATTTGCGACCATGTCGTGCGCAGGAGCGCAGGCAAGGCAAGCCTCCAGGGCCTCAAGATTGCTGTGAATGTCGCTCAAAATAAGTATGCGCAATGGGCTCCCGGCAAAATGGCGATTATAGACCTATGCACAATTCCGCGTGGGCATCGAAAGAGTTTGGTCCTGGATACGATCTTCTTTGTGCCGATTTTGCGGCTAAGTATCGGCAAACAATAGCTCCAATCTGTGCCACTGGATTTGGCCCGTTAGTGCCATTTACGTAAAAGCGGTCACCCGATATTGTCTCTCTTGAGCAAACTTCGGGGGAGGGTTGCTCGACCTTAACGTCCCCAGACTCTAACCAGTCTGGGGCGTTTTTTTTGCTCCGTATACCCACGCCAAAGTCGTGCCGCGTCCGAAATCACCACCAATTCAATGGGGCACTTTTCAGAGCACTCATCGGCGAGGACGCCTGGCTGGCGATAACGCTCGCAGAAGCGACTGAAAGTCCGCCGCGGGCTCGCAGTCAACAGTGATGCTCTTTCCCGAGCGGGGATGAATGAACTCAAGATGGCAGGCATGAAGCGCGACCCGGTCAATCCGACGCTCCGCCGCTTCCTCCGGATGGTATTTCCTATCGCCAATGACCGGGTGGCCAATCGCTGAAAATTGCACCCGGATCTGATTCTGCAATCCCGTCACCAGTGTGACGCGCACGAGTGACGCGGCGCGAAGACGCCGTTCCACGCAATACCGCAATTCAGCACGGGCCGCCTGTGTGTTCCGCTCGCTGGTCAGCTTTTGAAACATTCCTTCTCGCCGAAAGTAGTGAACAAGCTCGCCTTCTTTGGCGCTGGGATGCCCTCGAATTACTCCCAAATACTGTCGCATAGGACTATGGCTGAGAAACTGTTTAACCAGTGCATCTCGATCGCGTTCGGTTTTTGCAAAGAGCATTACTCCGGAGGTAAAACGATCAATGCGATGTACGACGAAGGCTCGCTGTCTTCTCGATTTCAACTCCGCGGAAAGCAGAGACCACGCAGATGGCGCGCCTGAGCCTTCCACCGGCACAGCATGCAGTCCGGCAGGTTTATTGACGGCCACGACAGCATCGTCTTCATAAAGGATAGCGAGTTCTTTTGCGAAACGCGGACTCCTCCGGTTCCTTGCCGAACCCGGCTTCTTTAAGTCCTGCTGACCTAAAGGACGACTTCCCTTGCGTGGAAGTTTCATGGCTAAAGGAACTGAAGTAGAACCGCCGCCCGGATTAGCGCAGAACGCATACTGGCATCGGCCCAGCCGTGATGATAGACGCCGCGAATATTGGAGCTACCGCGCTTCCGTAATCGCCACTGAAAATCTTGAATACAAACCATCAATAGTCGCACAGATTCCTCCTCAAAACTTTAATCCGGATGATGCCGGCAAAATCGGGAATTCTTCTCCGTGCTGCCTCCTCTTGTGACTTAGGTTACGTGCCGCAAACCTGCTTATATTGCATCCTATTACCGCGAAGACCTCACCGCGCAAACCCTCGCAAGGCACAAGGAGCCGAGACGTGCGATTCAGCATACACACAGAACGCGAAACCGATGGCCGCTGGATAGCCGAAATTCCTGAAATTCCCGGCGCAATGGCGTATGGCGCTGCGCGACAAGAGGCAGTCGCTAAAGCGTACGCGATTGCGCTCCGGGCCGTCGGGGATGACGTGGAACAATCCAAAGGCGAGCCGCCGAATGCGATCAATTTGGTTCGTGCCATCGCGTGAGCAAATGGCCCAGCACCAGGGCCGGCGTCGTTTGCAAGGCACTTCTACGAATAGGATGGTGCGTAGTGTCTCAACGTGGTTCGCACAAAAAACTTCGTCGTCTCGGATATCCTGACTACACTTGGGCGGCAGCCGACGTGGAAAGACGCTGCGCTACGGGAACGTTTCGACGAAATTTTCCAGTCAAGAACGCAGGCCTATCGAGAAGTTTCTGCTTGGTTGTATTCTTGCGATACAAGATCCCAACATTGACGTGACGCTTGTGCGGGCGAGCGCGCGAGCACATTCACACCAGTGGCAGGGTTTCCTGCGGCCCGCTCCTTAGCCCGCCGCTACCGCGTTCTTTTTCTTATATCGCAGGGCGATGTTCATGAAGATATTTCCGCTGGAGGTTTCGAAGCATAGAACCATGGCCTCGGTATTTCTGTGCCTTTGGAGCCGTGTTCGGAGGTAAGCAGGGCTGGCGGATGTACACGGAAGTGGAAACCCTGATCGTTCAAAAAGGCGACGGCATTGCCGACAACCTGATTCGCCAATTCACAGACCGCTTCGGGCACCAGATTGTCCGTTTCGGGCAATTCGGACCCGGCGAAGAGGCTGGCCACGCGCCGGGCAGTGGCGGGATCGAGATCAAAGATGATTCGCCCTTCGATGTCGCCAGTCAGCCAGACGAGCGCGGCCACGCCCTTTCGGCGATAAGCCTCCTCTTCCATGCTGAGGTGTCCAATCGCCATGGGCGACTTCAATCCCGGAGCCAGTACCGCGTCGGCTGCGTTGATAAAGGGCTGAATCAGCTCCATCTTCATGTCAGGCTCCGGCTCCCGCCGCATCTGCGACCGCACCGTCATTACCGAGCACGTACTTGATCACTTCGTACAACACTTCGGGTTTTACCGGTTTTTGAACGAAATGGCGCGCGCCTCGTTGCAGAGCCGCCACAATGTTTTCCTGATACCCGACGGAAGACACCATGACGATTCTGGCTTCGGGATGCTGCTGCACGATCTTTTCCGCGGCCTCAATACCCTCCATCTGCGGCATGGTGATGTCCATGAGCACGATGTCAGGATTGATACGGGTGTATTCCGTGATTGCGGCCAAGCCGTCTCCTGCTTCGCCGGCTACTTGCCCGCCAAACGTCTCGATGATGCGGGCGAGATTCTTGCGGGCGAAAACCGAATCGTCCACAATCAGATAGCGAACTGGCTGCCCGTCTTTGCTGCGTCGAACTGGCACAAATTGTTCCATATAAGCACCCTCCAGTGCCGTAACTCTCTACGTCACAACTTCGAATTTCGCCCTACGGTCAGAGCTTTCCCACCCCAGCCGATTTGCCGGTCCGGAAGGGGACCCTGGATCGGCTCGGCATACAGTGCACTTGCAATGTATTGGCAAGCGCCTCCAACTCAATCACGCGGACTGCGTATCCTCTTTCGATAGCCGCTTTCGGCATGCCGAAAACAACACAGGAATCCTCACTCTGAGCGAGCGTCAGTCCCCCCGCTGCCTTGACCATCCCCATGCCTTCGGCGCCGTCGTCCCCCATGCCAGTCATCAGGACTGCGGTTCCTTGTTCTCCAAAATCCTCCGCAAGGCTCTTGAACAAAACGTCAACGGATGGGCGGTGCCCGTTCACTCTGGCGTCGTCGCCCAACACAACGATATTTCCCAGCGGCAGCCGCTTCATCCTGATGTGGCGATTGCCCGGAGCAATGAGCACCCGGCCGGGAAGCAACAAATCCCCGGATTGCGCCTCTTTGACTTTAATAGTGCAGGTTTCATCGAGCCGGCGGGCGAACATCTCCGTGAAACCCTCTGGCATGTGTTGAACAATAACAATCGAGCCCGGAAAATCTGCCGGGAATTGTGACAGGACATATTGCAAAGCTTGCGGCCCTCCGGTGGAAACGCCAATTGCAACAAAGCGTGACGGATGTTTCTTCGAATCTGGCGCGATCTTTGGAGTGGTTTGTAATGTTCCTGGAACGGCGGGAAGATGTACCCCTCGGCTCTGTGCCGCCGCTTTGATCTTGGCAATCAGGTCGCGGGCGATCTCCGGCATCCGGGCAGAAACGTCTCGCGGCTTCGCAACGAAGTCAAACGCTCCCATGGATAAGGCTTTGAGGGTGACCGACGCTCCCTCAGTGCTGTGGGAGCTCACAACAATTACCGGCAACCGGTAGCGGCGCATGATCTCCTTGAGCATGTCGAGGCCGCCCATACCGGGCATTTCCAAATCCAGAGTGACCACTTGCGGCTTTAATTCCTCGATTTTCTTAAGGCCGAAATTTCCATCCATCGCAGTGCCAACAACCTGTATCGAGCTATCGCTTTCGATGATTTGCGGAATCAATTTCCGCATTAACGCGGAATCGTCCACTACCAACACACGAACTGTCTCAGGCATTGTCGTTGTCATCGTCATTGGCCAGCCCCGGCAGCCGCAGCGGCGAATTGCGCCCGCTCTGCGGTCGAAAGCAACAATTCGGAAGCAATTCCGCCCATCTGCTCTGAACGGGATTTTGAAAATCGCTCGACAATGCCCGCGAGATTCATGATCAGCACCACGCGCCCATCGCCTAAAATCGAAGCACCGCTCACCAGGTCGGTTGTAACCGTTTGATCATCGAGAGCCTTAATGACCAACTCCTCTTCGCCTTCGAGTGAATCCACGATCAACCCGAGCTTTCGTTCTCCGAAGGCAATGACCAGGACGAATATCTTGCTGGAGTCTTTGGAACGCCCACTGCCCAACCGGCCCAATCGCAGGACGGGCAGCACCTGATTGCGCAATTGCAAGACTTCGTAAGATTCGACCTGATGCAGGTCCGATTCGAAAGCGCGGGTAATTTCCGCGACCGCGTTCAGAGGGATCGCGTAGAGCCGCTGTTCTACGCGAAACAATAATGCCTTAATGATGGCCAGGGTCAATGGCAGCTTTAACCGAAAAGTCGTGCCCTGCCCTATCCGAGTTTCAATCTCGACGGTGCCCTTCAGCCTTTGCAAAACACTACGCACAACATCCAAGCCGACGCCCCGCCCCGATATTTCTGTAATTTCGTCTGCGGTACTGAACCCCGGGCGAAACACCAGATCAATTGCTTCGGAATCGGTAAGACGTGAAGCATCTCCTGGTGTGATGACGCCTTGCTTTAAGGCCTTAGCTTTTACTTTCTGCGGATCAATGCCTGCACCATCGTCACTGATGGAAATAATCACATGGCTGGCGTGGTGATAAGCATCGAGACGGATGGTTCCTTTTTCCGGCTTGCCATTTTTCCGCCGTTCGCCGGTTGCCTCAATGCCGTGGCTGACGGCGTTCCGGACAATATGTGTAAGAGGCTCAGCGATAGCGTCGAGCAAGCTCTTATCGAGATCCGTGTCCTGACCCTTGATGTCCAGATGAACATCTCGGTCACAGCGCTTTGCGACATCGCGGACCATTCGCGGGAAGCGGCGAAATAGCTGCTCAACTGGAACCATCCGCACTTTCATCACGGAGCGTTGCAAGTCGCCGAGAACTCGGGATTGAAATGCCATGGCATCGGCAAACTTACCTCGTATGGCTTCCCGGGGATGGAGCTTCGCGAGTTCGTTGAGCGCCTGCTGAAGCATGGACTTTCCAATAATCAGTTCTCCCACGAGGTTAAGAACGGTATCAATACGACTCGAGTCCACCCGCAAAGTATTCTCGGCACTTTGAATCGGAAGCGGATTCGCCAGTCCTTCCAATTCGGACGAATTAGTCGCCGACATCTGATCGCCGGAGACGAACGAGTCATCCAATGCCGGTTCAACCCCATCCGGATTTACCGCGGCGGACTTAAGGACGCCTGGCAGTTGCGCGGGAGAAGCGCCTGCTTCAAGAACCTGCACATTTACTTCAGAAATGATTGTTGGAATGCGGCAGCGGGAAGCGATGACTTCTTTCGATTGATCGCTTGCCAGGACAAGAGTGAGATCTTTGCTGCTTCCTTCGGCACCAGCCTCTGGGCGGGTACCAAGAAGATCTCCAACTTTGCTCAGCTCCATCATGACAAGTTGCCGGGCGGCCATTGGCATTGCGCAATGCGGGTCAATCTGTGCGGTAATTTGATAAATACGCCGGCCTCGTCCCGTCGCTTCTTGAATTTTGACTTTTTCGTATTCAGTCCACGTGACTGCGGTAGCAGTGGGCGCCTTTGCACGACGGGACTTCTTGCTGGTTTTTGCCCCGGTCAACTCGCGAATAATTTCTTTCACCGCGGTAACGGAAGGCAACTTCTTGCCGCGCTGGTAGGCGGCCAGCATGGCCTCAAATGTGTCGGCGGCACAAAACGCAATTTCAGCGAGAGAAACGTGCGTTGGCACCGAGTCCGGCGCGAGCGCGTCTTCCAGTTCGTGCGCGAGCTCGCTGAGTTCGCGGAAACCACATGCAGCGGCATCGCCTTTGAGCGTGTGCACGGTGCGGCGCATGCTCCGCATCGCCTCAACGTCGCCCGGCTGCTTCTCGAGTTTCAGCGCTTCATCATTCAGGGCCTGCAACAATTCCTGCGCGGTTTCAAAGAATAGTTCGCGGAGGTCGTCGCCGCCCGGTCTATCGGAAAATTGCATCATCGCGTCGCCTCAATGTGCCGGTATGCGGTTCCGCTTTCCCGATAGAGCAATGTGAACTTGTCGGTGAGATTGCGCAGGGTCTCGGCGTGGCCGACGAATAAATATCCGCCCGGATTGAGGCAGCGCGCGAATTTTTCCACTAACCGCTTCTGCTCCGGTTCGTCGAAATACATCATCACGTTGCGGCAAAAGATGATGTCATTATGCTGCGGCAGATATTCGGTTTTGAGATTATGGAAGTCGAAATGAATCAGCTCTTTTACCGCCTTCTTGATGGCGTAGCGTTCGCCCACTTTGTCGAAGTACCGCAGGCGATAGGTGTAGTCAACCGAAGCCATCTGGCTTTCCGAGTAGCTGCCTTCCTGCCCGGCTCGTAAAACCGAATAGTTAAGGTCACTCGCAAGAATTTCAACTTTCCAGGGACTGGGTATGAGCGGCTTGGGCCAGGTGAGTGGGGCGTTTTGCTCAAATCGGAACTGGTAATTGTGAAGTGCGTCGGCCACCAGCATCGCGATTGTGTATGGTTCTTGCCCGGTGGAACAACCGGCGCTCCATATGCGCAGAAGATATTCTCCACTTTCCTTTTTTTGCCGCAGGAGCTCAGGCAGGATATGGAGATGAAAGAGATCTATTTGCGCTTTGTTGCGGAAGAAACTGGTTTCATTGATGGTCAGGTCTTCGAGCAACTTTGACAATTCCTGCCGGCCATGGTCGCTGATGAGCAGCCGGTAATAACTGTAAAAAGAATCAAGCCTGCATTCTCTGAGCCTTCGCTGTAGGCGATCCTGTAGAAAGTGCGCGCGTCTGGCGTCGAAATGCATCCCACATTCCTGATAGACGAGCGCCTGTAGAAGCTTTAATTCGGCATCCGAGACATGCATCGCGAGGGCGGGTGTGCTCATTGGCTCTTTTCCGGTTGATTCTGTTTGCTATCTTGCCGCAACCGCCTTCGAGATCTTGGCCGCGGGTATTGGATTGGCGCTAGCCGCCATTTTCTTGTTCCGTTGCAGTCCGGCGTACTCGAGCAGCTTCGACATATCCAGCAGCACGATCAGGCGGCCCTGATACTTTCCCAGACCGGTTACGCAGTTCAGCCCACCTTCCTCGAACTGAGTTGGCGACGGTTCGATATCCTCAGCGGGAACTTTAAGCACTTCGGACGCAGAATCCACGATTAAGCCGGAAAGCCGCGAGTTGTGTTCCACCACCAGGATCCGGTTCCTTCGGCTGTTGGTTATCTCTCGCTCTCCCAAACGCTTTCTGAGATCAATCACGGAAACAATTTTCCCGCGAAGATTGATGACGCCCTCCACGTAATCCGGGGCATCCGGCACAGCCGTAATTTCCGGCACACGCACGATTTCATGCAAAGAAACAATTGGGACGCCATAGGTCTCTCGCCCTACGCGGAAGCCGACAATGTGCAATTCACGATTCATGTGTGGTTCGTGACTTATGCGCGCGAACCGGCAGCAGCCTGGCGTGCAGCGCCTTTCCTCATTCTGGCTTCCTCGCCCATCATCGCGCGCTCCATTTGCTCGAGGGCGAAGCGTCCCATAGAATCCATAAGCTCGCGTGACATCTTCGACATTTGTTCGGCGGAAGCCGCCAACTCCGTTGAACCGGAAGTAGTTTGTTGCACCAACTCCCGCATCCTCTCCATCGCTTTCACGACGGCATGTGCTCCCGACGCCTGCTCTTCCACCGCCGAATTGATTTCGTGTGTGATTTCGTTCAGCCGCGTAGTCGCACGCGCGATTTGCGAAGAACCATGGGACTGCTCATTGGTGGCTGCGCCGATCTCTTGGGCGAACTTATAGACTTCCGTCACAACGTTCGAGATTTTGCGCAGCGCTCCATTCAATTCTTCGCCGAGGCCCAATCCCTCATTCACGATGTCGGTGCTCTGCTCCATATTTTCGACAGCTTTTCTCGCTTCCTTCTGAATGCTTTGAATCAGCTCGGAAATTTCTTTGGTGGATTGCGCGGATTTCTCAGCCAGTTTTCTAACTTCGTCCGCTACGACAGCAAAGCCCAAGCCATGCTCTCCGGCGCGAGCGGCCTCGATCGCGGCATTCAATGCCAGCAGGTTCGTCTGCTCGGCCAGATCGTCAATGACCTCGATGATCTTGCCAATGTCATCGGCTCTTTGGCCGAGGACATCAATAATTTCCCCGGACGAGCGAATCGTCGTGTTTATTTTGTTTAAGCCATCCGTGGCTTTTTCCATCGTTGTAATGCCGCTGTGCACCTCCTCGCGCGAGCGGTTGGAGATATCGAGCAACACTTTCGCGGTGTCAGCCACTCTTTGAATGGAGGCGACCATCTCGTCAATGGACGCCGAGGTTTCGCTCACGCTCGAAGCCTGTACCTGCGTGCTCTTCACCATGTTTTGCACGTTGACGCTCATTTCATGCATGGTGCTCGTAACTTCATCAATGGCTGAGGAAGTTTGCAGGCTGATCTTGGCTGATTCATCGGAAGCCCCTGCGACCTGGCTTGAGGCGCTGGCCACTTGTGAGGATGCGTCGCGCACGTTTCGCACCAGGCTCCTCAACCCCTCGATCATGCGGGCAAAGGCGTTGCCCAGTGTGTCATTGGCCGACCTCGGTTGTACTTCGACGGCAAGATTGCCGCCGGCAATGGCTTCAGAAACGGAAGCCATTTCCTTGAGGTAGGTCACCATGCTGCCGAAGGATCGCGACAATTGCCCGATTTCATCATCGCGCTGAACATCAATGTGGTGCTCCAAATCGCCGTTATTGGCTATCTCTTGAGCCACAATCATGAGTTTGTTCAATGGATCAGTGATTGACTTGGCGGAGCGATATGCAATCACAAGTCCCAACGCCAGCGCGATCAGCGTGCTGAATAATGCAACCCCGATGGTCCATGTGCTGGCGGTTTCATCGGAGGCCCGGCTTTCATCCAGCACTTTCTTGTTATCCCGGTCGGCCGCGTCGAGTGGATCGGTCGAATTTTTTACCCAGGACGAAGCGTCCTTTTGCAGATAGAAAATTTGCAGTTCCGCAACCGTGGCGTTTCCGGAATCTACTTCTTTTCGTTTTTCGAGCAATGGAGCAGCAAATTCCGCGGCCCACGTGCTCTCATTCCTTTGCGCTTTCTCAAGTTCCTCGCGTTCCTGTTCCGAGGCTAACTTTTCGACATCCGCAAACTCTGCGTTTAGCTGGCGCTCTCCATCGTTCATCCGCTCAACTTCACGCGTGTCGCCGCTCAGCAGGTAATTGCTTAAAAAGAGCCGGTTCTGCATCATCTGAAACCTGATGCTGTTGTTGGTCTCGGCAATCTGGAGCGACCTGGAAGCTGCGGCTTTGGTGCCCCGCTCCCGGTACATCGCCACAATATTTACCAGGAAGAGCACTACAACCATCAGAAGGATGGCTCCGAAATTCCAATAGAGTTTCCTGCCAATCGTCATTGCCGCTCTCCTCCAACTTTGAAATGTTCCACTGGCTTAATTTTGGGGTACAAACTTGATCTCAACTGTTTCAGTGCTTGTTTCGCTGGCAGACTCGAACTTCCATTTCTTGACCGCGTCCATGGCGGCGTTCAGCAGCAAAGGATGTCCTCCGACTGGGGACGTGGCCTTTACCGAGCCATTTGGTGCAATTACAATCGCCAGTCTTACGGTTCCTGAAATGCCCATCCGGCGGGCTATCTCTGGATAGTCTGGTGCGGTCTTCGTTTTAATCCGCCGGCTGGTGGCTCCCTGGGCGAAGCAGGGTAACGGCGAGCAAAAAGAACCGACGGAAAGAATCAAACATGTAGCTATCAACCCTCGCATCAGCAGTCGGCGAACAGTCTCTACGCGAATGGCTCCCATGGGTGGTAACGTTCCTCTTTGTCCTGAAGCAACGCACGCGCTTACTATTAATTGTTGTATCCTCACCTCATATCAACGACAAACCCTTTTAGATTGAGTAAGTTACTTTGGTACTGTAACTTTCAGAGCCTTATGGGAGGCTCTGGATTCCTGTCATCAACGACCTCGTTTCGTTATCAACACAGTTTCGGCGGAGCTTGCTGGAGATTTCCCACTTCGACACCCCATCGTCATTTCGCTTGACTCAAAATGAGACTTAAGGCTAATGTCCAATTATTCAATTAGTTGTAGACGAAGTCGGAAAGAAGGCTTCTCTGTTGGCACAACCTGGAGAATTGAGCCTGGACCGCGGCATGCCTGCCCATTCGCAAGGGTCATTTCAAGATTTGCTGCTCCAAATTTCGGACGCCGCCGTCCAAGGCGCGCCCACTTCCTTCCTTATTCGTTTTTTTTGCCAACTGACGCGGCAGTTTTTTCAGATTGACGGCAGCTACTTCTGGAAGGTGGTTTCCCCCACGGAATTCGTCGGCGTTGAAGCAGATGGGTTGATGGCTGAGGGTTTCAGGGGAGCGCGGCTCAATTCGACCGAGGGCAATGCGATCGCCGAAGCTGTTCGCACCCGCAAAACCGTGTACGCCAATCAACCGGATCCTTCGGATCATCCCCTCGGGTCGAACCCATGCAAGTCCCTCATGGCGGCTCCATTGGTAGTTTCCAACGAAGTGACCGGGGTCGCGGTATTTGTTCAGCAGAACGAAGCTGACTTTTTCAACGAAGATCTGGCGGTGAAAGCTACTATTTTCGCCGGCCAACTGGCCAGCCTTCTTGAGGCGAGCCGGTTATCCGAAAATTCGCGCGAAGAACATCGCCGCGCAGAAATATTGGCGGAAGTTGCGCATACGCTGCACTCTGTTCCAGATCCATCCGGAGTCATCGCCGCAGTGGCGGGGCGTCTCCGCGTGCTGTTGCGAGCTCAGCTTGTCTCCGTGTTGATGCGGCGAGGCGCGAATTTCGATCTTTCGGATATCTCGGCCGAGAGTCCTGAGATTGCCATCTCTGTCCGTTCCCGGCACGACCGGAAGGGACTTCAATTCGCTGCTGAGCTGGCAAATCGCGCCCTCTCGGAAGGCAGGCTGATTGCGACTCCTATCGAACCTGCAACGCACGTGCTCGGCGAGCTGATTCCCGCCGGCATGTTGATGGCCGCCCCCTTTCGCACTTCCAACGCGGAGGGTGTTGTTCTGGTGTACCCACGGAGCAATGATCCTTTCAGCGAGGAAGAGAAATCTCTTATTTCCGCGGTCGCCGGCTTCGGGGCGGTGGCAATCGCCAATTCAGAGTTGTACACAACGGCGCGCGGGCAGGCTCATGAACTTCATCAACTGCTCGACATTTCCGCTGAATTGGGATCTCTGGGCAATCTTGATCAGTTCATGCGCCAATTCGTTTTGCGCGCCAGTGACTTCCTGGGATTCGAACGAGCGTTCGTCGGCATGCTGGAAGGTGAAGCGTTTCGTATCCGCTGGAAATACAGCAATGGTCAGTCGGCGCCCACGGACTCCATGTTGCCCGATGGGGTCACTAGCCGGGCCCTCTTGAAGAAAGAAGCCTTCTGGACTGACCATCCTGCCGACGTGCCGGGGGTGGACGTTGAATTAATCGAAAAGTTTAAAGTGCGCCAGCTGCTCGCCGTTCCGCTGCTTGGAACTGACGGAAATGTTTTAGGAATGTTGGGAGTTCTCGACCGGCTGAATGGCGCCGATATATCCGAAGAGGATATCCGCAGAGCTCGCGCACTCGCTACGCAAGTTGCCATCGCGCTGGAAGTGACTCGTAACCTGCACTTGGCCGATCAACATCGCCACCGCGCCGAATCCTTAATGGGATTGGCCCTCGAACTCAGCTCACTGACTCAAGTGCCTGAGCTTGCCAAACGATTCGTCTCTCACGCTGTCGCCATGACCGGAGCCTCGGCGGGCGCACTCGTCGTGCAAAACGATTCGGCGCTGCAAACCGTAGTGTTGCAGGCTTTCTCGGGAGACCACCTTACCGACCCGTCTCTCACCAGCCGTTTCGCCACGGCGATTTCCGAAGCATTGTCACAACATCCCGAGACCATTGTTTCAGCAAACGCCTCCGACTTATTGGGCTCTGGTATGGCGGAAGCGTTGCAATGGACCGATTGCACTTTGATTCGCCTGCTGGGTGCGACGGGAGAATTGCTTGGCGTGTTCTGCATGGCAAAGCTTGCGGCAACGGAGGATCACCCCCTGTTGCTGGCAATTGCGGGCCACGCGTCGGTTGCCCTGGAAAATGCGCGATTCTTCGCCTTGATGGATCGCGCGAACCGCCATTGGATTGAAATTTTCGATGCCATCACCGATTTCATCGTTTCTCACGACGAGGCTGGTAATGTTCTGCGGGCCAATCGCTCTCTGGCTGATTTCATCGGCGTGGAGCCGAAAGAATTAATTGGAGTCAACATGTCCGCGCTGCTGGCTATTGGCACTGACGCGCCGGCGCGATCTTGCCCCTTCTGCCGCAGCACAGGCGAAACGGAAGGCGAGTATGTGCATCCGGTATTGGAGCGCACCTTCCTAGTATCCACCTCGCGCGTTCACGGGGCCAGCAGCGAGGTGTTGCAAACCATCCACGTGTTGAAAGACATTACCGATCGGAGAGAAGCGGAACGGCGCTATCGCGAACTGTTCGACAACATTCAGGAAGGATTGTTTTTTTCCACTCCCGACGGGCGGTTCATTGAAGTGAACGACGCGCTGGTCCGCATGCTCGGCTATAGCAGCCGGGAAGAACTGTTGCAGACGGACGTTCGCAATCAGGTCTATGTTTCGCCGGAGCAACTATCGGAGATTACTGAGCAGATCCAGCGATATGGGGTATTGCGCAACCAGGAAGAAACGCTTCGCCACAAAGATGGAAGCACGGTTCACGTCCTCATCAACGCGTTTGCCGTTCGTGATGTTCATCATCGAATGCTGCAATACCGCGGGTTAATCCTGGACATCAGTGGTCTCAAGAACTTTCAATCCGAACTCCAACGGGAGCGCGATTTTTCCGGAAAAATTCTCAATAACACGCAAAGCCTCATTCTCGTTACTGATATTGCCGGCGTTGTCAGCTACGCGAACCGCCGATGGTATGACATGGGTTACGAGCAACGACAGGTGTTGGGATGTCCCATGGAAGATCTGGTCATACCAGCCCGACGCGGCGTTCTCAATGAAGCATTCAAAGAAATATTAGCCGGAAATCAGGTGGACAATCTCGATCTTCAAATTTTGCGCAGCGACGGCCGAGTGGGGCATTTCTCCGTGAACCTCAGCCCGATGCGAGATGAGCAGGGGCAGGTAACAAGCGTCGTCGTGATTATGAGCGACATCACCGATGCCGCCACCTTGCAGTCGAAGTTAATGCACGCGGAAAAAATGGCAGCCGTCGGCCAATTGGTCTCCGGCGTCGCCCACGAGGTCAATAATCCGCTCACCGCCATTCTCGGTTTTGCCGACCTATTAATGGAAAATCAAGAAGTTCCCGAGAGTGCGCGGAAAGATTTGCGCGTCATCTTGCAGGAGGCGCAGCGCACCAAGCAGATCGTGCAAAATCTGCTGAGCTTTGCCCGCCAAATGCCTCCGCAGCGAAAGCCGGTTCAACTCAATCTGATTTTGCGCCGGACGCTCCAATTGCGTGCTTATGACTTCCATAGCCGCGGAGTTGAAGTCATCGAGCAGTTTGACTCGGACTTGCCGTTTGTCGTGGGGGACGCGCACCAACTCCAGCAAGTCTTTCTAAATATCGTCAACAACGCTTATGACGCGGTGCGGGAAGCCGCGCGCCCCGCCCAAATCGAAATTACGACGGTCCGGCAAGGAAACATGGCCGAGATTTCTTTTCGCGACAATGGTCCCGGCATAACTTTTCCTGACCGAATATTCGATCCGTTCTTTACCACCAAGGAAATCGGGAAAGGTACTGGTCTTGGCCTAAGCATCTGCTATGGCATCGTCCGCGAGCATGGTGGCGAAATCTTTTGCCACAACAACGAAAACGGCGAGGGCGCGACCTTTGTGGTCCGGTTTCCCGCCGCATCGGAAATGGTCTCTCTGAGTGCCGTCGCTGGAGTCACACAACCATGACCAACACAACAATGACAACATCCAATGCAAAACCCGCTCCGCTACCGCTGCTACTTATTGAAGATGAGCCCGCCGTCATGAGCTACGTTCGCGCCGTGCTGGAACGCAATGGCTATTCCGTTGTCTGCGGGAATTCTGGCGCCGAGGGAGTACGCCTTCTTGAGTCCGGCGAATTCTTGGGCGTCGTCTCTGACATGCGCACGCCCGGGGGATTGGACGGTGGCGATGTTCACGCCTGGATCGCCCGCAACCGCCCGGAATTGGCCTCTCGAATTGTTTTTATTACCGGCGATATCGCCAATGAAGAAACTGTTGCGACACTTCGCAAAACTGGCGCCCCGTGCGTGGAAAAACCCTTCCGCGTCAAACAATTTCTTTCTGTCGTAGAACAAACCGTGGGGAAAGCACTGTGAGCCAGGACTTTCGCATTCGGCTGCTCGTCGTGGATGACGAGGAAAGCATCCGCAAATTGTGCATGACGGTAGGAGAAGGATTGGGGTTCGCCTGCCTGGAAGCAGAAAGCGGCGATGCGGCCCTGGCGTTACTCGAAGAACAGCCCGCTCACATTGTGCTCACAGATCTGGTCATGCCGAACATGTCTGGCCTCGAATTTCTGGAGAAGGTAAAGAAATTACTGCCGCAGTGCGAGATTGCAGTGATGACCGGCCACAGTTCTGTGGAAACTGCCGTGCAAGCCATGAAGCTGGGTGCGTACGACTACATCAGCAAGCCGTTTTCGCCCCTGGAAGAGCTTCGTTTGTTCCTCCGCCGCATGGCTGAGAAAATTCGCCTGGTGGAGGAAAATCAATTCTTACGCGAACGCATAGACACAGAAAGCGGCCTGCACGGCATTGTCGGCTCGTCGGCAAAGATTCAAGACGTTCTGCGGATGATTTCGCGCCTCAAGGACACCCGCACCGCCGTTCTCATCAGCGGTGAGAGCGGCACTGGCAAAGAATTGGTCGCACGCGCCATCCATTTTCGCGGTCCATTCGCGAATCGTCCGTTTGTCGCGGTTGATTGCGGCTCGCTGGTTCCAACATTGATTGAGAGCGAGTTGTTCGGATACGAAAAAGGCGCATTTACCGGCGCCAATCGCGCGAAGACAGGATTGTTTCAATCCGCCCACGGGGGCACAATATTCCTCGATGAAATTGGCGAACTTCCCCCCGAGATGCAGGCAAAGCTTCTTCGCGTTTTGCAGGAAAAAGAAGTGCGCCCCGTAGGCAGCAATCAAAGAGTCAAAGTGGATGTCCGTGTCATTGCGGCGACCAACCGCGACCTCGAAGCCGAATACCGCAACGGCACATTCCGCAAGGATCTTTATTTCCGGCTCAATGTCGTGACGGTGCATCTGCCGGCGCTCCGCGAAAGGCGTTCAGACATTCCAATGCTGGTGCACTGGTTCCTCGATCGAAAATCTCAGGGCTCAGCGATCCGGGTAACGAACTCGGCCATGAAAGCGATGATCCAATACGACTGGCCGGGAAATGTCCGCGAGCTTGAGAATTGTATCGAGCGCGCCGTCGCTCTCGGGGACCGTCCACTCATTGATCACGGCGACCTGCCTCCTGCCGTCGCCTCGGACTCGTTGCCGGTGGAGACCTCTCCGCCCCACGCTTCGTCCAATCTTTCATCCACCGACCTGGAAGATATCGAGAGAGCCACCATTGAACGAGTCTTCGAACAGGTTAAAGGAGATAAAGTGCTCGCCGGCAAGATGCTGGGCATCAGCCGCGCCACGCTTTACCGAAAACTGAAACGCTACAACATCGGCTTGCATCCGGGGATTTCTTCGACGTTTCAGGCATTGCAGTAGGCGAAAATTCATCCCAAGTAAGTATTTTTGCGATTAGCGATAATGGTGAGACTGTGTTTCATTATGAGATTAGCCGCGACTTACGAGCCTCGTTCAGATAGCCGGCGCTCTTGAATGAGTAACTTAGCGGCCGAGAGGTTTGGCTGTGATCGTGCAGTTTCACCGCTTGCGGTTCGCCGCCAAGCCATGCTAACCGGCAGGCTTGGGGGCCTGGGCCGCTTCAAGTTTTCGGAAATCGAGGACACCTTTGAGTAAAGCGGCGACCGCAACTGCTCGCTACGGGCAAGAAAACTCCATTGGCAAGCTCGCCAAATTCTTCCCCAATGCGCTGCCCCTCAGCATTCCGGTGCGCCTCACCCGCATGACAAAGGGAAGGCCTTCGAGCGAGACCACTGTCGTCGAATTCGGTACTTCGCGCGAAGTCTTGTTTGCCTCGAGCCTACCTTTGGAATTCGCTGACATGTTGCGATTGCAGAATTCGGACGGCACCCTCGATACTGAAGCTTGCGTCGTAGCACTGCAATACAACGGTAACCGCACCGCCGTTGCGGCCCGTCTCAAGGATTCCGCCACCAATTGGATTGTTAAGCAATGAATGTGAATCCAGAATCCCGAGGTTCCGGACTTCCTGACTCCCAAGCCGAGTGGCAAATCGCCCGCTTAATCTACCCTCTCTACTGCGCATTGGCGCGTGAGTGCGTGATTGACGTTCTTCCGTGTCAGGAACTCGAAACAGAACAAAGCGGACCTGAATTACAGGATTCCATTCGTGAATGGTTCTTAAAAATGGATGAACGCACCCAGGTTCATCAGCTTCGCCATTTTTTGCAGACTACGACTCTTGCCAATGCCGATACGTTGCAGGCTCTCATCCTTCACCATCTCAGGAAACAGAATCGAACGGACTCCGACCGGAATAAGCTGGATTTTCTGTTGGTGCAGTTTTTTTCACTAAGCATTCCTCCTCGCTTGGCTGATGGCGAAATTGATTTATCTTGCGTGGCGCAGATTCTTGAACCCCTGTTTGGCCCTTTTGATTTGGAAACTCCGGAGTGGCTGCAAGCTCTTCATGAACTCACGCGAAAATCAGAGGGCTGCCGGACCTTAAAAGAACTGTTTACATGCCGTGTCATTGAGCAGGGAAGAAAGCTGAAAGAATCGTGCGGCGAAAACTATTTCCTGCCGGTTGCAATGGCGTCATTCACCCGATTTGGATTTCTTCTGCGGCGGACTTTTTTTCGCCTCATGCACCAGGATCTGAACGCTATTCTCGACGGACTGCGTGAACTTGAGTCGCGTGGGGTAGAAGGGTTGGATTGCCGCCGCGCCCAGTTTTCCGCATACGAGCCGATGCCCCGGTTGCGCATGATTTGTCAGTCATGGAAAGTGATGTTTCACGCTGAATATTCCGCCGGACAACCACTCTGCCTCCTCGTGGATCTGCGGACGGTGGTGGATGCCGCTTTGGTTAAGACCGCTGGAAAAGCGAAATCTCGTACACTGCCGCCTGCGGAGCAAAACAGCCGCGCCGCCGCTGCGGGAGCAGGCTTCGATGCCAGCCTGGCATCGCACCCGGAGTTTGATATTTCAAATGCTTCGACCGAAGATGCAGAAGGCTCGCGCCGCAACCTGGATCATAAGGAAAATTTCGATTCGGATTAATTGGAATGGAGACTCCGTCCGTGGACCAGCCCACTGTTTTAATTATTTCGAACGATGCGGAATTTTCGCGTGTGATTGCCGCACGCTGGAAGTCTGAAGCGAACGTCCCTGCGTTCAGCGTGATGACGGCCGATCTTTGTCCCGGACTGAAATCGGAGAATTTCGACGCCGCCATTGTTGGTGGTCTTCCTCCTGGCGCGTGGCCGTCCGTCATTGCGACTTTGCAAACTTGCGGTATGCCAGTGTTGCTCGTTCGCAACGCAGATAATCCACAGGCACAGCCGGGCAACAGCCATTCACGACTGATGACCTTATCTCAAAAAAACGGCGACTGGCCGGATACTGCCGTGCTGATTCTCAGCGAATGCTTGCGCAACACCCAAGCCGCTGCCACCATTCAACGACTCGAACATAAAAGCGCTTCGATAACGCGCGATGCAGCCCTCGGCCGCTACATTTTGGAGATGCGTCACAGCCTGAATAATGCTCTCACGTCAGTGTTAGGAAATTCGGAACTTCTGATACTCGAACCAGAAACTCTCGCTCCACTGGACGCGAGATCCCGCTCGCAAATTGAAACCATCCGCAATATGGCCCTGCGAATTCACGAAATCATGCAGCGATTTTCTTCCCTCGAAAAAGAACTGAACGTTGCTGAAAAACAAGCCGCCAACGAAAGCAAAGCCAACGCCCAGGCCGCCGGTACCAGCCTCTAAAGAAGCCTCCAAAAAACCTCGCCACCATGCCATTCGGAGGCAGTGGATTTACCTCCCATCTGCCAAGAGAAAAGGAACTTTCCCAAATTACCAGCGTAACTTGAAGCCCCCCACTTCAGTACCTACGATGACAGGATATGAGCTACCAATCCCTCCTGTTTTGCCCCGAAGAGAAGACTGCCCGCGTCGTCACCCAAGTCCTTACAGAGCTGGAATTTACCGTCGAACTCTGCAACGAGCCATTCGCCACCGTGAAAAAACTGATGGCAAAACAATACGATGCCATTGTCGTGGATTGCGATAACGAGCAAAACGCCGCTCTTCTCTTTAAAAGCGCGCGCAACTCGACATCGAACCAGACATGCCTGGCGGTAGCGGTTGTCGAAGGGCAAGCGGGTGTCGCCAAGGCCTTCAGGATTGGAGCGAACCTGGTGTTGACCAAGCCAGTCAACGTCGAGCAGTCAAAGGGTACGCTGAGGGTCGCACGTGGACTGCTGCGAAAAGCCGAAACCGGAAAAGCGTCAGGCGCAACGGCGACGGCAGCAGTGACGCCACCAGCGATGCCGACAAATCCGAATTCCTTTACCCGACCAGGTATTCCAACGACTCCAGTTCGAAAATCAATGTCGAGCGCGTCATTCGCCGCCAGCACCTCCGGTATTTCCAAAACGCCCGTCGCCGCCGCATCCAGCGAGACGTTCGAAATTCAGGAAGATCCTACGCCGAAAGTGGAAGCCACCGAGGCTGCCTTCCTCGAATCAATACCGAAACCCGTTACCTCGAGGGCGCAAGATCATTCGCAAACGACTCAGCCTCACAAAGCATCACCGTGGCTGCAACTATCGAAACCCATTCGTGACAGCAAAGAGCCGGCTTCGGAAAACAATCCAGAAAATGCATCAACGCATCCTGACCTGGCGCCCACCGCAGCTTCTGTTACGTCTCAAGTGCGCGTTAGGCATCCGTTCAATACCGGAGGGTTTTCATCTGGGCAGGGTGCCGCTGCCGCGCCAGCTAAAGAGGCGACGAAATCGTCGGCAGCGCACACGTCAATTCAAGGAAATAAAGTCGCAGCGAATTCTTTCGTCACGCCGCAGGCAGCGGAGAGTGAAGTCAGCGGGAGTTCCGGCCTCGAATCAAGTGAGGGTTTCCACTCCGGGGAAGCGCCGGCGTTTTCGCTGGGAGAGAGTGAAACCAAGCGAAGCAAAGTGACCGTCATTGCGGCGCTGGTTGTGATCGCAATCGCAGGAGCAGGATACTTTGGCTGGAACAAGATGCAGACGACTACAAAGCCGGCGTTTGTGCAGAATCAGCCGGCAGTACCGGAGCCTTCGACAACCGCGCCCGCGGCTGGTCAACCCGAACTCGCGGCTTCGCAGACGCCAGCAACCCCGGCCCCGGCGCAACAAGTACCGCAATTGAATCCAAGTCAGGCGGTTGAATCACCGCCAACCTCATTGTCTTCCAAAGGGAAACCGGCGCCCGATGAAATCGTTGTGATTGATCGTGCCGCTTCCGATCATGACGTCGAAACCAAACCGCTGTCAGTAAAAAAGACTCATGAGCCTTTAGCTGTAAAAGGAGCTCCCGCGGATATTGAGCAGACGGTCGTTCCTCCGGCGCTCCAAGTGGGATCCAATGCAAGCGATCAGACAATCGCCGGGTTGATCACCAGCTCTTCTCTGCCGCTTCCAAAGCGCGCTCCAGAAGTTTTGAAAATGTCCCAAGGAATCACCCAAGGCCTCTTGGTGAAGAGAGTGAATCCGGTTTATCCAACCCAGGCGTTGCAACTCCATAAACAGGGAACGGTGCAGATTTTGGCAAGCATCACCAAGAGCGGCTCTATTTCCAGCGCCAAAGTTATAAAAGGCGATCCAATTCTGGGACAGGCCGCACTCGAAGCTGTCAAACAGTGGAAGTACAAACCCTACACGCTGGATGGCCAGGCCGTAGAAGTTCAAACCTATATCTCGGTGAACTTCAAGCTTCCGTAGCGGTTGCGAAAATATTGGGCGGAAATAACTAAAGAAGCGCAAGGGAATTTGACCTTGCGCTTTTTCATTTTTGCGGGAAGCCCCTTCTGCCAACGCGATCGGAAGAAGTTAAGGCCGAGTTATAATAGAGGATTCTGCACCCCCAAAGCCCACTCTGTGCAGGCACTCGACACACTATGGATTTCAAATTAGTTAGCGATTACAAGCCTCAGGGAGACCAAGCGACCGCAATCGCGTCTCTGACGCGGGGTGTATTCGATCGTGACCAGCACCAGGTTCTCCTTGGCGTCACCGGCTCCGGCAAAACCTACACCATGGCGAAGGTGATCGAGGAGATAAACCGTCCTGCAATCGTCATGGCTCATAACAAGACTCTGGCCGCCCAGCTCTACCACGAATTCAAAAGCTTCTTCCCGCACAATGCGGTCGAATACTTCGTCTCTTACTATGATTTTTACCAGCCGGAGGCTTATGTGCCTGCGGCGGATCTTTATATCGAAAAAGAAGCTACGGTGAACGATGAGTTGGACAAGTTGCGCCTTTCGGCTACGAGGTCGTTGTTCGAACGGCGCGATGTTTTAATTGTTTCGTCGGTGAGTTGCATTTATGGTTTGGGGATCGCCGGAGGCTTACTACGGCATGCTTTTGTTCCTGGAAAAGGGACAGAAGATCAAGCGCGAGGACATTACCCGCAAGCTGGTCGAAATTCTTTACGAACGAACGGACGGCGATTTTCGGCGCGGGACATTTCGCGTTCGCGGCGATGTGATCGAAATTTTCCCGACTTATGACGACATGGCTTACCGCGTCGAGCTTTGGGGAGACGAAATCGAATCGCTCAGCCAAATTGATCCCCTGTTCGGGACGGTCAAGCAAAAGTACATGCGCCTGCCAATTTATCCCAAGACGCATTACGTGATGAAGCCCGAAACCAAGGCCACAGCGGCGCAATCCATCCGCGAAGAACTGCTTTGGTGGGAGGCGGAACTTGAGAAACAGGGTCATGTTGTGGAAGCCCAACGCGTGCATCAGCGCACGATGTATGACCTTGAGATGATCAAGTCCATGGGGTATTGCCATGGCATCGAAAATTATTCGCGCCATTTTACTGGACGCATGCCGGGAGAGCCTCCTCCCACGCTGCTCGATTATTTTCCACGCGACTACCTCATGTTCATTGACGAGTCTCATCAGACCGTGCCGCAGCTTCACGGCATGTACCACGGCGACCGCTCGCGGAAAGAGACGCTGGTCGAATATGGATTCCGGCTGCCGTCGGCGCTCGACAATCGTCCGCTTACCTTTGAAGAATTCGAAAGCCGCATGGGCCAGATGATATACGTTTCCGCCACGCCCGGCCCGTACGAGTTGACGAAGTCCGCTGGCGTTGTGGTCGAGCAGATCATCCGCCCGACTGGATTGGTTGACCCACCCGTTGAGATTCGACCAGTGAAGGGACAAATTGATGACTTGCTGCATGAGATTCGCGGACGCGTCGCGCGCGGCGAGCGGGTTCTGGTCACCACGCTAACCAAACGCATGGCCGAAGATCTCGCCGAATACTACAGCGAGGTTGGAGTTAAGTGCCGCTATCTGCATTCGGAAATCGAAACCCTTGAGCGCGTGAAAATCCTGCGCGATCTGCGCAAAGGCGAATTCGATGTGCTGATTGGCATCAATCTGCTGCGCGAAGGCCTCGACCTGCCCGAGGTTTCGCTGGTCGCGATTCTCGACGCCGACAAAGAAGGCTTCCTGCGTTCCGCCGGGTCATTGATTCAAACCATCGGTAGGTGCGCCCGCAATCTCAACGGCCGCGCTCTGCTCTACGCCGACCGCATGACCGATTCGATGAAGAAGGCTCTGAACGAAACCGACCGCCGGCGCGCCATTCAGGAGGATTACAACCAGGCCAACGGCATCACTCCTGAATCCATCATTCGTCCGCTGGATATGTCTCTGGTAAAAATTCTTGAAGCCGATTACGCCGACCTTACCGCCAGCGAGTCCGAAGGAATCCCCGAATTCCAGACGCAGGAAGAACTAAATATTTACATCGGCAAACTGGAAAGCGATATGCGCGAAGCCGCGAAGCGTTTCGAATTTGAGAAAGCGGCGAAGCTGAGGGACACAATCAAAGAGCTGAGAACGCGGGAATTTTTGTTCGCGTAGACGCCCGGGCAATCCTATATCGCGCGGACACTCCGGTCCGCGAAGACTCCACTTATCACTGCTTATATACAATGGGCCGCATGCGCGTGCCGCTATGGCTGAAGATCGCGTGGACGGTTTTTCTGCTCGTATGGGTGCCAGTCTATTGGCATCAATATGGACTTCAGAACTTCCTCTATTTTTGCGATCTGGGAAACTTTTTCATAGGCGCCGCGCTGTGGATGGAAAGCTCGTTCCTATTCTCGTGGCAGGCGACGGGACTTCTACTCTTCCAGACACTCTACACATTTGATTTGATCGGAGCCGTGGTTACCGGCAAGCATTTTATCGGCGGCACCGAATACATGTTCGACCCGGGAATTCCGTTTTTAGTCCGGATGCTTGGCCTTTTTCATGTGGTCGCACTTCCCCTGCTATTGTGGGCGATTTGGCGGCTTGGCTACGACAGAAGAGGATGGAAATATCAAACGCTCACCACCTGGATCGTTGTGCCAATTTGTTATTTCTGGCGTCCGCAATACGACGTGAACTGGGCGAGGGGATTGTTTTTGCATGAGCAGCATGTCGTGCCAGGATTGGTTTATCTGGCGGCGTATTTAATTGTTGTGCCGGTGGTGGTTTATTGGCCGACGCATCTGATACTTCGGAATTGGGCGCGAAGAATGATTAGTCAGAATAATAGGGGATGTTAACTCTAGAGCTTTTCCGCCTCGATAGCCTCTAAGGCTTTCGAAAGAGCTTTGATGACCTTCTGACGTTTGGGTTCTTCTAGCAGGTACATCGGCAGGCGCTCAAACCATCGCTCTATGTCCCATCCTCGGAGCGTTCTCCAATCTTGGCCAAGGTCAGCGGCAATTTTCTTGGCCGGGATTCGGCTGCTGGGACGAGTTTTTTGCTGGTAATAGTGAATACAATCGCGCAACTGCTCAACCGTCTGAAACCTGAACGTGAAAGATGCCACCTTAACAACAATTACATGACGTGGAGTCAGGCTTGCCTGACCGTTGTATGTCTTTATCAGTTCTTTCGAGATTCGCGCCATTTATCCCTTGTTCCCTGCGCAACGAGATTCCGCCCCAATAATCCAACCGATCCCTTCGACACGATCTCTAATTTCGAAGCGTTTTTCCCGTCTTCAGCGTGAACTGAATTCTTTCCTGCGTCTTTCGCTCGCCGCACAGTGATTTGAACGCCTCGCGTTCCAAATCCAAAATATATTGTTCGCTTACGGGGGTTCCCGGGGACACCGCGCCTCCGCACAGAACCTCGGCGACTTTGGTTGCGATCTTTACTTCGTGATCGCTTATGTAGTCGCCTTGGCGCATAAGGTGTACACCCAACTTCAGCGCGGCCAAAATGTTTTCTCCGGGGGCTGGAATGTCAGTGCGCGGTTGAGGAGGCTCGTATCCTGAGCGAACAAGTTCCAACGCCCGCGCTTTAGCGTCGGTGAGCACGCGGTCGCGATTCATCGTGATTTGATCGGATTCGCGCAGAAAGCCCAGCCCGCGCGCTTCGTGAGCCGAGGTGGCCACTTTTGCGGTCGCTATGGTTTCAAACGCTTTTTTCAGCGATTCCATCAATTCGACGGATTCTCCGCGGCCTCCGCTGCGAATGGAGGTTGCGATGTCTACTGCGCGAAGCAGCATTTCTTTGCAGCCTCCGGCGCCGGGAAGCAAGCCGACGCCGACTTCCACGAGTCCAATGTACAGTTCGGCGTGGGGTTGCAGCGCGGGGGCGTGAAGCGAAATTTCGGCTCCTCCTCCCAAAGTCAAACCAAAAGGCGCGACCACAACCGGTTTCGAAGAGAACTTGATCGCTTGCGTCATTCCCTGAAAACTTCGCACGGCAAGATCAACATCGTCCCATTCTTCTTCCTGAATGGACATCAGCAACAGCATCAGGTTCGCGCCAACGGAAAAGTTCGCCGCGTCATTGGTGATTACGAAGGCGTCGTAATTCTCGCCCGGGCCTCCGGCCTTCAGGGTCTGGGTGATCAGTTGAACAATGTCGGTGCCGATGGAATTCATCTTGGAATGAAATTCAATGCAGGCGATGCCATCGCCAATATCCACGAGCGAGGCACCAGAATTCTTCTTCACCACCCCATTGGATTTCTTGGCAATTTCAACCGACCACACTCCAGCGGGGATTTCCAGAGGCTTATAAGCCAGGCTTGCGAGATCAAAATATGCGCGGCGGGACTTTGATTTCGGATCATCGGAATACCAGGACTTATGTCCCGAAGAAATCAGCTTCTCGGCATTAGCCGCGACTGGCTTCCCTTCTTTCTTCATCCGCTCAAGGGTTTGCTCGACGCCTGCTGCATCCCACAATTCGAACGGCCCCATCTCCCAATTGAATCCAAGGCGCATGGCACGATCTATCTCGACGACGGAATCTGAAATTTCTGGAATGCGGTTGGCGCAGTAGGTCCAGAGCTCGGATAAGACTGCCCAGAGGAATTCTGATGCTTTGTCAGCCTTGCCAGAGCCGGATGCAGATCCAGCGCCGATCCCCAACAACATCCGCAGGCGCGCTCCGATATCTTCCACGTTCTTTGCCATTTCCAGCGAGGGAAGCTTCGGCTTTTGCCGTGGACGATATTCGAGAGTTTTCCAGTCGAGAGCCAACCGGTCGTCTTCTTTTCCTTCGCCCGATTTAAGCTTCTTGTAGAATCCACCCTTGGTCTTATCGCCGAGCCATTTTCGTTGCAACATCTGCTGAACGAATTCGGGCAGTTTCAAGTCGCTGCGTTCGTCGCGGACGTTCCGCATGTTGCCGCCGACATTCGCAAGAATATCGAGGCCAACCAAATCAATCGTGCGGAAGGTCGCGGACTTCGGCCAGCCCAGGATTTGTCCCGTAAGCGCATCCACTTCTTCGATGCTGAGATCCATTTCCTGCATGAGGCGCACTACGTTCATCACCGAGAACATTCCGATTCTGTTGGCGATGAAATTCGGCGTGTCTTTGGCGAAGACGATACCTTTGCCGAGATGCGTGTCCGCAAATTGCGTGACTGCGGTTATGCAAGCGGGATCCGTTTCAGGAGTGGGGATAATTTCCAGCAGCCGCATGTAGCGCGGGGGATTGAAGAAATGAGTGCCGAACCAGCAGCGGCGGAAGTCGTCAGAAAATCCCTCTGCGATTTTGTTGATCGGAAGTCCGCTGGTATTTGAAGTGACGATCGTTCCAGGCTTACGGACGGCCTCGACTTTCTTGAGCAGATCACGCTTGATGTCCAGTTTTTCGACGATGGCTTCGATAATCCAATCAACTTCTGCGAGTCGCGGCAGATCATCTTCGAAATTTCCGACTGTGACCAATCTCGCCAACGAACTATCCATGAAAGCGGCTGGCTTGGATTTCTTTGCGGCTTCGAGTCCGGCGGCGGCCATTGAATTGCGATTGGCACTTCCTGGCGCGACTATGTCGAGCAGGTAGCTGGGAATCCCGCGTTAGCGAAGTGCGCAGCGATGCGCGCGCCCATCGTCCCCGCGCCGAGGATCGCGACTTTGTTAATTCGTTTCATAAGCTTTTGTTCTTGTCAGCATCAACTAACTACGGGTGCCCTATCTTTGCGCGATTTTCGCAAAGGTGGGACGCGATACTGACGGTACAACGACATTCTCCCTCCCCCTTCGCAAAATGCCGCGAAGGATGGGCCACCCCCAGTTTGACAATGCGTGCGAGATCAAAAACTTCCAATCACGCAATCAGCTTGGCTAGTACAAATGCAGCCGCGGCTGCAAGACCTCCGATCACCATCGTTTGGGTCGCGCTGCGAAGTCGGCCCGTGCCGGTGAAGCTTCCTTTGATATATCCGAAAATTCCCAGAGCCGCCAAAGTTACTACCGCCGAAACCAGCAACCCGCGAGATGCGCTCGACAGCACCAAATATGGCGACAACGGAATGATTCCTCCGGCGATATAGGAAAACGCGATGGTCGCCGCACTGGTGATTGCGCGGCCCGATTCCGGCGCTTCCAATCCGAGTTCAAAGCGCATCATAAAATCAACCCACGCATCAGGACGCTTGCTGAGCGCCTCGACGATAGGCGTTGTTTCCTCCTCTGTGAGGCCGTATTGATGAAACACTTTGCTGACCTCGGCCTTTTCTTCTTCAGGAATTTCTTCGATCTCCCGGTATTCGCGTATGCGTTCCTGTTCGTAATGTTCGGCGTCGCCGCGAGCCGCGAGATAGCCGCCCAATCCCATAGCGATGGAGCCGGCGGCGATCTCCGCGAATCCGCCTACCACAATCAGCCGCGTGTTCTGCACCGCGCCCGATAATCCGGCAGCCAGAGCAAACGGCACCGTGAGCCCGTCCGACATGCCGATGACGACATCGCGAACGAAATTGCCGGCGGTAAAATGTTTTTCTACGTGCCCTTTTCCCGCCATGATCATTCCTCCACGTGCGAGTTTAAATAACTCTCCGCGAGTGCGGAGACTTCTCGCTCGCCTCGATAAGATAGCTTACTGGCCGCTTCCGCCAACGGAATCCAAAAGGCGCGCTTCACTTCGATTCGCATCGCGGGATCAATTTCATCAATTTTCCCCGACTCATATTGCAGCAGGTAGAAACTCACAATCTTAAAAACGCGTTGCTGATCGCCCCACGAACGTACATAGGCATACTTGATATCTTTCAGTTTCGTGACGATTTGGGCGGTCAATCCGGTCTCTTCCCGCACCTCGCGGATGGCCGTCTGGTCGGGCTTTTCGCCGGGGTCCACCAATCCTTTGGGCAAAGCCAGTAACATTTTTTGTGATCCCTTGCGCTTGTTTGCCGCTGGAACGGCACCCGGAGCGGCTTTTGAAGGCTCTATCACCGCCATTTCCCAGCCATTTCCAGAGGGACGAACCACCACCCCTCCCGCGGAAATCTCCCGGATCATGCGCTCTAACCTATCAGGATCAGAGTAGTTAGTCACCGACTACGGTTTAGCCTGTAAATTCGCGGGGTAACTCGCGCAGGTAACGCAACTCCGGATATCGGCGCGGGTTATAACTGGCATCTAACTTGCTAGATAGTTAAGTTGGGTTAAGGCCGGAATGCGAGGTCTCCGTGAAGAGACTGGGAAAGATCGTTCGGTCGGTACAGGCATTTGGCCGCGAGATCTCATCTCGCGCCGCGCAGTTAACGGCAAGCTCGACCGGTATTAGTCTGGCTCTGGGCGGGGGTTTTGCCCGCGGCATCGCGCACATCGGCGTTCTAAAAGTCCTCGAAGAAGAAAACATTCCCATTCATTCCGTAGCCGGAACCAGCGTAGGCGCTCTGGTCGGCGCGGCGTATTGTAGCGGCCTTTCGGTGCACGAACTCGAAGAGATCGCTTCTCATGTGCGCTTCAAACATTTTGCCCGTTGGACATTGTCCCGCTACGGGTTCGCCAGCAACCAGCGCATGATCGGATTTCTGAACAGCGTGCTCAAAGTAAAAACATTTGAGGAGTTGCAAATTCCGTTAGCTGTCGCTGCAACGGATTTCTCTACTGGCGAGGGCGTCGTGTTCCGTTCAGGTCCGCTTGTGGACCCGGTGCGCGCGAGCTGCGCTTATCCCGGCATGTTCCTGCCGGTAAAAATTGACGGCCGGCTACTGATTGACGGCATGTTGGCACACGCCGTTCCCACGCAGCCGCTACTGGAGATGAGCACCGATCCCGTATTAGCAGTAAGCTTGAAAGCCAGATGGGCCGGACCGGAAGGTCCAAGACATTTGTTCGACGTGATCGGACAATGTTTCGCGATCGCGCAAGAAATGAATTGCAAGTTGTGGCGTGCGGCGGCAGACCTGGTAGTTGAGCCGGACGTGACGCAATACAAGTACGACGATTTCGAGCACAGCACTGATTTAATTAGATCGGGCGAAGTTGCAATGCGCGCTGCGCTGCCGGAAGTAAGAAAGTGGCTCCAGGCGGAAGAGACAACGACGGTGAAAGCCCCGGCGACTCCAGCAATTCGCGCGGCTTCCATGAGGGAAGACTACGTTTAGGCGCTTCGGAATCTATCCATAAGTAATAACTACAGATGATAACTACGGTAGGGGTGCTTCGACTATCTGAGCTTCCGCGAGCGGAAGCTCAGGCTCAGCATGACAAATAATAATGAAAATAAAACTGTCACGGGGAGCGTCCGGTTACTGCCCTACTTGCTCCCCGCTTTGATTAGCTTGCGCGCTTCGCCCGGTCCTTTCGCGCCGAGCAACTTATATTTCTCGCCGCTGAGGTCGTGGTAATTCACGAAAAATTCCTCCAGCTCTTCTAAAAACTTCTTCCCCAAATCGTCTACAACTTTTACGTCTGCCCAACTGTGGTTCGCGCTCTCAATTGCCACGATCCGGTCATTTCTTATTTTGTCGCCCTTCTCGCCTTGTTCGCCCTCAATGACGCCGATGATGCGGCATTTCAGCAAACAGCCGGGAAACGCCGGCTCATCCATCAAAACCAATACGTCCAGGGGATCACCGTCGTCTCCCAGCGTCGAGGGAATAAATCCGAAATCGTAGGGAAAAGCCATCCCCGCCGGAAGCACTTTCTTTAACCCAAAGATTTCCTGATCGGGATCGAACGCATATTTATTGCGGCTGCCTTTAGGCGTTTCAATGATTACCTGAAGAAGTTCTTTATCATCGGCGTCGTGCGGCTTCAGTCGTGACGGATCGGCCAGCGCGCGTTTTCTTTTTGCTGCACCCTTCTTGCTCATCTTGACTCCTGAATTTGAATTCGCGTTTAGTGGATGCGGCGGCAGGCTAATGGTTGCTTTATGGCAGGAATGGGGAAGCGCTCTGAAAAAACGAAAGGAGTTTTTAAAATCCATTCGTGACTTGCCGCTGTGATACATATGTTGCTTGAATTTTGAACGCGCCATCTTTCTTTTCGCCGCCGGCATTCTGGGAGGATTACTGAACGCCGTTGCTGGCGGAGGGAGTTTCATTGGCTTCCCCGCGTTGCTGTTTACCGGCGTTCCGCCCATCCCTGCGAACGCCACCAATACCGTTGCGCTGTGGACGGGTGTAACCGCGAGCGGCGGCGCTTACCGAAAGCGGCTTGACACAGCGAGACGCGTATTGGCGCCGCTGTTGATCAGCAGTTGCGCGGGCGGCATTGTGGGCGCAATTCTTCTGCTGAAAACTCCGCCGCATATTTTCATGCGTGTTTTGCCATGGCTAATGCTGGGCGCGACTTTGCTGTTTATCTTCGGAAAGCGCCTCGCTGGTGGGCGCAAATCTGGAGTCGATCATGAAGCGAGCCCATCTGCGATTTTTGTTGCGTCTGTATTTGAG
This sequence comes from uncultured Acidobacteriaceae bacterium, assembly GCA_963702325.1. Taxonomy (GTDB): domain Bacteria; phylum Acidobacteriota; class Terriglobia; order Terriglobales; family Acidobacteriaceae; genus PALSA-188. Next base: position 65,647 of record CAVPCG010000050.1, on the reverse strand, counting down.
TTGGCTGTGGCGATCTATGGCGGCTATTTCGGCGGCGGGGTCGGCATCGTAAATCTCGCTATGTTTGCAGCGCTGGGGATGACCGATATTCACGCCATGAACGCCTTGAAGAGCGTGCTGGGAAGCATGATCAATGGCGTAGCGGTGGTGATCTTTATCGTTTCCCGCGCCGTGTATTGGCCGCAAGCCGCCCTAATGATTGTGGGCTCAGTCATCGGCGGTTATTTTGGCGCGCACTACGCCCAGAAACTCCCCCAATCCTGGATTCGATGGATGGTCATCCTGGTGGGCTCTTCCATGACAATTTACTTCTTCGTGCGCGCCTATTGAAGGGCGGTCTCACTCTTCACCAGAATCTTCGGAGGATTTGCGGAGCTTTGCTTCGCCGGACAGGTAAGGATGGCTGCCTCTACGTCACCGTGGCTTGGGTTTGTTCGTGGGCATGGTAGCTCGATCGCACCATGGGGCCTGATTCCACATGCCTGAAGCCAAATCGTAAAGCCTCTTCTTTTAGGTAAGCGAATTCATCCGGAGTGTAAAACCGTGCAATCGGAAGATGGTCGCGGCTCGGTCGCAAATACTGACCGACAGTCAGTATGCCCACGCCACGTTCGCCCAAATCACGAAACACCTCGACCAATTCGTCGGCAGTCTCGCCGAGGCCAACCATAACTCCCGATTTCGTTACGATCCCCGGAGAAATCCTTTTGGCATTTTCCAGCAGCTTCAATGTACGTTCATAACGGGCGCCCGAGCGCACTGCGCGATATAGCCGGGGAACGGTCTCGGTATTGTGATTCAGGACATCAGGACCGGCATCCAAAACAATTCGTAAAGCTTCGTCTATACCTTGAAAATCGGGAATTAACACTTCAATACGGCATCCGGGTGACGTTCGGCGAATCTCGCGAATCGTCTCGGCAAAAATTTGTGCGCCGCCAATGTTATCGTCGTCCCGGTTTACGCTGGTCACCACAGCGTGCTTAAGATCAAGAGTCGCCACCGCTTCAGCAACACGGCGAGGTTCGTCCCAGTCAATCGCTTCCGGCCTCCCCTTGGGTACCGCGCAAAATCCGCAACGCCGGGTGCAGATGTTGCCCAGCAACATAAACGTCGCAGTGCCGTGATTCCAGCACTCGCCGATGTTTGGGCATTGTGCGGACTCGCAAACAGTGTGCAAATCCATGCTCCGTGCCAGTTGCTTAAGCCGATGGAAGTTATCGCCCGAGGGCGCCCTGGCTCGTAGCCACGACGGCTTGGGCTGGCGAACTGGCGGCCCAAGCTCAATTTGAACGAACTGAGTACCCGCGGACATTCGTCCTCTGATTTTACCTGACTGCCTCGATCTTACGAAACGAGCCGATGGGTTCTAATGTCCTAGTGGTGTGCGAACCCTAACCTCTCCGTTATATGATTGTTCCTTAAGATTTCAAGAAGCCCCGGACCGAATGTTTCGTTCCTTTCGAAAAATAGCGTGGATTTCATTTGTGGCGGCGGTGTTGTTATTGATTGCCATTGGAGTCTTCGCTTTGCGGGCGATGAACGCGCTGGTCGCCAGTCAAAAGTTAGTCGCCCACACGCTTGAGGTTCAAACCAATCTGGAGGATCTCCGCTCTAGCGCTCTGAGGGCCAACAATTCCCGGCGCGGTTACGTCCTCACTGGCGATGAAGCCATGCTTGCGGGCTATAGCGCCGCGATCCAAGCCATTCCGCAGGATTTTAAGCGCTTAAGAGGCTTGACTGGGACAATCCCCAGCGGAAGACCGACTTCGATGAACTACAGACGCTCATGGATCAGAATCTCGACCTCTTGGCCCAATCTATCGAACTCCTAAAGAATGGAAACACAGATCATCAGCGGCAAGTGGAAATCACACAGGAAACCTCCGTTTTCGGAACACAGATTCACGAAAAGCTCCAAACGATACGGGACGATGAAGCGCGATTGCTGGCGCACCGCGAGGCTGTGTCGCAGCGGGTTTATAAGAACACCATCGAAATACTTGCTGTTGCCTTCGCAATTGCGCTGCTTCTTCTAGCGGCGGAGTTTTATCTGCTGAATCTGGAGTTCACACGGCACAAACACACCGAGCGCATCGCAAGGCAAAGCCGCGAAGTGGTCAATGCGTTTTTCTCGTCCTCGACGGTGGGCTTCGCGATCCTCGACAAGCAACTGCGCTATCGTAGAATTAACGAGATTCTTGCTTCGATGGCTGGAATGTCGCCCGCCGATTTCCTTGGCCGCTCGGTCGGAGAAATATTTACCGGAAACGCGCTGGACGCTGAATCCGCATTCCTTCAGGTCATTAGTACGGGCACTCCGATATTGGATCGGGAAATTTCAGGAGAAATGCCGGGGAAACCTGGAGAAGTTCGCTATTGGCTGGTCAATTATTTTCCCATCGCGGGCGAAAATGGCCAGGTGAACGAAATCGGCGTAATCACCGTGGACGTGACTGCGCGGCGCAACGCGGAGAGTGCGATACGTCGCCTGAGTGGCCGTCTGTTAAACCTTCAGGATCAGGAGCGGCGGCGCATCGCGCGAGAGCTCCACGACAGTCTTGGCCAGTATCTGGCGGGACTGAAAATGACCATTGAATTGCTTGGCCAGCCCAACACTCGCGATAAAGCGGGCCTTTTTTCCGAATGTAGCGAGATTCTGGAACGCTGTATTTCCGAGACCCGAACCCTTTCTCATCTCCTGCATCCTCCGCTTCTCGATGAAGCTGGGTTCGCTTCCGCAGCCAAGTGGTTCGTGAGCGGCTTTTCGCAGCGAAGCGGTATTCCCGTTAAATTTGAACTGGCACCCAATTTCCCTCGTCTTCCAGAAACCGTGGAGATTGCGCTCTTCCGCGTCCTGCAAGAAAGTTTGACAAACGTTCACCGCCATTCGCAAACCGGAGGAGCGGAGATCCGTGTGGAGTTGCGGCCGCAGAACGTGACGCTTGAAGTTACCGATCATGGGCGTGGCATACCTTCAAACGTTCTGGGACCGATCAGGAAGAACGGAATGCAAAGTGGCATGGGCCTGGCTGGAATCAGGGAGCGAGTAAATGAACTGGATGGAGTTCTTGAAATTGAATCCAACGCCGGTGGAACGACGATTCGAGTCACCTTGCCCACCTCGGGCAAGAAGCTCGCCAAAGTCTGAAAGGGTTTTTTCACCCACCGTTATCGTTGCTTAGACCCACCGCCGCGGACAAAGCCGGAAAGTTTTTGGCCAAATGTGGTCTGACTGCGAGCGCCAGCCTTCTCGGCATTTTTTTCGACACTCTTTTCATTCTTTTCGACGTTCTTTTCAACAATCTTCTCGACATGCTCTTCGACAGCAGGTTCGAGCTTATCGAGAGGGGCGATGTCCTTTTGGAGCGGCGCCTCGCAGGTCAGTTGAAAGGGCACACGAAGAGAATCCTCAGCTTGCTGCTGAAGGGTGGTCAATACGTCGCGCAACCGCTGAACACCGTCCCCGAGTTGAGAATGTTGCAGTGTCGCAAACTCCTCGATCTTATTTTTTGCTTCGGAACTGAACTTCTCAAGCGGGTCCTGAACGCTTCGAAGAGCCTTTTGCGCGATTGTCTGTGCCTGGACTGTGGCGTCGGATAACACATTTGCGATGCTCTTTTGAAAATCCGGGGTTTGTTGCGCAAGCCACAACTGCATTCCTTCCTTCGTCTGCGTTAGAGAAGCAATCTGACTCTGGATTTCATCGCGTTCGCGGGTCAGCAGATTAATAGATTCGGTGAGTTCCTTCTTCAAGGAATCAGCGCTCGCTGATATTGGAGTCAGCATATTCTCCATATCCGCTCGAGCCAGACCAGTTTGCTCGTTCCGTATTTCAACCAGAAGTTGTTCAAGGCTGGTGCGCGCCTGCTTCATGGTTTCCGACAGGCTCTGATCCAGACGAGTACTGAAATTGGACAGTTGGGCCGCCAGTTCGTTCAGCTTCGTGACCCGATCGTCGGCATTCCCGACTTCTTTCTGGAGTTGCGCCGCTTCGGCGGTTATTGCGTCGCGGCTGGAAGTGATGCTTGCTTGTTTATCTTGAAAATCGCTATTGAGCTTCTTTTGCGCTTTTTCCAGCTCCGCCGAGAAGGCTTGCTGCACCCGTGTATCAACTTCATCCGCTTCCGTACGAACGCGCTGTACGAGCTGTTCGGACTCGGATTGTGCCTGAATCTTTAGCGTATTCATGCACACTTTAATTTGTTCGATTGCGTTCTTCGTCTCATCGGCAACTTTCTGGTCCAACGCTTCCTGAAACGATTGCATGGTGGCGGTCTGTGACTCTCGAACGTTCGCCGCATCTTTCAAAAGCTTTTCGGCTCGCGCGGCGCTCTTTTTTTGCGCCTGGAGTTCTTCGTCGAATTTCTTCTGTGCTTCCGCCAAAATCGCGCTCATCTCCTTGCGCATCTGTTCCATCAGTTCCGCCCGCATAGTTTCAGCGTCGCCGGAAGCCATTCCGGACGCGGGACGCGATTCGGGCTGCTTGTCATGACGGGAGACGGTGACATCGTGCTCGAAGGTCAACCAATCCTTGGGGCATGGGTTGATACCCCAGAGATTTCCAGGCTTATCGAGCACAACTCCCAAGCCCCATAATTTGTCGTTAGACGCTGAGGCTTTACAGAAAGCGACCTGGCCGCCAGCTTCGCGTCCATTCTGGAGTCGCACCGTAACCGGGGTGCCCACAGGGATTGACTTCTCGCACTGCATGGCGCAGCCCTGCGCATTTACGCTGACGGTAGTGCAGGATTCAGAAAACTCGATATATGGATTCAAGCTCACAACAGTGAGCGGAATTCGAGACGGGACTCGAGTGCTTGTTCGTGTGGTTTCCGCTGTGGTTGCTGGTGCCGCTGTTCCTGTTCCTGTTGGCAAGATAGCCCCCTCGTTTTGGCTCGCAGTACGTACGACGATCGGCCGCGGACAAAATCTGCTGATTCTTGATGTTTCTGCAAGGTGGGGACTTCTGTCTAGTAACCAGGGTAACCTGGGCCGCTTTGTCGCTAGGCTGGGAAGGTAATTACCGGCGGGTTAAAACTATCGAGCCGGCCTGGGCGGGCCGGCTCCGGGAAATCAGCTGGCTTTTCGATTGAACCTGTTATCAAGCTCTTCCTGATTTTGCTCGGCCAGAGTTTTGTTCCATTCATCCACCTGGGTTTGGGCTTCATCCTTCGCGATTTCATATCTCTCTTGTACGCGCCCCACAAGTTGATCCTTCTTGCCGCCGATGACATTTAAATCGTCGTCGGTAAGTTTGCCCCAACGCTCTTTAACCGAGCCCTTCATCTGCTTCCATTGGCCTTCGATTCGATCCCAGTTCATAGCATCTCCTTGGTAGTTGGGATGGAGTTTCTCTTCAATATAGAATGCGCTTGGAGCATAGCTGTCCCCGTGTAGCGCGGCAATACAGTGATCACCCGAGAATTTGGAGCTGCTAAGAGCTGATTGTTTTGCTACGAATTTGTGGATCGAGTTGGGCCGACTGTTGAGCTGCGATCAATTTGACAGCCGAGGACGGCTGTCCCGACGAATTCTTTTGTGGCTGATTTCAACACTCCAGATAGGCGTCAATCCATTGCTTGATTCGTAATCGGCGTTCGTCCTGAGGGTCGAAACGGATTCCGAAACTCTTGCTGGCTGGCTTACGCCACGTCACCGTGCTGCGAACCCATATCCGCGGCAAAGTCAAAAGCGCAAATGAAATTTCCAGCGACTGCGAAGGGGACACATCCTCGGAGCTCTTAAGCGACATTCCCCCCGAACTGATTTCCTGGCTGGACGCGCTGAACCGCTGATTATCGCTCATGACCAGGGAGACTTCCGTAATCACGGGAATCCGAACGTAGCGGCGAAATTCGTGGTGCACCAGCATTTGCGTTGCACGCACCAGCTTCAGCGCCGTCGGCCGCTCAATCGGATCATTGAACACCGCATTGATGCCATATTTCGAATATTTCATCGCCTCCTGGATGCTGCCCCCGAGGCCATAAATGACCATGCGGCTGTTCGATGGCGAGGTTCGCACGGATTCCAGCACTTCCCGGGTTCCCGTCCCCATGTTCACCACGCAGGCTTCAAATTTTTCTTTCTTCAGCCTGAGGGCGGCTTCGCCCGCCATTTGCACCGTTTCCATGCCGAATTGCCGGAAACACTCGGAAAGAATTGAGCGTCCCGTGCCCGGAATATCAACGAGGGCTACCCGCGCTGTGGTTCTCTTTATTGGGACAAATTGAGGGGCTACGCTTGAAGGATTCATGGCAAGAGTTTTTTCCATCGGTTGGGCCACGGAGCGGGCGGATAAAGTCACATCGCCCGAAACCCTATTCTGGCTTGGGCTCACGGGTTTGGCAAAGGCCGGAAGGACAATCCGAGCGTGACAAAAGTCTCATTACCGAGGATAAACAGGCGAGGTACTAACGTGTCTGGAGAAAAATCAGATTCCGTCGAGCCTATTGGTTCCAGCGCTGGAATAGCAGCGCGCCATTCGTTCCGCCAAAGCCGAATGAATTCGACATCGCATATTCAATCCCAGCTTTTCGGGAATGTTGCGGAACATAATCCAAATCGCAGTCGGGATCCGGATTCTCCAAATTGACGGTGGGAGGCAACATCTGGTCGCGCAGCGCCAGCACCGTAATGCCCGCCTCAAGCCCGCCCGCTCCGCCCAGCAGATGTCCGGTCATGGACTTCGTCGAGCTCACTGCGAGCTTGTACGCTTGTTCTCCGAAGGCGCGTTTAATAGCGATGGTCTCCAGTTTGTCGCCTATTTCAGTGGAGGTTCCGTGCGCGTTAATGTAGCCCACGTCCGAAGCTTGAATTTTCGCGTCCTTGAGCGTGTTGAGCATGACCCGGTACGCGCCATCACCGTTTTCGGCGGGTTGCGTGATGTGGTGCGCGTCGCCGCTCATGCCATATCCCACAATTTCCGCCAGAATTTTTGCTCCGCGATTGCGGGCGAATTCCAATTCTTCCAGAATCAAAATGCCCGCTCCTTCTCCAATTACAAATCCATCCCGCTGAGAATCCCAGGGGCGGCTCGCTTTTCCCGGCGCATCATTCCTGGTGGAAAGAGCACGCATCGCCGCGAACCCACCAACGCCCATCGGCGTGATGGCTGCTTCGGTCCCTCCGGCGATCATCACATCCGCATCGCAACGGGCAATAATTTTGAATGCATCGCCAATTGAATGTGCGCTGGAAGTACACGCCGTGCACGTAGCTTCATTCGGACCCTTGGCTTTGTAGCGAATGCTGACGTGGCCTGCCGCAAGATTCACAATCGCTGCGGGAATGAAGAATGGCGAAATCTTTCGCGGTCCTCCGGTCAGCAAATTGGAGTGCTCGCGCTCGATCACGTCGAACCCGCCGATTCCGGAGCCAATGTGAACACCCGTGCGGTCTGCGATATCGTCGGTGACGGTAAGGCCGGAGGACTTCATGGCCTCATCGGTGGCCGCCAAGGCAAGGTATATAAAGCGGCCCATCTTCTTTAATTCTTTTTTCTCGACAAAGTCGAGGGGATCGAAGTTCTTTACTTCGGCGGCAATCTGGCACGCGAACTGAGAAGGATCAAACTGCGAAATCCGGGCGACCCCGCTTTTCCCCGCAAGCAGGCTCTTCCAAACCTCTTCGGTGGTGTTGCCCACGCCGCAAATCAGCCCTATCCCAGTGACTACGACCCTTCGTCCCAACTACTTCCCGCCTTTCGCGTGCTTGCCGATGTAATCGTTGGCATCCTGGACGGTTCGAATTTTCTCCGCATCTTCGTCGGGAATTTCAATCTCAAACGCCTCTTCAAACGCCATAACCAATTCGACGGTGTCGAGAGAATCCGCGCCCAAATCATCCACGAACGAGGCACTGGGAGTCACTTCTCCTTCGTCCACGCCTAGCTGTTCCACGATAATCTGCTTTACTTTTTCTTCAACGGCTGCCATTCGCTCTCCTTGCTGCGGGGGAAATTACGGTGCCGATTGCCCGATGATCGCGGGGGCAATCTTCACCGCCATTAGATAAGGATAAATGGTCCGGGACGCCTATGCCTTCACCTTTGCATGTTTTTCGACGTAATTAATTGCATCCTGCACAGTCCGGATTTTTTCCGCCTCTTCGTCGGAAATCTCCAGACTGAAGGCTTCTTCCAGTGCCATCACCAGTTCGACCTGGTCGAGCGAGTCCGCGCCTAAATCGTCCGTGAACGCCGCGCTTGGGGTCACTTCGCTTTCTTCCACTCCAAGCTGCTCGCTGATAATCTGCTTCACCTTCTCGGTAACTTCAACCTTACTTGTAATAGCCATTGCACCTCCCTGACGCACGAAAATAACTTTGATGGAACGAGTAGTGTACTGGGCCGAGCGAAGTGATGTAAAGGAAGAGGATTGAAATCTGTGGTGTGTTATTAAGGCAAGGCAGATTGAATGGCGGGGCGCTGGCACATCTTTGTAGATTTTGATCTCCTTGGGATCGCAAATGAATCGGCTGCCGCACTCGTCGTGGCTACCGTTCAGTCTCATGACATCCTTTACAAAACGTCTCAGGACATTCTTTACACTCCCGAGCGAGCGTTCGACAGTTGCCGACTTGAACACGTATCAAGATCCCCAGCCTTCACACGGAACGTGAAAGGCTGGGCCACCAGCCAATGATTTCGCGACTACTTCATCGCGGTTTTTGCCGTTTTGGGCGCTCTGCTTTTAAGTTCGACCACGATCACATCCATTCCGTGATCGGTGGGGTTCTCCGGCAGGTGGACGGTGGCTGGGGTGTATTTCGCGTCGCCGGCTTTCTCCGTGACGGTCTCACTCTTTCCATTCGGATAGTTGAATTTCACTTCGCCATCAGTGAGGAACACCGCAACCGCATTGGGATGGCTATGCATGACCGACTTTTCGTGCGGGCCATAGTGCACTTTCAAAATCCGCACCTGGGAATTTTCGCTGATGACCGAGTAATGCGAGGAATCAACCTTGACTGCGTCCTGGGCCGACAGGACTGAAACAAAACATACGACGCACAACACGACACTACAAAGCGCGAGTGGCACTCTCATTTGTTCTCCTGAGTATGTTGCGGGATTTGTTGAAAAAGCACCTAACCCTACTCTTGCTGAAGTCTTCGTGTCAATCTGGAATCGAGAAATTCATGCTAGGTGCCCCAGGTCTCGCGGCGTTTGCGAGACCCGGGATTGGGTTTGTCCATTCATGTGTTTATCCGTCACAGACACTCTTTTCTGACTTCTCCTATTCTGTCTTCATGCCTCAAACTCTTCACCGTTTTTATGGCGACGGTGATTTGCATTTCGTTACGTTCAGTTGCTATCGTCGCCGACGTCTGCTCAACAGCGAAGCCCACCGCGGTTTATTTCTTCGGATTCTTGAGCGAGTGCGTCGCCGGTATCGTCTCGTTATCTTGGCCTACGTAGTCATGCCCGAACACATCCATTTATTGCTGAGTGAACCGCAACGCGCGACGCTTTCTACGGTCATCCAGGCGTTGAAGCTCGGGTTCGTGCGAAGCTTATACGGTTCCGCCGGCCTTGGGCCGGGCGCCCCACGTCTCGCCGCATTTGCGAGGCCCGGGAATCAGACTGTGGACAGAGCCGACGCGACTTCTCATCGAGTCTGGCAGGCGCGTTTTTACGACTTTAATATTTGGACGGAGCGCAAGCGGGTGGAGAAGCTTCGTTATGTGCACCGTAATCCAGTCAAGCGGGGACTGGTGGCCTCACCGGAGGAGTGGCGCTGGAGCAGCTTTCGTTGGTATTCCTCTGGCGAGGCTGGGCCGGTGCGCCTCAACGACACTGAGATTTTGTTGCTTAGGGTCCAACCCCTCACCGCTTCATGAAGCGATTGACTCGCAGGTCTCGCAAATGCGGCGAGACCTGGGGCACCCATATTCCGGGGCGCGCCCATATTCCCAAACCCTACGCAAAAAAACGCCGCCCATGGATGGGGCGGCGCGGGGACAAAAGAGCTATCTACCATGCATTAGTGGCGCCCTCCGCCATGACTTGAGCCGCGGGAACCGCCACCACCCCCGCCCGAGGAGCGTCCGCCGCCACCACCTCCTCCGTATGAGCGTCCACCCCCACCACCGTATGAACGTCCGCCTCCGCCGCCATAGGATGATCCACCGTAGCTGCGTCCGCCTCCGTAGGAAGACCCGCCATAACTTCGTCCGCTGTAAGGCGCGCTGCGGCTATAAGACGATCCACCATAGCTACGTCCGCCGTAGCTGCTGCGGCCTCCGTAAGACGGCGCGCTATAGCTTCGTCCGCTGTTGGCAGAACCGCTGTATCGCGATGAGCCACCATACGACGACCCGCCATACTGGCGTCCTGAGCTGTAGCGTGCAGAGTTTCCGCTATACGATCTTGCCGAATAGCTGGAGTTTCCGCCAGACGAATAACTACGCGGCGCCGGCAGCACCCGCCCGGTTGGTCGAGGAACGTTTCTCGACGCTCCCGAGTAAGCACCTGCCCCGTTATTCGCGAAGCCTCGCGCCGACGACTGTCCCGGCGATGACTGTCGAGATAATGACTGTTGCGGCGATGCCATTCCTCGATTGCTCGAAGAGTTCTGGCTTGGCGCCCAGCCGGCCGGTGGCCGCGGAACCGACCTTCCGAAGGAAGTGTTCGAACGTGACGAATTCCCGAACGAACGATTGCTCGATCCCTGATTCATAGCCGTCCGCGCCGATTGTGATCCCATCGCACCGCCCGCACTCGGCGGCCGTGGAACGTTTCGTCCGGATGACACCGGGTTGCGTGAAAACGAGTTGTTCGGGCCTCTGGCATTATTCGACGAAATGCCGCTGTTGGAACGCCCGAAGTTCGACCCAGACCGCGAGGCTGCCGGCGGAGTCATACGGCTCACCGTCGCACGTGACATCGCACGCGCCGGAGCCGCCGCTGCGGGACGGCCCGCATTCCGCCCCAACCTGCTTTGCATGGTTGGGCTCGCGCCCGGCCTACCCAACTCTGGCGCGCTTCGCACCGCGCTGGCATTGACTCGAACCGCATTCTGGCGAACCGGCAATCCGCGTTCCAGAGTTCCACGCGAGACTGCGGTGAATCCGCCGCGCGCGTTCAGGTTCGCGTAGTGGAAACCGGCCCCAAAGCCGTTACGAAATCCGTTCCGGAAACCATTATGGAAGCCGTTGATGTTATTGATTCGCGTGTTGTAACTATTCACTCCGCGGAAGTAGCCCCATCCGGCGTGATACCAGGGACGGAAAGGTTCTCCAAAACCGAGCGGGCACCATCCGTATCCGCCGCCGAAACCGAAGCCGAATCCAACGCCCCAGCCCGGACCGCCGAACCATGAAACCAATGCTGGCGCGTAAAATCCGCGTCCCCATCCGCCGTAGTATGGCCCTGGCGCCCATCCCCAACCGCCGTCATAGTTAACCCACCGGCCGTAGTGAAACGGAGCGAAGCCCCAGGGCTCATAGTCGTCCCAGGTCCAGCCCCACGGACTTTCGTAAATCCACTGACCATCCGTGTATGGCGCCCATCCCGGGTCCACTTGGTTCGGAACCCAAACATGGCCATATTCGGGGGTGTCACGCCACGTTCCATTCGCATCGAGGTCTTCCGAGCCGATCACGTCCGGAGAAACGTAACGAGCCGAAACGGAATTATCTTCGCGGCGATCACGCACCTGGCACCAATCGTCGAAGCCGTCCGGTCGCGGGGCGCTATGAATCTCGTGCGCCAGCGTGTCGCCGCTGGTGAAGCGCGCCTGCTGGTGCTCTTTAATTCGAACGCTCGGACCCTGTCCCGTAGATTCGCCTTCGCCACGCCATACCGTCACTAGAGTTGTATCCGCACTGGGATCAACATCGAACCGGTAATCGCCCGTCTTCAAAATTGTGAACGCCTGGTTAGGCGTATCAACTTCATATACCTCGCCGTTATAAAGATGCCTTACATGCAAATTCATCGCGCCCTGATGCAAAGATAATTGCACCGAATTGTCGCTGACATTGGTGAGCGTCAGACTGGTTTCGGAACCGATGCGGATCAATCCGGTTCCCACATTCAATTCAGCGCGCGAGTTCTTGTCCGCCCAAACATTGTCCGCGATGGTCAGAGGACGATTCACGGAACCTTCCACCCATTGATCGGTACCGTGCGGCTGAATGGAAACTGATCCTGTCGTGTATTGCAGGCGCGCGACGCGTCCCGGAGGGTCGTTCCGGTCGGAATCGCTCTGTTCAAGATTGTTATTGGGATCATTTATGTTCGCATCCGCGGATACATCGGGCGTTTCCAGCGGGCGGCCCGCGTCGGGCTTGTCGTTGGCACCTTGGTCCGATGTCTGGTCCGGTGTCTGGTCCTGTGGCGTATATTGCGGTTGATCGGGGGCGACCGCAGGTTGATCTGGCTCTACCGCTGGTTGTCCGGCGTCGGGCGTCTGCGGCGATACCTGCGCCGACGGTGGAGGTGGAGGAGCCGAAACCTCATCTTGCGCCAGCGCGGAAGGAATCGTCGCCGTTGAAAAAACAATTGCCCACACCAGAATTAAGAAACTTGCTAAGAGTGCATTCCTGAGAATTTTCATAGACCCCTCCACATCGCCAGATCATGCCCTTGCACGTTCTGAAGCACTCGCGTCCCCACGGGGACGGTGCCAATACTTCTTCGTACTTGGATGCATAAACCCCCTGTTGGCAAACAAGTTGCGGTGAAACCTCAACTATAAAAGGTTTGTAATCAAGGAAGGGCGAGCAGTGCTGTACCGAAAACTGGGGCGCGCAGGAAAATGGAGTAACTACAAGCCTTTCGCAAGCCGCATCGCGGCGCGAGCCCGAAAAAAGGGGGCAAAAAGCCTACGAGAGGCAATATCCATGAGCCAAGTCCGAGAAACCCTTGCTACCAATCCCTCGCATGTCGCCGAATTTTGAAACGATAACCAGCCGATATCATCATAACCCCCGTGGACGGCCCCAAAGTTTTCCTTACCGCAGAGTGGCGCGCGCTGGCAATGCTGAACTACGAGGTGAATCCGGCATTACTTCTTCCCTATGTTCCACCCGGCACCGAAGTAGATTCCTGGAGCGGAAAAGCTTTCGTAAGCCTGGTTGCATTTCGTTTTCTTAATACACGCGTCTTCGGCATCCGCTTTCCATTCCATTGCAACTTTACCGAGGTAAATCTCCGCTTTTACGTCCGCCGCGTAGACGCGTCCGAAGTCAAGAGGGGCGTGGTTTTCATCCGCGAGATTGTGCCCCGTTGGGCCATCGCTGCTGTTGCGCGAGGCTTCTACAACGAGCCCTACTTGGCCCTTCCAATGTCTCACCGGCTCAATTTGAATTCCGCGCACGTCACGGCTGAATATGGATGGAAGTCTGAAGCTAGTTGGAACAAGATTCATCTTTCTGCGACAGGCGATCCAGCCCTGCCGAAAAATGACTCGCTCGAACAATTCATCACCGAACACTATTGGGGATACGCACGTAGCAGAAATGATACCTGCATCGAATATCGCGTCGAACACCCGCAATGGCGAGTCTGGAAAGCAACCGAGGCAGTCTTCGAAGGGAAGGCGGAAATCTATGGCAAAGATTTTTCCGCAATATTAAGACAGCAACCCTCCTCGGCTTTTCTGGCGGAAGGTTCCGAGGTTGCAGTGTACCGTGGCAGAACTACCTCGAACGGCGGCCGAGGGGTTTGATACAATTCGCCCCGCGCGTTCCCACGGCGGAATCCATGTTTCCCCAATTAGCTCAATTTACCGATTATGGATTGCTGCTCCTACGGCTGATGGTTGGCGTGGTATTTGTCTCCAGCGGATGGAGTCACGCTACGGATTCCGATGCCAGAAGCAAAACCATCGGCATGAGCAAAGGCTTCACCATCTTTCTCGGCGTGGCGGAAATTGCAGGCAGCCTCGGCGTGGCTTTCGGCGTCTTCACGCAACTCGCCGCTTTGGGATTAATTCTCATCATGCTCGGCGCAATCCAGAAAAAGATGTTCGTTTGGCACACTGGTTTTTGGGGCGAAAAAAATTCCGGCTGGCACTATGATCTGATGCTCGTGGTCATGAACCTTGTCATCGCCTTAACCAACGGTGGCCGGTTTGTGCTCGACCGCTATATTCCCTTGCGATAGCGAAGACCCATGAACCACGAAGGACACAAAGTTGCACGAAGGAAATCGTCGGGTGCTAATTCTTACATCCGTCCTTCGTGATACTTCGTGTCCTTTGTGGTTAATTGGTTTTCCGCTGCGCAACAAACCGACCATTACCTCCGCTTAGCTTGAACAACTGTCGTCACTTGGCCTATGCTCGTCGGGAGCTTGTCCCAAATTCGATGCATCGTGTGACCGCCAGATCATTGTTGCTCCTGCTGCTGGTAAGCGTATTTGCCCCAGCGGCACTGGCACTTTCTACACCCGACCCGCATGTCTGCTGCCGGAGGGTACATCCCAACTCGCAGCAATCTGAACTTCTAAATCTTCCGCAGTGCTGCCGGCGTGGTGACTGCTCGTTGCCGCTGTCTGTTTTTCTTTGGGGAGGCGTTGCTCCACAAGCAACGCATTTAATTGGGCCTGCTCTGGTCACTGTTCAACACCAGCAAAATCCGCTTCATCGAATCGCGACTCTTCGCGCGCCCCACTTTGTACGCGGTCCTCCAATGTTCTTTTCTGCCTGAATCAGTAACCACTTTCCGACGTTTTTCATCCACAATTACCGGAGGATCATGCATTCCATTCGCATTACACTCGCGAGCGCAACATTGTTATTTGCGCTGGCGGCGCACGCCACGATCTTCGGCTTCGATTCGCGGAATCGTACACGATCCGCAACATCGCCCTATCTCTGGCGCGAGTGTGACGCTAAAGGCCGCCTCGTCCGAGTGGACTCATAGCGGTGTTACAGATTCCAATGGAGAGTTTCGATTCAATGCCGTGCCCCTGGGTGAGTATTCGATCTCGATTACTAGCCCGGGCTTTTCCGGAATGCAGCAGCGCGTGATTTTGAATTCAGGCACGGAGCCGATTTTGCACTTTCCTCTTAATGTTGCGGTAAATTCAGAAACGGTTAACGTATCCGCCGAACCCGAGAGTGCCCCAACGGACTCCGTCACGCCCACTACCCTGGTCAGCCGCAATGAGATTGCTCACACACCCGGCGCTGGCCGCTCCAACAGCCTCGCCATGATCACCGACTACGTTCCCGGAGCCTACATGACCCACGATCAGCTCCACGTGCGCGGAGGCCACCAGGTAAGCTGGCTGTTGGATGGTGTTCCCGTGCCCAATACCAACATCGCATCCAATGTGGGCCCGCAGTTCGATCCGCAGGACATTGATTATCTCGAGGCGCAGCGTGGAAGTTATAGCGCTCTATTCGGCGACCGGACGTATGGCGTTTTCAACGTCACGCCGCGCACCGGTTTCGAGCGAAATAACGAAGCCGAATTGATCACGACTGTGGGAAATTTTTATCAGACCAATACCCACCTCAGTTTCGGAAGCCATACCGAACGCTTCGCTTATTATGCCAGCGTGAATGGAAATCGCAGCAATCTGGGAATCGAAACACCCATTCCACAGATTGTGCATGACGCGGAAAACGGCTACGGCGGTTTCGGATCGCTGATCTTCAATCTCGACCCGTCGAATCAATTGCGGCTGGTCACTTCGCTGCGCAAAGATTACTATCAGATTCCGTTCGATCCAAACGCAGGTGACTCCGAAAACCAGCAATACAACAGCTCGGGCCTGCGCGATAGCGACCGCGAATCCGATGCGATCGTAAATTTTTCATGGGTGCACACATTGAATTCAAAGGCCATGCTGACGGTGTCCCCATTCTTTCATTACAACGACGCCGATTACAGCGGTTCCCCCAATGACACCCCGACGGCCACGAATGATAATCACGCGTCCACTTACGCGGGCGGCCAGGTAACGTTCAGCGCCGACCTTGCCAGGAATAACTTTCAGGCGGGCTTCTACAGTTTTTACCAGCAGGATCATCATCGCTTCGGAGTTCTGTTTAATGACAATAGCGGCAACAGTAATTTCACCGCCAGTGAACCTGCGTCCGGAAACTTGGAGGCCTTCTTCCTTGACGACAAATTCAGAGTCACAAACTGGTTAACGCTTACGGCGGGAATGCGCCCAACACATTTTTCTGGAGGTGTATCGGAGTCCGCCATCAGCCCACGCTTCGGCGCGGCTTTGGTGGTTCCGCGTCTGCATTGGGTTGTCCGCGGATTTTATGGACACTATTATCAGGCGCCACCCTTGCTCACCGCTTCCGGACCATTGCTGGATTTCGTCAATAGCCAAAATCTCGCTTTTGTCCCATTACATGGCGAGCGTGATGAGGAACATCAATTCGGAATCACTATTCCGTTTCGCGGATGGACCATTGACGCTGACAACTTTCGCACCAGCGCTACCAATTTCTTCGATCACAATAATGTCGGCGAATCCAACATATTCTTCCCGATAACAATCGCTCACGCCGTCATTCGAGGATGGGAAACCACTTTGCGCTCGCCGCAAATCGCGCATCGCGGACAGCTTCATCTCGCGTACTCAAACCAGATCGCCGAAGGCGCCCTGCCCATGACTGGAGGTTTGACCGATTTTTCCCCGTCTTCGCCGCTATTTCTTCTTGATCACGATCAGCGCAATACGCTGAATGTCGGCGGCGATCTTATTCTGCCCCGGCGCAGCTTTGCCTCCACAAACGTTTATTACGGTTCCGGATTCACCGACGCGGGTGGTCCGGCGCACCTGCCGCAACATACAACGATTGATCTGTCGCTTGGAAAAGACTTTGGAGCACAGTACTCCGTCTCGCTGAACGCACTGAACGTGGCCAATCGCCACCTATTACTCGACAATAGCCTGACTTTCGGAGGCTTCCATTGGGACAATCCCCGAGAAATTTACGTGGAATTTCGTTACCGATTTCACTATTAATATAAAGACGCTCGCGTAGGGACAGCCGTTGTCCAGTTGAACGCAGCTCAATCGGATCTTTATGAATCATACGTTCGATGATCTCAAGCTAGTTTCAATTGCCATCGTTTTGTTCTGTCTATCCGCTCTCGGCGGATGCAGCCACTCCAAACCGGCAACCGACTCCGGCCTAAAGCACTATCAACTTACTGGCAATGTGGTCGCGATAGACAAGCCCAACAAATCCCTCACCGTGGATGGCGACGAAATTCCCGGATTTATGTCCGCGATGCAAATGCCCTATGACGTGAAAGACGCCAGCCTGCTCGATAAACTGGCTCCCGGCGATCGCATCGCCGCCGATATCGTTGTGGAAGGTGACCAGAGCTGGCTGGAAAATATTAGAGTCACCAAGCCGCCAGCGCCCCCAACTCCTCCAGCCAAATCTACGTCATCGCTGCGTGCTATGCAGGCCACAGACGGAGTGGCCGCGTGAGGTGGACTTTCGTTATTCTGGCCTTCATCGGAATTACTCTATCCTCGCTGGCTCTTCGCGAGCACTATCGCACTGACATTTCCCCTTGCGACATCAACGAAAAATGGGATTGCGGAATCGTGAACCGCAGTTCGTACGCAGTTTTATGGGGTGTCCCGGTCGCCGTGATTGGAATCGTCGGATATTTCGTCATCGCTGGTTTGGCCTTTGGGCGCGCGTATAGAATTCTGCTCGCTGCATCGTTGGCAGGCTTGGCTTTCTCCCTGTACCTCGCGCATATCGAAGCCAGCGTTCTAGGAGTCTGGTGTATTTATTGCGCCGCATCACTGGGAATGATTTCTCTCATCACTATTCTGGCTATCGGAACCGTCGCCGCTCAGGCGTTCCGCAAACCAAAATAAACTCCGTCATCCCGACCGGAGCTCAGCGAAGCGAGCGTAGTGGAGGGACCCGCTTTTCTGCAACTCGCTTCGTTCGCGTGTGCCTAGCCTAGTCTCTCCGATTTTTGAAGAGAGAAGGTGGGTTTGATCAGTCCCGCCAGTGAAATTAATATTCCTGTAACAATTTTCACTTAACTCGGCGATAAAATTCGCCGATGCCCCAAGAGCCCCTAACCATTGAAGATCTCTCAGGATCGAACGGACAGCGCGTTCTACGACTGACCGGCCCGATCACTATCAGCAACCTTTTCGAGTTTCAGTCATTGGTGCGCGGCAACAAGACTCCCAAACTGATTTTAGATTTCGCCGGTGTGCCCTACATGGATTCAGCAGGCATCGGCGCGCTCGTGGGCGCCCACGTAAGCCATTCAAAAGATGGCCGCGCTCTGGCTTTGGCCGGTGTCTGCGAACGGGTGCTCAACGCCCTCAAAGTCACCCGCGTAGATGGATTCTTCAAGCTTTACAACAACGTCGCCGACGCGGAAAAGGCCCTGTAAAGAAAAACGCCACTGTCATCATTCGTAAATTACACGGGCCTCACAAATACCCAGACGCTTTTAGTGACGTCGCTGTAGAAAAGTGTCACGGTAACATCCACCGGGTTTTTCTTAAAAGAGAAGTGGTAGCGAAACTTTTCGTGAAGATCTTTCTTTTCAACTCCAGCTTTGAACCGCCCATAAAATTCTTTCACGTTCGTGCACGGAGCGACTTCAGTAAAGAAATTTTTGCCCACGGCGGTGTTCTTCTCCTCGCCCGCAAGTCGCGACTCATAGTTGTTGTATTTTAAAATTTTTCCGGTCGTATCTAACTGAATGGCGCCAAAGGGAAGCCGGTCGAGTTCCTCTTCAGGCATCTCGTCCGCTTGGATTCGCCTGTTCGTCAGACTTATTGGCTTGGTTAGGAGCGATTCCGTGGAAATTAAATCCGCTTGCGCGATTTGTTGATCTAGGTCCATCTTTGCAGCCTAAGGCCCGGAATCCGTATAAGTTATCACCGGTAACGTTCTGGTAACAGCATTCCCAAAACAGTCGGCGGTCAAATTTCGCATGCGGGTGTCATTGCCAGGCGCGGGACGCAGAATTGCGAGCAAATCCAACAAAACAGATGGCGGAGGGAGAGGGATTCGAACCCCCGGTACCTTTTCAGGTACAGCAGTTTTCAAGACTGCCTGTTTCAACCGCTCACACATCCCTCCGTGCTTCTTAACCTTACAACTGTTTGGCAGACGAAGAAAAGTCCCGGCTGGTAATAGAAGATGGCGGCCGATATACCCTTTCCACCCTATTGTTAACCCTGAGTGTTGAACCTACGCTTAAGCTTGGGATCGAACGAATTGTTTACCTTGCCGACCATTCTCATCGTTGATGACAGCACCGTGATCAGGCGCGCGTTGCGTATGCTTTTTGAATCCATGGCGGGATGGGAGGTCTGTGGTGAAGCTGCGAACGGCAGGGAAGGAATCGAAAAAGCCCAGCAACTGAAGCCGAATGTCATAGTCCTGGACATGTCAATGCCGGAGATGGATGGCATCGCCGTCGCCAGGGCTCTGAAGACGAAAATGCCCGGCTTGCCAATCGTTATGTTCACCAATTTCGCCGAGGATCAATTTCTCAAACACGAGGTTTTATCGGCCGGAATCGCCCAGGTAGTTTCGAAGTCAGATTCGCAGGGATTGGTTCGAGCGGTGAAGGAAGCTTTTGACGCGTAAGTTTACGTAGCCTGCCTTTTACTCGAGAGCAACAAGTTCCGTCAGCAGCATCTTTCTTACACTTTCGCAAGTGCGGGTGCCGCTCGCAACTTTGCTGACGTAGGAAGCATCCACTCCAAGACGTTCGGCCACTCGCCGGTAAAGACCCAAATGCAGCCGATGAGTTTCTAACAACGCGGCGGCACGCTTGATTGAAAGCCTGGATTTGGCATTCTGAGCGGACTTTACGCTACGCGGAAAATTCATTTCGGCCTTGATGGAAGCTAACATTTCACGCCGTGAGTCTTTTGTTCTGTTTCGGAGCATTGCTTGATACATATGAACACATGCCGTCCAGAGATAATGGTCAAATTTGACCGGTCAGCATAATTGAGGGTCGTCCGGCCGGCAGCGAATGCGGGTTGATTCGGAGAATTTGTCTCACAACTGCCTCAGTCTTGCCGCGCTCTTCACTCGCTGATTGACTGCGTGACCCGCTTCCGGCGGTTTTCTTTCTCATCAGAATTCGCCGCGACCCCGAGAAAATATCCACTCATCCAGTATTTGTCTACCCATAAGAAACATTGCCGTTCCTCTGTGGTCATGAGCCGGTGGAATTCCACGAAGAATCGCTCTTGAATTTCTTCGTAAGTGTTCGGTTGAAATTGATTCATTGGGTCAAAGTATTCGGCGTACTGGACCAAATCTGAGCACAAATGACCAGGGATTGAAACATGCGCTTGATTAAGTTCCCAATCTGGCACCGCATCAATATGGTCCAAGTTTCGCCTGGGAGGCCGGGAGCCAATTTGCGACTTTCTTCCCAGGGCTACGCCCTAGGC
The DNA here is from genome assembly GCA_963702325.1 of uncultured Acidobacteriaceae bacterium. Lineage (GTDB taxonomy): Bacteria > Acidobacteriota > Terriglobia > Terriglobales > Acidobacteriaceae > PALSA-188. The sequence goes on along the minus strand of CAVPCG010000050.1, from coordinate 45,255 downwards.
TGCATTCTTGCGCCGCTCCGCGGCTCTTTTTTGGTGGCGTACTTTCTAAATCCAAGGGAAGCGACGCGCAGCCGACCTCGCGGAGGAAATAGCGGGTATGCGTTTCAAACGGACTTACGGTCAGAAATATTCTCAGCAGAGGGCTGTGGGGAAATCAGTTGATAGTTCGAAGTTCCCGGTTGTCAGTTAAAGCAAGCGGATGCCGCGCGGAGGAAAACATACCAAGGACTCGGGCCGCCATGATTCGAGACTACGGGAAGATGCCGCTCTTCTCATATGGAGGGCCTGGTTCGATCATGACGTCAATCGGAAAATCCCCATTCTTATAGGCTTGTGAGAACTTGTGAACCCCCGCGAGTTCCTCGTCTGAGAGGGTTAGCAGGACCTTGAGCAAGCCTCGATCGTCTCCGAATACATCGGTGATCGCGGCCAGATGGTCAATTAAAGACTTCTTGATTTTTGGGACGGTTCCGCTATCCATCGGTTGCCCCATGAGTTTTGTGCCGTTGGCCTGTATCATGCGTGTCAGATTACCGGAGACAGAGAAAACGAGAAAGATGACCAAAGTCATCGGGCAGCCCATGACCCCATCCTTTTCCGCTTTATTAGTGCCGTTATTTCTGTCTGTCGCGCTGGCGGCGGCAGCGCAGCAGCCGGATGATGTGTTGGCTAACCCTGGCAGGCCGACCGTCTCCACGCCTGCAACACTTACTCCGGTGGGCTATCTCCAGTTTGAAAGCGGATTCCTATACGCCAGGGATTCCCCTGAATTCTCTTCGCAGTCGAGCCTGAATGAAGTAATAAAGTTTTCCCTGTCGCGAAGAATCGAATTGCTAGCCGGCACAGAGCCGTTCGCGCACTCCGCGGCGGAGCAACAATCTGCAAACGACGCTGGCGGCGTTTCACTGGGAGCCCAAGGAATTCTCTCCCAAGGTGAAGGATCCCGCCCGACGTTCGCGCTGAGTTATTTTCATCAAGTTTACGCGGGAGACGCGCCCGACCTCGATATCGGCAGCGCCAACAATTCTGTGCTGTTACTTGCCAGCGCCGATGTGAAAGGGTTTCATTACGACACCAACTACGTCTTCAACGAAGTGACTAACCAAAACGCTGTTCGACGGCTTCAGGTGGGACAAACCCTTTCGGTTTCACATGCACTCACAAAGAAGACAGGTTTGACAGGAGAAATATGGCATTTCACGCAACCTTTTCTCAGAGGCAACGCCATCGGAAATTTGTGGGCTTTGAACTATAACCTGCGAAACAATCTGGTTCTCGACTGCGGCTTCGATCACGGCCTCACGCACACGTCAACGCGATGGGAAGTGTTCGCGGGATTCACATATTTGCTGCCTCACAAAATTCTTCCGCATTAACGGTCGTATGGCCGTCAAAGGAAAGCAGATTCCTCCGGGCTAAGCGCCCGTTCGGAACGACAAATTTTGTGACACCGCTACACCTTTGCGAAGTCTATGTATCCTCGCTGGACGTCTGTTCTTATCAGCTTTACTCTTAGTTTGTCTCCTACGTCCAGATCCGCTTGTCGCCTTCGGTGAGCAATCCTTCGACGTGAGGTTGCATGACCCGAACGAAGGTGCCTTTTGGGGTTGCGCCGGTAACGATGGCATCGAAAGTCTGCCCGATACGGCGTGACATTGCGATGGCGGCCATTCGTTTGGACATCTGTCGTTCGACTTTGCGCTCGGCGTCGCCTTTCTGCGTGCAGTTTTTGGCGATGGCTTCGAGTTCGGGATCGGCGTAAGGAGAAGGATGATTTGCAATCACTGATTTAACTAATCTCTGCGTAACCAGATCGGCGAAGCGGCGGTTGGGTGCGGTGGAATGGGTGTAATCCTGCACGGCGAGGCCAAAGTGGCCCTGGGCGGGCTCTCCCGGACGCTCGATCACATATTCTCCGGGGCCGATGAGCTTAATAACCGCGAGCGATAAATCGGCGAAATGGTCGGGATCAACCGCGTGCCTTTTAACCAGAAAGTCGTTCAGCGCTTTAGAGTTGGGATCGGCGGGCAACTTTTCTCCGAGGCCGGCGGCGAGTTGCGCGATGCGGTCCCAACGTTCGGGAGTCTTGACGATGCGGCGGAGAGACGAAACTTTTTCGAGCATGCGGGCGATGACGCCGTTTGCGGCAATCATGAAATCTTCGATGAGCTCGGTGGCACGATTCTTTTGTTCGGTTTCGACGTCCACAACCTGGTCATTCGACACGACCCCGCGAATTTCCTGCGTATCAATATCGAGCGCGCCACATTCATAGCGCCGATTCCGAAGGGCCTGAGCGGCTTCATCCTGTAATTTGAGCTGCGCTTGCAGATCACTAGACGCGGCAACTTTTGGCGGAGCCTCAGCGGTGCCTTCGAGCCATGCCCCCACGGCGGGATACGCGAGCTGCGCCTTATTGCGGACGATCGCGCGATAGACGTTGCTTGCATTGACGCTGCCATCCGTGCCGACGGCGTATTCGGTGACGACGCTAAACCTGTCGGCATCTTCGAGAAGCGACGTCGCGCCGGTGGAAAGCTCCTGGGGGAGCATGGGAAAAATTCTGACTCCGGTATAGACGGTTGTCGTTTCGAGGGCGGCGTGCTTGTCAATGGGCGAGTCTTTGGGGACGAAGGCGTCCACGTCGGCGATGCCAATCAGAATCTTGAATTGACCATCCGGAGTGCGCTCGGCATATTCGATTTGATCGAGATCGCGGGAGGTGTCGTTGTCAATGGAAGACCAAAGAAGGTTGCGCAGGTCGCGGATAGCGGGCCCGGGCGCGGGTTTCGGTGGATTCGCTTTTAGTTGGGCGAGTTGCTGCGCGACTTCCGGAGGGAAGTCGGGCTCGAAACCATATTGCGTCATGACTTGTTTGGCGATGGATTGGAGATCAATGTTGGAGTTTCGGGATGAAGGCATGGTGTCCATATTAACTTCTTTGCGCTAAGGGGCCCCGTATTGAGCAATCGGTGCGGTTTTTATCAAAGGTGTAGGGGTCCTTCGACTTGGTTCTTCTTCGCCAGCGAAGAAGAACAGGGGCTCAGGACGGCAACTCAAAGAAGAGGAGCAGCGGGCTGCGGATTCGCGCACGGCGATGAAACGCGATAGAGTTGAAAGATGTGGGAAGACAAAAAATAAATGGCTCACAAAGTTCTGGTGGTGGATGTCGGGGGTACTCATCTAAAGATTCTCGCAAGCGGGCAGCGGACGCCACGCAAGATTGATTCAGGACCAAAGATGACGGCCGCGATGACGTGCAGTTGGGCGAAGAAGGCGGCCAGCGGCTGGCATTACGATGTGGCCTCGATCGGCTATCCGGGGCCAGTCGTGCATGGCCGGCCGGTCCATGAACCTTACAATCTGGCAAAGGGGTGGGTGGGATTTGATTATGCCAAGGCGCTCGGCTGCCCAGTAAAAATAATTAACGATGCAGCCATGCAAGCGCTCGGCTCGTACCACGGAGGCCGGATGTTATTTCTCGGACTCGGGACGGGGCTTGGTTCGGCGATGATTGTTGACGGGATACTGGAGCCCATGGAGCTGGCGCATCTTCCATACAAGAAAGGTAAGACCTACGAAGATTACCTCGGGCTGCGAGGCCTGAAGCGCATGGGCAAAAAGAAATGGCGCCATTACGTTGCAATCATCGTGGAGGAACTGCAAGCGGCGCTGGATCCGGACTACGTCGTGTTGGGTGGAGGGAATGTGAAGAAAATTAAAACCCTTCCACCGAAGACGCGATTGGGGGCAAACGGGAATGCTTTCATCGGCGGTTACCGGCTATGGTCGGAGAAACAAGGCTTGCGAGACCGGGGGCCGGAGTAGCGTTTTCGAACTTAACAACTTACCTGCGTGATCCCTAAATCTTCCCTGCATCGCATCGGGGCACCCGCTCTGGCCTCAGTTGTGCCAATCCGCCCAGGCCCGCTCGAACTTAGTTGAGCGCGGAAATTCTGCTGTGGTAGCATCCTTAGCTTTGGTTGTACTCTGATTTTTTGGTGGTTTGTCGAGCTTCGCTCGACTGGACAGCCGGAGGCGGCCTGTCCCTACCCGAGTCTGGTTAAGGAGTGAATCCGTGAAGGTTTATGAAGGCGCGAATATTCGGAATGTCGCTATCGTGGGGCATGGCCACGCCGGAAAGACTTCGCTAGTCTCGGCTATGTTGTACACGTCGGGCGCAACGCAACGCCTGGGGCGGGTGGACGACGGCTCGGCGACCACTGATTATGACGAGGAAGAAATCGCGCGCAAGATGTCCATTGGGGCGAGCCTGGCTTATGTGGAGTGGGGCAAAACAAAGATCAACATTGTTGATACTCCCGGTTTCAATATGTTCGTCCACGAAGCCAAGATGGTATTGCCCGTCGTGGATGCAGCAATCGTAGTCGTGGATGGCGTGGCTGGCGTCGAAGTCGTGACGCAGCGTGTATGGAATTATTGCGAGGAATATAAAACGCCGCGCCTGATCGTGGCCAGCCGCATGGATCGCGAGCGCGCCGATTCGGAGCGCGTGTTGGAATCGTTGACCAACGCTTTCGGGCGCATGGTAATTCCTTTGGAACTGCCGATTGGGAAAGAGAAAAACCTTCGCGGTGTGATTGATCTCGTCCGAATGAAGGCATACACATACGATCTTGGCGGAAATGGAAAAGGTAAAGAGAGTGAGATTCCCGACGATTTGAAAGCGCAGGCACAGGAATCGCATGAGCGGTTGGTTGAGATCGTTGCGGAAGGCGATGACGCGTTGATGGAAGAGTTCTTCGAGAAAGGAACCATTCCGGAAGAGGATTTAATTCCCGCTCTGCATAATGCCATCCGCGAAGACAAGATTTTTCCTTTGATCTATGGGTCGGGGCTGGGAAACATTGGTGCGGACCGGGTGATGGATTTTATTGTGGATTACACGCCCGCGCCTTCGGAGCATGAATGGGTGCAGGGCGAGGCCACTGCTTCGGGAAACGGAGAGCCTCCGAAGCGGCACGAGACGGACGCGGAGCCGGTGTCTTTGTATGTATTCAAGACTGTTTCCGATCCTTTTGCCGGTCGCATTTCTTATTTCAAAGTATTTTCTGGCGTTTTGAAAAATGATGTGGCCTTGCAGAATTTCACCCGCAACTCGCAAGAAAAGTTCGCCCACATTTCGGCCATGCAGGGCAAGACTCCGGTGCCAGTGCCAGAGTTACACGCCGGAGACATTGGCGCAGTCGCTAAATTAAAAGACACGCTCACCGGCGACACGTTGGGGGATAAGTCCGCGCCGATTCAATATCCGAGGGTCAAGCTGCCGGAGCCGGCGATTACATTTGCCATCGAGCCCAAGAGTCGCGCCGATGAAGACAAGTTGGGACCCGGAATCCACAAGATGATGGAAGAAGATGCGATGCTGCGATTCTTCCGCGATCCGCAGACGAAGGAATTTCTCATAGCCGGCACCGGACAGCAGCATATCGAAGTCGTTGTCTCGAAGATGAAGAAGCGATACCACACCGAGGTGATCCTCAAAGCTCCGAAGGTTCCGTATCGCGAAACCATTCGCGGCAAAGCTGACGTTCAAGGACGCCATAAGAAGCAAACGGGTGGACACGGGCAATACGGCGATTGCAAAATCAAAATGGAGCCGATGCCGCGCGGCGGCCAATTCGAATTCGTAAACGACATTTTTGGCGGCGCGATTCCCAAGAACTACATTCCAGCAATCGAAAAGGGAATCAAAGACGCAGCGGCCCGTGGATACTTGGCGGGGTTTCCGGTCGTGGATTTCAGGGTAATTCTTTATGACGGTTCCTATCACGATGTGGATTCAAACGACATGTCGTTCCAAATGGCCGGACGCATCGCCTTCAGAAAAGCCATGGAGCAGGCCAAGCCCACGCTGCTGGAGCCAGTAATGGCCGCAGAGATTACGATCCCGGATGAGTTCGCCGGATCGATCATGGGCGACCTGAACAGCCGTCGCGGACGCATCCAGGGTATGGACAACAAAGGCGGCACGACGATTGTGAAGGCCGAAGTGCCAATGTCCGAAATGCTGACCTACGGCGTGGACCTGACCTCAATGACCCAAGGCCGCGGCAGCTTCAACATGGAAATGCACCACTACGACGCAGTCCCGGGGATGCTCAGGAGAAGATCATAGAGAAGGCCAAAGCGGAAAGAGGCGAGGTTAAGGAAGAAGAGGAGTAGGGCGCGGTAACTAGAAGCCAGAAGGTCTGATATGGTCAGTCTTCTGCTGAAGTTGAGACGTAAGTCGCATATTGCCGCTACGCCGTTTTCAATCCCACCGCCTTAGCCAACTTCGCCTGACGCTCGTCGAATGTCCAGAATCGTTCGGCCTTCAATTCCAACGCGCACGCGACGTGCAGACTGTCGAGGGTGCGTGTTCCGAGGCGCGGCCCGTACTTGCGGGCGAGATCGGCGCAAACGTCGAAGGCGGATTGCGGAAAGGCAGTTTCGTTCCAGAGTCTCGTACCCCGGTCGCGCTCTAAATCTCGATAAACCTGCTCGGCAGATGTTGCCGACAACTTGCCGTGGAACACTTGCTGTGAAATCGCATGAGTGCACTCGGCGTAGTTAAGAGACGTGAACCAAACGGTGGGATTGGAACTCATCATGTCTTCGGTGTCTGGCGAATGGCTATCTTCGACATAAACCGAAACGAAGAAACTCGTGTCTGCGTAAATGGTCAATAGCGTCCGCGATCTTTTATAAGGTCGTCAACTGCGGTCAAAACCTGATCGCCAAATATCTTCTTGCGGCGGGCCGCGAAGTCGGGATATTTGACGGGAGTGTCGCGGTGATTCTCAGGAACAATGCGACCGATCACGCGGTCGCGTTCCTTAAGCTCAACGGACTTCCCGGCGCGCAGCCAAGCTTTCAGTTTGCGCGTATCGCGAAGTTGGCGCAGGTTCATCGAAGGCATGGCTCAATGTGACACATTATGTGTCACATTGTCAAACACAGGCTTTGCCGCAGTTTAGAGCTTTGCTCGCTTGGAAAACAGTAGGCGGCTGTTCCTTACGGGAACAAGTTGACGACCGCAAATTGCCTAGTCTTGGAGTCTGGGCTTACCATTTGGGAATGAAAATAATTCTGCTTATCATCTTTGCGGTTTTTGCTTTTGCGCAACTCGCGCAGGCGGCGCAAACACAGGTATTCGACACATCATCCGGGCCGGTGAAGATCACGCCGATATATCACGCGAGCACGTTGATTGAGGCGGGTGGGAAGACGATTTATCTGGATCCAGCTAAACCGGCGAAGTTCGCTGGACTCCCTAAGGCCGACCTGATCCTGATCACCCATATTCATGGCGATCACATGGATCCCGACTCAATTAAGACAGTCAGCAAGGCGGACACGGAAATTTTCGCGCCGCAGTCTGTGGTTGCTATCGTCACGACTGCCAAACCCATTTCCAATGGCGAGACGAAAACATGGGACGGGTGGACCATCGAGGCTGTGCCAGCATACAACTTGAAGCGCGGGCCAGCGCCGGGACAGCTCTTTCATCCCAAGGGACGCGACAACGGCTACGTCCTTACCTACGGCGGCAAGCGCTTTTACTTTTCAGCCGACACGGAAGGCATTCCGGAAATGAGCGCTCTCAAGAACATTGATGTCGCGTTCGTGTGTATGAACCTGCCTTACACGATGCCGCCCGACGAAGCCGCCGACGCCGTTCGCGCATTCCATCCCAAGATTGTCATTCCGTACCACTACCACGGTTCCGATCTCAGCATATTCAAGAAAGACCTGGAGGGAACCGGCATTGAAGTGCGGCTGTTGGATTGGTATCCGAAGGAATAATTCTTTCGCTATAACCTACACATCGCGATATCGGTGAGGGCGAACTCTCGACCCTTGGCCAAGATTGGTTCTCCAGAGGACTTCGCCAGTGCATAAACGAAGCAATCGCCGAAATTGAGGCCCGCCGGGTGGCGGCCTTTGCCATATTTGCGCCAGGCAGAGCGGGCTAGATCGGCCTGTTCCGCGTCCACCGGAACTACTTTGGGTAATTATATACTTGCCGTACCGTTAATGTATAATTCGGGCGGATTTTGAGGGGAGAAAGAGGCCACCCTTCGCATGCCCGACACAATCCCGATTAAACCTGCCGACCTACTCATCGATGAAATAAATCCTAGGCTAGCACAACCGAACGTTGGTCAACGCGAATCCCAGCGTGCGTTAGCGCGAGAGCAAGAAAGAAAAGTCTTGGCGATGGCCAAGGACATACTGCACTACGGCCTGAACCCGCTTGAGCCGACAGTCGTGACAGCGAGTGAAGATGGAACTCGCTACACCGTTCTGGAGGGCAATCGAAGGCTCAGTGCGTTAAAGGCACTCGAAAATCCAGAGACTCTTACCGATGTTGTTCCCGCCGGAGTTTTGAAAGAACTACGAAAACTCAGCAAGCAATACCACGAGTCGCCGATTGACTCTGTGGATTGCCTTGTAGTTAGTGGTCGTGAGGAAATCGAGCATTGGCTAGAACTGAAACACACTGGCGAAAACGGTGGCGCTGGCATCGTGAGGTGGGGGTCGGAAGAATCCGGGCGATTTAAGAGCCGTGGAGGACAAGCCAAGATCGGGACACAGTCCCAAGCGTTAGATTTTCTTGAAAAACGCGGAGACTTGACTCGCGACGAGAGAAGTAAGATTAACAGCACTACACTCCAGCGGTTGATAGAGACCCCCGCCGTGCGGGATCGTCTCGGCCTCGAATTGAACAATCGTGTTCTGTACCTCCGCGCAGCAGAAAGCCGGGTAGCGAAAGCGCTCCTGTATGTTGTCAACCATCTGCCCCCAGTAACCAAGCTCCATACCAAGGAGCAACGAGAGAAATTTGCCAGCGACCTACCCTCAAATATTGCCGTAAAACCAACGCTGGCCAGCGGCACAGGAATCGCGCTCTCCGATGCCGATACCAAGGCGACGCCACGCCGTGCGCGTACATCGGTTCGCTTGCTACGCGCTCCGACGAAGCTCATTCCTAACGACTGTGTCTTACACGTAACGGATGCACGTATTCGCGCTATCGAAACAGAACTTCGGACGCTAAAGGTAGAACCCTTTACGAATGCTGTCAGCACGCTCCTTCGGGTATTTCTTGAACTGAGTGCCGATTCTTACATTGAGCGTATACCACTGTCCACAACAGTAGACGCATCTCTTTCCACTAAACTGTTAGACGTAGTGGGACATTTGGTGTCTCTTCAAAAGCTAACGAAACAGCAGGCCAACCCGGTTCGACGCGCGGCTCAAACAGATTCTTTCCTCGCGCCTTCTGTGCGACAAATGCACGACTACGTGCACAACAGACATGCATTTCCCGCCCCGAGCGACCTGTTTGCACATTGGAATAACCTGCAATCATTCGTCGCAGCAATTTGGGCACCCTAAAGTCGAAAACATCGCCAAGATTAGAGAATTACTATACATTCTCAGAAATGCCATATTACACACCGCTTCGCTATCCAGGTGGAAAACGCCGACTGGCGCACGTTGTCATGCGCCTGCTCGAAGAAAACCGACTGCGAGACATTCAGTACGTCGAGCCTTATGCTGGCGGGTCTGCAATCGCACTCGAATTACTGTTTGGCGATTACGCTTCGGTGATCCACATCAACGACCTGAGTCGCCCGGTATATGCGTTTTGGCACTCAGTCGTGAACGACGCGACAGAGCTTTGCCGAAGGATTAGGCACGTCGGTGTTACGATGCCGGAATGGAGAAAGCAGCGCGCCATTTACGACCAACGCGACACAGCGGACATCGGCGATCTTGGCTTCGCGGCGCTCTTCCTGAATAGAACGAATCGTTCCGGCATTATTTCTGGCGGCGTAATTGGCGGCAAAGAACAAACTGGAAAGTGGCTCATAGATGCCAGATTTAACCGAGACGAACTCATTCAGCGTATCAATAAAATTCATAGATATGCGAGTCGCATCAGGCTCTACCAGCAGGATGCGCTAGATTTTTACAGTCCGCACTCTGCCTACGCTTGGATCAAATACCTTTGCATTTTTTGATCCTCCGTATATTGATAACGGCCAAGACCTGTACCTGAACACGTACACAATCGAAGATCATCGCCAGATCGCAGCGTGCATAGCAAAACTGGGAGTGCCTTGGATTGTCACTTACGACTACCCCGCAACCCGCTACAGGCTTTACCACCATCGCCGCATGGTTTTCGGCCTCCCGTACAGCGCTCAGGATCGCTACGAAGGTAAAGAGGTAATGTTCTTTTCGGATTGCCTCACACTGCCGCAAGAATGGCAGCCTGCCGTTAGGATGATACTGTCGGCACCGAAGAGTGCGCATCCCTTCTATGGCATAATGGAGGTGATGAAAGCTCACCCCAAGATGGAAGAGGGGCAGCAAGCAGGAGAACGGTTCATCCGAGCGCTCAAGACCGTACTCTCAGTCCCGAAGAGCGCAGTGCCGAATCCTTTCAGCAAAACCACACGCAAAAGAAAAAAGCCAGCTAGCCGCAAGAGCTAACCAGTTTTTCGCTTTCCTCGATTTTGCCGTTTCAGTTCACTGCTGGTGCGGGGGCATCGTTCTACATCTCTTCCGGTCAGATGCTTGTACGTCAACCGTTTTCCCGCTACTTGCGACAGCGCCAATCGGAAGCGGTCGTAATCGTTCATGTCCTTGCGGTAGTTGTATCGAAACGTCTGCTCGTCCAAATATCGGAACAAATGAAAAGGCTCGACACTCACGTAGGTTCCCGCGATGCCGCGCTTCAAGAGCGACCAGAAGTTCTCTAGCCCATTCGTGTGAACCTTGCCGTCTACATATTGCACCGCGCATGGTCAACGACCTGATGCGCGTATTCGCTTTCCAATCCCTGATATGAGAGCAGCGCGTCAGTGTAGAGAGCCGCGCCCGCTTCGACGTGCTTGCGGACTTCTGCCTGTAGTGCGTGCCGCTTGCGATTCGGTACGACCGGTGGTGCGAACTTTCCCACCACGCTGCAAGATACCCATGACCGCAGTCTTGTCCTTGGTTCCCGTTCCAGTTATGCGACGCTTGCGCTGGGCGACGTGCATGTTCCGTGCCTTACCGCCGATGAAGGTTTCGTCCGCTTCTACTTCTCCGCCCAGCAAATTGAATCCGCCTTCGGTCAATGCGAAGCGTAAACGATGCGCCATGAACCACGCTGTCTTCTGAGTCACACCCAGATCGCGGCCCAGTTCGCAACTGCTGATGCGGTTCTTGCAGTTGACCACAAGCCATAGCGCCGGAAGCCACTTGTCCAAGCCGAGCGGAGAATCCTCAAAGATTGTTCCCGTTTTGAGGGAAAACTTCGGCTTCTCGTGCCCGGTGTAGCACTTCCACACGCGGTTCTTGGCAAGGTAGGTCACCTTCTCGGAGCCGCAATACGGGCAAGCGATTTTGCCATCCGGCCAGCGAAGCTCTATCATCAGCTTGCGGCAGTTCTCGAAGTCCTGAAAGTGAATGATGGATTCTTGGAGTGTCTTTAGGTTTTCCATGCACTGAATATAGGCCTTTCAGTGCGGTATGTCAAGTATATAATTACCCTACTTTGAGATTGGCCCGAACGACGAAAAGATCGAATTCGCGACCGGCTGACTCGCCCTGCCGGCCTTCCAGCACGATTCCAGTTTCGACCGCAGTCGCCGCGGATATCAGACGGCTTTCGGCGGCGGTAACGGCGTCGAGGAACGTCTGACGTTCTGACTCGGCAAAGAAGATAGCTGCCAAAGCTGAGGTATCTATCACCATATTCGTGCGTCAGCGTGGCAGGCCGTGCTCATCGTAGCCGAGGATCTCGTCCGCTGTGCGAGAATCGAGGATTGGCAGCCTGTCCACGCGGCGAAGGATTTCCTCCAACTGGCCCGATAGGAGCCGACTCTTCCGCTGCTGCTTAAGGCGATCAAGGCGCTCTTCTAGAGCCTTCTGGATAGCCTCGGTCAGAGATTCCCCGGTAGCGGAGGCGACTTTCCTTGCCAAGTTTTCTGTAAGCTCATTCTTGATGCTCAAAGCCATATTACAGAAGTATATACTATTATATATAGGTATGGAAATGATTCCTTCATAAGTGTGCTCGCCTGTCCCGCGCCGCAATCGCTACTAACTCGCAATTGCCTGATTTCAGAAATCGGCTTAACATCCGGAACAGTGGCTACCGCCAAGAACATCCCCCAAATTGCCGACCGGGAACGCATCGTTTCGGCGGCGCCGGTCGAGGACGACTCTTCGTTTGAGCTAAAGCTGCGTCCGCAGCGGCTTGCTGAGTTTATCGGCCAGCAGAAAGTTAAAGATAATCTGGCGGTGGCGATTGAGGCGGCGAAATCGCGAGGCGAGGCCTTGGATCATGTGTTGCTGTACGGGCCTCCGGGATTGGGGAAGACTACGCTGGCAACGATTATTGCGAACGAGCTGGGCGTGCCGTTTCAGCAGACATCGGGTCCGACATTACAGATTAAAGGCGATCTGACGGCAATTCTGACCAATGTTCGCGACCGGCAGGTGCTGTTCATTGACGAAATTCACCGGTTGCAGCCGGTGTTGGAAGAGATTTTGTATTCGGCGCTGGAGGATTACAAACTCGACATCATCATTGGCCAAGGCCCGGCGGCGCGAACTCATACGATGGAGGTTAAGCCCTTCACTTTCATTGGGGCGACGACTCGCGCGGGTTGTTGTCTTCACCGCTTGCGCTCGCGATTTGGGATTGTGCTGCGGCTGGAATTTTATGATCCGGAGGAATTGCGGGTGATCGTTGAACGCTCGGCAGATATTTTGGGAGTGGAAGTTGACCGGGCGGGAGCTTTGGAAATTGCCAGCCGGTCGCGCGGAACGCCTCGGATTGCGAATCGTTTGTTGCGCAGAGTCCGCGACTATGCCCAAGTTCGGGGATCCGGGAAAATTGATTTGCCGACGGCGCAGGCTGCACTGCAAATGCTGGAAGTGGACCGTCATGGATTCGACGAAGTAGACCGCAAACTGCTGCTGACGATTATCGAGAAATATCAAGGCGGTCCGGTTGGCGTGAATACTTTGGCGGCGGCGTTGGCGGAAGAACCCGACGCGATCGAGGAAATGTACGAGCCATTTTTGATTCAGATTGGCTTTCTAAATCGCACTCCTCGAGGGCGCGTGGCGACGCAGTTGGCGTACGAACATTTCGGGATCACGCCGAATCGGAAGCAGAGTTCGTTGTTTTAGAGCATCAATGTTTCAGTGCATTAACGTTTTAGTGCATCAACTTCTAAAACCTCAGGCGAGCCTGCTCGCTTCGGACAGCCGGTGGCGGCTGTCCCTTCGGAATTAACGCTGGATTCAAATGATTGCTCACCTTCGTGGAAAATTGCTGACGAAGCATCCTAACCAGGCGATTCTCGAAACCGCTGGCGTTGGATACGACGTGACCATCACGGTGCCAACGTTTTCTGATTTGCCTGCCCTTGGAAGCGAAGTTTCCCTTCATATTCATACTCATGTTCGTGAAGATCAGATTGCGTTATATGGATTTTTGCGGGCATCGGAAAAGTTGCTCTTTGAGAAATTAATTTCGGTGAGTGGAATTGGGCCGAAGCTCGCCATCACGATTCTCAGCGGAATGGTTGCAGAAGAAATGGTAACCGCAATACGGGGGAATGACGTAGCACGGCTGACGCGAATCCCGGGAATTGGAAAGAAGACTGCGGAGCGCATGGTTCTGGAGCTTCGGGACAAGATGCCGCAGCAGGTTGCGGGAGACGCAGCTCCGGCGCAGGTTTTGAGTTCGACGGAGGAAGACGTATTGTCGGCATTGATGAATTTGGGCTATCAACGCGTGACTGCGGAAAAAGCACTGGCCGCCATCGGGAAAAATGGCGGATCGTTCGAGAAAATGTTTCGCGAGGCGATGGGGAATCTATCGAAATAACAAGCGTTAGAATCTTAAAAAGAGCCGGTTCCTCTAAGTGTCTGCGGCTCGGAATGACAAATTCTTAACATCACGTTTTGCGAAAGGGAATATCATGCGAAGAGTGGGGCCAAAAACAATCCTGAACTGCCCATCCATTGTCCTTTCTCTTGCCGTGATGATTCTTGCGCCGGCATGGACTCTGGGGGCATCCTCCGACACGACACAAAGCCCAAATGCGCGAGCGCCCATTCTTATCGAACTTTTTACTTCGGAAGGATGCTCAAGCTGCCCGCCGGCAGATACTTTCCTGGAAAAGCTCGACAGTGCTCAACCTGTTCCCACCGCGGAATTGATTGTCCTGAGCGAGCACGTTGACTATTGGAATCATGACGGCTGGAAAGATCCATTTTCATCGAGTTCGTATACCGACCGGCAAGATGGATATAAACAGCGATTTGGATTAAAGACTGTCTACACCCCCGAGATGGTGGTGGACGGCGCCAGCGAATTCCTGGGAAGCGATGTGCACTCGGCCGAGCGGGCACTGACCGATGCCATGAAATCCCCGAAGATTCCGGTTACCCTGTCACGACTTTCCATAGACGCATCGAACACACTGCAAGTTCACATCGAAAGCAACGCGCTGCCGGAATCTTCCCATGAAAAAGAAGCGAATGTGTATCTGGCGGTTGTGCTTCATCATGCGGAATCCGATGTTTTGAAAGGCGAAAATGCAGGCCACCATCTCGGCTACGCGAATGTGGTGCAAAATCTCAAGGACGTCGGAGTTTTGCGGGAAGGCCAGGCGTTTTCACAGGATGTGAGCCTCAAGCTTCAACCGGGCGCTGATAAACACAACCTGCGGTTCATAGCCTTCGTGCAGGAAAAACATCAGGGGAAAGTCCTCGGTGCATCCATCCAATCCATAGAGGAAAAGTGATCGTTTCCTTCCCGGCGATCCAAGCGTTCGGCGACCTTCGCAGGTTCAGAAAGTATGCGTTGAAGTTAATTTTCTTGCTCGTAATAACCGGCGTCATCATGCTGACGGTCGAAGGTTACGGCGAGGAAATACCGGTCAGGCATCCCGAGGGTCTGGTTCACGGATTTCTTGCTTTGAGCACACTGGAAGGCAGGCTTCTGGCTCATGGTGATCTGATCGAGGTCACGCATGGCAATCAGGCCACTCTCCGCTTGCGGTTCGATTTCAAGGACGGCTCGGTCCAGGACGAAACGACGGTCTATTCGCAAAGTGGCACCTTTCGAGTTTTGAGTTACCACCTTTTACAGAAGGGTCCATCGTTTCCCCATCCGACGGAAGTCACAGCGGATTGCACAACAGGCGACGTGACGGTGCGATTCAAGGACGACAAAGGTAAAGAGAAGACAGACAATAAACATCTTGATTTACCATCGGATCTGGCCAACGCGATCGTCCCTACGCTGCTGAAGAACGTGCTTCCCGATTCGCCTCGAACCACGCTGGCATTTCTGGGGACTGATCCCAAGCCACGACTCGTTAAGCTGGTGGTTACCCCTGAAGGTGAGGACTCGTTTTCGATCGCCGGATCAAGCCGCAGAGCGATTCGTTATCTTGTAAAAGTGGACATCGGCGGACTTGCGGGCGTGGTGGCGCCACTGGTGGGGAAGAAGCCTGCGGACACTCACGTCTGGATTCTTGGCGGAGAGGCTCCTGCGTTCGTCAAGTCGGAGGGACCACTCTATGTGGGCGGTCCTATTTTGAGGATTGAGCTAGTAAGCCCGGTGTGGCCAAAACACGCCGGCGCGGGAACAAAATCCGAACGGTAAGAGCTTGACCAAAATCAGCGAAAAACTCTTGGTCGCTATTGCCCCTTCGGCTTTTTATCAAGTGGCAAGCCGGCGGCTTCCCAGGCATCCATGCCACCCTTGAGCGCCCATACATTTTTATAGCCGCGCTGCCGAAGATCTTGCGCCAAACTGGCGCTTGAATGTTCATTGGTTCAAGTGCAGTAGGCGACAATGGGTTTGTCTTTCGAAATGGTAGAAAGTGTTTGATCAAGGTTATCTGAAGATACGCGAATGGCTTCTGGTAACTTCACCTCAGATTCCGCCCACGCTTGCGGATTGCGCGTATCCATGACCACAAAGTCTTCGCCCCTTTCCATCCGCTTTTTTAACTCGTCCACCGTGATTCTCAGAGTGTCAGACATATAAACTCTCCTTCATTGAAAACCAGAATTATTGGGACTTCTTCTCTTCACTTTTCTTGGGAACGATGTCCGCCTGACTTCGGGCGCCGGAATCCTTGGAGTTTCTATTTTTATCAGAAGATTGCGTAACCTCGTTCCGGGTGTCGTGAGCGTCGGGCTGCTTAGCAGGTTTATTGGCATCTGCGGTGTCTTGGCTCGCCTGTTTTGCTGGCTTCTCGGCTGTTCGCTTGGCGTCCGGGTCAGCGCTCTTCGGCGCGGCGCTGTCGTCTTTGTTTTGTTTGCCGCTTTGTTCGGAGTTCTCTTCCGCGTTGAGTTCCGAGTCTTGTTCTGAGTCTTGTTCGGCGCTCCGCTCGGTGGTCTGTTCTGCGGAGGCCGGGTTAGTCTTTGCGTCCTCTTCCTTCGCAGCGTCTTTGTCTTTTTCTACTTTGACCTTGGACGACAGAAGGCGCTGAACCCTTATTCGAGCGGCAAGCCATTTGACATTGCTGCCATTGCCCGCTTGTTCAAGGTAGGGGGCAAATTGCTCGTCGGTAGTCAGCCCCTTATCTTTTAAAAGTTGCACGATGGCCGCGCTCCGCGCCTCCAGAGCTTCGAAATACGGAAACAATTCGTTGACTACCTGTTCGACGGGGTCATCGTCCATTTCAGTCTCCTCGACTCAGCTTTGGATGCAAAAACTCGCCTAGCCGCCGATATATCACTTTCCAATGCAGAACGTGCTGAAGATCAGATTCAGGATGTCATCGGTGGTTGTGGCTCCAGTGATCTCGTCAAGCGGACGAAGGGCGCTATAGAGATCGAGCAAAAGCATCTCGTGCGGAATATGGTTCTGAACCGCTGCGCTTGCGGAATCAAGAGCGCCGAGAGAATCATTTACCAAGCCTTGATGACGCACGCTGGTGAGGAATCCGGTTTCAGATTGCGGCATCGCGTCTCCGCGAATGTGCCGCAGAATTTCGGCACGCAGCTCGACAATTCCAGTTCCGGTAGTTGCGGAAGTTCGCACGCGCGGCAGGTCGCTTTTAATGACGAAGGGGTCCGCGGACAAGTCCGACTTGTTTTCCGCGATGACGGCTCGGCGCCCTTTGCCGTTATCCAGCAGCTCGTAATCTTCCTTCGCCAATTCTTGGGTCGAATCCAGCACAATGAGAATCAGGTCTGCGTCGGCGAGAGCCTCGAGGGATTTGCGAATGCCAATGCTCTCAGCTTCATCCAGAGCCACGCGAATTCCGGCAGTGTCCACGAGATGGACCGGAATGCCGCCAATGGCGACGGTTTCAGTCACAAGATCGCGGGTGGTTCCGGGCGTCGCGGTGACGATGGCGCGCTCGCGTTCGACGAGACAATTGAATAGGCTCGACTTCCCGACATTCGGGCGGCCAACGATCGCGAGAGTGAATCCCTCGTGGACGATTTTTCCATACGCGAAAGATCGAGACAACTCTTCTAGTGGAGCGCGGACGTCCGCTATACGCGCTAATATCGCGCCGACGGGCAACACCGAAATATCATCTTCCGCGAAATCAATTCCGGCCTCCAGCGTTGCAATCAGCTCAACGAAAGTTTTCTTAATCGGTTGCAGCCGGTGAGAGAGTGCGCCATCGAGTTGCTGGGCGGCGATTTTGGCCTGATACAAAGTTTGCGATTCGATGAGGTCGCGGACAGCCTCGGCCTGAGTGAGATCAATGCGCCCATTAAGAAAAGCCCGCATGGTGAACTCGCCGGGTTCGGCGAGGCGCGCGCCACGGGCGAGTGCGAGTTCGACGATGTGGCGAAGAACGACGGGGGAACCGTGCGCGGAAATTTCTATGATGTCGTCGGTGGTGTAGGAGTGGGGCTTGGGAAAAAATGTGACGACGACTTCGTCAATGCGCTGCTCGTGTGGCGCGACCGTCTTCGGCCGCGTGATCTCTCCGTCTGCTGCGTCATTCGTCCTATCCTCAGTGACAGAATTTTCGCGGGCGGGGGCACCCGTGCCACATGATCCCGGTTCGATCAACTCTCCGAACAAAGCTCGACCCGGCTCTAAATCATGCTTTAGGCGCAGCATCGGCATCGCAATGGCCTTGGCTTCGGATCCTGCGATGCGAACGACCCCAATACCGCCGCGTCCGGGCGGGGTCGCGATGGCGACGATGGTGTCGTCGAGGTTCACGGGAAGATTGTAGCGGCTGACAATGCGGACGTGGACTTCGCCCTACGGAATTCGCCTGGCCAACGGCTTGGCCGCAAGCTTGTAGTCTTTCGGATAGACGACTAGACAACGCCTTCCGCCTTCGCCCTGACTTTCAGTGCGAAGACCGGCATGATCGCGCAGAGCAAGATGCACGATCCGGCGTTCGCGGGATGACATGGGAGCGAACTCGTAGGGTACTCCGGTCTTTAGCACTCTTTCGGCGGCTACATCAGCGGCGACTCGCAGTTCTTCAAGCCGCATAGCTCGCTGATTCATGCAATCGAAACGAATTTTTTCGTGCTCGTTGCCTGGAAGGTGAAGCATCTCCAGCGCCAACAGTTCGAGAGAACGCAACAGTTCGCAACCTCGCTCAAGAACCAGCGGAGAGTCGGGGCCGGAAAGTTCGACCATAATCTCTGGGCGTTCCCAATCGCGCTCATCAGGAAGCGGAGGATCAACGGTGATGCGATAGCGGAGATGCAATCCGCCATTTGTGACAACGTTGCGCAGGAATTCGTCAATCTTTTTAGCGGCGGCGATTTTGTCGGGAATGGGCATAAAGCAGCTTTTAGCTATTGGCTCTTAGCTCTTGGCTGAACCTTGTAGTACAAATTGCATGTCACGAAACCACTCCACGTTTGAAATTCTTTAGCTAAAGGCTAAGAGCCAATAGCTAATGGCTACTTATCTTTCTTCCTCGCCCGCTTCAAGGCCATCTCACGCATTTCCCGTCCAACCTTGGTTCGATTCATTACCGCCTGCTGGATGATGGAGATGAGATTGGTCTCCGCGTAATACAGATTCAATCCAGCGGCTAGATTATAAAAGATAAACCCCATCATCAGCGGCATCATTAATGTCATCATTTTTTGTTGCGACGGATCCATGCCCACTTGCGGAGTCATTCTCTGGGTTACGACCATGCTTATAACCAGCAGGGTTGGGAGAATAAAATACGGGTCGCGCGACGAAAGATCAGTGATCCAAATCCAGTGTGCGTGGCGGAGATCAACGACCACGGCCAGCATCTTGTAATAAGGCCAGATCAATATCATCGGAATCAGCATAGGGAGGCATCCGCCAAGCTGATTGACTTCCTCGCGCTTGTGAAGTTCGGCAATCTCCTTCTGCATTTCCTGTTTGCGTGGATCGCGAATACTGTATTTCTTATATTTTTCCTGAATGGCCTTCATCTGCGGGGCGATCTTCTGCATCTTCAGCGACCACTTCATCTGCTTGATGCGGAGTGGTAAAAGCGCCAGGGAAATAATTAGCGTTTGCAGAACGATGGCCCATCCCCAGTTGGGAACTATTTTTTCGTAAGTCCACCGCAGCCATAAAAATAGCGGGCGGGCAATGCTTCCGAGATATCCAAAGTTCACCAGCGTGCGTAAATCGGGAGAAGCATCCGTCACCGTGGGCACGGGAACGCCCTCGACTAATTGAAGCGACTTGGGGCCAACGTATAAACGCTCACTGGTAGGGCCTTTGGGGTTTCCGACCGCCGCGCCCAGCACATCACCCTTTTTTGTTTCCTGCGGCTTTTTCGCGTCGGTGGGCGCATCAATCGCATTGCGCAACGTAATCAGTGCGGACGATTGCGGATCGTCGGGAATAAAAACCGCCCCAAAGTATTGATCTCCGACTCCCGCCCAATCGAAGGGTCCGGCAAGAGTATTTCCACTGCTTATCTTTTTGATGGCGAGCCGCTCAGTGTCATTGTTGTTCTGGTACTCAATCTGACTGGCGGCATAAAAAGCGGTGTTGGTTTGATCCCCGAAACCCGCTGGCCACGCCGGATAGGCTTGCACAACGTGATCGCCGGATACCACGGAAGTTTGAACTCCAACGACGTATGCACTGCCGCCGGTATCCGACTTTTTGGCCGCCGAAGGCAGTTCGAATTTGAACGCCTTGCTGGCGGAAACATCTTTATCCGCATATTCAAAAGTTATGGTCCGGACATTTTTTTGGTCCGGTGCCGTGGAATCTTTCGTAGAAACAACGTAGAGGGCCGAGCTTAGCTTGTCTCGCAACCCCTGGTCATACGTCCAGAGAGATAGCGGATAGCCGTACATTTGAGACGCGGCGCTATTCACGAGATCCAGTGGATGACCGTTGTCATCATCGAATTTTTTGAGAATCCAGGATTTAACCTGCGCGCCGCGGTTAGTGAAAGTAATGCGATAGACATCATTCTCGATAACTGTTTCGGCTTCCGCGGCAGCTGCTTTCGTTGCGATATTGAGATTTTTCTGATTGGCCGACTGCGATTTTTGTTCAACAGCAACGGCGGGCGTGGAAGATTGGTTTTGGACGGGTTGATTCTGCGGCTGCGTCTTTGCCGGAGTTGGCACCGCTTGCGGGAAATATTTTTTCAGCAGAGGCTGAAAGGCGATGATGACAAGAAAGGTAAGAGCGAAGACGAGAAGCAGGCGCCGCTCCATGCCGGGATCTTGTTGGGGATTTTGAAAGTCTGCCAAAATTTTCTCAGTCAGTGGTACTGGTGCCGGAATTAAACATGGGGTTCGAATCTTTCGCCGAAAAATGTTCCCGTGAAAAGTGTTCCGCTGGAACCGGATCGTAACCGCCCGCACCCAAGGGGTTGCATCGCAGGATCCTGCCTACTGCCATTAAGCTGCCCATGATCAAACCGTGCCGGTCAATCGCCTCCATCGCGTACTCGGAACAACTCGGGTGGTAGCGGCACGCGGGGCCAAAGTATGGCGAGATGGCAAACTTATAGGCTCGCAAAACTTGCAGAGCGATATTTTTGGGAATCTGTTTCATCCTAGAACCGGCCCGTTTATAGGACAGATTTTATAAGACAAGATTTCTTTATATTTCAACCGCCGCCCACTGGTTTGCAGCATTTCTTGATGATGTTAAACGCCCGCTCGACTTGGTTCAGTAATTCCGAAAACTCCGCTTTCAGCAACGACTTCTTCGGATTAATCACAACATCCACCGCAATATCGGTATCGGGATAGTGCGTCCGCACCGCTTCGCGAAGGCGGCGCTTCATCCGGTTCCGATCCACTGCCCCGCCCAGCCCGCGGCCCACTGTGAACCCGACCCGCATCCCACCTGCGTTTTCGCGGCCCAGGTAAAACACGGTCATGTGGCTTGAGAAATGACGCCTGCCCTGCTTGTACACGCGCTCAAAATCGGCATGCCGTAATAAACGGGCTGTGCGCGGAAACCGGCCTGGTTTTACTCTGATGGACGAAATTTTGGAGCGAACCGGAAGATCGCTGTCGCTCACTATTCACGATCCAGCAATTCGGATTGCGGTCCAGTCGTCAAAAGAAATCAATTATTCCCGGAAGCCAGGCTTTACCGCCACGCGCTTGCGGCCTTTGGCGCGCCGGCGCGAGATAACCGCTTGCCCGCTCTTGGTTTTCATACGCGTCCGAAATCCGTGTGTCTTGGAGCGGTGGCGCCGGTTAGGTTGGAATGTACGCTTGGGCATGAAAAATAGCTGCTCCTGATCTTACAGGCAAAATAATATGCTGCTCTGCGAATTGATCGTGCAAATGAAGGTTAAGTATAAACGAGTGAACGCACAGCGGCAAACGGGTCTGGCGCTGGCTTGTGCGGCAGTCCCACAATCACGCCACTCGAATATCATTTTGCGAGGGCAGCGAGGCGAACTGAGTTCCTCTATTCGCCGTTCCCACGACTCTTCGCCCAGCCGCTTGGGGCAAGCATCTGCACCACATGCGCGACAGTTATATCTATGCTACTTGACAGAATTTTTTCTGCGCGTGTTGAATCGGAGGAAAGGAAAAACTCAGGCCAAGAAGACTGCCGCACTCACAAAATAATTGTGCTAGTATGCGGGACTGTCCTGCTTTTAAAGTTTGTCCGGCGACTGTACAAACCGCTTAACTCAAGACTGATGCTGCTTTGCTGGAAGAGCGAAATGTTTTTCTGCCATATTCCATTATTATCGGGCGCTGACCTTGAAAGGCAGTCCCCAGAAGATCTCAATTATGTCTGTTCCAAGTCCTAGCCTGGTTCCCAATCCGTGGGTGCGCATCCTCGATGCGCTGGAAAAGAAAATCAATCGCCACTCTTATGACACGTGGCTTAAGCCCACGCGCTACAGTCATTCGAGTGCCGGAACTTTATTTGTGCGAGTCCCCACGCAGGAGTTTCGCCATGTCGGCGATAAGTATGCAGACCTGATTCAGGAGGCTCTGGATAATCTGGGCCTCGAATACCAGGAAGTTCAGTTCGTGACCCCGGACGATGATCCCGCGGCGACTCCCGTCCGGCACGATGGCGGACTCTCTCCCCGCATTACTCCCGTGGCAGCTCCGGCGCAATCGCGTTTCGATTGGGATGGCGCTGCGCAACTGAATCCGCGCTACACGTTTGACGCGTTTGTAATCGGCAGCGGAAATCAATTCGCCCATGCCGCCTGCCAGGCCGTAGCCGAGCGTCCATCCAAGGCTTACAACCCGCTTTTCCTCTATGGCGGGGTTGGCATGGGCAAGACGCATTTAATGCAAGCCATTGGGCACGAGGTCCGGCGCCGCCAACCGCAGGCCGCCATCTGCTACGTTTCCAGCGAGAAATTTACCAATGAAATGATTAACTCGCTGCGCTACGACAAGATGACGAGTTTCCGCGATAAGTTTCGCAACGTGGATGTGCTGCTGATTGATGACATTCAATTCCTGGCTCAAAAAGAGCGCACACAGGAAGAGTTCTTCCATACTTTCAACGCGCTGCATGAGTCCATGAAGCAGATCGTAATCGCCAGCGATCGTCCGCCAAAAGAGCTCGCCGAAGTCGAAGACCGTTTGCGAAGCCGTTTTGAGTGGGGATTGATCGCCGACATTCAGCCTCCGGACCTTGAAACGAAGGTTGCGATTCTTCAGAAAAAATCCGAGCAGGAAAAAGTCACACTTCCGACCGATGTTGCCCTTTACATAGCGTCGAATATTCGTTCCAACGTTCGCGAGTTGGAAGGCGCGCTGATCCGGTTGGTAGCTCACTCTTCTTTAATCGGCGCGGAAATCACCCTCGCCTATACCCAGCAGGTACTTAAAAATTTCATTGATTCGCAGGCTCGAAAAGTCACGATCGAATCCATCCAAAAAGCGGTGGCGGAGCAGTTTGGTTTGCGATTGGTAGAGATTAAGGCGAAAAATAATTCGCGGTCCATAGTTTATCCGCGGCAAATTGCGATGTACCTGGCCAAACACATGACCGAAGCATCCCTGCCTGAGATCGGCCGTCAGTTTGGCGGAAAGCATCACACGACGGTTTTGCATTCGGTCGAAAAAATTGATCAGGTGCGCAAGACGGATAAAGATTTAAACAGGCTGCTGAATAAAATGACTGAGCAATTAGGCGGATAAAACGCGGCGATAACGCGGATTTCCACCAATGGCCCCGGTCTTCCTTGGCAGTGCCTGTGATCTTCATGTGGAAGCTGTGCAGGGGTAGGACGTGACTGCGTTAAGGGACCGGGCTTAATGCTCCGTCCAGTGAACTCGGGTCTGATTTTGGACACGAGGTTCGGCGATGTAAATCATTGCAAGAGTGGCAACTGGGAAAGTTTTCCACTTTTCCGGCCCGCCTACTGTTACTGCTAGTTATATTTGTTTTTATTTTGATATAAGAGAAGTATTCAAAGTAGCACCGCGCCACGGGAGAATTTAGTATGCCGGTAGAAGCAATTGCCTCAGCAACCGGGACCGCCACGATGGAGATTACTGTCAGCAAGTTTGAACTCCTACGCGAACTGACCGCAACCCAGGGAGTCGTCGAGCGTAAGACCACGATTCCTATTCTTTCGAATTATTTATTTGAAGCTGGCGGCGACAAACTTTCCCTTACCGCAACCGATTTGGATTTAAGCCTGCGCACATCGTGCACGGCAAAAGTGAAAAAGGAAGGCTCGTGCACCATCCCGGCACGCAAACTTCACGACTATGTGAAACTTCTGCCCGACGCCGATATCACAATCAAGTTGCTGGAAAATCATTGGGTCAGTATTCGTTGTGGGCGCTCCAATACCAAGATGGTTGGGATGGCGCGATCGAATTTCCCCAGCCTGCCGGCTTTTCCCACAGCAGGGGCGATTAAGATTCCCGCCCAAGTGCTGCGCTCAGTCATTGCGAAAACAGGATTTGCCATAGCCAGCGAAGAATCGCGCTATACGCTAAACGGGGCCCTGATGGTGTTGAAGCCCGAATCCATCGTGATGGTGGCAACGGACGGCCACAGGTTGGCTCATATCGAGCGCGGCGGTGAAAAGTTCGAGGGAGTTTCTGGCGAAATGAAGACGCTGGTCCCGAAAAAAGCGATGGACGAGTTGAAATCTCTGCTCGATTCCACCGACGCCGAGGAAATCGAGTTCGCCAAAGATGAGTCAACTTTATTCTTCCGCATCGGACCTCGTCTCCTGACATCTCGGCAACTCACTGGACAATTTCCCAACTACGAAGCCGTGCTCCCCAAGGACAACAACAAGAGCATCAATTTGCACGGAGGAGAGTTAAGCGCGGCAATTTCCCGCGTAGCCCAATTTGCCGATGAGCGTTCCCGAGCGGTACGAATTAAACTGGAAAAAGGCGAGCTCAAACTTTCAGCGTCATCCACCGAAACCGGAGAGTCGGAAGACACGATGGAAGCCGACTACAACGGCGAAGTGCTCACCATCGGCTTCAACGCGCAATATATTTTGGATTTCCTCAAGGCCGTTGGAAGCGGAGACGTAAAGCTGGAACTCAAAGACGCCCAATCCGCAGGCCAGCTCCGCCCTGCCGAAAATGAAGAGTACAAGTACCGCTACATCGTTATGCCGATGAGGATCTGAGTGGCCATCCTGACATTTTCAATGTAAGCTTTCCGCTCAGCTTTTCTTGAGAGGAGCTTCCCTATGCTAAGCGGATTCAAGCAGTTCATTCTTCGCGGCAACGTTGTTGATATGGCTGTGGGCGTGGTAATTGGGGCGGCCTTCGCCTCCGTGGTGGGAGCTTTCACTAAGGATTTACTCACGCCTCTGATTGCCGCACTGGTCGGCAAGCCCGATTTTTCAGCGATCGCTTTCACCGTTCACGGAAGCGTATTCGCGTTGGGCGATTTTCTCAACGCGCTGATCGCGTTCCTGCTGGTTGCAGCCGCGGTGTATTTCTTTGTTGTTACTCCGGTCAACGCGCTGGTCGCACGAATGAGGAAGGCTCCCGCGCCTGCGGATCCTACGACTAAGAAGTGTCCTGAATGCCAGAGCGAGATTCCGATTAATGCCAGACGCTGTGCGCATTGCACGCAGCCGGTCGCGGCGTAGGGATTTCAAGTGGGGGGCGCAGGCATGATGCGCTAGCACCACTAGCGAGATCCTTCGGGACTAAAGTCCCTCAGGATGACGTCAAAAACTGAAATGGAAACTTCCTACCGCCTCGCTGCCGCTGTCTTCGCTGGCTCTTGATTCGCGCTGGGCATCGTGGTGACGCGGCTCGGTGTTGGAGCCTGAGCCGGGGTACCGGTCGTCGGGACCGCAGCGGCCGCGACTGTCGGCGTCAATCCCAAATGCTTGCGCACTTCGGCTTCGAGCTTGACCATCGTGTCTTTGTTATCCTTTAAAAATTGGCGGGCATTCTCGCGGCCTTGGCCGATGCGTTCTCCCTTGTAGCTGTACCAGGCGCCGGACTTCTCGAGCAGTCCGGAATTGGCGGCGATATCCAACAGATCGCCCTCGCGCGAAATTCCTTCGCCATACATGATGTCGAATTCGGCTTCGCGAAATGGTGCGGCAACTTTGTTTTTTACAACTTTAATTTTGGTGCGCGATCCGGTGACCACGTCGCCTTCTTTAATGGCAGCGATGCGGCGAATATCAATGCGGACAGACGAATAAAACTTTAGCGCGCGTCCCCCGGTTGTGGTCTCCGGATTACCAAACATCACGCCAATTTTTTCGCGAATCTGATTGATGAAAATCAGGCAGGTACGGGATTTTGAAACTGTTCCCGTCAATTTTCGCAGAGCTTGCGACATCAAACGAGCTTGCAGCCCCATGTGGCTGTCGCCCATCTCACCGTCGAGTTCAGCCTTTGGCACGAGTGCCGCGACCGAGTCCACGACCAGCACATCAATCGCGCCCGAGCGCACCAGCGCTTCCGTGATCTCGAGCGCCTGTTCCCCGTAGTCGGGCTGCGAAACCAGCAAATTATCTACATCAACCCCGAGTTTCTTGGCGTATCCCGGATCGAGCGCGTGTTCGGCATCCACGAACGCGGCCATCCCGCCGGTCTTCTGAGCCTCGGCAATCACCTGCAAAGCAATAGTTGTTTTCCCGGATGATTCCGGGCCGAAGATTTCGACGACGCGGCCGCGGGGAAATCCTCCCACGCCAAGCGCCGCGTCGAATGAAATTGCTCCCGTCGGAATTACCGATATCGGAACAATCGCCTCTTTGGACCCGAGGCGCATGATGGATCCCTTGCCAAACTGCTTTTCAATTTGCGCAAAAGCGAGATCAATAGCTTTGGAACGGTCGTCAGCCATGAGTTACTGCTCCTTTTATAATTGCGGGAATGGTAAGCGCGGATTATACACGCCAGTTGAAGCGAATAAAAGGCGAATCTAAGTTAAACTTAAGAAAGTGTGCCAAAGTGGAACTGAGTGTCATTCCAATTGGTCTGAGATTTTCTCTATGGTCTGAATGTGGATAGTGTTGTTCGCCTTATCCAGGCTGCCGGTGATTTTGACCTTCTGGCCTACATATTTGCTCACTCTCGACTGAGCATCGAGCTTATGTTCCAAGTCACCCGCGCGCAATGCATAACTATTTTCATTGGCGATCACAGTCCCCGTGAACGGCTGTATTACGCGCACGCGGATCCTGCCCGGAGAATTGGGGGCTTTAGGCTGGCTCTCTGAGTTTGGAAGAGCCGGGGGCGCGCCCTGCGGCGGAGTGGCTGGCGCCTGCGCAGTCGGATCCTGCGGTTGGGAAGGCGTGCTCGCTGCCTGGCCAAAGCACGCAGATATCAAAACCCAGGAAAGTACAAGGATAGCGAGCACACGTACGCCAGCTCTCATTTCGATTCTCCTATCGGGGATTTACCCTGCAATCCTGCGCCAGGAGCGGAAAACGCCTATTTGGAATCAGGCGCCGTAGGTTCCGGTGGCTGCTTCTTGCTCTCGCGAGAAGCGATCGCGGACTTTGCCGCCGAAGTCCTGAACCTTATCCGCGATATTACCGCGAGTTTCTTCTCCGCTCGCCGGAGCCAGAAGCATACCGAGGCCCACGCCAATGCCTATTCCAATTAGAAGAGATGCGGTTGTACCAAGGAGTGAGCTGTCTTCGCCACGCAGCACGTCGGAGGCCCGGCTTACTCGGTCGGATGCCGTCTCATATCCGTCTTTAGCCTTGCTTCTAAAATCGGAGTAATTGTCCTTGGCCCGGTCTCGCAGGTCGCCAACGCCGTCAGCAACCCGGTCGCGAACTGAATCGAGCAGATAAAGGCCGGTGCCGAGAAGCACGTTCATAAGAATATTTTCTTTTCGTGATTTCATTCGATTTCTCCAGGGCGAGTGGGCTCGCCAATATCAAGATGCAGAAACCGGGTCATCCGTTGGCGAGAATTTCATTACGGTAGACCATCGGCCTCGAATGGCAAAGGGTAAAATCACGGAGTCCTTGCTTCGATTCACTGCCACCGTGTAGCTTGTTGCTGATATTTGGAGGCACCTCATGCAAACTCTCGATCCAGCAGGGGAGTGGCTGCGCCTCTCAGAGCATTATCGGCAGCTGAGCGATGGCGAACTAATAGGGCTGACTCGCCAGACCGCGGAGTTGACGGATGGGGCGCAACACGCTCTGGCACAAGAAATCGCCAATCGCAGGCTGAAAATTCCGGCTGAAGAATCGGCCACTCCGCCCACTCCAGAGCCGGAGCCAGAGTCTGCCGACGACGGTGAATCGCCTTACGCCGAAGACCGCGAATTAGTAGACCTCTGCACCGTGTGGAGTTCAGCGGATGCGCTGAAACTACAGCGCCTGCTCGACACTGCGGGAATCCCGTTTTTCATCGGGCCAGAGAAAGCTAAGAGCGCGGAAGCAGTGGCCTCGAATTTCGCAGACGGCCTCAGCGTGCAAATTATGCGGGTCGGGATGCCGTGGGCGCAGCCGGTGTTGCAGCAATATTTTCCTGAGGATGAACCGCCGGAAGAGCAAGCTGAAGAATCGGACAACCTTGCGATCCATTGTCCCAAGTGTCATTCGACGGAAGTTGTGTTTGAGGATCTAGACCGCGGACCGGAGAACTCGGATGGTAAGCCCTTATCGAAATTCAAGTGGACCTGCGACTCGTGCGGCCACGAATGGGAAGATGATGGCCTTGTTTCGGAAAAATAGATGCGGATATCATCCCGAATCCGTCTGCGGGCCTAACGCGCCACACCCTTGTCCGCGCAGGTCTAACTATTGGCTCTGAACCAGGGTGGGTCTTCGATCCAGCTGATTCAGAATTATCATTGCGGCAAGGGCGACGACTGGAACCAGCAACCCAATCCGCAGAGAGCCGCTGTGAGCTGAGAGTTTGCCGGTCATCCAGGGTAGAACCGCGCCTCCCAACCCGGAGATGGAAAAGATCCATTTTGCCTTCGGGGAGTCGTGCAAAAAGACGAGGGCCTTCGCGATACACAGCGGAAATATCGGTCCGAGCGTCAGGCCGGCCGACGCGGCGCTGAGAACAACCGCCATCGGCGAATGACTCAGAACTAACAGGACGGCACTTGCCAGGCCAATCGCAATGCACGAGTTCAAAAGCTCTGCCTCGGAGACGCGGCGCAGAACAGCAGGCGCGAGCATTCTGCCTGAGAGTAACGCAATCCAGAAGCATGAAGTCGCGATTGCAGCCCAGGGTTTGCTTGTAATGGGCATACGGTGCACGTAGGTCATCATCCATCCGCTGATGGATACTTCAACGCCCACATATAAAGATGCCAGCGCGGCGAAAATAAGCAGCAGTTGCAAATGCTTCTTTCCCGTCTCGATCTCGACCTTCGCAGCATAACTTTTTTGAACGTCCCCACGATGTTGCGCACCGAGCCCAACGATGACCGCGAGCATCATTACCAGCACCAGGGCCAGCGCCACAGCCAGCGCCAGAAAGAGATATGTGGGCGCCCAGCGTCTAACCCAAAGAGAAGCGAGCGCGGGACACAGCGCGGCCCCGATTGTCCAATAAGCATTCAATATCGAAAGGGCCGCTCCCCGCTTGCCTATATTTGTAGTGCCAATCAGCATGCTCGTTGCGGTCATGGTCAAGCCCAAGCCCAGGCCGAACGCAAAGAAGCGGGGGAGTTCCAGGAACCCGGCAAAGAACCCAATGGATACGGCACTGGCAATGAGCAAAATATATCCGCGCAACATGCCGGCGAAAAAGTTGCTTCCAACCAAAAGCGCGCCCAACGCGGAGCCGGAAAACTGAGCCGCAAACAGAAGGCCGGAGCGGCTGTCGCTCATGCGCCAGCTTGTGCTGAGAGTAGGCAGGACACAGCCCAGCAATGTTGTGCCGACGCCAGTCAGTGCAAAACCCAGATACAGCCATGCCGCCGGCTGTATCTGGCGAATCTGGTCAATCGGCATGGATGGTAGTGCTCGACTTGCGGGCATTTTTTTCTTCTCCCCGGCTCGCCGAGTTTTTTGGCTTGACCTTCTGCGTGGATTCCCGCACAACCAGCTCCGGTTCAACGACGATTTCTTCGCGGTAGCGCTCGGATCCATGGAGCCGGTTGAGAACGCACTGTGCCGCGATCCTGCCCATGTTAGAGAGGGGCTGGCGGATCGTCGTGAGCCGTGGGTTGTTAAACTCCGCTGCCTTGATATCGTCAAAACCTATCACCGAGATATCATCCGGCACGCGCAGTCCAAAGTCTTGCAGCGCGCGTATCGCGCCGATTGCCGACATATCGTTGAACGCAACCAGTGCGGTAAAAGACTTGTCGCTGGAAAGTAGCTTCTGCATAACTGGATAGCCCAGCTCAGGCGAAGATATATCGCGGTCCAGCTGTACGATGAGTTCTGGCCTGATTGGAATGCCGATTTCGTGCGCCACGCGAACCAGGCTTCGCCACCTTTCATCGGAATCTGAACTAAAGGGTTGACCGCGCATAAAAGCAATGCGCCGGTGCCCGAGAGAATGCAAATGCGTCAGGGTAAGCTCGGCGGCGAACCGGTGATCGAGTATCACATTCGTGACGCCACTGACCGATTGATGTCCGGCAACTGCTACGACCGGTACCTGATAGGGATGTTCCAGCAGCGTATCCACAGCGATGAGAGCCTCCGCACCCCGTCCAAGAAGCATCCGGCTGTATTCTTCAATTAAATCCTTGCGATGCCTGTGATGCGCGGTGAAATAAAAATATCCCGCATCCATCAGGTGATCGCCGATGCCACTCATCACCTGAGTGTGATAGCCATCGCCAAGCTGAGGCACTAAAATCCCGATATTTAAAGTACGGCGACTGCGAAGGGAACGTGCCAGAAGACTCGGATGATAGTTCAGTTCTTTGGCAGCGGCCTTGATGCGATCGCGCGTGGCTTGGGGAATCGAACGCCCGGGAACTTCGTTCAGCACAACGGACACCGTTGCGGGATTCAAACCAAGATGCTCAGCCAGCTTCTTCAAGCTGATTGGTCCATCCGTGCTCGGCCGCTTTTGTCTCATGCGTCTAACTTTCTTCTCCGTATCATTAGTTCACCATTTTCAATCGCGCATGACGCCGATTTACTTCTTGCGTTCAAACTCTAAATACGCCAGGTTCATGTTGCCCTTCGACACCATGTGCAAAGTCAGTACGCTAATTCCTTTTGGAAGTGTGACCTCAGCGAAATCTTTCATCACGTTCCAGTGGTGCCATTGCCGCCAGGCGATCAAATCGGCCGCATTAAATGTAGACAAAACTGAAATAGGGCCTGTGAGTTCTTTCCCATTCAAGTCGAAAGATATCTCGCCACCGCGATTTGAAGTATATAGAAGGTCAATGTTGTAGCGTCCAGCGTGTTCGACGTTCACGGTCATGTTGAACCACTCGCCGGGCTCAGTCCAACCTACATAGAGTTGGTTTTCTGGCGGTTGCACCAAGTTGTAGGGATTATTGTCAATCTGGTCGTGAAATTTCGCATAAGAAGTGTCCACGCCTTCGTTCATCCGGAAGGTGTTCAGGTACGATCCATCCGCAGGATTCAGACCGCCGCTGCCATTGTTCTTCGCATCGGTGTCGTGGTACGCGATGCCTTCGCCACCGAAATCATAGTAGGCGCACTCGACTCGCCCTGGAATTTTTTGCGGCCCACCGTGATACTTGCTGTCGTGAAATGGTTCACCCGCGTAATTGGCCGTGCCGGGAGCGAATCCCGCCAGCACGAGACTCGAGGCCAAAATGAACGATTGGCACAGCCTGGTACGGTTCATGAGAAAACGTGTACTCATGGATTGAAAACAAAGCCTTCGAAAATCGTCCCTTCGAAAATCTTCGCTTCGGAAAATCCTCGCTTCGGAAAATCTTCGAACGCCTTCGAGTGAAATCACCAGCGAAGCGTGGTCACAGAATCCGGGTCCAACATCAACTCCAACGATTTTGCTCCGAGCTGACACTGCACGGATTGTTCGCCGGCTTGGTTCGTGACGATAAGGACATGGCTGCCGTCTGGGTTTTCGAAGGCAACATGATCAATGCCGGCCAATTCTCCCTGTGAACCCACCACCCTGGCGCCACGCTGAATGACTTTGGAATAGTGAGCGAATGCCCAATATTGCCCGCTCCGGGTAATCTTGTGGGTCGCGGAGTCCACCGTCACCATGCCTCCGCAGCGAAACGGCCCTATATTTGGCTTTCCGTTTTCGTCCAGCAGAAGGTTCCAACCTATAATGCACTGCGCCCAGTTCTTCAACACTCCAGTGAAGGTGCGGGACCAATCAACCCAATTCGTCGCATAGTCCGGACTGGTAATATCGGGCCCTCCTTCGGTCCAGTAGCAGTGTTTATCTGGATAGGCGTCGTGCACTCGCGTCATGGCGTCCGGCTTGCCGTAGTAGCCGTGCCATGCGATTCCATCCACATATTTATTCACATCGGGATCGCCGAGTTCATCCAATGCTCTTCCCCAGAGATTGTAATTGTGATCCAGTATCCAGATTTTGGTGTCGAGCGAAGCGCGCTGGAGCGCCGGCGCGAGATGATTTTTTACAAACCCCATCTCATATTCCTGCCCCCACAAAGCCGCAGGCATTTTTCCTTCCTGGTTCGTGTCCACCTCGTTTTGGATGGTTACGGCATTAATTTTCACGCCTTCCGCCGCATACGCCTGAAGGAAACGGACGAAGTAATCCGCGTAAGGGCCGAAGTATTTGCCTTGCATGCAGCCGCCCAACATCGAATCGTTCGGCTTCATCCATCCCGGAGGGCTCCAGGGTGAAGAAAGAAACAGGTCTGGATTCAGAGAGCGCGCCGCCCGTAGCGTAGGCAGGATATATTCCCGGTCATGCTCGATGCTGAAGTGCTTCAACTCTGGGTCTGGCTCTGGACTGTCGTCAAAGCTGTAAACTTTTGTCGAATAGTCGCTTGATCCAATACAAGTGCGGCAGACGGAGAGCCTCAGTCCTTTTGGACCGAATAGTTCCGCGAGCAATGCGCTGCGTTCGTCTGAATTCAACTTGCCTAGCAGATAACAGGAAGCGTCCGTGAAAGCCGCGCCGAAGCCTAGAATTTCCTGGCGGCGTTGATGAGTGTCCATTCGAATGCCGGTAGCGGAGTTGAGAGCCCGATCCCGCCACTGCGGCGCAGCAATCTGCTGGAATTTTTTATCCTTTGATGTGACCCAGGCCTGAATCGGGGAGGAAGAATCCGCTCGCAGCAGCACGCGGTTTGACGCCGCGAGAGCCACAACCGAGCTACCAGCAATCTTAAGAAAGTTACGCCGGGTGTTCATTGGCATTGTGTATCCCTCATTCATTCCTTACTGTATATCGCGTTTTCAGGCTCGAATTCGACCTCAATATACCATTTCATAGACAAACGATTGGTCAGCTTACGCCAAGCTCTTCCTCCTGGCAATAAGATAACTAAAACCGTAAACGTTAACGGAAACCATATTGCGATAACTCAATAGACAAACGATTTGTCTGCGATCATAATCTATTATTTTTAGCTTGACAACAATCGTAAAGCAATTGTAATGTCCGGTCCGATAGCGAAATGGTGTTAGAAGGCAAGCGGTTGTCTAATCTTCGCAGCAACATCAAATTCCAGCGTGGAGGAAGTTCATGACGCGTTTCATTCGCTGCGCACTCGCGGTTTGTTTTTTGCTAAGTATGGCTGGGGTGGCGTTTTCACAAAGTAGAAACACCGGCGAAATTCGTGGCACGGTGATGGCGTCGGGCGCCGTTGTACCAAACGCAAACGTGACGCTGACGAATGTTGACACCGGAGAAACCAAACTTTTCGTCACTAACCACGACGGTATTTACGATACTGTTTCCACGCCCGCCGGCAACTACCAACTCACTTTTGAGGCGCCGGGTTTCAAGAAGCTTACAGCGCGGCCCCATCACGCTACAGGTGGACGTCATAACCGAGGACGCCAGCCTTGATGTAGGAGCAGTAACCGAAACGGTCACGGTAGAGGGAACGGCCCCGCTCCTCGAGACCGAGACTTCCCATATGGGAGCGGTTCTGGATGCGCAGACCATAGACAAGCTGCCCCAGATCGGCTCGGGAATCACCGGAAACGACTGGGCTAACTTCAATGCGCTTCTTCCCGGAGCCGGTAGCTCCCCTACGGCGCCCATGTCGGAAGGTAGCGGCGCTTACAATGCCGGGGATGCGATCTCGCTTAACGGCAACCTTCCCAACTACGCCAACTATCTTCAAGATGGCGCTGTAGTTCAATTACCGGTCAGCAACAACGTGGATAACACTCTTTTTGAGGCTGTGCAAGAGGTCCAGATCACGACCTCTTCGTTCTCGGCGGAGTATGGCATCGGCGGTGCCGTATTCAACCAGATCACGCACAGTGGGACGAACGGTTTTCACGGTTCGGCTTACGAATACTGGCAAAACAATATTCTGAACGCGGCCCCAAAGTTCGGAGTCCCGAACAGCAGTGGCGGATTTACAGCACAACAGGCGCCGTATCTCCGATACAACGAGTGGGGCGGTTCCATCGGCGGCCCGATCATCAAGAACAAATTGTTTTTCTACTTCGTGCGCGACAAGATTACCAACAACGGCGCGGCGGCGGCCACCAACGGCATAGTTCCGACATTGGCCGAGAGAGGTGGGGATTTCTCCGCTGCGGGCCTTCCAGTTATCTACGATCCCACGAGTTGCAACACGCCAGGTTGCGCGCGTACGCCGTTCCCCGGCAACGTTATCCCCGCTAACAGAATAGATCCGGTGGCAGCGAAGATTTTGGGTTACTACCCTACACCTAACGCAGGTGCTGCGGGAGCCCTTACAAACAACTTCTCCACTACGCTGACGGCTCCCAACCCGAATCTAAGATATTTCGGGCGCCTCGACTACGATCTCTCCCAAAAGAACCGGATCAGCTTTTCGATCAGCCAGAAGGACAACCCCGGCGTCAATAAAAGCGGGCCCTTTCCGTGCCCGATCAACTGCTTTTCCGGCGACATAGACGGTTACAACGCCCAGGTTACCGTTTACGTCGGAGATTGGCCCGACCTTGGTCAATGAACTTCGCATGGGCTACACCAAGCAAGGTAATTGGTTCCAGCCTGACACCTTGGGCTTTAATGCGGCAAGCACATTGGGCTTGCAATACGCCAAGGCGAACGTTTTCCCGCAGATCAACATCAACGGCGGTGGCGCCAAATGCTGTTCGCAATTAGCCCCCGGCACCAACGCTGTGTACATTGAGAACCTCTATGATCCATCCGACGTTGTAACTCTCGTCCGTGGCCGGCACATCTTGCATTTTGGCGTCGAGGTATTGATGGGCGAGGGCAATACGACTCCGTGGGGAAACATTACTGCCGGCAATTTCACCTTCTCCGGGAACTATACCGCACAAAATGGCGCGGCAGCGGGTACGACTGGAGCAGGCCTCGCTGATTTCCTGCTGGGCGACGTCCAAGGCTGGAACGCAACTAATCAATCAACTTCATATGCGCGGCTGAAGAGCCCGCAACTTTTTGTTCAGGATGACTTCAAGCTGCGGCCCAACCTCACCGTAAATTTGGGCTTGCGTTACGTGGCGACCACCGGGTTCACTGAGATCAACAATAGCTTGGGCGGATTCGATCCGAATATTCCGCTTGTGTGCAGCGTTGATAAAAACGGCAACCCTTGTGGCTCGTTCAACGGCACATTAGGCTCGCTGTGGTTTGCTCCCCAGGACAACCGGACCTCATTGCAGCAGCCGATTCACAACATCTTTCTTCCCCGTGTTGGTTTTGCCTGGTCTATGAGGAACGATACAGTTGTCAGGGGCGGATTCGGGATGTACACCTACAACTTTAGCCAGGATGTTTACGGCAATGGAATCGGCTTCGGAGCTCTTTCAACCAGCACGGGTAGTGCCACAGATCCGAATGCGGGAACTGGCCCTGCTCCTCTCGTCGCTCTTTCTGAGTCGGCAGCGTCAGCGAATCCGGTGCTGAACTATGTCGTAGGCTCGCCGAATGCAAAGAATGTGTCGCAGTACCTCAATGTCACTTCCCCATCAAACCAGACCTATGTCCCATACGACGTTAAGCCGGGACAAATCAATCAATGGCAGTTAAGCGTGGAGCATCAATTCGGAAACAACTACATGGCCTCAATCGCTTATGTGGGGAGCCACGGCTCGAATCTGGAAACTGGAACGGACCTTAACCAGATAACCAGTCCAGCAGGTTTGGCCGCAAGCGCGGCAGCGGGCAAACCCATTCAAGCCGATCGCCCGTTCCCGGCGTGGGGACAACTTCAAGGGTTTAATTACAACGGCATTTCGAATTACAACGCGCTGCAAACTACATTTAACAAACATTTTTCCAGCGGCCTGCTTTTCAGCGTCAGCTACACTTGGTCGCATTTCCTGGATAGCCAGGATTCAGGCGGATGGGGCAGTCGCGGAGGTACGCAATATTGGCAAATTGCGAACGACCCCGCCGCAAGCTACGGGGACTCGAACTTCGACATCCCGAACGCTTTTAAGGGATACGCTTCCTACGACTTGCCCTTCGGCAAGAATAAGAACTATCTGCACGGCAACGGGGTAGAGGATGAAATCGTCGGCGGATGGAGGCTTTCCGGAACCTTTATCGCTCAGAGCGGGAATCCATTCACCATAGTTAACAACACCAACCAGAACTCGAATGTCACTGGCTGCGCCTCAGGTGTCGGCGGCACCGCCACGGGCGGCGATGTCGGCAATGGCTGCAATTGGTTTCCCGACGTTGTAGCCAGCACTCACGTCAGCAATCCGGGACCCAACGAATGGTTTAACACCGCAGCCTTCGTCAACGCCTCCGCGGGCGGCCAGTTTGCATTCGGCGATGAGGGTCGGAATACGCTGAGGGGGCCACGGCTGACTGTGGTTGACCTCTCCCTGGCCAAGAGCTTCAGTTTCGGAGAACGCGTTAAGATGGAACTTCGATCAGACTGGGTTAACGCCCTTAATCATCCAAGCCTTAACATTCCGGGCCAGGTTTTTGGCGCGGCTAATTTCGGGCAGATAAACAATGCCACTCTCGGCCATGGCGTGGCGGTACAACCTCGGAGTGGTCAACTCAGCGCGCACGTGACGTTCTAACTAAGACAGCCCTCAACCGGGACGGCAGCTTGCCTGCCGTCCTTTTTCATTTCTCTATTTGCGTGGACAAGGGTTGGATAACATTTCCGAACGCGATTAACCACCGTACAATCGCTCCCATGAGCCGTAAAAATATCGTATGGATGAGCGCGCTTGTTCTGTCGGGATCGTTACTGGCTTTCTCGCAATCAAGCTCAAGCCGCCAGCAGCAAATCGAATCGCACAGCCACAGGGCTGCCGAATTTCTGAAAGAGAACAGATCCGATCTCGCGATTCCGGAATTTAACGCGATTATCGCCCTCGATCCGAATAACGTGGATGCGCACGGTAACCTCGGCGCGGTGTTGTTCTTTCAAGGCGACTATACAAGTGCGATCCCACAACTCCGTACGGCGCTGAAACTGCGGCCAACTCTGTGGAAGATTCAGGCTCTTTTGGGTATTGCGGAGAAACGCACTGCCGATATCGGCGCGGCCCGTCACGATCTCGAAGAAGCCTTTCCAAAGGTGCAAGATCGGAAGATCCAGATGCAGACTGGGATGGAGTTGATCGAAATCTACTCTGCGACCGGCGATCTGGAGAAAGCGGCGTCCATCGTGAGCGCTCTTCAAAAGCTGCACCCGACGGATGAAGCGATTCTTTACTCTGCTTACAGGCTCTATTCGGATCTTGCGGACGAGTCCCTGCTCAGCTTGTCGGTAGTGGCTCCAAATTCGGCACGAATGCACCAGGCGTTGGCACACGAACTGGCGAAACGCGGAAACACGGCTGAAGCCATTGAACATTACCGCGCCGCTCTCAAACTCGATCCGCAGCTTCCGGGACTCCATTTTGAACTTGCCGAAATGCTCAATGCTCTCGGAACCGAAGACGGGCGGCGCGAAGCTGAAAGCGAGTACAAAGCGGCTTTAGAAGCCAATCCGCTGGATGAACAATCTGAACGCAGGCTTGGCGACATCGCGTTCCGGGCGAACGATCTGAAAACCGCTTCTGACGATTACACGCGCGCTGTACACCTTCAGCCGAACGATCCGGAAGCTAACATCGGCCTCGCCAAAGTTGAGATGGCGTTGAACCAACCGCAAGAAGCCGAGAAGCTTTTGCACCATGCGATCCAACTCGATCCAACAATTCCCGTAGCCCACTTCCGCCTGAGTACGATTTACCGGCAGACAGGGCGAACTGAGGAAGCTAAACACGAAATCGAGGAATATCAGAAATACAACAATATGAAGCAGAAGCTTCGCGCGGTTTACCGCGACTTGCATCGAGATCAGGCGAGGGACGAAAACGAGGATTCCGATTCCAAACAATAGGACGATGGCTGGGGCAATTGTCTGCACCCTGCTGATATGGACTTGCGGTGCGCCTGCATTTTCGCAGAATTCCCCGCCAAAACCTGCATTGCAAAGAAGGCCGGCGTCAGCCAGCATTCCACCGTCCGGCGCGCAATTGCCGCAACTCGTGGATATCACCGATTCGACCGGCATCAAGTTCGAACATCTTTCCAGCCCCGAACAGAAATTCATTGTCGAATCCATGAGCGGAGGCGTCGCTCTCATTGATTATGACCGCGACGGTTGGCCCGACATTTACTTCACCAATGCGCAAAGTGTGGAGATGGCTCTTGCCGGCAAAAAAGCGCGCAGCGCCCTCTACCACAATAACCACGACGGCACCTTCACCGACGTGACCGATAAAGCTGGCGTCGGTTATCCCTGTTGGACCATGGGCGCGGTCGTCGGAGATTACAACAATGACGGCTGGCCCGATTTGCTTGTGACCTGTTTTGGCGGGGTGGTTCTCTATCGCAACAATGGCGACGGCACTTTTACGGATGTGACCAAGCAGGCCGGACTAAGCGGCGATTCAGAATGGGCGACTGGCGCGGCGTTTGGCGATTACGACAATGACGGTTGGGCCGACTTATTCGTTTCCCATTATGTGGATCTCAATCTTCATGACCTGCCCGCGTTTGGTTCCAGCAAGACATGCAAATACCGCGGACTCGATGTGGAGTGTGGTCCCAAAGGTCTCGAAAGGATCTCCCGACAACCTTTACCACAATAATGGCGACGGCACCTTTACTGATGTCTCGGCGAAGGCGGGCGTGGACGATCCGCAGCATCGTTTTGGATTGACGTCCGTCTGGTCAGACTTCAACAACGACGGTCGCCTTGACCTCTTCGTCACCAACGATGGACAGCCCAACTACCTTTACCGCAACGACGGCAACGGACATTTCACGGACATCGCCTATTCAGTCGGGGTAGCCGTAAGCCAGGACGGTGTCGAGCAAGCCAACATGGGCGTTGCCCTCGGCGATTACCAGCATACTGGGCGCTTCTCCATCGCCGTCACCCATTTCAGCGACGAATACGCGGCATTATTTCGCAACGACGGGGACATGAATTTCACTGACGTTTCTTATGCTGCCGGAATCGCGCCGCCAACGACTCCCTACATTGGATGGGGCAGACGCGTTCTTCGATTTCGATAATGACGGCTGGCCTGATCTGTTTCTGGTGAACGGCCACGTGTATCCGCAAGTGGACAGCCTCGATATTATCGGCAAGTACCGCGAGCCAAAACTCCTATTCTTGAATCAGCACAACGGCACATTCAAAGACGTAAGCAAGCTGGTCGGCCCAGCCATCCAAATTCCGCAGGTCAGCCGCGGAGTCGCGGTTGGCGATCTATTTAATAACGGCCGGCTCGATATCGTGATCGAAAACCTCCAAGGCAGACCCATGATTCTCCAGCCGCAAGGCGGCGCACAGAATCATTGGATCAGCTTTGAACTCGAAGGAACCAAGAGCAACCGCCTCGCCTTGAACGCCCGAGTCGAAAGCCACCGCTGGTGATTTAGTGCAGACGGACGAGGTTCTCAGCGGCGGAAGTTATCTCTCGCAGAATGATCTCCGCATCCACTTTGGTCTCGGGCGATAGACAGCGGGTAGATAGAGTCGAAATTTTCTGGCCCACGGGAAAGACCGAAATTCTGGCTAATTTGGCTGCCGATCACTTCTATCATGTGAAGGAAGGCGAAGGGATCGTTCCGGCTGAATAGGACACGCGCATTCAATGCCGCGGCCTGGAATAACGCCAGAGATTCTTCCTCGTAAAAACTGCGCTTTAGCCCACGCGTTGTGCAATAATCCGTGCGTTGAAATTCCCCAATTTAAATAGACCTGATCGCAGTTACAGAAGGGATCCGCAATGAATTCTTCATGGACTCGTCGTCGCTTCATGCAAGTCGGAACGAGCGCTGCCCTGGCTGGCGCGGGAGCAAAATTGACCCTGCTGGAACCCACTCGGCTTTGGGGTCTCTCCAAATGTTTCGCCCAGCGACACCATTCGCTTCGCCTCCATCGGAACTGGCGTCCGCGGCTGCGAATTGCTGAAGGCGTCCCTCATCGTGCCCGGCATCGAGTGTGTTGCCGTCTGCGATCTTTACGATTCGCGCCACCTGGCGGCCCAGGAATCCGTGAAGAAAAATGTTCCCGCGACCCGCAACTATAAAGAGATTCTCGATCGCAAAGATGTTGACGCCGTAATCATTGCCGTGACTGACCATCATCACCGCCGCGTCTTCCTCGATGCGTGCGCCGCCGGCAAAGACATTTATTGCGAGAAGCCAATGTCGCACACTGTCGAAGATGGCTTCGCCATGATCGAAGCCGCGCAAAAGGCAAACCGCATGGTGCAAATCGGAAGCCAGCGGGTCAGTTCCATCCTTTACGCCAAAGCGAAGGAAATCTACGATTCCGGAAGACTCGGCGACGTTACTTTTATTGAGGCTTATTGGGACCGCAACTCCGCCAGCGGCGCCTGGGTTTATCCCGATCCCGCCTGATGCGAGCGAACAAACCATTGACTGGAATGCCTTCCTAGAGGACGCGCCCAAACGCCCGTTCGATCCCGTTCGCTTCTTCCGCTGGCGCTGTTTCAGCGATTATGGAGAAGGTTTGGCCGGCGATCTTTTTGTTCACTTGATTTCCGGAATCCACTTCATCACCGGAACCAATACGGTTGCAGAACGCGCACAATCCTCCGGCGGCCTATTCCGCTGGAAAGATGGCCGCGACTTCCCTGACCTGATTGATACTTTCTACGATTATCCAAACTTCCGGATGGCTGTCCGCTGCAACCTGAACAATGAAGGCGGCGAGTTCATCGCGTTTTACGGGACTAAGGGAACCATGATCATCAAGGATTCGACGCTGACTTATAAACCTCAGGATATTCGTCCACAGCCGGAGTCTTATTCCATTTATGGATGGCCTGAGCAAATGCGTAATGCTTATCTGGAAAAATGGCAGGCTGATCATCCACTGCCGCTAAGCTTTACCGCAGACGAGGGAGTGGAATCCTATACGCGTGCCAACCGGCTACAGCGATGTCTCAGATCATCAGGCGAATTTTTTCAATGCGGTTCGCACGCGGAAGAAGACCGTCGAGAATGAGGAGTTCGGCAACCGCGCGGCGCTGGGATGTCATTTGGCAAACTATGCCTATTTCAACAAGACAATCGCGGTCTGGGACGGCGGCGCAAGGAAAATTACGAGAGGATAACTACTGACGGGATTAATCCAGGGAACTATTAGTTAGAGAAAAGTACGCTTCATTTCGAAGCAGCGCTTCCACGCCTGCAATGATGCGGCTCGCGTCGGATTTTGGAACGGCGCCGCGTATGCCAACATTGCGCGCTTCCTCCACCAACTGCTTCGACAGATGCATGGTGAACATCAGAATCGGAACTGACGGAACCAATTTCCCGATCTCTCTCGCGGTCTGTAGCCCGTCCATTCCCGGCATCAGGAAGTCCAGCACAATAAGATCGGGCTTCATGAGCTGAACTTTTTCCAGCGCATCCCGTCCGTTCGACGCTTCTCCGCAGACTTCCCACTCCCAATGCTGTTGCAGCATGTCGCGGAGCCTCTGCCTCACCAGCGGACTGTCGTCAACCACCAGGATGCGGGTATTCATCGTATCCTTCCCGGTCATCTATCGTGCCAATCCTACCACGCCACCGTGGGCTCAATGATTATTTCCCGGAAAACATACTGTAGGGAGATTCTCAGGGTATCCCTCTGGTTTCTGGCCGGTGCAACTTGCAGTCCTTGCTCCCGCATCCTCGAGCAGTGACATGCCGGGGCCGATGGCTCATAGGCCAGCTGGACTCCGGTAACTGGAAGTCTTCCACGGGGGAAACTATTCTCGCGTTCGAGGGTTGATTTCTAGTGAGTTATGACGTCTATGTTACGTAAAAGGGAAAAGTCGGATAGCCGGGCGGCGATGAGCACTTACCGATTCTGCGCTCTGTTTATCCTGTTGTTGTTGTTCATTTCGCGAGCTCACGCTTCCGCTGTTTTGCTTCTGGAAGAACCTTTCGGGCATTTCGGAGCCCTCACGGCTACTGGTCATGCAGCTGTTTATCTGCCGCGCGTCTGCGCCGACTCACCTGTCGTTTTGCGTTCCTGCCATCCGGGAGAGCCCGGTGTAGTGCTCAGCCGATACAATGCCATCGGTGGATACGACTGGATTGCCGTCCCAGTAATTCCTTATTTATACGCGGTCGAAACTCCTGGTGACGTTCCTCTTTACGCAAACGAAAAACTCGTCGCATTCCTTAGAAATCAATACCGCCGCAAATTTCTCGAGGCCGTTGCGCCCGATTCTGAGAACGGAGAACCGTCAACTGGGAACTGGATTCAACTTGTCGGCGCGGCCTATGATCGCACGATTTACAGTTATCAGATCGAAACCACGCCAGAACAGGACGATGCTCTAATCCAGGCTTTAAATTCGCGCCCAAATCGCTCTCGCTTCCATCTTTTGTCGCGCAATTGTGCGGACTTCGCCCGCGGCATCATGAACTTCTATTATCCGCATACCCTGCATCGAAGTTTTGTTGCTGACCTCGGCATTACTACCCCCAAGCAGCTCGCTCGCACACTGGTCAGGTTCGACAAGCATCATCCTGACCTCCAATCATCACGGTTCGTCATCCCCCAAGTACCAGGAAATGTTCCGCGCAGCACTCCCGTTTACGGTGTTCTTGAATCGTTTCTGAAATCCAAGAAGTATCTTGTTCCCTTGGCGGTATTCCATCCCTTCATTATGGGAGGCGTCGCCATCGCATATCTAAGCACTGGACGATTTGATCCCGCGAAGCAGGCGCTGGTGCTCGATTCATCGAACCGGCTTCGCCCCGCAATCGTCAAAACCCAACGTCAAACCTATGAAGAACAGTTGAATCAATTGATGGCGCGTCTGGATCCCGGTTCGGGCACGATTGGCGAAAATGTCCCGTTTCTAGGCGAGCGTTTAAAGGACAGAAAGTGGAAACGATTGCAGGACGAAGCCGAGCCTGAGTATGGATTCTTCCGGGCGCCCCGTCCTGGAGATGCAAGTTGGAGAGCAGTTGGTTGACGTAGGAGTGTCCCGCGATAACATCCTGACATCTCCGGCGCCGTCGGCATTGGCGCAAGAGATTCTCGCCTCCCGGCTGCACGATGAATTGCGTCGCAGCGCCGCTCCCCGAACCGCCTATACCGATGTGGAAGACGACTGGAATCTCTTGCGCCAGTCAGCCGAGGGCGCCAATTAGCGAGATCGCGTAGGGTAGCTATCCACGCCTAACTTCTTAGCCTCATACCTTCCTATGGCTGTCCACCCGTCGCGATGTGAGGTTGCTCCGAAACACGCCGGGTGGTATCCAAGCTACTGTTGCGACGCAACTCATGGCTGCATCGCAGGCTTCGCACTGAAAGTACTCTTGAAGCTCTCACGGTACTGTATGAAAACCAGTATCCACAATACAGACGCCAGCAAAGCCGGAGGAATGGTCGCCGGCGAAAGCGTCAGGTGGAACGCAAGGATATTGTAGAGCTCCGCGCCAAGCAATGTCAGCGCAAGCGGCACGAAAAAGCCGGAGAGCAGCAGCAGTCCGCCAAGAAGCTGGACAGCGAAAAAGAACGCGGCAAAGTGCGATGCGCTGACGGCAACAAAGAACTGCATTGCCA
This sequence comes from uncultured Acidobacteriaceae bacterium, assembly GCA_963702325.1. Taxonomy (GTDB): domain Bacteria; phylum Acidobacteriota; class Terriglobia; order Terriglobales; family Acidobacteriaceae; genus PALSA-188. The sequence goes on along the minus strand of CAVPCG010000050.1, from coordinate 1,187 downwards.
GTGGATTGGCTGGCGGCGGCTGGTGGATGAAGTTGAGAAACCCGTTCAACCCAAAGACGGTAAAGATCAGTCCCAGCAGATAGCGAGCAACAATTGAAGTAATTTTCATAGATGTTCTCCTCGGAAAGTTTGCGCGTGCGTTTTTTCTGCCTACACAACAATTGATGTTTAATAGACATATGTAGATTCATAAAATAAACAAGTGTCGCTTTGCCTTAAAGGAGGTATCCTTATGTAGGAATGGCGCAGCTTCTTTAAGCCGAGACTGGAACAACGGATCCGCGCATTCTGCGCAGCCGCCGCATGCTCATGGATTCACTAGAGAGGTTATTGAAAAAGAAGGAGTTCGACGAAATCTCCATTCAGGATATCACCGACGATGCGACCCTAAATCGCGCGACCTTTTACCTGCATTATCCGGACAAAAACGCCCTGCTGAAGGCAATGGCAGAATCGCGTTTTCGCGATCTGATAGCGCGCCGCGCTATAACCTTTACCGACTGCTATGGAGCCCTGCGCGCCATTGCACTCGGCGTCTGCGACTATCTTGCTGAGGCCACGACCTGTCCCGCTCAGATGGCTCGGATTCCACTCGAAGGCTCGATCGTCCCGGTCGTCGAGGATATGTTCAAGGAAGGTCTTGCCCTTCATGGGATCGCGCCCGGATCCGATGCGTCTCTGCGGGCGGCCAGTGCAGCTTGGGCCGTTTTCGGAGCCGCGCGCCACTGGTTTCAGACGCCCAGCCGCATCCCCCCCGAGGAGATGGCGGCCAGAATTGAAACGACGGTGAGTCCGCTTCTTTTCGGCGCCTCCGAATAGGTTTAAGGCACTGAAGCGGTTCGGTGTTGCGTCCGTCACTTAGCGGGCAAACGCGGAACTCAACTCCGCAGCTTACAATGCAGTTCATGGATCTTGTCCGCATCGCCGAGCTTCTTCGGCCGTTCCTCGGAGGCGCGTCCGCTTCACCTTCTCTCTTGTCGGAAACCAACTTTCTGACATTTCCATTTATCTTGATACCCTGCTCGTTGGAATGCCCGAATAAATCTCACCGCGATACGCGATCCGGAAGAGATCGTCGCCGCCACTTTGGCGAATCGCTTTTTGCGGCGTGCATCTTTTTCCTGACGCACACGGCAAAGCCCGAGGCCATGATTGACGTTGGCCTGGGACGGATTCCAGGGTTGCCG